>DASRFX010000052.1:0-27040 GCA_035651335.1 Reyranella sp. | reverse complement strand
GGCGCGCCGATCATCAGCGGCACGAACCAGTTGCCGAACCCGCCGATCAGCGATGGCATGACGACGAAGAACACCATGATCAGGCCGTGCGCCGTCACGATGGTCTGCCACAGGTGACCGTCCGGCTGGCCGTCCTTCAGGAAGTACTGGACGCCGGGATGCAGCAGTTCGAGCCGCATCACCACCGAGAACGCCGCGCCGATCAAGGCGGCGATGATTGCGAACACCAGGTACATCGTGCCGATGTCCTTGTGGTTCGTGCTGTTCAGCCAGCGGCCAATGCCGCTCGGCGTGTGATGATGGTCGTCGTGACTGTGGTCGGCGGCGCCGTGCGCGGTAGCCATTGTTATGTCTCCTGCGGAGCTGCGCTTAGCGGTTGGCGGGAACGGTGGCGGAAGCGACGTCGGTCTTGACGGCGCCGGCCGCGGGCGCAAGCCCGGCGGCCTTCTTCTTGTCGGCGACCCAGGCGTCGAACTCCGCCTTGGAGACCACCTTCACCGCGATCGGCATGTAGCTGTGGTCCTGCCCGCAGATCTGCGAGCACTCGCCGAAATAGATGCCTTCCTTGGGAACGTTGATCCAGCCCTCGTTCAGGCGGCCGGGAATCACCGTCTTCTTGATGCCGAAGCCCCACACCGTCCAGCCGTGCATGACGTCGGCGCCGGTGCCGATGATGCGGATCGTGGTGTTGGCCGGGATCACCATCTCGTTGTCGACGGCGAGCAGACGCGGCTCGTCGGGCTTCTGCTTGGCACGGTCGGCCTCCGCGAGCATGCGGCTGTCGATCGAGATGTTGCCCTGGTCGGGATACTCGTACTGCCAGTACCACTGATGACCGGTGACCTTGACCGTCATCGCCGCGTCCGTCGCCTTGTCGCCGAAATAGAGCAGGCGGAAGGACGGGATCGCGATCACCACCAGGATCAGGATCGGGATGATCGTCCAGGCGATTTCCAGGACGGTGTTGTGCGTCACCGTGGTCGGCGTCGGGTTGCGCGCGGCGTGGAAGCGGAAGACGACATAGACCAGCAGCGCCAGCACGAAGAGCGAGATCAGCGTGATGATCACCAGCAGCAGATCGTGCAGCGACGCGACATGATCCATGACCGGCGTGTAGGACGGCGGAAAGCCCATCTGCCAGTCCTGAGGAGCGCCGTTCACTTTGTCCTGCGCCAGGGCAGGCCCACCGACTCCGGACACCAAGGCCCCGATCGCCGCCGCAATCCCGAGTAGGCCCAAACCGCGCTTACCGACCATCAACCGTCCCCTTGGCGGGCGGTTTCTGGCAGGTTCCGACCCGCAAAATCCCCCGCAATTCAAAGCGGTTAGTACCAGATATAGAAGAGCGAGGTAACGGGTTTTCGACTGCGCTCGGTATGTGGCGGCCAGTCGCAGCTTTGTCAGCGCAAGGTCGCCGCCAGGGCCTCGCCGAGACCGCCCGCCTGCGCCGCCGACGCGAAGGCGGGGTTCGCACTGCGGCGCTGGAATGCTCCATCCTCGTGCACGAACATCGCGGCGCCCGCGCCGTCCAGCATCGCGACCACGCGACTGAGCCCGTCGCCGCCGCGCGCCAGACGCACCACGAGGTCGACCGAGCGGCCGAGGCCCGAGGCGAGCGATGACGGTTCGACCGCGGCGACCGTGCCGCGCGCGCCGCGCGACAAACGTTCCACAAGGGCGGGCACGTCCTCGAGGCGGACCGAGTCGACCAGCAGCAGATCGGGGGCGAGTGCAGCGCCCGCGGCGAGAAGCGCCGGCAAGGACGATGTCGGTTCCTGCGCCACGAGTTCGATGCGCGTGGGCGCCTGCGAGCGGAACGAGCGATGCCGCGCCACGGTGACAATACGTGCCTCGCCGAGATCGCGGGCGAGCGCGGCGAGCAGGGCCGTCTTTCCCGCGCCGGCCGGCCCGGAGACCAGGATGTTGAGCCGGCAGCGCGCGGCGATCCTGATCACGTCCGCCATGGCGCTGCTCAGCATGCCCGCCGCGATCAGGCGCTCGAAGCTCGCCGTTCCGGGCTCGGCGCGGCGCAGCGCCAGAACCGGACCGCGCGGCGCCGCCGGCGGAAACACCGCCACGCCGCTCGTGCCGTCGCGCAGCTGGAATTCCACCACAGGCTGCCGGGCGGACGGGGCCAGCCGGCCGACGATCTCGGCGAGATGCTGCTCGCTGCGGAAACTCTCGGCGACACGCTCGAGCGCGCCGCCGCGCTGCGCGTAGATGACGGACGGTCCGTTGACGAACAGGGCATGGACGGTGCGGTCGGCCCACAGGCGATCGATCAGGCCCAGGCCGCAGAGTTCGCTCAGCGCCGCCGCCTGCAGCCGCGTCCGCGTCGGCGGCGACAGCTGCTCGCCCGCTTCGCCCAACGCCTTGTCGAGCACGATCGCGATGGCGGCCTTGGCCACGTCCCGGCCGGCGTGGCGCGGCACCAGCGGCCGCGCGACCTCGACGATGGTCGCCAGCAGCCGGTCGAACGTCGCCGCTTCGCGATCCAGCACTTCCACCAGCGTCGACGGCGGCGGCTCGAACACCTTCTCCGGCACCGCGGGACTCGGTGCCGGCGTTTCCTCGCTTTGCCACGGTGCAGGGGGCGGCTCCTTGGCAAAGGCGACCACCTTTTCCGGCGCGGCTTCCGGCTTGGCCTGCGGCGGCTCGGCTTTCGGCGGCTCGGCTCTTGGCGGCGGCTCCGCTTCCGCCACTTCCGGCTTCAGGACATCGGGTTTGCTGACGCTGTGCCGGTCGAGCAGCTCGCCGACCAAATGACGCAGCTCACGGCTCGTAAGCGTGGCGCCACGGGCGCGGAAATAATTGTGCACGATCTCGCCCACGGCATAGGCGATCTCGGGCGGCGAACGATCGGCGCCGGCCGCCGTCCTCACCGCTTCCGTCATCTCGGCGCAGAAGCCGCTCCACGTTTCCTGGATCAGCTGATCGCGCTTGGCATCGGCCGAGGGCGGGAAAACCCGGGCGAGCGGACGCGCAGTGGACTCCGCGTCATTGGCCGCGGCCACCGGTCGTTCGAGCACGGAACTGATGGGGGAGCGCCCCACACTTTCGGGCTGGCTCCCGCCGCTCTCGGCGGTCATCGAGCAATCCGTTAGACTATGACTTTCACAATGTGCGACCGACCCACACCGGTCGCCCCTACCCAATCGGCCCGTACTTTACCGGCGCGTGCGCCAAACGCCACGCCAAACTGAACCGCCGCCCTTGTGTTTCCGCGCTCGCCCGTCCAAGGTCCGCCGCCATGCGCAAAACCGTCGTCGGCCTGTCCCTCGCCGCTTCCTTCTTCCTTGCCGCTGCAGCTTTCGCCGCCGACCGGGAGAACACTCTTTATATTGACCTCAAGGACAATTGCCGGGTGGTGATCGAGATGCGGCCCGACCTGGCGCCCAAGCACGTGGCGCAGATCAAGGCGCTGGCGCGCGCGCACAAGTACGACGGCATCGTCTTTCATCGGGTGATCCCGGGCTTCATGGCGCAGACGGGCGACCCGACCGGCACCGGCATGGGCGGCATGGGCGAGAAGCTTCCCGCCGAGTTCAGCAAGGAGCCGCACGTGCGCGGCGCGGTCTCGATGGCGCGCACCGACGATCCCAACAGCGCGCAGAGCCAGTTCTTCATCGTCTTCAAGGATGCGCGCTTTCTCGACGGCCAGTACACCTATTGGGGCAAGGTCACCCAGGGCATGGACTGCGTCGACAAGATCAAGATGGGCGACCCCAAGTCCGGCGCGGTGCCGCCGCCGCCCGATAAGATGATCACGGTCCGCGTCGCGGCGGACGTCAAGGAGTGAGAACCATGGACAAGGAAAACACGCTCTACATCGACCTCAAGGACGGCCGTGTCGTCATCGAGATGCGGCCCGACCTCGCGCCGCAGCACGTGGCGCAGATCAAGAAGATCGCGCGCGAGGGCAAATACGACGGCGTGCTGTTCCACCGCGTGATCGACGGCTTCATGGCGCAGACCGGCGATCCGACCGGCACCGGCACCGGCGGCATGGGCGAGCGGCTGAAGGCGGAGTTCAGCCAGGAGCCGCATGCGCGCGGCGCGGTCTCGATGGCGCGCACCAACGACCCCGACTCGGCGCGCAGCCAGTTCTTCATCTGCTTCAAGGACTCGAACTTCCTCGACGGCCAGTACACCGTGTGGGGCAAGGTCGTGTCGGGCATGGAGTTCGTCGACAAGATCAAGAAGGGCGCGCCGGGCTCGGGCGCGGTCAACCCGCCGGCCGACCGCATGCTCAAGGTCCAGGTCGCGGCCGACGCCAAGGACTAGGCGCCCTCCAAGAATATGCGCCAAACGAACTGATCCTATACGTAAGCCATTGGACCAGCTTGCCTTTTGGCAACTTTCAGATCGTCTTCACTTGTCCTTCGTCACCGTGTGGAAGGTCTTGGAGATGACCTGCCAGCGGCCGTCGGCCTTCACCAGGGTGAGGTAGTCGGTGAAGTAGCGCGGCGGGATCTGGCACTCGACCTTGGCGAAGGCGGTGCCCGGTCCCGAGAAGTCGATCGACACGATGCGGTCGCGCCGTTCGCTGCCGCTCGCCTTGGCCGACTTGCGGCCCTCGACCATCTTGAACCAGTCGGCGCGCGGGAAGTCGGCCGCCTTGCCGTCGGCGCCGACGCTGTAGAGATGCGACATCGGATGGAAGGCGGCGCCCAGCTTCTTGGTGTCGCCCTCGTAGAGGCCGTCGAAATAGACCTGCAGGACCTTCTCGACCTCAGCTACGTCTGAACTCATTTCTCGCTCCCTCGTTCAAATCGGCCCATTGGGCGAGACCAGAATCTTGCCGTCGCGGCCGCCTCTGTCGGCGTGCGCCAGGGCATCCTTGATCTTGTCGATCGGATAGACCGTGTCGACCGGCGCCGACAGTTTGCCCGCCATCACCTGCTGCGCAAGCCCGGCGTAGATCTCGCGGATCTGCTGGGCGCTGCGCTTGGCGAGGAAGCGGCCCAGCATGAAGCCGGTCAGCCGCACGCCGCGATAGATGAAATTCGAACGGCCGACCACGGGGTCCTGCCCGCTCATCGAGCCGTAATGCACCAAGGTGCCGTCGGTGGCGATGCAGTCGGCCAGCCGGCCCGTCGCGGTGCCGCCGATCGCCTCGAGCCCGAGCTTGATCTTCGCCTCACCGGTCTCGGCCGCCACGCGCTTGGCGAGATCGTCCCCGTCGACGACGACAAGGTCGGCGCCCAGTGCCTTCAGTTCCGCCGCGAGCTCCGGCCGGCGCACGACGTTGACGGTGCGCAGGCCGCGCTGGCGCGCCAGCACGATCGCCAGCCGGCCGACCGCGGAGTTGGCGACGTTCTGGATCACCCAGTCGCCGTCCTTGAGCTCGACGAAGTCAGACAGCATGAGAAGCGCGGTCGGCGGATTGATGCGCACCATCGCCGCCTGCCGGAGATCGATGCCAGCGGGCAGCGGGATCGCATCGTCGCCCTTGACCCGCCGCTTCTGCGCCCAGTTCTCGCGCTGCAGGTTGATGACGAGGTCGCCCGGCTTCACGTGCTTCACTTGCGCGCCGACGGCGGTGACCTTGCCGACGCACTCGGCGCCCGGCGTCGCGGGCAATGGCGGCTTCAGCCGGTAGCTGCCCTTGCAGAACCACATGTCGGCGGGATTGATCGGGAAGGCGAGCACGTCGAAGACGACCTCGTCGGCAGCGGGCGCGCCGACATCGGGCACATCGGCGCAGCGCGCGACTTCCCACGGCGCGCCGTATTTCTCGATCAGCACTTGCTTCACGGGCTTCCCTCCGAGAGCGTCCTTCGGCCGCTCCTTGTAACCCACAGGGCTATGACAGTTTAGGCTGGAACCTACGAGAAATAGGCCGGCTATCCCCCTTCGCGCCTTGCGGGATAGAGGCTCGGCCAGTAGGTTCCCGGCCGTTTGCTCAAAGCCCAAGGAGGCATCGCGTTATGGCGTTCATTGCCGACCGTCTCAGCCGCATCAAGCCCTCTCCGACCAATGCCGCCCAAGGCAAGTTCCTGGAGATGAAAGCGGCCGGCAAGGACGTGATCGGCCTCGCCGCCGGCGAGCCCGACATGCCGACGCCCGACCACATCAAGGACGCGGCGATCGCGGCGATCAGGAACAACGACACCAAGTACACCGCCGTGCCGGGCACGCCCGCTTTGCGCCAGGCGATCTGCGCCAAGATGAAGCGCGACCACGGCCTCGACTACAAGCCGTCGCAGACCGTGGTCACGTCGGGCGGCAAGCAGATCATCTTCAACGCCATGCTGGCGACGCTCAATGCCGGCGACGAAGTGATCATCCCGGCGCCCTACTGGGTGTCGTATCCCGAGATGGTGCTGGTCGCCGACGGCACGCCGGTGATCGTGCAGTGCCCCGAGTCGAGCGGCTTCAAGCTCCGGCCGGAGGATCTCGAGCGCGCGATCACGCCGAGGACCAAGTGGATCATCCTGAACTCGCCCAGCAATCCCACCGGTGCGGCCTACAGCAAGGCCGACCTTCGGGCGCTGTGCGACGTGCTCTTGAAGCATCCGCACGTCCATGTCCTGACCGACGACATGTACGAGAAGCTGGTCTACGACGACTTCAAGTTCGCCACGCCGGCCGAGGTCGAGCCCAGGCTCTACGACCGCACGCTCACCATGAACGGCGTGTCGAAAGCCTACAGCATGACCGGCTGGCGCATCGGCTACGCCGCGGGGCCGCAGAAGCTGATCGACGCCATGATTACCGTGCAGAGCCAGTCGACGTCGAACGCCTCGTCGATCAGCCAGGCGGCTTCGGTGGCGGCGCTCAACGGCCCGACCGACTTCATCCCGAAGAACGTCGCCATCTTCAAGCAGCGCCGCGACCTCATCGTGTCGATGCTGAACCAGTCCAAGGGCATCAGGTGCCCGCGGCCGGAGGGTGCGTTCTACGTCTACCCGTCGTGCGCCGGCACGATCGGCAAGAAGACGCCGGACGGAAAGACGATCAAGGACGACACCGACTTCGTGAACTACCTGCTCGAGGCCGAGGGCCTGTCGGTGGTGCAGGGCTCGGCGTTCGGCCAGGGCCCGGCCTTCCGCATCTCCTACGCCACGGCGACGGAGCTTCTGGAAGAAGCCGGCCGCCGCATCCAGCGCGCCTGCGCGGCGCTCAACTGAAGAGCACAGCGGCCCTCCCCATTCATACGGGGAGGTGGCTCGTCCCAAGGCTATCGCACCTCCCCATTTGAATGGGGAGGTTGCATGATCGGCTCATGGCCAAGCCGCAGATGCACCTGGCGCAGTTCCTGTGCCACAGCCCGACCTATCACAGCCTCGCCATGTGGCGGCATCCGCGCACCGCGGCGGCGGGCTACGACTGGACGAAGCCTGAGCTCTATCAGCACATCGCGCGGACCTGCGAGCGCGGCTGCTTCGACATGGTTTTCTTCGCCGACCTCAACTACATCTCCGACACCTATACCGGCTCGCTGGCGCCCGCGTTGCGCAACGCCACCCAGGCTCCCGAGCACGATCCGATTCCCCTGCTCTCCTTCATGGCGGCGGCGACCAGCAAGATCGGCCTGGGCGCCACCTATTCCGTCAGCCACCAGCATCCCTTCCATGCCGCCCGCCTGTGGGCGACGCTCGATCACCTGACGCGCGGCCGCGTGGCGTGGAACGTCGTCACCGCGCTCAACCACAACCAGGCCGCCAATTACGGCGAGGAATTTCGGCCGACCGACGACCGCTACGATCGCGCGCACGAGTTCATCCAGGTTTGCCGCAAATTGTGGGACAGCTGGGAGGCCGACGCCCTCGTCATGGATCGCGAGGCCGGAATCTTCGCCGATCCCGCCAAGGTCCACCGCATCGAGCACGAGGGCCGGTACTTCAAGTCGCGCGGTCCGCTCAACGTCGTGCGCTCGCCGCAAAACGGGCCGGCGATCGTCCAGGCCGGCACGTCGGGCAAGGGCCGCGAGTTCGCCGCGCGCTACGCCGACGCCGTCTTCGCCATCCAGCCCAACCTCAAGGGCGCCAAGGAACTGTACGACGACATCAAGAAAGGCGTGGTCGAGGCCGGCCGTCCGGCGTCGGCCTGCAAGCTGCTGTTCGGCGTGCAGCCCATCGTCGGCTCCTCGCGCGCCGAGGCGGAGGACAAGCAGGCCGAGCACAATGCGCTGGTGCCGCTCGAAGGCGGCCTCGCCATCCTGTCCGGCCATCTCGATTTCGACCTGTCGGCCTTGCCGCTCGACACGGTCATGGCGCACCGCAGCGAAGCCAAGCTGCAGCGCATGCAGACGCGCTATCGCAGCATGACCGGCGAGTTGCTGACCCTCGAACAAGTGGCGCGCAACCACGGCCAGAGTGTCGGTTTGCCACAAATGGTCGGCACCGCGAGCGACGTCGCCGACCAGCTCGAGGCATATTGCGACAATGTCGGAGGCGACGGCTTCATGCTGTCGCCGATCTATTGCCCCGGCGCGATCGAGGAGTTCGTCGACCTGGTCGTCCCGGAGCTTCAGCGGCGCGGCCGGCTGCGGCGCCAATACTCAGGCTCGACACAGCGCGATCATTTGAACCAAGATGCCGCTCAATGAGCGAGGTGTCACAAGGCGGCCTGCCGGGTGCGGCGCTAGAGCTACCTCCTGAACGCGTCGACGGTCGTCGCCAGCGCAGCGTGCGCACGCGCCAGGCGATCATCGAAGCCTATCTCGAGCTGCTGCGCGAGAAGCGCGACCTTCCGACCTGCGAGCAGGTGGCCGAGCAGGCGCGCTTGTCCGAGCGTGCGGTGTTCGCCCATTTCGCCGATCGCGAGCGTCTCGCCGCCGCAGCCTTCGATCACGTGCTGTCGCAGCGCCGCTCCACGCCGGCCGGCGACAAGATCACTGCCGATCGGGAGACGCGCATCAAGTTCCAGGTCGAAATCCGCGCGCGCGCCTGCGAAACGTGGATGCCGATATGGCGGGTGGTTTCGATCGGCCTCTACAAGTCGCCCGAGATCGCGCGTCGCATCGACATGGTGCGCGGCCTGTTCCGGGCGCGACTCGAGGAAATCTATGCCGTCGAACTCGCGACGCTGAAGCACCCGCAACGGACCGCGATCCTGAGCGCGCTCGACGAACTCACCAGCTTCGAAGGCTGGCAACGCATGCGCGAGCAGTACGGTCTGTCGTACGACGATGCCCGCAAATCGTGGATCTACGCCATCGACAAGCTCCTGCCGCCGACGCCCTGAGGCCCGGGCGGGTTCCGTTTCGGCACTGACAATTCTTTCCCCCGCCGCCGCATTGACTCGGCCGATACAGGGTGAAAGCATTTCCCTCGACAAAGAGTTCGCTCCGGCCGCTTGAGTTCGGTGCGACCGCCGACGTCCGGGGCTTCGACGCACATGGCTTGCGAAGAAGGAGGACGTTGTCATGGCCAGTCCAAAAACCGAGACCATTACTGGAGGCAGACCAGGCAGCGGCGCGCATCGCGTGGTGGCGCTGTGCGGGCCGTACCTCTCAGGCAAGACGTCCCTGCTGGAGAGCATCCTCTTCGCCACGGGCGCCATCGGCCGGCGCGGCTCGACGCGCGCGGGCACGTCTGTGGGCGACGGCTCGCCCGAGGCGCGCAAGCGCAGCATGGGCACCGAGCTCAACATCGCCTCGGTCGACTATCTCGGCGACCAATGGACCTTCATCGACGCGCCGGGCTCGATCGAGTTCCAGCACGACGCCTTCGCCGCGCTCGCCGCCTGCGACGCCGCCGTCGTGGTGTGCGAGCCGGCACCGGAACGCGTGGTCGCCTTGACGCCTCTTCTGAAATACATCGAAGACAACCACATCCCCCACATCCTCTTCATCAACAAGATCGATTCCGCCGAGGCGCGCGTGCGCGACATGCTGGCCGCGCTGCAAACCGTGTCGTCGCGCAAGCTCGTGCTGCGCCAGGTGCCGATCCGCCGGCCGACCAGCGACGGCGGCGAGGAAACGGTGGGCTACGTCGATCTCGTGAGCGAGCGCGCCTACCGCTACAAATCGAGCGGCGCCTCCGACCTGATCGAGATGCCGGCCGAGATCCTGCCGCGCGAGGCCGAGGCGCGCCGCGAGATGCTGGAAACGCTGTCGGAGTTCGACGACAAACTGCTCGAACAGCTGATCGAAGACGTCGCCCCCGAGAAGTCGCTGATCTACCGCGATCTGCACGACGAATTCGGCGCCGACCAGATCGTGCCGGTGCTGCTGGGCGCGGGCGACCGCGAGAACGGCGTGCGCCGGCTGCTGAAGGCGTTGCGGCACGACACGCCGTTCGTCGGTGAGACCGCCAGGCGCCGCGCGCTGCCCCACAACGGCGTCGCCATGGCGGAATGCTTCAAGGTCGTGCACCAGGCCCACGCCGGCAAGCTCTCGATCTGCCGGGTCTGGTCGGGAACCGTCAGCGAAGGCATGAGCCTGGGCGGCCAGCGGCTCGGCAGCCTGTTCCGGCCGTTCGGCCAGCGCCTCGACAAGGTGGCGAGCGCCAAGGCGGGCGAGATCGTGGCGCTTGCCAAGGTCGACGCGCTGTCGTCGGGCCAGGCGATCGCCGCCTCCGGGGTGAGCGCGGTCGAGGATTTTCCGGTCTCGGAGGCGCCGGTCTTCGGGCTCGCGCTCGCCGCCAAGAACCGCAACGACGAGGTCAAGCTGTCGGGCGCCCTGCACAAGATCGTGGAAGAAGACCCCTCGCTCTCCTTCGAGCCGCGGGCCGAGACCCACGAGCTGCTGCTGCGCGGCCAGGGCGAGATGCACCTGAAAGTCGCGGTCGACAAGCTGGCCGCCCGCTACAACGTCGCGGTCGACACGGTGCCGCCGCGCGTCGCCTATCGCGAGACCATCCAGGCGGGCTGCCAGCAGCATGCCCGCTACAAGCGCCAGACCGGCGGTCACGGCCAGTTCGCCGACATCAAGGTCGAGATCAGGCCGCTGCCGCGCGGCTCGGGCTTCCGCTTCGTCGACAAGATCGTGGGCGGCGTGGTGCCGCGCAACTTCATCCCGGCGGTCGAGGAAGGCCTGATCGACTATCTGAAGGAAGGCCCGCTGGGCCAGCCGGTGGTCGACCTTGAAGTGACCTTATTCGACGGCCAGTACCACTCGGTCGACAGCTCGGAAATGTCGTTCAAGATGGCCGCGCGCATCGCCATGAGTGAGGCCATGCCCAAGTGCAAGCCCGTGCTGCTCGAGCCGATCCTGAAGGTGACGGTTGCGGCGCCGTCGGACTCGACCTCGCGCATCCAGCGCCTGATCTCGGGCCGGCGCGGCCAGCTCCTGGGCTACGACGCCCGGCCGGGCTGGAACGGCTGGGACGAGGTGTCGGCCCTGATGCCGGAAGCCGAGGTCGCCGACATGATCGTCGAGATCAGGTCGGTGACGCAGGGCGTCGGTACTTTCCGCACCGAGTTCGACCATCTGCAGGAACTGGTCGGCCGTACCGCCGAGCGCATCGTCGAGGAAAGCAAGAAGCGCGCGGCGGCGTAGGCGCGCTGCCACGCAGCCTTACAGGCCCCCTCTCCTCGCCTCTCCCCCTAGCGGTGGAGAGGAATATGAGGGCAAAGTCGGCTCCTCGAACTCGCGCGGAGCCCCGAATGCTGTTGAACGCCCTCTTCCCGACTCGCGATATCGGCACCGACCCGGCAAAGATCCGGGACTTCGCGCAGGCCGTCGAAGCGCTCGGCTTCCACGGCATCGAGGTCGCCGACCATGTCTTCGGCGCGGCGCCGCGCGGCGACTGGAAGCCGGTCTACAGCGAGCAGGACCCGTTCCACGAGACCTTCACGACCATGGCCTTCATCGCCGCGGTCACCAGGAAGATCGAGCTGGCAAGCGGCGTGTTGATCCTGCCGCAGCGCCAGACCGGCGTGGTCGCCAAGCAGGCGGCCGAGGTCGACATCCTGAGCGGCGGCAGGCTTCGGCTCGGCGTCGGCGTCGGCTGGAACCATGTCGAATACCAGGCACTCAACGAGGACTGGAAGACGCGCGGCGCCCGCCAGGCCGAGCAGATCGAGGTGATGCGCAAGCTGTGGACGGAAGACCTCGTGACGTTCAAGGGCCGCTTCCACACGCTCGAAGCCGTCAACCTGCTGCCGGTCCCGGTGCAGCGGCCGATCCCGGTGTGGTTCGGCGGCTCGTCGGATGCGGTCGTCAAGCGCGCCGCCCGCATCGGCGACGGCTACATGCCGATCATGGCGCCCGACGTGGCTGAGCCCAAGATCGCCATGCTGCACGAACACATGAAAACGTTCGGCCGGGACCCTGCGAAGTTCGGCCTCGAAGGCTGGCTGCGCTTCGACAAGCCCGACCCGCAGGGTTGGGCCAAGGCAGCGGAAGGATGGAAGCGGCTCGGCGCCAAGATCGTCATGCTCTATCCGATGTACCGGATGGCCAAGCTCGACGATCAGATCGAGACCTTGCGGAAGTTCAAGGAAGTCGCAGCCGGTCTGTAGCCGTCACAAGGCAGTGAAGCGGGCTTTTCCGGCGCGGGAGGCCGCCTCATACTTTTGCCCATGATCAACAGACGCACTCTGACGACGGGCGGCCTCGCAACGGCCGTTGCGTCGTCGCTTCCCCGCATCGCCGCCGCCGACGCCGCGCGGCCGATGCTCGTCTTCGTCGGCCACGAGCTTTGAGGCGGGTGCAAGATCTGGCGTGCCCAGTCTGAACCCGTCTTCATCAAGTCCGCGGCCTACAAGAAGCTCGACTACCGGATCGTCCATCCAGCCAACGGCGACCTGATCCTCAAGGAGGAATTCTGGCCGGCCGACGCGCGCTGGGTCCTCACCGATTTCCTGATGAGCGACGAAGGCGCGCAACGCGGCAACTGGACGCCGCGCTTCATCCTGGCCCAGGACAAGAAGATCATCTTCACCACCACCGGCAATGCCGGCTGGAAGGACAAGATGTGGCCCAAGATCATGGAAGTGACGGGGACGACGGCCTAGAGCATGGTGGGATCAAGTCGGACCAAACAACCTCCCCCTGAGGAGCGGTCCGCATCGCCGTTTCGGCGCGCCTCCTCAGGATGAGGTGATTCCGTTTGAGCGAACCTTGCTCTAGAGTTTAGGGCGATGGCCAACGACTTCTTTCGGCGGCAACTGGCGAGCTATGCCGCCGTCCACCGCTCGGGACGGAACAAGGCGACGCATTTCGTCGGCATCCCGATCATCGTCTTTTCGATTCTGCTGATCCTCGCGCTGGCGCGCGTGCATCCGGCCGGCCGCGAGGTTTCGCTGGCGCTGGTTGTCGCCGTCGTCGCCGCCCTCGGCTGGATCGCGCTCGATTTCGGTGTCGGCGCGATCATGGCGCTCATCCTGCTGCCGACCTGGTACGCCGCCGAGGCGCTGGCCGCCGTGCTCGGCCCCTCCTCGACCTGGGTCGCCTTCGCCGTCCTGTTCGTCGGCGGCTGGGTGCTGCAGTTCGTCGGCCATCATTTCGAAGGCAGGCGGCCGGCCCTGGTCGACAACATCTTCCAGGCCTTCATCGGGCCGATGTTCCTGGTCGCCGAGACTCTGGTGGCGTCGGGCTATCGCGCCGATCTCGCCACCACCATGGGCGAGGGCGATATCCGGGTTTGACATAACGCCTCACCTCGTAACGAGCGGGTGATGAGGGGTTGATTTGTGATCCGGATGCGCCCAATCCCTGTAGAAACAGGCGCATCTGGAGTGACGACGATGTTCATCAAGCGCACACGCGGCTGGGAATTGCCGGAGCGGCTTGCGACCGACGAAGGCCTTTATCTGCGGCGCCGGCAAGTCGTGAAGACCATGGGCCTTGGCCTGGGCGCGCTTGGCATCGCCGGCCCCGGGCTGGCGCTGGCGCAGGACGCTGATCCGACCGCCAAGCTCTATCCGGCCAAGCCCAACGACAAGTTCGGCAAGCCCGAGCCGATCACCGCCGAGAAGCTTTCGACGACCTACAACAACTACTACGAATTCAGCACCGACAAGGACCTCTGGCGCGCCGCGCGCAAGCTGAAGATCCGTCCCTGGACGATCAAGGTGTCGGGCATGGTCGAGAAGCCGTTCGAGATCGGCTTCGAGGATCTGATCGCCAAGATGCCGCTCGAGGAGCGGGTCTACCGTCATCGCTGCGTCGAGACGTGGTCGATGATCGTGCCGTGGTCCGGCTTCCCGACGAAGGCGCTGGTCGAGCTTTGCAAGCCGACCGGCAGCGCCAAGTACATGGTCATGAAGACGCTGGCCGACGCCAAGACCATGCCGGGCATCGAGGACCCGACCTTCCCCTGGCCCTACATCGAGGGCCTGGCGATGGACGAGGCGACGCACGATCTTTGCTTCATGGCGACCGGCCTCTACGGCAAGCCGATCCCCAAGCAGAACGGCGCGCCACTGCGCATCGTCTCGCCGTGGAAGTACGGCTTCAAGAACGTTAAGTCGATCGTCTCGATCGAGTTCACGGACAAGCGGCCGGTGTCGTTCTGGGAACAGATCAACGGCCACGAGTACGGATTCTGGGCCAACGTGAACCCGGCCGTGCCTCATCCGCGCTGGAGCCAGGCGACCGAACGGCCGCTTGGTGTCAGCGAGCGCATTCCGACGCAGATCTACAATGGTTATGGCGAGTTCGTCGCCGGCCTGTACGAAAACCGCAAGTCGGAAAAGCTGTTCATGTAAGGCGTCGCGCGCCTTTGCCTCCTGGCGCTGCCCCGCTAAAACGGGGTCTGGGAGAACGCGCCATGAGCAAGGTCATCATCGAGAAGAACGGCCCGGTCAAAACGATTTGGATGAACCGGCCGGAGAAGCGTAACGCCCTCGACAGCGAACTCCTGGGCAACATGATCGAGGCGCTGCAGGCGCCGGTCGCCGCCGAGGACCGCGTGGTGGTGATCCGCGGCAAGGGCGACGTGTTCTGCGCCGGCCTCGACATGGCCGAGCGCAGCAAGACCGCCGGCGCCGGCAAGCAAAGCGGCATCGAGATCATGCTGCGCGCGATCGAGCTCTGCCCGCTGCCCGTCGTGGCGGTGGTCCAGGGCGATGCGATCGCCGGCGGCAACGAGCTGGCGCTGCATTGCGACATCGTGGTGGCAAGCCAGAAGGCGCGCTTCGGCATGTCGCTCGCTCAGGTCGGCCTTGCGCCCAACTGGTTCCTGGCCAAGAAGCTGATGGAAGTGCTGGGTCCGGTGACGACGCGCGAGATGCTGCTGCTCGGCGACCCCCTGCCCTCGACCAAGCTCCATGCGCTCGGCCTGATCGCGCGCTGCGTGCCGCCGGCCGAGCTCGAGGCCGAAGCCGACAAGGTGATCAACCGTCTCGCCAACAATGCGCCGCTCTCGCTCAAGGCGATGAAGGCGCTGACGGTGCGCCAGCTCGAGATCCGCGACCACATCAAGCATGACGACGTCGACGCGCTGGTGGTCGCCGCCATGCAGAGCCAGGACGCGCAGGAAGGCATGAAGGCGCGGCTCGAGAAGCGCACCGCCAAGTTCCAGGGCAAGTGATGCGGCTGCGCATCGACAAGCCCTGGCAGAAGCTGACGGCCGAGACGGCAAGAAACCTGCCCGGACAACTTGGCGTCTATCAGGTGGCCGATGCCGCGGGCGCGATCCTCTATATCGGCCAGGCCGGTGCGCGCTCGCCCTTCGGCCTGCGCTCCGAACTCGAGCGTGAATTCAAGGAGCGCGGCGAGGGCTGCCAGTTCCGGGTCGAGGTGAACCAACAGTATCGCTCGCGCTGGTTCGAGCTCCTGATGGTGCACCAGGCCGATCACGGCAGCCTGCCGCCCGACAACGCCAAGAACCCGCCGCCGACTCTCGGCCGGCTCAGTCCGTCGTGAAGAAACGCCTCACCCTGAGGAGGCCGCTGAAGCCGCTTTCGCCGAAGGCGAAACGGCGATGCGGCCGTCTCGAAGGGTGGGCCGTCCGCACCCTTTCTCTCGCCCATCCTTCGAGACGCGGCCTGCGGCCGCTCCTCAGGATGAGGCTTTACTGAGGACACATCGATGGACTTCGAACCGAGCGCCGAACAGCAGATGCTGATCGATCAGGTGCGCCGCTACGTACGCGAGGAGATCATCCCGCTGGAAGCCAGGCTCGATCCCGACGCCTCGGAACTGCCGCCGGAGGATTTCAAGCGGCTGACCGAGAAGACCAAGGCGATGGGCCTGTTCGGCATCGACATCCCCAAGGAATTCGGCGGTCCGGACATCGACATCGTCACGCGCGTGCTGCTCGCGATCGAGATGGCGCAGCATCGCGCCGGCCTCTACGTGCCCTGCTACGGCACCTTCGGCGGCGCGGGCCTGGCGCAGATCTTCGAGGCTAACGAGGACCAGAAGGAGCGCTACCTCTATCCGACCCTGCGCGGCGAGAAGAAGGCGTTCTTCGGCCTCACCGAACCGTCCGGCGGCAGCGATCCGGCGCGCGCCATCCAGACTCGCGCCGAGCGCAAGGACAATGGCTGGGTGCTGAACGGCGCCAAGATCTTCATCTCCAACGCCGACCGGGCGCAGTACGGCATCGTCTTCGCCCGCACCGATGCCTCCAAGGGCCGCGCCGGCATCACCTGCTTCATCATCGATTCGGATACGCCGGGATTCCACGTGCGCCGGGTCGTGCACACGCTGCGCTCCTCGCACTACGCCACCGAGCTCGAATTCAAGGATTGCTGGGTGAGCGACCACCAGGTGCTGGGCGAGGTGAACAAGGGCTTCGCCGTCGCCAACGATCGCCTGACGCGCCAGCGCATTCCCTATGCCGCGGGCTGCATCGGCGTCGCCATCGCCGCGCACGAGATGGCGATCGAATGGGCGAAGATGCGCTCGACTTTCGGCGAGAAGCTCGCCAACCGCCAGGCCGTGCAATGGATGCTGGTCGACAACGAGATCGACATCCGCACCGCCAAGCATTTCACGCTGGAGGCCGCCGAGAAGGCGCGCCGCGGCTTGCCGTTCCGCATCGAGGCGTCGATCGCCAAGCTCACCGCTTCGGAAGGCGGCGGACGGGTCGTCGACCGCGCCATGCAGATCCATGGCGGCATGGGCATGACCAAGGACCTGCCGCTCGAGCGCTGGTATCGCGAAATGCGCATCCGCCGGGTCGGCGAGGGCCCGAGCGAAGTGCAGCGCATGGTGATCGCGCGCGAGATCCTGGGCAGCAACCTGCGATGAGCCGCCCGCTCGAAGGCATCAAGGTCGTCGAGTTCGGCCAGAACCTCGCCGGTCCCTATGCCGGCCAGATCCTGGCCTTCCTTGGCGCGGAAGTAGTGAAGATCGAGCGTCCCGAGGGCGACGATGCGCGCAAATGGGGCCCGCCCTTCCTGGAAGGCGATTCGCTCGGCTTCATCGCGCTCAACCGCGGCAAGAAGTCGATCACCTGCGATCTTGCCGACAAGGAGCAGCGCGACGCCCTGATCGAGCGCATCGGCGCCGCCGACATCTTCCTGCACAATCTGCGCGCCGACGTGCCGGCCAAGTTCGGCATCGACGGCCCGACGCTCACCGCGAGGTTCCCGAAGCTGATCTACGCCGACCTGGGCGCCTTCGGCCACAAGGGGCCGTGGCAGCAGCGGCCGGGCTACGAGCCGATCATCCAGGCCGTCGCCGGGCTGTTCTCGATCAACGGCGATCCGTCGGGACCAGAATCGCGCATTGGCGTATCGATCATCGATCTGTCGACCGGCATGTGGACGGCGATCGGCATCCTGGCGGCGCTCTCCCGGCGGCAGGCCACCGGCCGCGGCAGCCTGGTCAACACCTCGCTCTTCGAATCGGGGCTGATGTGGGCGTCCAACCACATCGCCGGCTATTCGGTGACCGGCACGATGCCGGCAAGGCAGGGCAGCGGCCATCCTTCGCTGACGCCCTACCAGGCGTTCGAGTGCAGCGACGGCCTGCTGATGGTGTGCCCGGGCAATGACCGGCTGTGGCGCAAATTCGCCGAGGTGCTGGGCCATCCGGAGTGGCCGGACGAGCCGCGCTTCAAGAAGAACGCCGACCGGCTCAAAGCGCGCGACGTGCTGCTGCCGATGATCGAAAAGATCATGGCCGGGGAAAGCCGCGCCTTCTGGTCGGCGAAGCTCGACGCTGTCGGCGTACCGCACGGTCCGCTCAACTCGATCCCGCAGGTGATGGAGCTGGCGCAGGTCGCGGCCCTCGGCATGTTCGCCAAGCCGTATGACGGCTCGCCGGCGATGTTCCATGGCCTGCCGGTCAGCTTCGACGGCGAGCGCGCCGGCGATCAGCAAAAGGCGCCCAAGATCGGCGAGCACAACGGCAAGGCCTGAAAGCAAAACCATGGGCCGCCTCCTTCTGCCCGTGGTGTGGATCGCCTGGGGCCTGTCCTATCCCCTGATGAGCTGGTCGCTCGAGGCGATCGACCTGTTCTCGGGCCGCCTGGTCATCATGCCGATCTCGGGCCTGATCCTGCTGGCGTTCGGCGTCTGGAGCGGCGCGCCGGCCCTGCCCGACCGCGGCCAATGGGGCCAACTCGCGCTGACCGGCCTGTTCAACATGGGCCTGTTCCAGATCTTCCTGATCTCGGGCATCGCCACACTCGGCCCCAGCCGCACGCCGATCATCATCTACACCATGCCAACGTGGTCCTCGCTGTTCGCGGCGTTCCTGCTGAAGGAGCGCATCACGCCGCGCATCGCACTTTCGCTGGTGCTGAGCCTCGCCGCCGTCGGTATCGTCGTCAGCCAGGAGACCGCGGCGCGAGCGGCGCCGGTCGGAACGTTGTTGACGCTGCTCGCCGCCATCTCGTTCGGCATCGGCACCGTGCTCACCAAGCGCGATTCGCTGAAGGGCGATCCCGCGATCAATGCCGCGTGGCAGCTCATCCTTGGCGCGGTGCCCGTCGTCCCCGTCTGGCTGTTCTTCGCGCACGGCGCCTATTTCCGGCCGGAACACGTCCGGGGGATCGTGGCCCTGGTCTGGCTGATGCTCGTGTCGAACGTGCTCGCCTACTACTGCTGGTTCCGCGTCCTCAGGGTGCTGTCCACGTCAGTGGCGAGCCTGACGACCCTCGTGGTGCCCTGCGTCGGCTTCGGCTCGAGCGCGCTGCTGGTCGGCGGCAAGGTGACGTGGCTCGACGGCGCGGCCCTCGGCCTGATCGTGGCGGCCGTCAGCCTGGCGCTGTTCAACCGGCCGGCGAAGACCTAGCTGGCGAACGACAGGCAGTAGTCGCGCACCCGCTCGAGCGGAATGCGCGCATGGCTCTGCACGACGATGAACTTGCCGACCGGATCGCGGCCGTTGGGCAGCTGCACCATGCGCTCGAACTCGTCGGCGCCCCACACCGACGTGTGCTCGGAGAAGAGCTGGATGTCGGAGAAGTAACAGGGGTCCCAATGGACGTGATAGTCGAACAGGTTGCCCTTCAGTTCGGCGACGCTGGTATAGAGCGAATATTCGGTCCACGGAATCGTGCCGAGCCGGCGGAAAATCCACTTGCCGAGGGCGGAAGTGGCGTCCGCCGACTCGGTCTCGAAATGCTTCAGCACCTGCTCCGCGAGATGGCCGTGCAGCAGGTTCGGCGTCACCGACAAGCCGTGCGCCTTGGCGTCGTAGGGAACGTCGACGATGCTCGACGCGCTCTGCCACCAGGCATGGTCGCGCTTGGGTTCCCAGCGCGACAGCGCGCGGCGATCGGCAATGAACGTCGTGGCGTCGAAATCACCGACGCAACAGACGTCCGAATCGAGCGTCAGGTAGCCTCGGAAACCCAACATGACCGGCACGCGCAGCTTGATCATCTGCTGCCGGAACCAGCCGGTCATCAGGTAGAAGCTGCTGAACGGCGCGAAGAAATCGCCCTCCGGCCGCACCGAGACGTCGATATTGGAGAACCGCGGCAGGCTGGTACGCAGCAGGCCGACGTCGCTCGACGGCGCCACGATCAGGAGCTGGAAGGGCTGGGTGTCCCGCCAATGCCGGGCCAGCGACTCGATCAGGAGCCCCGCGCGCTCCAGATCGCCCCGGCGCTTCAACTTGCGCAGAGCCAGGGGAAGGATTGCTTGGCGAACTTCAGAAAACATCGGCGACGAGCAACTTCAATATACGTAGGGTCACAGGGAATGAATATCAATTAGTAGTCGCAGGGCTGCTTTCGCGCCGCACCTCCCATTGCAACGCCGCCCGGTCAAAAAAAGACGCCGGGCCCGAGGGCCCGGCGAGTCAAACAGGGAGGCTTCACGTCTGGGAGACGTGGGACCCCGAAGGATCCCGAGTTTCGAACGCGATCAGCCGAAACCGTTCGTGTCGAAGACTTGGCGCTAAAATGCTTCCACGGCGTGGGAATTGATACGGCCAGTGTTCGGATACTGGCATGCGGCCGATGCATGCCTTTCATGGACTATGCAATACTGCAGGTCTTGGCTGCTAAAAGCGTGTCTCGGCCACCTTGCGCAGCAGGAAATCGCGGAAAACCGCGATCCGCTTGGAATGGCGCAGCTCCTCCGGGTAGGTGAAGTACACGTCGGTCGTGCGGACATTGAGGTCGGGCAGCACCACCTCGAGCTTGGTCGACTGCTGGGCGAGGTAGTCCGGCAGCGAAGCTATCCCCAGCCCCGATTCGACGGCGCGGAAGATGCCATAGGTGTTGTTGACGCGCAGCACCACGGTGCGCGGGTTCTGGTCGGGATTGCCCTCGCGCAGCAGCCAGTTCACGTCCTGCACCGGCGCCCGGGCGTCCTCGCCGAAGATGATCAGCCGGTGCCGGTCGAGGTCGGCCAGCGTCGCGGGCTTGCCGTATTTCTGGATATAGCTGTGCGAGGCGTAGACGTGACTGCGCACGGTGAGCAAATGGCGCTGCACCAGGCCCGGCTGGCGCGGCATCATCATGCGGATCGCCACGTCGGCCTCGCGCATGCCGAGATCGAGCTCGTTGTCCGAAAGCACCAGACTGACGTCGATCTCCGGATACATGCTGATGAATTCGTGCATCTGCGTGGTCAGCCAGGTCGAGCCGAAGCCCACCGTCGCATGGATCTTGAGCCGGCCGGCGGGCTTGTCCTGGTTGGCGCGCAACAGCGCCTCGGCGGTGTTGACCTTGGCCGCCATGTCGCGCGCCGTGCGGTAAAGCAATTCGCCCTGCTCGGTCAGGATCAGGCCGCGCGCATGACGATGGAACAGCATCACGCCGAGCTGCTCCTCGAGCGCGCCGATCTGGCGCGAGATCGCCGACTGGCTGAGCTTCAGCCCCTCGCCGGCATGGGTGAAGCTGCCGGCATCGGCCACCGCCTGGAAGATGCGCAGCTTGTCCCAGTCCATGCCATTGCCGGCGCGCTCGACGGCGGTGTTCATCGACATCCTCTACTCCGCCGCGAGGGCGGTGCGGGCCTCCTGGCGCGCCAGCCATTTCTCGGCTTCGAGGGCGGCCATGCAGCCGGTGCCGGCGGCGGTGACAGCCTGGCGGAACACCTTGTCCTGCACGTCGCCCGCGGCGTAGACACCCTCGATGTCGGTCGCCGTCGATCCGGGTTTGGTGATCAGGTAGCCCTCGCCGTCCATGGCGAGCTTGCCCTTGAACAGCTCGGTGTTGGGCGAATGGCCGATGGCGATGAACACGCCGTCGGTCGCGAACTCGCTCACCTTGCCGGTCTTGACGTTCTTGACCCGCACGCCCTTGACCAGCGGCGCCGGCGCGAGCTCGCCCTTGATCTCCTCGAGCGTCGTGTCCCACATCACGGTGACCTTGGGGTTCTTGAACAGGCGGTCCTGCAGGATCTTCTCGGCGCGGAAAGTGTCGCGGCGGTGGATGAGCGTGACCTTCGAGGCATGGTGCGTGAGGTAGAGCGCCTCCTCGACCGCGGTGTTGCCGCCGCCCACGACCACGACCTCCTTGTTGCGGAAGAAGAAGCCGTCGCAGGTGGCGCAAGCGGAAACGCCGCCGCCGCGAAATGACTCCTCGGTCGGGATGCCAAGCCATTTGGCAGTGGCGCCGGTCGAGATGATGAGCGCGTCGGACTCGTAGCGATCGCCCGAATCGCCGATGCAGACGAACGGCCGCTGATCGAGCTGGACCTCGACGATGGTATCGAAGAAGAGCTGGGTGCCCACATGCTCGGCCTGCTTCTGCATCTGCTCCATGAGCCACGGCCCCTGGATCACGTCGGCGAAGCCCGGATAGTTCTCGACGTCGGTGGTGATGGTGAGCTGCCCGCCGGGCTGGATGCCCTGTACCAGCATGGGCTTGAGGTTCGCGCGGGCGGCATAGATCGCCGCCGTATATCCGGCAGGACCCGATCCCAGAATCAGCACCTTACTCCGATGGACTGCAGCCATGTCTTACTCGCATCCCGTCTTCCGCATATCTGCCTTCATATATGCAAACCTCTGACCGTATGCACGATCGAAAAGTCCGCGTGGCGCAATTGTTCACAGCACTATGAGGATTTCTCGCAACTTTATTGCGCGCATGGCATGGTTCTGGCATAGACCGCGACCAACGGGAGGAACCTGATGGCGCGCGCAAAGCTCGATCGAATCGATCGGCGCATTCTGACCGACCTGCAGGCCAACGGCAGGATGACCAACGTGGAGCTGGCCGAGCGCGCCGGCATCTCGGCGCCGCCCTGCCTGCGCCGGGTGCGTGCGCTCGAACGCATCGGCATCATCAAGGGCTATCACGCCGAGCTCAGCCCGGAGGCGCTCGGCTACAGCGTCTCGGTGTTCGCCCTGGTCGGTCTCAACAGCCAGGCCGAGGCCGATCTCAAGGCGTTCGAGGAGCTGGTCGCCAAGTGGGGCGAGGTGCGCGAGTGCCACATGCTGGCCGGCGAAGCGGACTTCATGCTGAAGATCGTGGCCGAGACGTGGGACGACTATCAGAAGTTCCTGACCACGCGGCTGACCTCGGCGCCCAACGTCAGCCACGTCAAATCGATGATGGTGTTCCGCTCGGCCAAGCAGCTGCCGGGCGTGCCGATTCCGGGCGAGTGAGAGTGGCCTTGCCGGAAACGCTGTGTATCGATAACCTGCGAAAGATACACGGCGTTACCGCCTTGGAGGATGCATGAAGAACCTGCTCTCCGCCGCGCGCGTATTGCTCATGGACCTGGCATCGACGGTGCTGTTCCTGGCCGTCTACCTCGCGACCGACAATCTCTTCGTGTCGGTCGGGCTCGGCATGGCGCTGGGCGTGGCGCAGATCCTGTGGCAGCTCCATCGCCGGCAACCGATCGGCAGCCTGCAATGGCTGAGCGTGGTGCTGATCCTGGTGTCGGGCACGGCGACGTTCTACACGCGCGATCCGCGTTTCGTGATGCTGAAGCCCTCGATCATCTACTGCATCGTCGGCCTGGTGATGCTGAAGCGCGGCTGGATGAACCGCTATCTGCCGGAACGCGCGGCGCCCGTGGCCGACGTGGCCACCACCTTCGGCTATGTCTGGGCCGGCCTGATGTTCGCGTCGGCGGCGCTCAACATCGCGCTCGCCGTGTCGCTCGAGCCCAAGGTGTGGGCCGCCTTCATGTCGGGCTGGGGGCTGTTCAGCAAGATCGGCCTGTTCCTGATCCAGTACGCGACCATGACCATGATCGGGCGCCGTCGCGCGGCAGCCGGCGCGGCCGCCGCCGCTACTTGAAGGCGACAGCCAGCACTTCGTAGGACTTGGCGCCCTTGGGCGTCTGGACCTCGACCGTGTCGCCCACCGTCTTGCCGATCAGTGCGCGGCCGATCGGCGAGGTCACGGAAATGCGGCCCTTGGCGAGATCGGCCTCGTAGGGACCGACGATCTGGTATTTCACTTTTTCGTCAGTGTCCTCGTCGGCCAGCCGCACGGTGGCGCCGAATTTCACGGTCTTGCCCGACAGGCTCGAGAAATCGATCACTTCGGCCCGCGAGATGATGTCCTCGATCTCGGCGATGCGGCCCTCGATGAAGCTCTGGCGTTCGCGCGCGGCCGTGTACTCGGCGTTCTCCGAAATGTCGCCGTGCTCGCGCGCCGCCGCGATCGCCTTGATGATCGCCGGCCGCTCGACGCTCTTGAGAGTCTTCAGCTCGTCCTCGAGGCTCTTCAGCCCCTCGGCGGTGGTGGGCACCTTTTCCATGATCACAATCGTCCTTAATGATTCGCGCGGCGTCAACGGCCAACGATGCACTGCGGTTGCGTCGTGCGAACGGCTAAGCCTTTGTCACAGGCTCAGAATGCGCCTTTGAAGTAGGATTGCAGGGGGGCCACGTCGAGTGCCCCTTCGCTCACCGCGGCGATGCCTTCGACCGATGCCTTGGCGCCCGCCACGGTTGTGTAGTAGGCGATCTTGTGCATCAGCGCCGTGCGGCGCAGCGTGAAACTGTCGGACAACGCCGACGCGCCGTCCACCGTGTTGAACACGAGGTGGACCTTGCCGTCCTTCATCATGTCGACGATGTGCGGCCGACCCTCGAGCACCTTGTTCACCCGCTGCGCCTCGATGCCGTGGCGGCGCAGGTAGTCGGCGGTGCCGCCGGTCGCCACGACCTTGAAGCCGAGATCGACCAGCCGCTTCACCGGCTTCACCATGGCGTGCTTGTCGGAGTCCTTCACCGAGACGAACACCGCCCCCTCGATCGGCACCCTGGCGCCGCTGCCGAGCTGGCTCTTGGCGAAGGCGCGGCCGAAATTCGAATCGAGGCCCATGACCTCGCCGGTCGAGCGCATCTCGGGCCCGAGCAGGGTATCGACGCCGGGGAAGCGGGCGAACGGGAACACCGCTTCCTTGACGGCGATGTGCTTGCCGGTGGCCTTCCTGATGCCGAGCGACTTCAGCGCCTCGCCGACCATCAGGCGGGCGGCGAACTTGGCGATCGGCTGGCCGGTCGCCTTGGCGACGAACGGCACGGTGCGGCTGGCGCGCGGATTGACCTCGAGCACGTAGACGTCGGAGTCCTTGACAGCGAATTGCACGTTCATCAGCCCGACAACGCCCAGCGCCTTGGCCATCGCCTCGGTCTGGCGCTCGATCTCGGACAAGATCTTGGCCGACAGCGAATAAGGCGGCAGCGAGCAGGCCGAGTCGCCGGAGTGGATCCCCGCCTCCTCGATGTGCTCCATGATGCCCGCGACGAAGACATTGCCGTCCTTGTCGGCCAGCGCATCGACGTCGACTTCGATCGCGTCGCGCAGGTAGGAATCGATCAGCACCGGGTTGGCGCCCGACACCTTGACCGCGTCGCGCATGTAGCGCTCCAGGCCCTCGCGCTCGTAGACGATCTGCATGGCGCGGCCGCCCAGCACGTAGGACGGCCGGATCACCACCGGATAGCCGATCTTCTCGGCGACCGCGATCGCCTGGTCCTGCGACGTCGCCGTGCCGTTCTCGGGCTGGCGCAGCTTCAGCTGATGGATCAGCTTCTGGAAGCGCTCGCGATCCTCGGCGAGGTCGATCGCGTCGGGCGAGGTGCCGAGGATGGGAATGCCGGCGGCCTCGAGCGGCTTGGCGAGCTTGAGCGGCGTCTGGCCGCCGAACTGCACGATCAGGCCCAGCAGCTCGCCGCTGCGGCGCTCGACCTCGACCAGCTCGATCACGTCCTCGGCGGTCAGCGGCTCGAAATAGAGGCGGTCGGCAGTGTCGTAGTCGGTCGACACGGTCTCGGGGTTGCAGTTGACCATGATGGTCTCGTAGCCCGCCTCGCGCAGCGCATAGACCGCGTGCACGCAGCAATAGTCGAACTCGATTCCCTGGCCGATGCGGTTCGGTCCGCCGCCCAGGATGATGACCTTGCGCTTGTCGGTCGGCCGCGCCTCGCAATCGGCCGGCCGCAGCCCGTCGCCCTCGTAGCACGAGTAGAGATAGGGCGTGCGCGATTCGAACTCGGCGGCGCAGGTGTCGATGCGCTTGAACACCGGCCGCACGTCGAGGCTGCGGCGGCGCCTGGCGATCTCGGCCGCACTGTGGCCGGTCAGCTCGCCCAGGCGATCGTCGGAGAAGCCCTTCTTCTTGAGATCGAGCAGGTCCTTGGCGTCCTTGGGCAGGCCGTTCTCGCGCAAGCCGGCCTCGATCTTCACCAGCTGCTCGATCTGGCGCAGGAACCACGGCTCGTACTTCGAGGCCTGCGCCACCTCGTCGACCGACAGGCCGTAGCGGAAGGCCTGCGCGATCACCAGGATGCGGTCGGGCGTCGGCCGCGCCAGCGCGCCCACGATCGCCGATTTGTCGGGCGCACCCTTGATCTCGAGCTCGTTGAGGCCGGTCAGGCCGGTCTCCATCGAGCGCAGCGCCTTCTGCAGCGATTCCTGGAAGGTCCGGCCGATCGACATCGCCTCGCCGACGCTCTTCATCGAGGTGGTGAGGATCGCCTCGGCCCCCGGGAACTTCTCGAAGGCAAAGCGCGGCATCTTGGTGACGACGTAGTCGATGGTCGGCTCGAACGAGGCCGGCGTCGTGCCGGTGATGTCGTTCAGCAGCTCGTCGAGCGTGTAGCCGACGGCGAGCCGCGCCGCGACCTTGGCGATCGGAAAGCCGGTCGCCTTCGATGCCAGCGCCGACGAGCGCGACACGCGCGGGTTCATTTCGATGACGACCATGCGGCCGCTCGCCGGGTCGACCGCGAACTGCACGTTCGACCCGCCGGTGTCGACGCCGATCTCGCGCAGGCACGCGATCGAGGCGTTGCGCATGATCTGGTATTCCTTGTCGGTGAGCGTCAGCGCCGGCGCG
The DNA here is from genome assembly GCA_035651335.1 of Reyranella sp. GTDB lineage: Bacteria > Pseudomonadota > Alphaproteobacteria > Reyranellales > Reyranellaceae > Reyranella. Next base: position 478 of record DASRFX010000052.1, on the reverse strand, counting down.
ACGGTGACGGAATCGCCGGTGTGGATGCCCATCGGATCGACGTTCTCGATCGAGCAGATGATGATACAGTTGTCGTGGCGGTCGCGCACGACCTCCATCTCGTATTCCTTCCAGCCCAGCACCGACTCCTCGACCAGCACCTCGGTGGTCGGCGAGGCGTCGAGACCGCCCTGCACGATGTCGAAATATTCGTCGCGATTGTAGGCGATGCCGCCGCCGGTGCCGCCGAGCGTGAACGACGGCCGGATGATGGCCGGCAGGCCGACATGGTCGAGCGCGCGCGTCGCCTCCTCGCGATTGTGCACGGCCTCGCTCTTGGGGCATTCCAGGCCGATCCTGGTCATGGCCTCGCGGAACAGCAGCCGGTCCTCGGCCTTGTCGATGGCGATCGCATTGGCGCCGATCAGCTCGACGCCGAGCTTCTGCAGGCGGCCGTCGCGATGCAGCGCCATCGCGGTGTTGAGCGCGGTCTGGCCGC
>DASRFX010000051.1:0-124018 GCA_035651335.1 Reyranella sp. | reverse complement strand
GGCGGCGTCGTCAGCGGCACGGCCGGCGGCAGCGTGATGATGGGAATTGTCGGCGGCGGCGGCGGCGCATTGACGTTCGCGAGCGTCACCGCGGGACCGCCGACATTGGCACCGCCGGCCGCGATCAGCGGCGGCGCACCCTGCAGTGGACCGGCACCGATCAACGGACCGGCGCCTTGCAGCGGGCCGGCACCGAGCAACGGGCCGGCGCCCAGCAGCGGACCAGCACCGATCAGCGGACCTGCGCCTTGCAACGGGCCTGCACCCTGCAACGGACCGGCGCCCTGCAAGGGTCCAGCACCCTGCAGCGGAGAGCCGCCGGCTTGCGGGCCCGCGCCTTGCAGCGGGCCGGCACCTTGAAGCGGGCTCGCGCCACCGCCCGGATTGCCGCCCTGCAACGGACCGGCGCCGCCAGGTCCGCCGATAGCAGGACCGCCGCCGGGACCGGGATTCGCACCTTGGAGCGGGCCAGCGCCGCCAGGGCCAGCACCCTGCGGACCACCGCCAGCACCGGGATTGGCACCTTGAAACGGACCGGCACCGCCGGGACCTGCGCCCTGCGGACCACCGCCGGGACCAGGATTGGCACCTTGCAATGGACCGGCACCGCCGGGACCTGCGCCTTGCTGCGGACCACCGCCTGCTCCGGGATTTGCACTCTGCAGCGGACCCGCACCGCCGGGACCTGCCCCTTGCTGCGGACCACCACCTGCTCCGGGGTTTGCACCCTGCAGCGGGCTATTGCCTTGCAGCGGATTATTTCCGCCGCCCTGCTGCTGGCCCTGATTCTGCTGCTGGTTCTGCTGGCCTTGCTGCTGATTGTTGGTGTTCTGCGCGAAGGCGACGCCCGACCACAAAGCGGTCACAGCGGCAATCAGACCCTGCGTTCGAAGTGCAATTTTATTCATAAATTTGGTCTAGTCCCCGGTGCCGATGGCCGGCTCAATGATCGCCCAACAAGCTTGCAAGTGCCGATTTGGCTCCGGCCTCGAGACCTACCGGTTCCCGCCCCAAATCTGCATGTAAAATACCGAAAGTGCTGGCGGAATCCAAGTCACCGTCCTTCTTGCGCGGCGCACAAATGTATCACGCGGGGGCAGCCGTGGGCCGCTTCAAGTGCCCAATTTACGCAGCAGGCGGCAAAGGAGATTTTCCTACCCGGTCGGCCAGCTCTTCCAGGACCCTGGCAAACCCCTCGGCGTCGCCGCAATCCACTCGCCAGAAGCCGGATGCAGCCTCTTGGGGACGTCCTAGCAATTCCACGTCAGATTCTGCACTGCCGACGAAAATAATGGGCTTTTTCGTCTCGATGCACGCATAAATCTTTGACGGCATCACGAATCCGACGAACGGGTCCTTCAGCGTCACAAGGTGTGCATCGGCCGCCATCAGCAGGCCGGCCAGCCGCTCGAGCGGGATCGGCCGCGATCTGTGGAACGGCAGAGCCCTCGCCCGGAACCGTTGCTCGAGGATGTCTGCGCCCGCCCCTGCGGCACTGAGCCACAGCCGCACCCTCCCCGTCCCCTGGCGTTGATGCCACTCGTAGCCGGCGGCGACGGTCTCGACTTCGTGCGCGATGCCGTAATTGCCGGAGTAGAGCAGGACGCAGTGGCCGGCGAGCTCCGCCGGCAGCTTCTCGCGCGGTGCGGCCGCGTCGAGGCCGATCGGCGAGCCGTCGCGCACCAGCGCGATGCGATCGTCGGCAATTCCGGTGGCGCGCAGCCGCTTGCGCTGATCCTCGCCCAGCACCTCGAAGCCGCCGATGCGACGCCGCCAGTGATGCGTCAGGGCCAGCAACCAGCGTAGCAACGCCGACGGCTTGTCTTGCGCGGCGATCAGGCACTCGGGGTGAAAATCGGTGATGCGATAGACCAACCTGCCCTTCCACAGAAACCCGAGCGGCGCGAGGAGATGGATGAGAAAGGGCGGCGATCCGGTGAACAGAATGCCGTCGGCGCGGCGCAACGCGGCAAACGCCGCGACGAGCAGGCGCACGTTCGTCAACATCGTCCACAACAAGCGCCCGACAAACGAGCCGCGCGGAACGGGCGCGGCGTGCAGACGGATTTCCTCGAGCGTGCCCTTGCCGCGGCTCTCGTGACGGACCGAATTGGCCGTCGACGACAATCCGACCAAGGTCACGTCATGGCCGCGATCCGCCAACGCGCGCGCACGCATTTGCATGTACTGGCCGACGGCACCGAAATCCGGCGGCAGCCAGTCCGCGATGATCACCAACCGCCGTTCCGATGCAATGTCGAACGGGCTGCTGTCGAGCAGTTCGCTCACGGCCGGGCCTTTGCGGCCGCTGCGTTCGCGATCACGCGGCCGTAGAGATCTTCCATGCGGCGAGCGGCGGCCGACCAGCTGTATTTCGCGATGACATGCGCCTGGCCGCTGGCTCCCATCGCTCGACTCGCCGCGGCGTCCGACAGCAGGTGGTTCAGGCCGCGCGCGATTTCGCTCGGCACCGGATCGACGACGACTCCCGCCTTGATGGCGCGCACGATCTCCGACATGCCGACATCAGGCGTGGTGAGCACCGGCAAGCCGCGGCGCATCGCTTCGAAAGCCGCGAGCCCGAAATTCTCCGACAACGACGTCATGGCAAACACCCGCGCCGCGCCGAAGAGGGCTTCCTTGTCCGCGCCGTCGACATGGCGGGCAAGGATCGTCACGCGCGCGGAGACGCCCAACCGTCGCGCCTCGCCGGCAAGGTAGGCGGCCTGTCCGTCGGCATCGCCTCCCGCAATCACGACCCTGCCGGACGGCATGTCAGGCAGCGCAGCGATCAGGCGATCGAGCCCCTTCTCCCAGCTGATCCGCCCGAGCGCCAGCACGATCTCCCCGCCGGCGATCGCCGCCGCCACGTCGGCCGACAACGGCGCACCCGCCAAGTCCGGCGGGTCGTCGACGCCGTGCGGGATCGTCTCGACCGGCGGCAGATGCCAGCCGAAGCCCGGCAAGTGGCTGGCTTCGATGTCGGACGTCGTATGGATGGCGGCGGCGCCTTCGAGATTGCGGCGGTCGATCAGGGAGATCCAGGCTGTCTTGGTCCATCGGCTTTTGCGCCGGATCAGCTCCGGCACCAGCATGCCTCTCGGAGAGACGATATAGGGCTTGCCGCAGGCACGGGCGGCGCGCGCGCCGATCCAGGTCGGCCAGAGGTAGATCGCGTGCAGGTGGAAGAGATCGAACGCTGGTCCTTCGGCCATCAGCGCTCGCCGCATCGGAGGCGACCAATAGAGCCGGCGCAGGAGGCGACTGGGGAAGTAGGTGACCGTCACGCCCTCGAGGTCGACCGGCCGGCCAAGTGGAACGGGGCTGTCTGCTGCGCCGTCGACATTGGTCGTGAAGACATGAACGTCATGCCCATGACTCGCCAGGGCCCGGCAAAGCGCGTGGACGGTCTGTATGGGGCCGCCATAGCGCACGGCAGGCAGATAGGTCGGGACGATGTGAAGAAGGCGCAAATGCTCGGCCGGGGACTTGCAGTTCGTCCCCTTCCAATAGCATAGCTCGTCGCCATGAAGCTGCGCCTCTATTTCCGGCCCGGCCCTGTCGTCCTGCTGCTGGCGATCGCGGCCGCGCTTCTATGGTGGCTCGTGCACGCCGTCAGCCTGTGGTTTCTCCCCATTGCATTGGCCTATTCGGCTCTGCTGGCGATTTCCGCCTGGGCATGGTGGCGCAGCCATGTGCTCGAACGCGAGCTGATCTGGCGGGCACCTCGCCGGTTGCTCATCCTGGCGCCGCATGAAGACGATTGCGTCATCGCCGCCGGCGGGGTCGGAGCGCTCAACCGCCGGCTGGGTGGCGACGTGCGCGTCGTCTATCTCGCCCCCGACGAGACTCCGGGCATGGCGCAGACCAGGGCCGAAGAAGCACGCGCCGCCTGGCGCGAAGCCGGCGTCGACGCGAGCGAGCTCCATCATTTCGACCTGCTGCCATCGCTTCTTCAGCGTGATCCAAAGCGCCTGCATGCGGCCGCGCGCGAGCTGCGACGGATCATCGACGATTTCAAGCCGACGACGGTGGTGGTGCCGATGTTCGAGGGCGGCCACGTCCATCACGACATGGTCGCCGCGACGTTGGACTACGTGATTTCCGACGCCGACACTTTCGAGGTATTCGAGGCGCCGGAATACGGCCCGTGCGTCTCGTTGAACTACACGCCGCATCGCGTCATCGCATTGTGCGCGCGCTGGCTGCTTGGACTTGTCTCCTATTGCGGGCCGGCCGACGGCGTCGACGATCGGCCCATCTTGAGAGTCCGCCTGGAGCCGGCCGACCTCGACTGCAAAAAGCGCATGCTGGCCGCTTTCAGAAGCCAGAACGCGCCGTCGCTCGTGGCGACGCGCGCCTATCCAGACCGGTTGGTCAGGTGGCAACGCCGCGAGGACAGACGCCATCCGTTCGGCGCGCAGAATTCCTACCTTCGCCTCGCGCGGACGGTGGATCGGATACTGCCGCGGCGACTGGCGGCCCGGCTTCTTCCCGGACAACGCGGCACGATCGGCCGCCCCGGCAAATTGACCGACTGGCGCGAGGAATGGGGCGCGTAGGCGCGCTCAGCGCACGTAGTCGATGTAGATGGCCTTCATGAGGCGGTAGAGCGCGGTGTCCTGCTTGGCGAACCTGGTCAGGAAGCTGCGCGAATTGTCTTCGAGCGCCGAAACGAGATAGTCGATGCCGGCGCGGCGGCGATATTCCGCCAGGTATTTCCTGACTTCGTCTTCCGTCTCGACCAAGCCGTTATCGGCATACTTGGTCACGTTGTAGGTGAAGTTCTCGACTGTTCCCTCGTTCAGCGACTTGATGCCATGAAGCGTGGTCTTCATGAAGTTGCCGATCAGCAGATCGTCGAAAATCCGATACTCGATCGCCGTCATCAGGCTGGCCCGGGGAACACGGAAGGTGATGCCGCGGTCCGCCCGGCCGCGCAGCTTGACGAAATTGTCCTTGCCGCCGACGTTGAAATTGATGAAGCCAAGATAGTTCTGAACGCGGTCCTTGCGGGCGAAGTAGGACTCGATCGCCTTGACGTCCTGCGGTTCGAGCATGTCGGACCAGTTGTCGCCGAACTGGGCCGGCGGTTTGGGCGTCACGCGGAGTTCCTCGGGTTGCAACGTCTCGACCTTCAGCGTCTCGCAGTCGACCGAAGAGAACGGCGGGAAGTATCCGACGTCGCGCGGCAATCCCTGGCCGAAGGCATCCATCGGCGTTGTGTAGGCCTGCGCCCAGATCGAGTCCTCGCGCTGGTACTGATGGAACGACGAGAACGGAATGACCGATTTCGCTCCGGTGGCCTTGGCGAGGTTGGCGAGCTGCTGTCCGACCGAGGGCTTGCGGGCGGCGCGCGGCGTGACGAACGATCCGTCCTCGGCGAAGAAATTGATCATGTCGGCATCGCCGTAGCCGGACAGCGCCAGCGCGTAGGAGTGCCCGTAGTCTTTGGCGATGCCCCGGATGTGGCGCGAACAGTCGCGCGTGCCCGCATCATTCAGGTTGATGAAGAGCTTTCCGGCGACATCGACCAGCAATACCGCATCCTGGATCTTGGTGGTGATGCAATGAACCCTGATCTTGTCCGACAGGCTGACCCATTGCCGGTCGGGCAGGATCGTGACGTCATAGCCTTCGGGCGATATGTCCTTGAATATCCGGCCGTTGAGGTGATCGGGCAGCAGGATCTTCCGCTCCTTGAATCGGCCAATGCTGGTGGGATTGAGATGGTCCGGATGGCCGTGGGAAAACCACACGAACCGGCAATTCGCAATGTCTTCCTTGAGATGGGCGGGAATCCGATGGCTGAGAATCCAGCTGCCGAAATAGGCGGGCTCCTCGTCACCGAACCACGGGTCGGTGGCCAACACCGGCTTGCCATCGTAGGCAATGAGCGTGGCATTGCCCGTAAGCGTCACTCGCTGCATCCGCTCACTCCTGCCACGTCAGCCTATCACGACGAACATGCCGGGCTCACGTCGAGTACCGGTCGGCGAGGGCCGTGAACGCCTGCGCGCTGTCTTCGAGCGTGAGCTTCCTGTCGAGGACCATCTGCCGGGGAGCGAACGCATTGCGTTCCACCCCGCGCCAGAACGTATCGAACGCGCCGAGCATGTCGGGCGGACCGGTGAACCTCACACCGCACCGTTCGTCCCAATAGGGCACCGACGTGACCGGGCCGAAGCGGACGCCGCGCAGGAGATATTCGAGACTCTGCCAGTCCCCGCCCGGATCGAATGCAAATATCGGCACGTCACAGGCCAGCATCTGCTGCAAGGCGATGCCCTGCGTCTCATGCCGGCTTAGATAGATCATCGACCTGGCGCGCCGACTGAGCGCCAGCAACTGGCGCTCGAAATAGGAGCCGTAGCGCAGCCGCGCCACCACCAATCCACGCCGCCGCAATTCCTCGAGAAGCGGATTAAGCAGCGTGCGTTCGATCTGATCGCGGCCCTTGAAGATCTTGTCGTAGATCAGCACGTCGACGTCCTTTTGCGCGGCCGGCGCCGGCGTCCATCTCTCCGTGTCGATGCCAACGGGCCATGCCGTCACGATGCCGGGCCAGACTTTCGAGAACATCCGTTGCACCCAGGGGCTCGGCACGAGGACCTGTCGGACGGCGTGCCGATACGGCAAATGTTCGTCGTCGATCGGATGGTTGTAGATGGACGGCCCGAAGAGCAGAGGCGCCCGTGTGGGGAATTCAGCGAGGATGTGCGGTTTGCCGACCAGGCACGAGAGTTCGTCGAGATTCGCTCTCATATAGCGGTAGTCGTTGACGCGATAGGGCACGCCGATCCGATCGAGCCCGGTCATCAGGTTGAGAAAGACTCGCATGTGGCCCGACGGCTGCCACGGCCCTCGCCACAGGCGCCTGACCAGCCGCCTCGGATATCTGTCGAAGGGAATCCAGCGGTCGGGATCGGGTTCCTCATAGAACAGATTCAATGGTTGCCGCGAACTCAATCACCGACCTCGATCGTCAAGCCTGTTGATGCGATATCCGTGTAGATCGCGGCCATCTCGGAAGCCACGTCGCTCATCGTTCGCGCCACACCGATATTGGCGGCCAGCCTTTGGAGCTTCGCGCGGTCGAAAGCCACGTCCCGCATCGCCTTGGCCCAGGCACCGCTGTCGTTGAACGGCAAGAGCCAGCCGTCAACGCCGTCACGGATTCGCTCGGCGATTCCACCGATGTTGGCGCCCATGACCGGAATGCCGAAGGCATAGGCTTCGAGCACGACCAACGGACCCGTTTCCATGTAGTTGGACGGCACGGCAAGCACGTCGATGCTCTTGAGGAAATCCGGCAGGTCATCGTGCGAGATCGGTCCCAGGAATTCGATGCGCTCATCGCCCGCGGCCAGCTCCTCCAGCATGCGAAGATATGGCGGCTCCGTGCCACTGCCAGCAACGATCAGACGGAGCGGCACGTCCTTCGGAAGCGCCGCCATGGCGTGGAGCAATACATGTGGCCCCTTGTAGGGCTCGAGCCTGCCGACGAAGCCGATGCGCAGCGCGCCCACTTCCCGTCTCGACCTCGCGTCGGTCTGCCCGAGCCTGACGAGGGAATCGGCGACCGCCTGACGCGAGACGAACATCTTTTGTTGCGGCACGCCGTTCTCAGCCAGTGCGGCACGCACCCACTCGCTCGGCGCGACGATGCGGGCGCTGAGCTCGCTCATCTTGTGCAGATCGCGCTTCTGGACATGGACGAGCGAGCGCGCCGAAACGACGGTGCCCAGTCGGCCCAACCTCCGGCTCACTTCCTGGGGCAGTGCGATTCGCGGCAGCAGCGACAGCGTGCGTGCCGCGGCCATGGGCAAACCTCGCGACAGCGCCCAGCATCTCGTGCATCGCAATTCGTCGATGCGGCCGTCGCACGGCCTGCTTCCTTCGAGAAGCATTGTTCCGCGCATGCAAAGCGCCGATGGGACGTGCACCGTCACGATGCAGGGAATCCCCAGCTGCACGACCTGTTCCAGGTGCTTGAGGCCGGCGCCGGCCGTCCACGAATGCAGATGAAAGACGTCAAGGCCGGCTCGCGCCACGATTTGCTGGAACTTGCTGAGACGCTGACCCGATGAACTCACCGAGTCGCTTTCGATATCGGCCCAGTTGCTGGGATAGCGCCGCACCGGCACTCCCGACCACTCATATTCTTCATAGGCGCGATCCGTAGCGGCGACGATCGTGCTGCCCACGGACAGCTTGATCAGCCCATCGGCCAGATCGCGGACATAGACTTCCGTGCCGCCGACGTTTTCCGGAAAATAGAAGCCGACACTGTGCCCGACCCGGAGCTTGGTTCCGCCCCCGCTGTCCCCCGACGAAGTCATTCGTGGCGGGTCCCTGCGACAGCCGACTGCAAATGAGCTCGCACGGCGATCAACCGCTCGGTCATCGCAAACCCGAGAGTGCGATATCCCAGAGCGATGCTCTTGCGCACCGGCGGGACGAACTGCGGGTCGAGATCGAAGATCCAGCGCGCGGCATCGGCCGCCTCGTCGAGCTGCGTCTTGGCCAGGGCGCGCACGACCGGCCAGATGTACGACACCGCGGCGCGCTTGCGACGTGCCGTCAATTCTCCGCGCTCGGCCAGCATGGCCACCGCCCTGCGATAGACCTGGATGTTCGTCCAGTGCGCGAGCGTCCGCTGAAAGCCGTGCGTACGTTGAAGCCGACCGCGATCGTGATGACGGTGCACGAAGGCCGGCCGTCGATATATCGCGACTTGCGGCTTGCGCATGGCGACCTCGAGCAGGAACATCCGGTCATCGCGCAGCGCGAATTCCTGCCGATGCGGGATGTCCTGGATGAAGGCACGCCGGAACAGGAATGCCGAGTAGTGCGAGAACGGAACTTCTCCGAACTGCTGGGCGACGAAATCGTCGCAATCGACCCACGGATGTGGCTCCGCGCGATCCTCCGCCTCATAGAAATCGTCGTAGCCCGCAACCACGACGTCGGCCACGGCCCGACGCGCCAGCTCGAGCTGATTGGCATTGGCCTCCGGGTGCAGCCAGTCGTCCGAGTCGAGAAAGCGCACGTACTCGCCCTGAGCACGCGCCATCCCGGCGACGACCGCCCAGTCCTTGCCCCAGTTCTCGCTCCTGACGCTCACCACGTCCTTGCGGTCTTGCAGCCACTGCCACGTACCGTCCGTGCTGCCGTCGTCGACGACAATGATCTCCACCCGGCATTCCGCGGAAAGACACGACTCGACCGTCTTCGGCAGGCTCCAGAGCCGGTTGAATGTCGGGATGATGACCGAGACGTCGATCATGTCCGTCCGGCGCCGTTCGTCCGGCTGAAACCGGTCAGGAGGCCCTCATCTCGAACGCCTCGGTCCTGGCAAGGCGGCTCGCTGATCGAGCCAGGTCACGACTCGCGGAAACACGAACTTGTTCAGTCCCATGTAGATGAAGAAGAACATCACGCCCGCGCCAAGCACCTTGGGCAGCGACACCTCGACCCCATCTCGGGCCATGCTGAACGCGAAGGCCATGATCGTGCCCTCGCGCATGATGTGAGGCAGGTTCGTCCTCATCAAGCCGCGTATCGCGCCGGCAGTCAGCAGGCCCATCACCGCGATCCCGACCAGCATGCCAGGAAAGCTCAGATCGGCGTAGTTCTCGGCCATGTAGCCGACGCTGATCGAGGTGCCTTCACGCATATTCTCGGGCGTGAACGCACGCGCAAGCCGCATGTACACCTCCGTATCCGACAGGACGGGCTTGTCGGGGAACAGGAAGCGTGGCTGCACGACGTGCTGGATGGCCTCGGTCCATTGCCGCATCGGGGTGGGCTCCGGCGAGGCATCCTGCACGGTGATCACCGAGCCGAAGATATCGGTGTAGGCAAGCCGGCTGAGCAGCGCGTACGACGACACGGACAGGTCCATGTTGCCCGACGCCAATGCGCGCTCGCCGAGGAATTCCATTCGTTGGGAAAGCGGTACCTTGATGGCCTGGCTGTCGTCCGACTGCGCGGCGAAGACCCGATACTCCATCTTCACCGACGTCCAGAACAGGGCCAGCGAGATGAGCGCCACGGCTCCGACCATTCCGCCGAGGATGGTCAACGGCTTCATCCTGATGTGAGCGGCCAGCGCGGCAATCCCGAGATAGATGAAGACGCCGCGGAAGTCCGACAGGAATCCGCTGAAACCGACGACGACTTCGAACAAGACGGCACCCAGCGCGAACATCTGGCCGCGGCCTGTCGACATGCTGTAAACGAACAGCATGAACAAGGCGACGGTCTTCAAGTGCGAAAGTCCGTCCAGGAACTGGCCCAGCGCAGGAACGGCGCGGATCGCAATCGATGTCGACATCGACACCGCGACTGCCCCGCCATACACCATGATCACGTCCTTGGCGTGCCACCGGAAGTGGGCCGTGGCCTGCGCCCTGGTCGGCGGCTTCATGTTGCCGAGCACCAACCGGAACATGAGAGCCATGGTGACTAGGCTCGCCAGCATGTACCAATAGGCGCGGGCGATGTCGGACCCGAACAGTCCGCCGGTCAGCGACTCGTGATCGATCCAGCTCTGGGGCACGCGGGCATAGATCTGCATCCACTGCCAGAGGAAGATGTAGAGCGCAGCCGAGGGCATATTCGGCGTGCCGATGATGCGGACCAGCACCCAAGGCACGATCGCGCCGCCCAGCGTAATCAACGGATCCGTGGTGAACGGAGCGGCGACCCCGGCGAGGAAGATCAAATAAAGGCAGAATCGCCGGACGAGGTCGAAGTCGAGCGTCGGCGCCGAAGGCGTCGGTCGCGTTAGGACAGCCGTGCTCATACAGACCTGGAAGACATCGATTTGGCGCTATTACCTACTTTAGCAGACGTTGTCCGCAAAGCCTATTCGCCCCTTCTAGGACGCCGTCGGCCGCACGGGCAGGAGAATATTGCTCAATCCGGGCAGCCAGATGACGGCGGCAGGAGGATGGATCGAAGGCAAGAACCTTTTCGATCGCCGCAGCCATCGCCTTGACGTTGCCGACTGGAAAGACGGCCCCGGTTGCCCCTTCCTCGATGAGATCGGGCCCGCATCCGACGGCATCGGCGACGACTGCCGGCACGCCGCAGGCCATCGCCTCGTTGATCGCGAGGCCCCAGGTCTCGGAGCCGTCTGACGGCAGCACGACGACGTCGGCCGACGCATAGACGGACGGCATCTGGCTTTGATTGACGAACCCCAGGAACTCGGTCGGCAGGCCGGTCGCTCGCGCCGCATTCTGCAAGGCATCCTGGAGTTCGCCCGAGCCCGCGAATGCCATCTCGACCATGGCACCCGCCGCCCGCACCCGCGCTGCGGCTTGGAGCGCATCGAGCGGATTCTTGCGACCGACCAGTTTGCCGACGAACAATACTCGCCGAAGCGACCGGCGCTGCTTTCCGGACGCGGCCCGCGCCGCATCGGCGCGAGTCCTGAACCAGTCGTTGTCGACGCAATGGGGAGAGAAGAACATCCGCTCTGCTGGAACCTTGTTGTGCAGCAGGTAGTCTCGATTGCGCTGCCCGACATAGAGAAAGCCGTCGAAGTTGCGCAGCAAACTTGGAAAGGCCAATGCCTTGGCAATCCGCACCATTGGGCGTCGCGGTTCGGCAAGCTGCGAATCGCCGCGCACGAATATCGGCACCCGCGTCCGCCGGCATGCCAGTATCGCTTGCCAATAGCATTTGAGCGCCCAGCCCGGCACGACGAAGGCATCGAAGCGTCCGTCAACGATCTCTCTTGCGATCGCGGGCGTGTCGCAGCCCCAGAACGTATCGGTCGAGGGTTGCCTGGCGACATTGGTTAGAAACCGGTGCTCGTAGCCAGAAAGCAGATCGACGTCCCAGTCGAAGGCGACGCCGAACCCCGCCCTCGCTTGCTGCTCCGCCGTCTGACGATGCGCGAAGTACACCGTGAGCTCGCAACGCTTCGCCAGCTCGCGGAAAACGGGCGCGTAGTACTGGATGGGATGGCTGACCAGGAACCCGATGCGCATGGCTACCGTCGGGACGCTTCTCGCGCGACTGCATCGTCCAGGGCGGAGGCCAGAACACGCGTCGATTCGCGCGCGGTGTAGGCGCCGAAGCTGGAAGGCTCCATCGGTCCGCGGGCTGTTGGCGGACGGTCGATGAGCTCGCGGAGTGCCTGCGCGATGCTTCCGGGATTGGGAAGGTCGGCTTCGGTCAGGGTGAGCACAGTGCCGGCATCCGCGTTGCGAATCACGTCCACGGCCGTGCTGTCGGCGTGCAACAGGGCGAATACCGGCCGCCTCGACAAAATCGCCTGAAAGACCTTGGACGGCGTGTAGTGCCGCTCGGTCGAGCCGAGCACGAGAACGGCACTACTGTGCTCTAGATGATTGAGCGCATCGACGTAGCCGATGCGTGCCGGGTGTTCGTTCACCAGGTCCTCTACTTCAGCGTCGCGGGCACGCGGCAGGACACGGAAACCAGTCGGATCGTCGGGCGATGTGCCGGTGCCGACGAAATGCACGCGCAAGCGGTGGGCCACGGCCGGTGAGCTCTCGCGGAGGGCTCGCAATCCGGCCAGGAACGCGTCGAGCACGGCGACGCCCGCCGGTAACAGGGCGCCGGCATAGATCAGGTGGAATTTCCCATCCGACGGATCGAACAGGAACGGCCGCCTGTCCAGCGCGCGCACGAGCTCGTAGTCCTCCGGTGCAATACCCATCGGCATGCAAGAGATCACGGCGTGCTTGGCGACATCGGGGTTGCGTTGGAGCATGCCGGCAACGTAGCCGGGCGCCATCCCGGTAATCAGAGCGGCATCGCGCACCGCCCATGGTTCGACCTTCAGGGCGAGGTGGTAGGACACCCACGCCCGCGACATCGGCACTTCCACGCCAGGCCACTCGTGAACCCAGGGATCCTGGTAGTCGATGCCGTACGGCACGCCGAAACGACTGTGGATCAATCGTCCAACAGGCGCCAGGAAATTGGCAGGAATCGTCACCAGCACGAAGTCGATCTCGCGCCGGCGGGCGAGTCCGGAGAGGACGTGATGGCAGCCCCACAACGACCTGACCCCGATATCACCCACGAGCTTGATCGGCTTCACGGGCAGGGTCGGGGCATGCAGGACGCGAAGGCCGGTCGGGACGAGCTTTTCCAGGTCCGGATCGGGCTTCTCCTCGTAACGACGCGGATCGCCTGTCACGACGATCGGCTCCCAGCCGAACTCCGGCAGGTAGCGCGACCACAGCCGGGCGCGCTGTGCGCCGACCAGATTGCTCGGTACGAAGTGACCGCTGACGATGGCGACGCGGCGGTTCATCGGCGTGGGAACTTCGCGAGGACGCGCTTGTAGAGCTCGTCATAGCGCGCCACCACGGCGTCGGGCGAGAAGAGATCCTCGGCTCGCTTGCGGCAGCTCAGGCGATCGAGCGCGCCCACTTTGCCTACGGCATCGCAACCTTCTTCGATCGACCGGACGAGAAAGCCATCGACGCCCGGCCGCACGATCTCCGGAAGCGCGCCGCGCGGACAAGAGATCACCGGCGTGCCGCACGCAAGAGATTCGGCGAAGACGATCCCGAAGGGTTCGTCCCATTGGATCGGCACGACCATGGCCTTTGCCGACCGCAGCAGAGCGTTCTTCTGCACATCATCGACGGCGCCGACATACTCGATGCCATCGCGGCCAAAGTGCGGCTCGATCTGCTGGTGGAAATAGTCGGCCTCGGGCCCCGTCGCCAGATGATTGCCGGCGATGATCAGGCGTTGCTTCGTGCGGCGCGCGATTTCGATCGCCCAATGTGCGCCCTTGATGCTCTCGACACGGCTCAGGAAGACCAGCGGCGCATCGGCTGGGACGCTTGCATTGATTGTCAGCGCTTCGGTGTCGGCAAAATTCGGAATGCCGTACCAATCGCCTCCGCCGCGCCGACCGCGACCCGCCAGATACTCGCTGCACCCGGTGAAGGTGAGGACATGCGGCCTGGATAGCCGCACGGCAAGCGCCACCGTACGGGGCGTCGGTTCGCGTTGGAAGGACATCACGAGCGGACGCTGTCCGCGCAGATGCGGCAGCAGATAGGCGATCCGCGAGAAGCTGTGAATCAGATCGGGCTGAAAGGAACGCGCAGCCTCGCCCAACGCCCAGATGTTCTTGACGGTGTCGACCTTCGACCACGATTCCTTGCCGGGCCAGGCGTAGAATTCGTCGGCCGGAGAGGTGGAACCCGCGCGCGCGACGAGACCGACCCGGTGACCTCTCGCCCTCAGGCGACGCACCAGCACATCGACGATACGTTCGATACCGCCGTACAGCCGTGGCGGCACCTCGATTTCCGGGTCGGCCGTGAGTAGCAGGTGCATCAGCGATGTGCCTCCTTGCCCCGATTCCGGAAAACTGAAGCTACGACCTCGAGCAGCACGGACTTTTCCTTGTCCCAATTGTAGCGCTCGCGTGCCAGGCGCCAGGCGTCGGCCTTCGCCTTGGCAAGCACCTGCTCGTCGGCCAGCCGGTCGAGCGCTTCGCCGATCGTTGCGGGCTTCGACAGCGAAACCATCGCTGCCGCCGAATCGAGCTCGGTCGCGAGCGCCGTCTGTGCCGGTGTATTGCTCATCATCACCGGAATCCCGGCGAGCAGATAGGTGAAGATCTTGTTGGTGAGGCAAAAGCGCCGGCTGTCGGTCGCTTCCGTCTCGAGCGACAGGCCCAGATCATAGGATGCCGCAAGCCGCGCCATCTCGTCCGGTGCCGCCACCGGCAGAAGCCGGACGCGATCGGCGACGCCGAGATCGCGCGCCAAGGCGAGCAGCGACTCGCCGTGGCGCCAGGGATCGTTGCCGCGAATGTCGAGAGTGACCTTGGCTTGCGCCTTCGTTATGCCCTCCATGAAGGCCTGGAGGCCGCGGTCGAGCCCGACAGTTTGCGAGAACCAGTAAGCACGCAGTTCGCCGGCTGCCCGGTGCGAGGGCCTGTCCGGCGCCATCGACAGCGGAAAGACGTTGAGCATCGTGACGGGCTTGATGCCGTAGGCCTTTTCATAAGCCATGCCGATCAGCGGCGACGCCGCCGTCGAGTAGCTGCATCGCGGTAGGATGGCGCCTTCGATACGCCGCACGAGGCGCATACGGAAAGCCTCGGCTTCCCCGTCTCCGCCCTCGCCGGAATGAAAATCTTCCGCATCGAAAGCCAGCATGCCGCGATGACGCCTGGCAGCCTCGGCGGCTGCGGGCAGCGCCACGACGTAATGCGCGATGTAGAGATCGGCAGCCACCTCTACCGCGGCCGACCGCAAGGCCGCCGCCGGTCCGTCATAAGCCGACGCGGCGATCGACATCGGCACGGTCGCGCCCAACCGGTCGAAGGCGCGCGCAACCGTTCGGGATGTTGCGGCAACATAGCGTTCGCTGGCTGGCCGCGGCACGCGCAGCACCTTCCACGGCACGCGCGAGACCAACGTATCATCGGCCGCACTGAGTGACGCCGAGTACTCGCACCCGACGGTCATTACCTCGTATCCCGCATCGTGCAGCGCGCCAGCTTCTTTCAACACTCTCGGATTCGACGCGAGGCTGCCGGGTGTCACGATGCAGACGCGTCCGGCCATGGCGCGATCAGGTCGCCTCCGGCGACGGCGCAATTGGCTTGAACCGCAACGGCGCACTGAGCTGCATCGCCTGGTTCCCGAACCCGAGCTCCTGCGTGAAGTTAAACGGGATTCCGTTGGGGCTGCAGGTGTCGACGGAGAACCGCACGGCGTTGTCGACCTCGTGGTCGACCATGATGTTCGGCACGCTGATCATCAGGTCGATGCCGTATTCGCCGGCCGCCAACTGATAGGAGTCCAGGGACAGGATGCATTCGTAGCGTCCGGCCTCGGCCGGCAGCAGCACCTGGCTGAAATTGTTGGAAGCATAGTAGCCAATCGGAATGTTGTGGCGGTCGCGCAGGACGACCTCGAGCGACAGGCCAGGCAGGCCGGTCGTCTCGAGTTCGACGCGCAGGCGAAGCGGCGTGCCGGGAACATACCGATCGGTCGGCCGTCCTTCCGCGTCGAGCAGGTCGGCCGCCAACAGCGAGGAGTTGCTTCCGCGGTCCCACTTGCGCTTGGTCTCCACCTTGCCGAGTGAAGCCGTGTAATGCGCGAGGGCGTCGGTCACCGGTCCGTCGAACGTCACCCGCCCGCTGTTGAGCACGATTGCCCGCTTGGTGAGCGCCGTGACCGCCGCAAAATTGTGGCTGACGAACAGAACCGTGCGGCCGCTGCTCGCCACTTCCGACATGCGATTGAGGCAGCGCGACTGGAATTCCGCGTCGCCCACCGCGAGCACCTCGTCGACCACCAGGATCTCGGCTTCGAGATGCGCCGCGACCGAGAAGGCGAGCCGCACATACATGCCTGTCGAGTAGCGCTTGACTGGCGTGTCGATGAACTTCTCGACGCCGGCGAAATCGACGATCTCGTCGAACTTCCGGCGCATCTCGGCGCGCGTCATTCCGAGAATCGCGCCGTTCAGGAAGATGTTCTCGCGCCCGGTGAGCTCGGGATGGAAACCCGTGCCGACCTCGAGCAGGCTGTTCACGCGGCCGAAGATCTCGACCCGGCCCTCGGTCGGCTCCGTGATGCGCGACAGCACCTTGAGCAGCGTCGTCTTGCCGGCGCCATTGTGCCCGATGATGCTGACCAGCTCGCCCGCCCTGATCTCGAAATCGATGTCGCGCAACGCCCAGAATTCTTCATAGCGTCCCGCCGGCTCGTCCTTCGACTTGCGGCCGGCCAGTGCGCGCAAGGCGCTGCGCGCGCGGCTCATCAGCAGGTCGACGAACAGGTCCCCCTCGCGCGGCTGCCGATGGGTGATGACGAATTTCTTGCCAAGTCCCTGGGACCGGATGACGGTTTGCGACATCGTCCTAGACCAGGTCCGCGAAGCCGCGCTCGGTGCGGCGGAAGGTGCGAATGCCGAGCCACAGGAAGAAGGCCATCACGCCGAGACTCACCAGGAATCCCGGCCAATAGATCGGGCTTGCGCCGCCGATGATGCTCCAGCGAAAGCCATCGATGATGCCGACCACCGGATTGAGGCTGTAGAGCGACCGCCACTGCTCAGGCACGACCGAGCTGGAGAAGCCAACCGGCGAGACGTAGAGCCCGAACTGCAGGGCAAACGGAATGATGAAGCGAAAGTCGCGATATTTGACGATCAGCGAGGCCGCCCACAGCGCGGGGCCGAGGCTCGCCAGCAGCGCCAGCAGTACGAAGATCGGCAGCAGCAGGATCTGCCAGCCCGGCAGGAAGCCATAGAAGAGCATCAAGCCGGCCAGGATGACCAAGGTCACCGCAAAGTCGATGAGCGCGACCACGACCGTCGCGAGCGGCACGATCAGGCGTGGAAAATAGACTTTGCTGATCAAATGGCTGTTGGCGATCACGCTGTTGGACACGTCGGATAGCACCGACGAGAACAGCGTCCACGGCAGCAGGCCGGCGAACACCACGATGGCGTAGGGCACGGCGGAATCGTGGGCGAGTTTGGCGAGATGGCCGAACAGGACGGTGAACACCACCATCGTCAGGAACGGACGAATGAAGGCCCATGCCGCGCCGATGACGGTCTGCTTGTAGCGCACCGCCACGTCGCGCCAGGCGAGGATGAAATACAGCTCCCGGTAACGCCACAAGTCGGTCCAGTAGCGCTGGTCGGCGCGCCCCGCCTCGAGCACCAGGTGCAATTTCGGTTGTTGCTCGGCAACACTCATGCGTCGCCAGTCATACGCCAAGGCCGTGCCAGGAGGCGAGCGAGGAGTAGCCGGGCTTCGGAGGCAAAATGGCCCCGCCGGTAGGGTTCGATGGCGGCGAGATCTGCCCTGCCCGCAGCGAGCATGCGAATGATGGCGTCGACCAGCGCACCGTCCTCCTCCGGATCGACCAGGATGCCTACCCTTTCGTCCGGAATGGCGTCGGCACTGCCGCCGCCCCGGCCGCCGACGACCCGCAGACCGCAGGCCGCAGCCTCGAGATAGACGATGCCGAAACCCTCCTGAACGCTTGGCATGACGTAGAGATCAGCCAGCCGGTACAGATCGGGCAGCTCCTCCTCCGCCACGAAGCCGAGGAACCGCACGGCCCCCGCATCGCCTGCAAGCTCATGGGCGCGGCGTTCGAGGCGCGCACGATCGTCGCCGTCGCCGGCCACGACATGGACCAAGCCTGGAAACTTTGCCCGCAGCGCGGGCAACGCGGCAAAAATCTGCTCATGACCCTTGTAGCGCTCGCTGACGGAGAGCCGCCCGACCGTCAGCAGGACGGGACCGGGCCCAAGCGCCAGACGTTCCACCAGAGCAGGCGACGGCGGCCCTGGCTTGAAGATGTCGCGCACAGTGTTGGGCATCACACGCACACGCTCGGGCGCGAGGTTCGCCCACGCGAGCAGGCTGCGGCGTGTGGCGCGACTCACGGTCGTCACCAGGTCGGCCGCCTCCACGGCGCGGCGGACGCTCGGCCGCCGGTCGGCCCAGATATCGGTGCCGTGTGCCTGCACCCACAAGCGCGCGCCGATCAGGCGTGCCGTCGCCCAGGCAAGCGGCGCCATGAAGGCGTGACCGCAGAACACCACGTCGACCCGGCCCCGGCGAAGCGCGGTCCACAATGCGGCGAGGCTGTAGGTGATCCTTCCGGCGACGGGCGGCAACTGCTCGACGCCCTTGGGCAGGGTCTTGTCGTCGGCACGGCCGTAGCGCGGCAGTACGACGATCGAGACGTCGTCGCCGGCAAGAGCCTCGACGAGATCCTGATTGTAGCGGGCAATGCCGCCGCCCATGCCATAGCAGTCGCTGACCAGCGCCAGAATGCGTGTGCTCATCCGCAGCAAATCGTCGTCACGCCGCCGCCGATCCGTTCCAGCCGTAACGCCAGACCTGGAGCGCCCAGGCGCGGGAAGCCGCCGAGAACGGGACGTCGCCCGAACCGCCTGCCGCCTCGTTGATCCAGCGCCCGACCGGCGTCGCGAAGCCGGTCTTGCGCCGCTCGCGGCTCGCCTGCGGCAACGGCGGTTGCGGCACGTCGGCGACGGCCGCCTTGGCATTGAGCGAGGCAAGCACATCGCCTTGCGGCAGCGCGGCGAGGAAGAAGGGATCGACATAGGGCACGCGAATCTCGATCGAGTGCGCCATGCCGGCCCAATCGGCGTCGCGCAGCAACTGGTTGCGCATGTAGATCGAGGTCTCCAGCGCCGCCACCCGGTCGAAATCGCCGAGCTGCCGGCCGGACCGCAGCTCGTTGGCGATATGGCTGAGCGGCGACAGGCGGCGCAGCCCTTCCTCCACCAGATCGCGGTCGAGCAGCCCCTCGAGTTCCCACGGCATGTAGACACCCCGGCGCAGCAGGTAGGCCCCCGCCCAATCGCCGCCGTACTGGAGCACGCCGGCTGATTTCGGATGGAGACCGACGCCAGCACTGATCGCCGTCGATACGAGTTGGCGCGCCAACGCTCCGGCACCGGGCAGGAAATGGAACGGCCGCAGCCAGTGCACGCTGCGCGGAACGTCGGTGAAGGACGGATAACCGCCGAAACACTCGTCGGCGCCCAAGCCGCTCAGCGCCACCTTGATGCCCGCCTCGTGCGCCGCCTTGGCGACGAACCAGGTGTTGATGCCGTCGGTGGTCGGCAGATCCATGGCGTCGAGAATCGCCGGCAAGTCGCGCTCGAATTCGGCGCGATCGACGGTGCGCACGATATGCTCGGCGCCGTAGCGTCGGGCCACCTCGGCCGCCAGCGGCGCTTCGTCCTGCGCCGCGCCCTTGAACTCAGAGAAGGCGAGCGTCACCGCCAGCGTATTGCGAACGCCCAACTCGGCCATCGTCCCCAACAGGGCGCCGGAATCGAGCCCGGCCGACAGAAACACCGCCACCGGCACGTCCGCGACCAGATGATGCCGCACCGAGTCATGCACCGCGGCGCTCAGCTGCGCGCGCGCTGCCGCGGCATCCACCACGCTCATGCCATTGCGACCAGCAAGCGAGCTCGCGACGCTGTAATAGGTCTGCGGTTCGGCTGGGCCGGTCGCATCGATCATCACCGTCGCGCCCGCGGGCACGGAGCGGATGTCCTGCCACACGGTGAACGGCTCGGGGACGCTGCCGAACAGATGGAAGCCGACGATGCCTGCCGGTTCGGGATCGTACGACACCGCGCCGCCCGCCAGCAGCGCCTTGGCCTGCGAGGCAAAGCGCAGCGTCCAGCCATCGTCGGCGTAGTAGAGCGGCTTGATGCCCAGCGGATCGCGCGCCAGCAGCAGGCGACGCTCGCGCGCATCCCACAGACCGAAGGCGAACATGCCGCGCAGCGCCTCGACCATCGCCGCGCCTCGATCGACGTAGAGCTGCAGCAGGACCTCGGTATCGGACTCGGTGCGGAACGAATATCCCTTGCGCTCGAGTTCGGCGCGCAGTTCGCGAAAATTGTAGATTTCGCCGTTGAAGGTGATGGTCAGGCGGCCATCGGCGCTGTGCATCGGCTGCGCGCCGCGCTCCGAAAGATCGATGATCGCGAGCCGGCGATGGGTGAAGCCGACGCGGCCGTCATGCGAGAACCAGTCGCCGCTGCCGTCCGGACCGCGCGCGGCCATGCGCGCGTTCATGCGCGCGAGCTCGCCACGGTCCACCGCGGCGGCGACATCGAGATAGGCAAAGATGCCGGCTATTCCGCACATGGCGTCGGCAGACGACCGGACAGCGATGGACTCAGCGTGCGCCGGCGCCGCCGATCACGACGGCGAAAGTGCGCAGCACGATCACGAGATCCAGCCAAAGCGAGCAATGCTTCATGTAGAAGAGATCATACTCCAATTTGGAGCGCATTTCGTCCGGATCGTGCGCGTAGCCCTGGTTGATCTGGGCCCAGCCGGTGACGCCCGGCCGAACGATGCCGCGCAGGGCAAAGTGCGGGATGTCGCGCACATACTTCTGGTCGAGTTCGAGCGCTTCCGGACGCGGCCCCACCCAGCTCATGTCGCCCCGGATGATGTTGAAGACCTGCGGCAGCTCGTCCAGTCGCGTCCGCCTCAGGAACTGACCGACACGCGTCACGCGCGGATCGCCTGTCACCGTGAAACTCGGCCCCTTCACACCATGATACATGGTGCGGAACTTGATCATGCGGAACACGCGACCACGCCGGCCGACCCGCACCTGCGCGAAGAAGACGGGCCCGGGACTATCCAGGCGCACGAGCAATGCGACGATCACAAGAAACGGCAGCAGCAGGGGCAGAATGAGGAGCGTGCCCAGCAGTTCAAGAGCGCGTCGGATCACCAGGTACTGGCGCGACGGCAGTAGCGCGCCGAATTCGTTCGGCGTCAGTCCGCCCAGCGGCGTGCGACCGGTCAGGGTCTCGAGAATGTAGCGGCGGTCGAGCACCGGCACGCCGGAAATCGCCGCCTGCGCCAGGGTCGAGACCTGGTGTTCATTGAGCGACGCGTCGAGATCAGCAACGATCGCGTCGACCCGCACGTCCTTGGCGCCCAATTCGTCGAAATCGAGCCAGCGGCAGGTGTTTACCTCGGGCATCGAGGCGATGAGGCTGGCGGGAATGACCGCATAGTTGCGAGTGAGGTAGCGCGCGCGAAGCTGCGCGACGAACGCCATCCACAAAATGGCGAGCAGCCCGGAGCCGAAGAGCTGCACGCGCGAATAGTCCGAGCGCACCAGCAGCAGGAACACCGCGATGGTCGAATAAGCGATCGCCGCGACCGGCGCGATGTAGCCGATGTTTCCTTGGAACGTCGCGCGTGGAAATGCATCGACCCGCCGGCCGCCATACCAGGTGACGACGTAGGCGATGGCGGTGACCAAGATGGTCTGCTCGGCCGGGCCGAAGCCCTTCTCGAACGGCTCGCCGGTCGCATAGATCGGGATCGGCAGGATGACGCAGAACAGGAACCCGCCAATGGCATCGAGCCACGTCTCGATGAAACGCTGCGGCGCCGAGCGAATCGCGGGCACGGCCCGCCGGCTCCGAGACCGGCCTGACGTCCCCTCCGCATCTGCTGGGACCGAGCTGCGCAAACCTGCCGTCCTCCCCCAAAGGACCGACCCCGCTCGGTCCAGGAGTATATTTACACCCGCGATGAATATAGTTGTTCAGCTTTCTTCCGTAAAGCCCTCATCTGGCGGCGAATCATCGGGAAAAGCCTGCCCCCAGCCCATGCCGAGGAAGGCGCTGACGACAAAGGCGATTGCCGGAATCTGCAGGCTGAAATCGACCAGCGAATGCAGGATCGGCACAGCGACGACGGCAAAGCCTGCGGCAACGAGATAGCGCTGCCGCCGCTGGCGCAGGGCCGCCGCCAGGCAAATCCACCACGGGATAACGACGAGGGCCATCGCGGCGATGCCGCCCGGAATGCCCATCTCGACCAGCACTTCGATCGGCGTCGAATGCGCCTTGTCGTTCGGCATGATGATCGTCGCCGGTTGATGGATCGCATAGACGTCGGGATAGGAACCGAGGCCCCATCCGAGCAACGGCGATTGCGCCACCGCGTCGAGCGAAATCCGCCAGACCACGACGCGATTGAAATTGTTGGAGCTGGCGACGGTCTTGCGCAGCAGCGAACCGCCGGCGATGACGCCGACCACCAGGCCGATGAGCACCGCGGCTAGCGCCGCTCGCCGCACGTAGGTGCGGAAATTCTCCTTGCCCCGCACGAGCAGATAGCCGAGCGCGATCACGCCGGCGACGGTTGCGGCAAAGCCGGCGCGCGAGCCGGAGATCAGGATGCCTCCCAGGCACAGCAGCGCCACCGCACCGAGCGCGAGACGCGTGCCGGTGAGCCAGGGATGGTCGTCCTCCTCGTCGTCGTCGTAGGCGTAGTCGCGGCGCGCCTGCGAATCGCCGAACAGCAAGGCGAACGCAGACACGACCGCCATGCCGAGATAGCAGGCGTAGTTGTTCGGGCTGACGAACGTGCCCGACATCAGGCAACGGTCCGAAGCGGGATCGTAGTGACCCTGCTTCTTCAGGAAGCCGCCCAGGTAGCAGCTGTGGGTCGAGACCTGCATGTAGATGCCGTAGGCGGCGACGATGATCGCGCTCACCAGCAAGGTCATCAGCAGCAGGCGCGCGGCCCGGTCGTCGCGACACAGCGCGCGGCCGACGAGGAAGAAGAGCGCGCACGCCAGGCATCTCAGCAGCGTGTCGTACGATGCGTCGGGCGCGATACTCGGTACCGCGGCATGGGCGTGTCCCAGGATCTCCCTGGCGTGTGCATAGAAGGCAGCGCTGCCGGCGGCTGGCGCCAGCGGCGACACCTGCAGCAGGGCGAGCAACAGGAAGAGCGCAAAGACGCCGATCAGCCAGAGGAGCGGCTTGCGCTCCGCCGGTGCCACGAAGGCGCCCGGACCGCCGAAGACGCCGCCGAGCGCGGCGATGGCGCCAATCGCCACGACCATCGGACTCCATGCCCAGTCGCGATTGGCGCCCATCGGCAGCGGCGACACCAGAAGCAGGAACAGGAACAGCGCCAGCACCCCGCCGCGCCCGACCGATCGCAGCGGGCTTTCGTCGTATACCGTTCGGCCATGCCGCCGCCGACGGCGGTACGTCACTTCCGCCACTTCTTGGCTTCCGCAATGACTTTGCTCAGCTCTTCCTGCGCGTTCGGCTCGTGCCGCAGGACATAGCGCAGGATGACCTCGTCGATGTCGTCATAGACCGCCCGCCCGAACAAGAAGTACCGATTGTCGGTCCGTCGCCACATCTCGACGATGTAGTCGGAAAGACGGGCCTTCTCCTGGTCGGAGAAATACCCCCAATTGTCGAGGATGATGCGGAGCCGCGGCTCCCACAGCGGCGACATCATGCGGCCCGTCTCGATCGACATGAACAGGAGCGGCGGTACGTCACGCGAAGGCCCATCGAGCCATTCGTGCATGATCGCCAGCCGCTGCCAGTCCAGGCTCCGCCCCGGATCATCGCCAAGGCCAAGCTCGAGGTCCGCCTTGGCCTGCTGTTGCCACGCCCGGCGCTGCTGATCGCTGACCTTCAGGCTCTTCGTCGCCGCCACCGCCCCCAACAGCTCGGAACGTTGCACATGGCGAGAGGCGGTGGGATGAGCGGCGATCGCCGCATCGACCGTCGCGAGCGCCGACTGCAGCTGCTGCAAGGTGAAAGGCCGGCCCGCCCTCACCGTGTCGTAGAACGCGTCCGTCTTCTGGAAGAGCAGCGCGCTCCTGGCGACAGGCCACGCCATCAGAAAGACCACCGAGCCACCCAGGGCCATCAAGCCGCGGACCAGGCCGCCCAGGGAAAACAGCGACGCGCTCATTCAGTCTCGGTGCCTCAGCTTCCCGCGCCCGCGGTGTGAAGGGCGAGCCCCGCCCGCCCCTTGGGCGTGATGGCGTAGATGCCGCGCTCGACGCGCTCGAACCAGCCATAGTAATCGTCGCGCAGGATGCTCGCAGCCTTCGGTGCATCGGCAGCCACACGCACGGCGGCCGGCGACAGCGGCCCGCTGGCCGCAAGCGTTGCCGCACAGCGCAGCGCCTGCTGCTTGTACGCCGTCATCATCGGCACCCTGGTCGACGAGCCGCCGAGGTTGGGATCGCCGACGCGCCGTTCGTGCTCGCCCAGCAGGCGGCGCGCCTTGCGGCGGTTCTTGCGCGGAACGTAGGGCAGCGGATCGAGCACGATGTCGACCTGCTTGGCACCCACGACCATGAAGCCGAGACCGAGCCGTTTGCAGAGCTTCTTGATGTTGCGCATTTGCTTGGGCCACTTGCCGACCGCGAGATAGACCGCGTCGGTGAGCGCCAGCCGATCGACGCCCTGCATCACCAGAGCAAGGCCGAAGGCACGCTTGAGCTCGACGACGACAGGGGGCTCCTTGCCGCGCACGGCGACAACATCGCAGCCGCGCACCTCGCCTTTGACGACATAGCCTTGACCTTCGAGCAGCGCCTTTACGGGGGGATAGAGGTCGCTTTCCATTGATCGCATCATAACACGATACGGGATTTCCCCGCTTTCCCACCCGCGTGGGAAGCATCCGATACCGATGGCATCGGCACTTTCGGTGACCCTTCCCACTTTCCCACCATACTGCCCAGTTCCGCCCCAAAATGGGCAGATGTGATGGTATTGCCGGCCCGCAGCCGTTGGCCGAAGGTAGGCCATGAGCCACAGTGCCTTGATCTGCAAGGGATGCTGGCAGCAGCTTCATTTGCCGGTGCCGTTACGCGGCATCGCCTCGATCCCGTTCCGCGTCGTCGGGCTCAAGCCGAGCCGCATGAACCCGAACCTCTGCACATTCTGCGAGCTTGCCTTCACCAAGATCATGCGCGCGCGCAACGTCACCATCGACGCCACGGTGATGTTCGCGGATCTGCGTGGCTACACCAGCCTGAGTGAAGCGCTGTCGCCGGAAGCCATGACCGAGTTGCTCGACCTGTTCTACGACACCTGCGGCGAGGCCATCTGGGAGCAGGACGGCCTGCTCAACAAGACGATCGGCGATGCGGTGATGGCGGTGTTCAACTTCCCGGTGAAGTACGACGATCACGCGACCCGTGCGGTGTTGGCGGCGCGCGCGATCCAGGCCGCGTGCGGCAAGAAATTCGCCGAGTTTGCCCGGACCCGGGACATGCGGGGTCATACCCTGGGCGTCGGCATCGGCATCGATTCGGGCACCATGAAATTCGGCGAGTTCGGCCGTTCGCACCGCGACCTCACCGCCATCGGTACGGTGGTCAATACGGCGGCACGCGCCCAGGCGTCGGCCGAGCCAGGCAGCATCCTCGTCATCAAGCAGGTGCACGACCGTGCCGCATCTCTGTCACTCGGCGGCGCGCCGCGCGAATATCGGTTGAAGGGTCTCGAGGCGCCGGTCCAGCTATACACAGCCTGATGCTGACACGAGCAGTGCGCCCGATGGGCTAGTATCGGCGCGTGAAGCGCCGTCAAACAGTTTCGGCCTCAGCCGCACGCCGCATCGCGCTCGCTGCGCAGGGCTTTGCATCAGGGCGGCCGGAGGTCGCGACGAACGCCGGCCATGTGCGCCGCGCCATCGATCGACTGGGCCTGCTGCAGATCGATTCGGTGAACGTGCTGACGCGCGCCCATTACCTGCCGCTGTTCTCGCGGCTCGGTAACTACAACAGCGAGCATCTCGATACACTGGCCTGGGGGCGCAAGAGCCGGCGCGGATTGTTCGAATTCTGGGCCCACGAGGCGTCGCTCTTGCCGATCGACACCCATCGGCTGTGGCGATGGCGCATGGAGAGCGCGGCGAGGAACGCGGGCGAGGGCAAGGACAAGCTGCATCTGTTTGCCCGCCGGAAGGCCAGGTTCATCGACGAGGTGCGCCGGCAGATCAGGGATCGCGGGCCCCTCGCCGCCTCCGACCTCGAGAACGGCACGCGCAAGACCGGTCCATGGTGGGGCTGGAGCGACGCCAAATACGCCATGGAATGGTTGTTCTTCGCGGGCGAGGTCACGACCGCGACCCGGCGCGGCGCCTTCGAGCGCGTTTACGATCTCACCGAGCGCGTCCTGCCGGCCGAAGTGCTCGCAATGCCGGCCGCATCCGCCGAGGAGGCGCAGCGCGAGCTGCTGCGCCGTTCGGCACGCGCGCTCGGCATCGCCACCGAGACCGACCTGCGCGACTACTATCGCCTCGGCGTCGCCGACACCAGGGCGCGCCTCGCCGAGATGGTCGAGGCGGGCGAGCTGATCCCGGTGCAGGTCGAGGGCTGGGAGAAGCCAGGCTATCTCGATCCCGAGGCGCGCCAGCCTCGATCCGTCGAGGCGCGGGCGCTGCTGGCGCCGTTCGATCCGCTGATCTGGGAGCGCGAGCGCACCGAGCGCATGTTCGACTTCCACTATCGCATCGAGATCTACACCCCGGTCGCCAAGCGCAAGCACGGTTACTACGTGCTGCCATTCCTGCTGGGCGACCGGCTCGTCGCCCGCGTCGATCTCAAGGCCGACCGCGCCAATTCCAAATTGATCGCGCACGCGATCCACTACGAAAAAGGCGTGTCTGCCAAATTCGTCGACGGTCCGCTGTGCGAGGAGCTGCGCCTGATGGCCAACTGGCTGGGGCTCGACGACGTCGTGCTGCCGCGTGGTAAGCTGAAAAGATGAATGATCTGGTGTTGAGGGGCGGACGGGTCGTCGATCCGTCGCAGGGGATCGACAAAGTCACGGACATCGCCTTCGCTGGCGGCAAGGTGGCCGCGATCGGGGACAATCTCTCGGGAGCCGACACGCGCGACGTCTCGGGAAAGATCGTCACTGCCGGCCTGATCGACCTGCACACGCATGTTTATTGGGGCGGCACGTCGCTTGGCGTCGACGCCGAACTGCTGGCCCGCAGCGGCGGCGTCACCACCTTCATCGACGCCGGCAGCGCCGGTCCGGGAAACTTCCATGGCTTCCGCAAGCACGTGATCGAGCCCTCGCCGGTGCGCATCCTGCCCTACCTCAACGTCGCCTTTCCCGGCATCTTCGCCTTCTCCAAGGCGGTGATGGTGGGCGAGAATGCCGACATGCGCCTGATCGATTCGCGAGAGGCGGTGCGCGTAGCCAAGGAGCACAAGGACCTCGTGCTCGGCATCAAGGTGCGGGTCGGCAAATCGGCAAGCGGCGATTCGGGCGTGAAGCCGCTCGACATCGCGCTCGACGTCGCGGAGGAATGCGGGCTGCCGATCATGGCCCATCTCGACGCGCCGCCGCCGTCGCGTCACGAGGTCGTGAGCCGGCTGCGCCGGGGCGACGTGCTCACCCATTGCTTCCGCCCCTTCCCCAACGCGCCGGTGCGGGCCGACGGTCGCGTACGCGAGGAAATCCTGGCCGCCCGCGCGCGCGGCGTGATCTTCGACATCGGCCACGGTGGCGGCTCGTTCGGCTTCGGCACCACGCGCAAGATGCTGGCGGCGGGCTTCCTGCCCGATGTGATTTCCTCGGACGTTCACGTGATCTCGATCGAGGGGCCCGCCTTCGACCTTCTCACCACCATGTCGAAGTTCTTTTGCCTGGGCGTCGACCTGCCGACCGTCATCAAGCTGTCCACGACCAACGCGGCGGCCGCCATCGGCCGGCCCGATCTCGGCAGCCTGAAGCCGGGATCGGTCGGCGAGGCCACGGTCATTGCGGTGTCACAAGGCCGGTTCGACTACGCCGATTCGATCGGGGAACAGATGATCGGCGACAAACGGCTTGTATCAGCCGGCGTCGTCCTGAACGGAAAGTGGTGGCATCCGGCCTAAGCAGGCCCAACTTCTGGTAGCAGGCGGGTCGTCGACAAAAACTTTCCCCAACGTGCAACCGCACCGGAAACCGGTCGTTAAGTCACCAGACCGGGTCTCGATGGCGTCGCCCCTGCCCCCCGCTCAGCGATGCCACCCTCCCCACCCGGCCCAAGCCCGTTCCTGGGGCAACCCAGGAACGGGCTGCCTTTTTGTGGGCGCCCTCTTGCCGGGCTTCGGGGCTATTTCGCTGAAAGATAGGTGACCGCGAACAGGCCGGCCGGATCGGTCCAGGTCTCACTCACGGCGAAGCCGCCGGCTTGGGCAAGCGCCGCGACGCCGGCCAGGTCGTATTTGTACGAATATTCGGCGTGTATGCGCTCACCTTTGGCGAAATCGAAGCTGCGGCCGGCCACGGAGGCCGTCTGGTCCGCCAGGCTTCGGATGTAGATTTCGATCCGGCCCTCGACCGGATTGTAGAACGCTTCATGCTCGAACGCGTCGAGATCGAAGGTCCCGCCCAGCTCGCGATTCATGCGCCGCAGCAGGTTGAGCGTGAACTGCGCGGTGACGCCGGCCGAGTCGTTGTAGGCGTCGTGCAGGACCCGATGGTCCTTTTTCAGGTCGGCCCCCAGCACCAGCGCGCCGCGATCGCCCAACAAGGCGCGCGCGCCCTTGAGAAACGTCACCGCATCGTGCGGTTCGAGATTGCCGATGGTCGATCCCGGGAAAAAGCCGAGCCGTGGCGCCGTGCCGTCGATGGGCGGCAGATCGAGCGGCGCCATGTAGTCGGCGCAGATGGGCTCGATCCGGAGCGCCGGATAGTCACGGCGCAGACGCGCGGCCGTCTGGTCGAGATGTTGCCGGGAGATGTCGATGGGGGAATAGAGCGCCAGACGCTTCATGGCATCGAGCAGAAGGCGCGATTTCACGCTCGAGCCGCTGCCGAACTCGATCAGCGCGCAGCCCGGACCGGCGCGGCTCGCGATGTCGGCGGCATGGCGCGTCAGGATCTCGGTTTCGGTGCGCGTGAGGTAATACTCGGGCAATTCGCAGATCTGGTCGAACAGCGCCGAGCCGCGCTCGTCGTACAGAAACTTCGGTGAGATGGCGCGCGGGCGACGGGCGAGGCCGGCCAGCACCGCGTGCCGGAACTCCTCACGGTCGGCAGTTCGATCGGAATCGCTCGCCAACGCGGTGCTGTTCATCGGAGATCCTCTGCCAGTCGGATTCCTCCGAACATCCAGCGCGCGTCCGGCGGAAAGAAGTTGCGATACGTCCTTCGCATATGACCCTGCGGCGTGGCAATGCAACCGCCGCGCAGGACCATCTGGTTGGCCATGAATTTGCCGTTGTACTCGCCGATCGCGCCCGGCGGCTCGCGGTAGCCGGGATAGGCGACATAGGGGCTGGCCGTCCATTCCCAGACTTGCCCGGCGCCTTCCAGCGCGTCGGCGCCAGCTTCCCATTCCTGCTCGCGCGGCAGGCGCTTGCCCGCCCACTTGGCGAACGCCGCCGCCTCGAAGGCGCTGACATGGCACACCGGCTCGCTCGCCTCGAGCGGCCGCACGCCGGAGAGCGTGAAGACATTCCACGCGTCGCCATCCTTCTCCCAGTAAAGCGGCGCCTGCCAGCCGCGCTGATTGACGATGTCCCAGCCGGCCGACAGCCAGAATTCGGGCCGGCGGTAGCCGCCATCGTCGACGAAGGCAAGATACTCTCCGCAATTCACCGGGCGCGCCGCGATCGCGTAGGGATCGAGCCAGGCACGATGCCGGGGTCCTTCGTTGTCGAAGGCGAAGCCGTCGCCGTCGTGGCCGATCTCGACCAGCCCGCCCTCGAACTCGCGCCACGGCAGGTCGCCCGCCGATCCGGCCAGCGTCGCCACTCCCTGACCATAGGCGGGCCGCAGCGGATTGCACGAAAGCACGTGTTTGATGTCCATCAGGATCAGCTCCTGATGCTGCTGTTCGTGATGAATCCCGAGGTCGATCAGCGCGTGACTCTGCGGCGTGCCGGCGGCGATGAAATCCGCCATCGCCTGCGTCACGTGCCGGCGGTACGCCAGCACCTCATCGACGCCGGGGCGAGTGATCAGGCCGCGTTGCGGCCTGGGATGCCGCGGGCCCACCGCCTCGTAGTAGGAGTTGAAGAGATAGTCGAACGCCGGATCGAATGGGCGATAGAAACGCGCGTGCGGTCGCAGGACGAACGTCTCGAAGAACCAGGTCGTGTGCGCAAGATGCCATTTGGTCGGACTGGTGTCGGCCATCGACTGCACGGTCTGATCCTCGGCCGACAGCGGTGCGGCGAGATCCTCGCTCTGCTGACGGACGGACAGGAAGCGATCGGCGAGCGAGGCATCGTGGGCCTGCGCGGCACGCGTCATCAGGGTCGGCACAATACCTCCGCAATGCTTTGACAGGATAACTGGTTACAGCCCCTCCGTCGCATCCCCTTTGTGCTAGGCTGACCCGCATCCAGCGAAAGCAGAACCGTGCCGATTTGCGAAATCGACCCGTGGCGCACGCAATACTTCGAAAACGTCGCGTGCCCCGACAATGTCCGCATTCCGACGGAGGATAGCGACGCGTGGCTGTGGAATCCGGCTCATCGTTGGATCTACGACAAGCTTGCCGTGGCGCTCAGCCAGGATTTGGCAGCAGCGCCGCATGGCGTTGCGCCGCCATCATATCCGGTCTTTTCGAAGCCGATCTATAACCTGAAGGGCATGGGCGTCGGCAGCCGGGCGCTACGCTCGGCCGCCGACTACATCGCCCATTACCAGCCCGGTCATTTCTGGGCGCCTCTCCTCACCGGCGACCATGTCAGCAGCGACCTCGCCGTGGTCGACGGCGCACCGCAATGGTGGCGCCATGCGCGCGGCATCGCCAGCGGCGATGGCACCTTCGACTATTGGGAAGTCGGAACGAAGGCCGATCCCGCCCTCGAGGAATGGTGCGGCGCCTGGTGCCGCAGGCATTTGCGGGGCTACAGCGGCATGGTCAATCTCGAGACGATCGGCGGCCGCATCATCGAAGCGCATCTGCGCTTCGCCGACCAATGGCCCGATCTCTATGGCGGCGAGCGCTGGGTGAAAGCGCTGGTCGAGCTCTATGACAAGGGCGAATGGCGCTTCGACGACAGCGAGCGCCGCACCGGCTATAGCGTCGTGTTGTTCGTGAAGCACGGCGCGCGTTACACCCATCCGCCGCCCGCGCTGCAAGAAAGCATCCGCGCGATGACGGGCGTCTCCAGCCTGCAGATCACCTTTCACCAAGAGCTGCCGCCCGAGCGGCACGCCATGCCGCCCGGTGGATTCAGGGTCGCGATCGTCAATTGCTGGGATCGCGCCGCGGGCAGCGCAGCTCGCGAGCGGCTACGCGCCCATTTTGCCGGCTGATCAGCGTGGCCTCAGGCGGGACGGCGATAATCAACCTCGCGCTGCACGCAGCGATCGAACGCACCGGTGCCCGGCGTCAAGCCATACGAGACGCAGGCGTCCTGCGAATCGCGCACGATGTTGGCGTAGGCATAGTCGGACGCCATGCGGCCGCGGCGGCGGGCCGCCGCCTCGCGCTCGACGCACACCGAATAGCCGGTCGTGCCGGGCACGTAGCCATACGAGGCGCACGAATCGTCGACCGGGACCGGTCGCGCCACGGCGGTGCGGGTTTCGGTGTACGAGCAAGCCGCCGCGAGCGCGGCGACGAAGCCAACGGCAACGAGTCTGCGGATCATTTCTCCCTCCAGGCTAGGCCGACGCGCGGGGGCTAGAGATTTCGACGAGCAAAGCCCGCGATCAGGCTCACGACGAACAGAATGAGCGCGACGACAAACAGGATCTGCGCCATGCTGCTGGCCGTGGCGGCAATGCCGCCGAAGCCGAACACGGCGGCGATGAGCGCGATCACCAGGAACACGAGCGCCCAGGACAACATGGCGTCACTCCTTGAGACGAACCATCAACGACGCATGGCGCAGCGTTAACGCCACCTCCGGATGGCGGTTCCTGTCGCCGTAATCGGCCCGTGACCTCCGGCGGATTCGAGCAACCGCTGTCGGAGTCGCGGCGTTCCTTCCGCTGAACTGCATCCTGACCGAGCGCGAGGGAGGCTTCATGGAACGTGATCGCACGCCAACCGAAGCCCGTAGCGGGCTTATCAGCGGCCGCATCACGCTCGTGCTGGTCACATCGTTGATCGGGGCCGTGGTCGTGCTCGGCCTGTGTTGGCACTTTTTCCTTCAACCAGCCTGATCCGAGTAGCGTAGGCATGGCTCCCCCTCCCCACAGGCTGAGCGACGCGGAAGGCGCGCTGCTGGACGAAATCCTGGCGCTTGCCCGGCGCGAAGGGCCGGAAGTGCCGATCAAGGACCTAGAGCTCAGGCTCGAAGACCGCGGTTTCACGGATGCCCAGACGCGGCGAGCCCTGATGTCGTTGCTGCGCCGCGGCCAGGTCGTGCTGGCGGGCGCCAAGCGCGTCGCCTGCAAGAGCAGCCCGCATCCGTGACATCCCTGTGACCGCGCGAGCGCGCGCTTCAGGCGCGCTGACTAGTCGTCTCGATATTCCGGATGGCGGCGCACGAAATCGACGACGAAGCTGCAGGCCGGCACGATCTTGAAGCCGCGCGCCCGTGCATCGTCGAGCGCGGCGCGAACCAGGCGGCTCGCAATGCCCTTGCCTTCGTCGGGCGGCGGCGTCTCGGTGTGCACGAACATCAGGCGGTCGCCCTGCTGGCGATAGACGGCGATGGCGGTGCCGTGCTCGGTGTCGAGCTCGTAGCGGCTCGCCGCTTCGTTGTGGCGAACCGAATTCATCCCGAGACTCCGCCGGCAAGGATCAAAGCGGCCGGCGCGCCTCGTGCTCGTCGCGCATGCAGCGTTCGAATGCGTCCGAATAGGGATGCAGTCCGTAGGACTGGCAGGCCGCGCGCGAGTCGGCAACGATGCGCGCTTCGGCGTAACTCGGCGAGGCCCGTCCCGCATGGCGCGCCTCGGCCTCGCGGTCGCGGCACAGGCGATATTCGGGCGAGCCGACGCGGAAGCCGTAGGTCGAGCAGACGTCGTTCTCGACCACCACAGTGCGGGTCTCGGTTGCGCAGGCGGACATGCCCAGGGCAACGAGGCCGACGAGCGCCAGTCGATTCAACATCGCAAACCTCCACGGAACGTTGTGTTCGTTCCGGCGCAACAACGCGAAGCGGCATGCGCGGTTCCTCTCGATCCCATATGGCGCCCCACCGTAGCTTCCTTCCCGGCAATGCGAAAAGGCCGCCCCGCGAGCGATGGGGCGGCCCTTCTTCAACCGAATTCGAGGCGAGCTTCGATCAGACCGGCGATATCACGTTGCAGGTCACGCGATCGACGAAGAGATCGGTGCGCGGTCCGCGCACCGGCACGCCCAGCCGCTCACCAGGCCCCGCCGGCGGAACGATCACGCGGACATTCTCCACCTCCTGACCGTGATTGAGGAAGTGGCAGCCGATGACGGCGTCCACCGTCGCGCCGCTGTTATTGGTGAGATAAAGAATCGAGAGCCAATAGCGGCCCGGCAGCGCCTGCAGGGTCGGTAGATCGATGGTGACGATCGGCACGGTCGGCCCGGCCGTCATCGGCACAGTGCCCATCAAATTGGCGCGCGGACGCTGCACCACTACGCCCTCGACCCGCGCCGACTGGGTGCGCGGATCGAAAGCGCGATTGACATAGGCATTGGGCGATGTCGGTTGTCCCATCTGATCAACGCCTTCGGCGATGGCTGGTCCTGACAGATCGGGCGTCCATACCGTCCCGGTGCGCGAGTCGCGCAGCTGCGGCGTCACTTCCTGCGCCATCGCAGCGACAGCGAGTCCTGCGAAGGCAAGACCACACAGCGCGGAACGGGTGATCGTCTTCATCGCCCGTCTCCCTACATGCTCTTGTAGTGCCGTTCCCAGCCGCTGACCTGGGCCTCGGCCTGCTCATGGGAAATGCCGTAGCGGGTCTGGATCTTGCCGACGAGTTGCTCGCGGCGGCCGCGGATTTCCATCAGGTCGTCGTCGGTCAGCTTGCCCCACTGCTCCTTGACCGCGCCCTTGGTCTGCGTCCAGCTACCCTTGATCTTGTCCCAAATCACCTTGGGATCGTAGCTCCGGTCCGTCTGGACGGTGGTCGTCGTCGTGCTCGACTGCGCCGAAACGAACGACGGGGCGACGCACAGGCCCATGGCCACGCACGCCGCCAAAGTGACGGTTGAACGCATTGTAAACTCCCTTGTCGAAATTCGGCGGCCTCTTAACGGCGCGCCTGTGCCAAAGTTGCGGCCCCCTAGGGCCACAGCCAGCGGAGAAACAGGGCCAGTGGAACGGCGACCAGGATTACGCCGTAAAGATCGATGAGCTCGTCCTCGGGGCGCTCCGTGGCGCCGTTTTCCGGCGACCAGAACGGCCGCGCGTCAGGCGCTGGCTGCTCCCGCGCGATATGCCATTTCGCGGGTAAGCGCATGATGCTCATTTCGCCACCCT
The DNA here is from genome assembly GCA_035651335.1 of Reyranella sp. GTDB lineage: Bacteria > Pseudomonadota > Alphaproteobacteria > Reyranellales > Reyranellaceae > Reyranella. The sequence continues at coordinate 89,291 of DASRFX010000051.1, read as the reverse complement.
TTCCTGGACTACGGTAATTAACGTGCCGCGCCGCCATCGGTTGCCGGCGGCTATGACGCGACCGTGCCGCGGCGGACCTGGTCGAGCGCCTGCTCGAGGTCAACGGCCGAATAGGGCTTGCTGATGAACTGGACACCGTCCATCGGCGGGCTGGCCCGGCCGTAGCCACTGGCGATGATGACGGGAATCCGCGGAAATTTCCGCCTTACCTGCGCCGCCAGGTCCTCGCCGTTCATACCGGGCAGGCCGAGGTCGGTCAGCAGCAGATCGAAGCTCGCGCCGCGTTGAAGCAGCTCGATCGCCTGCTCGCCGCTGCCGACGCCCGTGACGACGCACTCCATCCGCTCCAGCATCTCCGAAATCGACATGCGCAGCACCACCTCGTCCTCGACCACCAGGACACGCTGAAGGGCGGGCGCCGGGCGAGCGACCGGCGCTGCGGCGGCGGGTGGCGCCGGCTGCTCACGCGGCTGCGGTGGGGCCGCAGGCCGCGCCGCCAGAAGCTGACGGAGGCGGCTCGCCAGCTCATCGCCGCGATAGGGCTTGCCCACCATCGGGTAGTCGAGAAGGTTCTCCTGCGGGATGCGATCGCGTGCGTAACCAGAGGTCAGCAGGACGACGATATCGGGGCGGAGCTCACGGGCGCGGGCAGCCAGCTCGACGGCCGACATCGTCCCCGGCATCACGACGTCGGTGAAGAGGAGATCGAACGCCGAATCCTTCTCCAACAGGGCCGCCGCCACGTCGGCGTTCCCAGCCGCCTCGACGCGATAGCCCCAGCCCGACAGCATGTCGACCAGGGCGCGTCGCACTTCCTCGTTGTCCTCCACGACGAGAATCCGTTCGCGCCCGATGGTCCGATTGGTGGCCGCCGTTTCGGACGCCTCCGCTACCGGCTCGTCTGTCCGCGGCAGGTACAGCTTCACGCTGGTACCCTGGCCGATCGCGCTGTCGATACGGATGTGGCCGTTCGACTGCTGCACGAAGCCGTAGACCATGCTGAGGCCGAGACCGGTACCCTTGCCATCGCGCTTGGTTGTGAAGAACGGATCGAATGCATGGGCGGCGACATCGGCCGACATGCCGGTTCCGGTGTCGCTCACGTCGACCAATACGTAGGAACCAGGGGTCACGTCCTGATGCAGGGCCGCATAGCGCCGGTCGAGCGTGGCGTTCGTCACCTCGATGCGTACGACGCCGCCGTGGGGCATCGCATCGCGGGCATTGATCGCGAGGTTGAGGATGGCGTTCTCGAGCTGGCTAGCATCGATCTTGGCGTTGCCCGCATCGTCGGCAACGACGAATTCGATATTGATCCGCTCGCCGAGCGCGTGCGCGAGCAGGTTCGACAGGTCGCGCACCAGGCGCCGGACGTTGGTAGGCTGCGCGGCCAGCGGCTGGCGCCGCGCGAACGCCAGCAGTTGCTGGGTCAGCCGGGCGCCGCGATCGGCCGCGGCCGAGGCGCTTTGCAGCCGCCCGATCATCGCCTCGCGGCCAGCGGCATCGCCCTTGAGCAGGTCGAGGTTGGCCTGGATGACCTGGAGGATATTGTTGAAATCGTGCGCCATGCCGCCGGTGAGCTGGCCGAGCGCTTCCATCTTCTGTCCTTGCCGAAGCGCCGCTTCGTCGCGCAGCTTGTCGGTGATGTCGAGGCAGCGCACGACCGCGCCGCCGTCGGACATCTCGCCGAACGAGACTTCGTAGTCGCGACCGCCATGCGACACCCGCGCCGTCTGGGTCCCCTCGGTGGACGGATCGCCGATCTTGAGCGACTCGAGAATGGCGCGAGTTGTGGACGAGCGGCTGGACATCAGCAGCTCCCGCGTCGGCGGCGGCTGCTTGGCCGGATCCCACCCGGCAAGCGCTGCGAAGGTCGCATTCCACGCCACGACCGTACCTTCCGAATCGAGGACGAAGATGGGATCGCGCAGCGTTTCGAGCGTCGTCTGCAGCAGCCGGGATCGCTCGGCGAGCTGCTGCTGGGCGGCCTCCAGCTTGCTGCCGCTGCGCACGATGATGAACATGCCTGCAACCAGGCAGACGAAGGCGCCACCCAGGACGAGCAGGCCCGCTGCGTCCGCCTGCTCCTGCTCCGACCGCAGCACCGCGAGTCGGCGCGCCAGCACAGAACCCTCGTTGGCCACGAAGGTGTCGGCGATCTGGCGCAGGCGATCCATCGTGGCACGGTCGCTGTCGAGGACGCCCGGCAACTGGGTCGAATCCCTGCCGTACGCCTGGTAGGCGGCTACGGCGGCGTTCAACTGCGCCAGCCGATCGCCCGCCACCGAGCGGAACTGTGCGAGCTGGCGCTGCGCGTCGGCATCGTCGGACGTGATCGCGTCGAGCTGGCGCAGCGTGGTATCGACCCGCAGCCGCGCCTTCTCATACGGCTCGAGATTGGAGGTGTCGCCGGTGAGCAGGTAGTTGCGCTGGCCGATCTCGGCATCCTGCACCGCGACCAGCGCCTGGCGCATGAGCGAGATCGTCTGATAGTTGCTGACGACCAGCCGTTGCTGGGTCGAGGCCGAGTTGGATCGCTCGACGGCCAGCAGGCCCGCGGTGGCGACCAGCACCACGATCGTCAGGCCGACCACCAGGCCGGTCGAGAAGGTGCTCTTGCGGGGCCTAGCCATCGGCCTCTTGCTCCGCCGCCATCGGGAAGGTCACGACCAGCCGAACGCCGCCCTCGGCGCTCGACGAGACGATGGCCTCGCCGCCCAACTGCATGGCAAGTCCGCGCACCAGGGTCAGGCTGAAGCCGCCGCGGCTGTCCGGCTCGATCGACTCCCGGCCGGTGCGCCGGCCGTTGTCCTCGATCACCAGTTCGATGTTGTGACCGGGCTTCTCCGACGCCTCGATGTGAACCTCGGGAGCCGCAACGCCGCTGAAATCGTGGTTGAGTGCGTTGCCGACCGCCTCGGTGACGATCAAGCCGACGGGGATGGCGGTGTCCGGCCCGACCGCCATGATCGGCGCGCGGATCTGGTAACGCGGCGCCGGTCGGTCGATGCCGAGGCGGCCGACCGAGATCTGGCGCACCAGATCGCTGATGAATTGCTGGAAATCGACGAGCGACCAGCTCGAACGCTCGTACAAATGACGATGCAGGATGGACAATGTCAGAACGCGGTTCTGGGCATCGCCAAAATACCGGCGAATGCGCGGCGAGCGGATCTCGCCGGCCTGCAAGTTGAGCAGACTGGAGATCATCTGCAGGTTGTTCTTCACGCGATGATGAATTTCGCGGAGCATATGATCGCGCTGCTCGAGGCCCGACTTCAACTCCGACTCGCGGCTGGCGAGCGCCGCCGCCATCGCTTCGACGCGCGACGCGATCGACACCATCTCGTCTCCCCAGGAATCGAGCGGTGCGATCTTGACCGCCTCGCCACGGGCGATCCGCGCCATTGCCTGCTCGAGGTAGCCCAGCGGCTGCAGGCACCAGCGGTCGACGCCCATCGCCACGGCCGCCAACAGCGCGATCGACGCCAGCAGGATCAGCGCCAGCTCGTTCCAGTCGCGCCACAGCGGCAGGAGCCCCTGGGCGATCGGCGCGGCCGCCACGACGAACACGGCCTCGTCGCGCAGAGGCACCAGCCGGTATTCATAGAGGGCGCCGTTCTGGCCGTAGTCGATGAAGCTCTCGCGGCCGGCCGATATGGCGCTCGCCATGTGCTCGGTGACCGGCAGGCCCTCGGTCGCCGCCGCGCCTCCGCCAAGCGCCACGCCGCTGCCGTCGACGAGGGCCACCTGGCTCGCGCCGCCGGGCCCGGCGGCAGTCACGAAATGGGCAAAAGCCTTCAAGGAAATCCCGATCGCGCACATGCCGCGAAAGGACTCGTCGATATGAACCGGCATTGCGATCGGAATGATCGTCTGCGGCGTGACGCGGCTTGCGATCGACGTTCCGACCGACATTCCTGCGCGGCGACGCACCTGCTGGAAGATGTCGCGATCGACGAGGCTGACGCCGATCGCAGTCGCGCTGCTCGAGCAGCGTACGATGCCCTGATCGTCGGTGACGACGATGGCCGAATATTCGCCGGGAAAGCCTGCCACGACGGCGGCAAGCCGGCCCTCGCAGCGCTGGATGTCGGACGAAGTGGCTGCGGGATCGGTGCTCCTCAACACGGCCTCCTCGCCGCAGAGACCCACCAGGAGGCGTCGCGAGCCTTCGATCAGCTCGCGCTGGCGGGCCACGGCGACATCGGCCGCCGCAGCGAGCCCTTGCCGACGTTGATCCGCAGCATCGGCCCTGTGGTGATATCCGTGCCATGTCGCGATCGCCAGAATCGGCAGCAGCCCGAGCGCAGCCGCGACCACCAATTTGGTTCGCAGCGACCAGCGGGGCATCCGAGATCGCCGCCCTAGATCGCGACGGTGTCCAGCGCTTGAGCGATGGCGGCCCGCAGAAGGTCGGGATCGAAAGGCTTGGAAATCACGAAGGCGGGTTCGAGCTGGGTTCCGGTCAGCAACCGCTCCGGGTAACCGGTGACGAAGATCACGGGCACCGTCATCGACTTCAGGATCTGCTTGACCGCCATTATGCCGCTGTCGGTGCCGCGCAACTGGATGTCGGCCAGCACGAGATGCGGCGAATGCTTCTTGGCAAGTTCGACTGCCGCCTTCTCGGTCGCCGCGATACCGACCACCTCATGCCCGGCGTTACGCACGATGTCAGCGACGTCGAGCGCGATCACGGCCTCGTCCTCAATCACGAGGATTCGGACCGATGCGACGCGCTGCAATTCCTGACGGGCTTCGCGCAGGCTGCGCTCGGCGGCATCGACGCTGATTCCCAGGATGTGCGCCGCATCGCCGACCGTGAAGCCTTCAAGCACGGTCAACAACAGCACTTGGCGCTGCTGCGGCGCCATCTCGGTCAGCGACTCCTTCAGCCGGCCGCTCACGCTGCCGACCTCGGTGCCCGAGTCGAGACCGCCGAACGGCTGCTGCAGGCGATGGAACAGGGCAAAGACACCGAGCTTGGTGTTGGGCGCATCGCCGACGACCTCGGGTTGGCGGAGAATGACCTCGGCGCAGAGCCGCACCCATTCGTCGCCCTGCTTCTGCGAGCCCGTTACCGCACGTGCATAGCGCCTCAAAAACGGCAGCGTGCTGGTGATGGCTTCTGAAAGTCTTTTGTTGCTGGTTTGCCCGTCCGACACGTTCCTGGTCCTCAAATGTCGTGTTCTATGGAGCCGTCACTGATGCCGACGGTCAATGATTGCATGTTTTGGGTACCCCTGTCGCAGTTGCAACGCAATGGTCGCAATTGCAGATCGCCGATGCCCGCCCGTGATTAGCCACTCCTTACGCCGGAGGATCAGGTGGTAACGGCGGAAGGGGCCGGCGGTTCCCGGCATCCCGCACGAATTTGCCACCGCAACTTCTTTCCCTTTGCCTCGGGCTATGCGGTATCCCACATAACCCTGGTCCATGCCTTCGCCGACAAACCGCCCCTCAAGCCCGCTCACGGCCGTGCCTCAATGATAAAGGACGAGATCGTGAAGCTACTGCCCGACTTGCGCGCGTTCGCCCGCTTCATGTGTCGCGAGCGTGAAGCGGCAGATGAGCTGGTGCAGAACACCGTCCTGGCCGCGCTGGACAAGCAGGAGCAATTCACTCTCGGAACGAATCTCAAGGGCTGGCTCTTCACCATCATGCGCAACCGCTTCTATTCGGACCTGCGCAGCCAGCGGCGCCGGCCGTCGGCAATCGACGATCCGAGCACGGTCGCGTTACCTGCTGTGGACAACCCAGAGGCGACCCTCGAATTGAAGGAGCTGTCATCGGCCCTGTGGGAACTCAGCCCTCAATCGCGCGAAGCACTGATCCTCGTCGGCGCAGGAGGCTTTTCGTACGAAGAAGCCGCCAATTTGTGCGAGTGCTCCGTCGGGACGTTGAAGGCGCGTGTTTCACGTGCGCGCAAGCAACTCTCTGAACGCATGAAATAGCGAAATGAAAAACTCTGCATTTTCAAGGTGTTGTCGTCAGTTGCGGGAACGAACGTAACCTTTTACCGCGGCAAGCATTGTTTGAGTTCGAAAGTGCCTTTGACCGGAGAGAGATCCATGGCCAACGACACCCTCACGCAATCTGCCGCCGCGCAGGTGAAAAAGAGCCCGAAGACCAACATGAAAAAGCAAGCCGACGACGATCGCGACTTCCACGAGCAGTTGAAGGCAATCCTGCCGCGTCTGCGCGTCTACGCGCTGTCGCTTACCCGCGATCGCGACGCCGCCGACGATCTCGTTCATGACACCGTCGTCAAGGCGCTGACGGGCCGCCACAGCTTCGAGCCCGGCACCAATCTTTCGGCTTGGGTGTTCCGCATCCAGCGCAACGAGTTCATCTCGGGCCTGCGGCGCATGCGGCCGTCCGTCCCCGTCGATTCGGCGATCGCCGAGTCGCTGTCCCATCAGCCGCACCAGGAAAGCCGGCTGGTCATGCGCGAGTTCATGTCGGCCTTCGGCAAGCTTGCGTCGACCCAGCGCGAAGCGTTGCTGCTCGCGGTCCTCGAGGGGCAGTCCTACGAGGTCATCGCCGCCCACACCGGCGTCTCGGTCGGCACGGTCAAGAGCCGCATTTCGCGCGCCCGAGACATGCTGGAGCGCCTGCTGCTGGAAGGCGACGCCAAGGAACAGGCCGAAGTGGCCCGTCTGGCCGAGCGTGCCGCGCCGGGCAAGGAAGAAGACAAGGAAGACTCCGATTCACTTCGAGGCTAAAGCCCTTTTCAAATGCCAAAAGCCAGAGTGAAATAGAGATGGGCATTCTCATGGGGAGAGTAGTATGCCTACGACAGGAGCCTGCGGAGTGGTCTTCACCCCGCTTCCGCCGGCAGCTCAACATGGCGAATGACGACAAGCCGCAGCGACGTTCAAAACCCGGCGAGGCACCCCGCGCCAAGATGAAAGCAGCAGCACCGAGCAGCGAGCGGCCGTTCGATCTTTGGTTGCAGAAGCAGCTCCATGCCATGTACGACGAGATCGCGAGTGAGCCGCTGCCCTCCGATCTGCTCGACATGATCGAAACCGACGCCAAGCGAAAAAAGAAGAGCGACGAACCGTCGAGCAAGAACTAGGCAGGCGAGAGTTAGGCATCACCCGAGGCGCGGGTTATACAGGCCCTCAGTGGAGGGCCTCGCCAATGAATCTCAAACAGTTCGACCTCACCGGCCGGGTCGCCGTCATCACCGGCGGCAATGGCGGCATCGGCCTTGGCATGGCCAAGGGAATGGCCAATGCCGGGGCAACGATCGTCGTCGCCGGACGGGATGCCGCCAAGAACCAAGCCGCGGTGAAGGAACTGCAGGGGCTGGGCGCCAAGGCGACGGCGATTCCGGTCGACGTGCTCAAGGAAGAGTCCTGCCGTGCCCTGATCGACGGCGCAGTGAAGGCGCACGGCCGGCTCGACATCTTGGTCAACAATGCCGGCATGAGCATTCGAAAGCAGCCCGAACAATACACGCTGGCGGAATGGCACACCGTGATGGACAGCAACCTCACCAGCGCCTTCTTGTGCAGCCATGCCGCGTACCCCGCCATGAAGAAGGGCGGTGCGGGCAAGATCATCAACATCGGCTCGATGATGTCGATCTTCGGTGCCGCCTTCGCCACGGCTTACGCGGCCAGCAAGGGCGGCATGGTGCAGATGACCAAGGCGATGGCCACGGCCTGGGCCAAGGACAACGTGCAGGTGAACGCCATCCTGCCGGGCTGGATCGACACCGCCCTCACCCGTCGCGCACGCGAGCAGGTCAGCGGACTGCACGAGTCGGTGCTGAAGCGCACACCGGCCGGACGCTGGGGCGTGCCCGACGACTTCGCCGGCATCGCCGTTTTCCTGGCGGCGGCAGCGTCGGATTTCGTCACCGGCGCGGCGATCACCGTCGACGGCGGCTACTCGGTGCAGGGCTAAGGCGACCGCTCAGATGCTGCGGCTGCCCTGGGGGAAAAAATTGGGATTGCGGCGGATCTCGGCGCTGCGCGCCTCCACCGGCAGGCTCTTGAGCTGCATGAAATACGACAGCTGCCGCTGCGCCAACGGCTCGGGTAGGTCGCGCCGGCTGATTTGCAGGCAATGCTCGAGGTCGCCCGCCATCGCATAGGCAAAGGCGAGATTTTGCCGGACGCGGCCGTCGGACTCGCGGCCATTGGCGATCGGCGCCAGCTGGTTGATCGCCTCCTGCACTTGGCCCGTTATGGCGAGCGACAGGCCGAGATTGTTGTGCAGCGCCAGGAATTCCGGCGCGATCTCCATGCCCTGGCGATAGCGCGCCTGCGCTTCGGCATGCCGCCCCTCCATGTCGAGCGCGATGCCCATCGCGTTGAGCGCGCGATAGTCGCGCGGGTCGGCCTGCAGCGCCGCATCGAGCTGCGGCTGTGCGAGCTCGGGCTGGCCCATCGAGATCAGTGCAGAGGCAAGACCGCGGCGCGCCGTCGAATCGCCGCTGCGCTTGGCGAGAACGTCGCGGAACTGCGCCGCTGCCTCATCGCCCGCGCCAAGCGACAGATAGGACTGGCCAAGACCGAGCTTGGCTTCCATGCCGCCGGGATTGGCCTGCAGCGCCCGGCCATAGAGCGGGATCGCGACGTCGAGATCGCCGGATTTGCGCGCCTCGTCGGCCTTGCGCACCGTTGCTTCGTAGCTGTCGTCCTTTGCGGTCGATCCCGTGGCATCCAGACCGCAGGCCGCTACCAGAAGCGCCAGGCCCGCACTCAAGATCGGCGCCAGCTTCATCCCAACCCCAGACTCGCGAGTGCCCGCTTGGTGCGGGCTTGTTTAGACAATGCGCAAGGATATCAAAATATTGGGGCTATCTGCAACCAACCCCTCAATAGCTGGGGATAAGGCCCTGCAACTGCTGATTAAAAGGCGGCGGGGTTTCTCAGGTCGCGCGGACGGCTTGTGCGGTCGCCTTCAGGGTCTTGGTTCCAAGCCCGAGATATTGGGCGATGAAGCTGAAGGAATATGTCGCCTGGATCTGGGTGCAGGTGACCGAGGTCATGGAGTTGCAGTTCGTGGTGTCGGTGTAGGAGACGCTGACGCTGCTGCCCATGCCGCCTGGCATCTGGCTCTGCAGATAGGTCGTGACGGCGCTCGACGCGCTCGAGGGGTTGAGCATGTAGTACCGGGCCGCCTGCTCGGTCGCGTATTCCAGTCCCTGGCGCACGTAGAACATGCGGCCCATGTCGATCGAACCCAGGATCAAGGTGAAGAGGAACGGCGCGGCGATCGCGAACTCGACGGCCGCGCCGCCGCGATCGTTGCCCGGCAGGAACCGACCAAGCAGCCGCATTGTCACGGCACCGACATGGTGACGGACGCCGACACCGACGTGGGCGGCGTCCAGCTGCCGAACGAACCGAAGCTCAGCGTCGACAGCGACAGGAACGAGCTGAACGTCTTGGTCGTGGTGACTGTGACATATTTCTTGAGGGTACTCGTGCTGCAAGTGGTCGAGCAGGAGACAGTCGTGCCGTTCACGCATTCGCAGAACACCGAGTTGCTCGCCGTCACGCCGGTCAGGCCGGTGGCATTGACGGCCGTCGAGTTGATGCCGCTGGTGTCGCTCGAATTGACCATGCCGTACTGCGCCCCTTCGCGGGCGCCCTGCAACAGGGCCGACTTCTGCAGCGCAAAGCGGCCGAGATCGATCATCCCCGAGAGCAGCAGGAAAAGGATGGGCAACGCCAGCGCGAACTCGATGATGACGTTGCCCCTGTCGTCGGCACGCACGTGAGGCTCTCCTATTCGACCGTGCTCGCCTTCGAAACGGTCGTGGTGGAAATCGCGCTGACGGGGTTCGTGCCGTAAGTGGCGCAGGAACCGGAGTTGGTGTTGTTCAGCGACGAGAACTTGATGTAACGCCCGACCCAAATGGTGCATTTGGCGTTGCCATTGTCGAAATTGTTGATGTTCGCGATCTCGATGCGATTGTTCGGGAAGTAGATGGCGCCGGTCAAGGTCGCGGTGTTGAGCGAACTGACCGTGAAGATCTTCGACGTCGAGGTCCAGGTTCCGACACTCGCGCGGCGGTCCTGGTAGAACAGGATCCCCCCATAGGTGCCGCTACTGCCTGCGCTCAGCGAGACATTGTTGTCGGAAGAGATATAGACGCCGCCGATATTGGCTGGCGTCCCCGTGGCGGTCGTGAGGACGATTGCCACACCGTTGGTCGTCGTGCAGGTCGGGCAGGTCACGTTGTGGACGCTGTCCAGGTACATGTCGCCATCTGCCACGTAGTAGATGCCGGGCGTAAAGTAGACGTTGCTTATGCTCGACACGTTGAGACCGCCGCAGTACGTGCCGGGATTGATCGTCAGCGAGCTCAAGCTCGACTGATTGTAGTTGGTATAGGTACACGCGCCGACCGACGGATTCGCGAAACTGGCCGTGGGATCGGCAATCGTCGACGACTGATTGGTCAGGGCATTGCTGGGAGTAGGCGTAATGTGGCTGGCGTTGTCGGTCGAGTACGAGCCTCGCGTCCAAACCTGGCTCACCGTGGCGTTGTTGAAACTGTAGATGTCCACTGAGGCGCTGGTGCCCGTCCCGGTGGCCGAGCCGTTCGACATGATGGCGCAGTCGGAGGTGAGAGTGTTGAAGTTGCTGAACCTTACTCCCGCCTCCGCCGCAGTCGTCAGTGCCACGATGCAGCCCTGGCCGGTGGTCGAGCCCTGAGTGAAGCTCTTCTGCGCCGCGACCGAGCGGGCACGCATGGTGAAGCTCGCGTTGGTCTTGCCGAGCCAGCTATTGAGCACGGCCCCCAGGCTGAACGACGCGGGCTTGGTGATGATCACCTCCACCGCCGTCGTCGAGCCCGTATAGGAGCCCGAGGTCGGCGGAGAATTGACCGTCACCGAGACGCCGTTGGTGGCATCGGTAAAGCCGTTGCGTTGCGAGGCATATTTCGCATCGGTCGTGATGGTCGTGCTGGTCAGGCCGTTGATCCGGTCGATAGATCCCGCGATGGCCGCAGCGTCCGCCGCCGATTGCATCTGCCGTTTGACCCGGTAGAGCTGGCCGGTCTCGATGCCCAGCGCCGCGGTGCCGATGGCCACCGGCACCACGATCAGGAAGGTTGCGATGGATCCCACCTCATCGCGGCCGAGCCGGCGCGCCATGGCGTGCAGGGCCGCGAACTTGCGCGAAATCATGCGCAGCATGTCCCGTCCTCCTCGAAAATCACGGTGTGCCGACCGGGCACGATATGAATTGAACTAAAACCTGAAGAATATGAGCTAACTCTAGGGACTCTATGTCAATTATGTCAAGCCGAACGCCGACATAACGGCCGGCGCCAAAAGCACGGTAATGAGCGTCGGCAGGATGAAAACCATCAGAGGCACTGTCATAAGGGCGGGCATGCGCGCGCCCTTTTCCTCGGCCTTGGAGGCCCGGGTCTGGCGGAATTCCTGGCTGAGGATGCGCAGCGAGCTGGCAAGCGGCGTGCCGTATTTTTCGGTCTGGCGCAGCGCATTGACCAGGGCGGCGACGGCCTGCGAATCGGACCGTTCGGCCATGTTTTCGAGCGCCTGCTGGCGGTCCGGCAGGTAGGTGAGCTCGATCGCGGTCATGTCGAACTCGGCGGCAAGCTCGGGCATCGAATGCTGCATCTCGCGCGCGACCCGCCGGAACGCCGCGTCGATGCTGAGCCCGGCCTCGACGCAGATCGTCAGCAGGTCGAGCCCTTCGGGCAGCACATAGTTCAGGATGTCGCGGCGCTTGGTGGCGACGTTCTTGATGTAGAGTTCCGGCATGATGAAGCCGGCCAGCACCGCGCCGATGCAGACCGGTGCGATGAGGTTGTCGGGCACGCTCAGCAGGTTCGTCACCGACGTTAGGCCGATCATGACGAAGCCGAGCGCCAGCGGCAGCGCGAGCTTGATGAAAACGTAGACCACGGCGGCGTCGCGCGAGATGAAGCCGGCCTGGCGCAGCTTGCGCGAGGTCTGGTCGGCCGCCGAGCCGCGCAGCAGGTTCAGGCGGTCGGCGACCTTGCGCATCAGGCCGATCGATGCCGCCTTGGTCGAAGCGCGGGAGACATTGGCCTGCTCGCTGCGCGTCTTGACGCGCCGGGTCCGCAGCGCGCGCAGCCGCGCCTCGATCGGCGGCTTCCACGTCATTGCCGACCACACCGCCCAGAACGCCAGGAAGGCGGCGACCGCCACGATGACGGTGAAATTCTTCTCGGAGGCGACGAGGTCCATGGCTGCGCTCAGACCTTGATCGTGGCGATGCGGCTCATGATGAAGATGCCGAGGCCCATGCTGGCGCCGGCCGCGGCCGCCACCATCTGGCCGGTCGACGTGGTGACCAGCGGACTGATGTAGCCCGGCGAGACCAGGAACAAGCCGCCGCCCACCAGGAACGGCAGGCCGGCCATGATCATCATCGTGGTGCGCGCCTCGGAGGTGAAGGCGCGGATCTTGAGGCGCAGTTGCTGGCGGCTGCGCAGCAGCGCGCTCAGGTTGGCCAACGTCTCGGCGAGATTGCCGCCGGTGTCGCGCTGGATCGACATCGCCACGATCAGGAAATTGAACTCGTCGGTCTGCACCGTCCGCGCGACCCGCCACAGCGCCTGCTCGAGCGGCACGCCCAACTGCACCTCCTGCTGGGCGCGCCGGAAGATCGAGCCCACCGGGTCCTTGATGTCGCGCGAGACCGTGCCGATCGCCTCCTGCACCGGCAGGCCGGCGCGCAGCGCGCGCACGATCAGGTCGACTGCCTCGGGAAACAGCAGGTTGAACTGCCGGCCGCGCTTCTTGGCCTTCCAGCCGATCACGACGTTGGGCAGGCCGAGGCCGACGGCGAGCGAGCCGCCCAGCGCCACCACCGGCGTTAGGTCGAGCACGAGATAGAGCACGAAGGCCATCGCCATCGCGAGCGCAAGCGAGGCGAAGGCGAAGTCGCCCAGCGTGATGTTCATGCCCGTGGTCTGGAGCTTCTGGCGGATGCTGCTGGCATTGGGGAACCACTGCCACAGGAGCTTGTCGAGCGTGGGCAGGCGCCCCGCCTTCTCGACCCGGCGCAGCGTCGCCATCTGCAGCGTCTTGGGGCCCGAGCGCGTGCGCCGGTCGAGGTCTTCCAGGCGGTCGCGCAGGCGGCGCTCGGCGAAGAAGCCGCCGAACACCATGCTGAGCGCGAGCAGCGTCATCGCCATGCCCACGCCGATGAGCACCGTCACTTGCTGAAGGCCAAGCCCTGTGCCCACGCCGCCCATCAGCCGATCGCCTCCATCAGCACCTTGTCGAGGCCGTAATAGGCCGCGCGCGGCAGGAAGTGCGGCCGGAGCCCCGAGCTCTTGAACGTACCGCTCAGCCGGCCGTCGACCGTCTCGCCCTTGAATTCATAGGTGAACAGATCCTGCGTGATGATGACCTCGCCCTCCATGCCCACCACCTCGGTGAGGTGCGTGACGCGGCGCACGCCATCGCGCATGCGGCTGATCTGCACGATGAGGTTGAGCGAGCCGGCGATCTGCGAACGGATCGCCTTGGGCGGCAGGCTGGCCACGCCCATGGTCACCATGTTCTCCAGACGCGTCAGCGCCTCGCGCGGCCGGTTGGCGTGCAGGGTTCCCATCGAGCCGTCGTGACCGGTGTTCATGGCCTGCAGCAGGTCGATCGCCTCGGGACCGCGCACCTCGCCCAGGATGATGCGATCGGGCCGCATGCGCAGCGCGTTCTTGACGAGATCGCGCATGTTGACCTCGCCGTTGCCCTCTAGATTGGCCGGTCGGGTTTCCAGGCGGACGACGTGCGGCTGCTGCAGGCGAAGCTCGGCGGCGTCCTCGATCGTGACCACGCGCTCGCCGTTGTCGATCATGCCCGACAGCGCGTTGAGCATCGTCGTCTTGCCCGAACCGGTGCCGCCCGACACGACGATGTTGAGCCGGCAACGCGCCGCCACCCGCAGCACGGTCGCCATGGCCTGTGAGATGTTGCCCTGCTGCGCCATCTGGTCGAAGCCGATCTGGCGCTTGCCGAACTTTCGGATCGACACCGAGGCGCCGTCGATGGCCAGCGGCGGGATGATGATGTTGACGCGGCTGCCGTCGAGCAGGCGGGCGTCGCAGATCGGGCTCGCCTCGTCGACGCGCCGGCCGACACGGCTCACGATGCGATTGCAGATGTTGAGGAGGTGCGCGTTGTCCTCGAAGGCGATGTTGGTGAGCTCGATCTTGCCGCGCTTCTCGATGTAGATCTGCTTGGGCCCGTTGATCATGATGTCGGTGATCGACTCGTCCTCGAGCAGCGGCTCGAGCGGGCCCAGCCCCAGCATGTCATTGACGATCTGGTAGACGAGGTCGGACTGTTCGGGGCGATTGAGCTGAATGCGGTGCTCGACGAGGAGCTCGTTGACCAACCCCTCGAGCTGCCTGACCAGTTCCTTGCGCGGCAGGCTGACCGCGGCCGCAAGGTCGATGCGGGTCATCACCATCGGCTGGATGGCGCGCCGCGCCTGGTCGATCTTGCTGCGCGAGAGCTTGCTGGCCGACTTGTTGGCCGAGTCGGCGCCGGGCGCGCTCTGCTCGGCAGGCCACGGCGCAGGCGCGGGCTGGGGCGTGGCTTGCGGCGCGGCGGCGGCGGGCGGCGTCGATAGAGCCGGAGCCGGAGTGGCGACGGGCGCAACCTCGGCCGGCGCTGCCTCCGGTTGCTGCGCGCGGTCGGAATTGAAGCTCGTCGCTGGCAGGATCGGACGCAGCACCTCGGCCACGTAGCCGCGCAATTCGAGCGGCGCCAGCATGACGGCGTGACCGCGGAAATGCGCCTGGATCAGCATCCCCGCCTGCCGGGTGACCTCGCCGGCGGAGGTGCCGTCGTTCATCAGCTCGCGTAGGCGCGGGCCGACCGAGTCGGCGAGGCTTGCCGCGGCGTTCGCCATCTTCGATTGACGATCCGCCTGGGGCGGGGCCGATGTCGTCTCAGCCTTGGCCTCGGCAGCGCTCCGGCGGCCGATGCGGTCCAGCGGACCGGCCGGGCTCTCGATCGCCGCCTCGGAGTTCTTGCTGCGCAACCCGAACATGGCGACCTATTTCTTCTTCGATTTGAGGCCTTGCCTGAAGCGCGCCAGAAGGCCGGCCGCCGTCGCATCGCCAGCGCCTTCCTTGGCCGCCGATTCGAGGCCGGCTACCAGCGGCCGCAGCGCCTTGACGATGCCGCTGCCGGGCGCCGCCTCGAACAGCGGCTTGCCGAAATTGACGGCCGACAGGGCGGCCGCCGAATCGGCCGGGATCTGGCAATCGACCCGGCGCTTCAGCGTACGTTCGACGTCAGCCACCTTGACCGCGGAGCGTCGGCCATCGATTACGCCGCCGGTCGCGAGATACAGCTTCGCCTGGGGCGCCACGTCGTGCGCGAGCTGTTGCAACCGCATGGCATCGCGCACGCCGGGGAGCGAGAGGTCGGTGATCAGCAGGATATCGGTCGAGGCTTCGAGGACCTGGCGCTGGATGACGGGATCGCCGCGCGGCACGTCGGCCACGATCCATCGGAAGCGCCGATGCACCTGACGAAGAAAATCGTTGGCGGCATGCGGGCGGGCCTGGAAGCCGCCGGTCGCCGCCTCTTCGGCGCCGATGGCGTAGAGATAGTCGCTCTTCTTCTGCGCCACCTGCTGCATGAAGAGCGCATCGATGCGGTCGGGCTGGTCGAGTGCCTCGCGCAGGGCGTCGATTGCCTCGAGATCGAGCGCCAGCATCAACGACCCGTAATGCAGGTCGAAGTCGATCAGCAGGATCTCCTCCTTGAGGCGCGCGCCCAGCATGCTGGCGATCGTGATCGCGACCGTGGTGGCGCCGACACCGCCGCGCGCGCCGATGACCGACAAGGTCCGGGGCTTCGCATCCTTCGCCGGTGCGCTGGTGCCGGGCATGGCGACGCCGCGCTCGCGTTGCTCCAGCGCGCGCTCGACGGCGCGGCCAAGGGCGCCCTCGGCAAGCGGCACCGTGAGATATTCGTGGAAACCCACGGCCAGAAGGTCGCGATAGAGAGCGACGTCGTTGATGCGACCGAGGCCAATGACGATGCAGCCACCGGGGACCGCCGTCTTCAGCGCGGCGGCATCGGCCACCGGATCGGAAGAGTCGGCAACGTCGACCACCAGGAGATCGAGCTCACGCGGCCACTCCGACAGCGCGAGTGCGGCATCGATCGAGCCCTCGCGGATGCTCGCCTTGCCCAGCGTCATGTTGAAGAGCTCGGACGAAACCCGAGCTTGCGCTGCCGAATCGGCGACGAAAACCATCGCCGTGACGGCGGGCTTTTCTTCGCCCGTGGGGGCTAGTGCCTGTTGTGCTGCCGCTGCCATCGATGTCGCCTCAGTTGCTCGGTGCCGGCGGAGTGCCGCCGCCGCCTCCACCAGCGCCGCCGCCGCCCGTGCCGCCGCCGGTGCCGCCCGTTGTAGAGACCGCCGTCGACACGCGTACACGGCCCTCGCGGTAACGCTGGATGGCATCGGCATTGACCGAGGCCTCTGCCGGGCCCGGATTGCGGCCGACGGCGGCATCTCGCGGACGCGCCAGCATCTGGCCGAAATTGTAGGCGTCGGCACAGCCAAAGCCTGGCATCAGGGCTTCATTGGAGTTGGCGATGCCGGTCGGATTGTAGTTGGGGCAATTGCGTTCGGCGATGCGATACTCGGAACGGACGACGACCACCTGGTCAGGCCCCATCGCCATCGCAGGCTCCGTCGACACGCCGACCCAGCGCGCACCGGCGTTGGACAGGCTCGCTCTCACCTGCTGGGCGCGCAGGCTCTGCAGGGCGCCACCCGTGCCGTCCGTCACCACGACGAATTCGTCGCGTTGTGCGCGGCGGCCGGCAGACACCATCGCCCTGAGTTCGTTGACCTGCCCGGGGCCGAGTCGGCCGACGCCCGGCGCGAAGCTCACCGCCAGCATCGTGTCGGCGCGCACCGGGTCGTGGCGCGTGTCGACGGCAGCCTGCTGGGCCACCGGATCGGTGCACGCCGCGATGGACGCGGCGGCGAGGAGAAGGAGAACGGCTGATCGCATCGGCGCACCTACTCGAGTTTGAAGCCGGCGGTCGGGGCGGTATTGCGCGGCGGCTGGCCGACAGCGAGCCGCTGCGGCGGCGTCGGATGGTCCATCCGGCCGTAAACCAGGCGGTCGGCATCGGTCGGCGGCACACGGCCGCTGAGCGGCGTGCGCAACTGCGTGTCGACCGGCTCAACGAAGTACGGCGTCACGATGATCACCAGTTCCGTCTCCTGGCGCTGGTAGGCGTCCGACTTGAACAGGCTGCCCAGCACGGGCAGGTCGCCGAGCCACGGCACCTTCTGGATGTCCTGCTGCGTCGTGTGGTGCAACAGGCCGGCGATGGCGAAGCTCTGGCCGCTTCCAAGTTCCACCGTGGTCGAGGCGCGCCGTGTCTCGAGTGCGGGAATGATGACCGACGCCGTCGAGGTGATCGGCACGCTCACCTGGCCGTTGGTCGTGACCTGGCTGACTTCGGGCGCGACCTTGAGGTTGATGCGGTCGCCGATGATGGTCGGCGTGAAGGCAAGGCTGATGCCGACCTGCTTGTAGACGACGGTGATGGTGTTGGTGACGCCGCCGGCTTGGGGCTGGATGACCGGGATTTCGCCGCCCGCCAGGAAGCTCGCCGACTCGCCCGACATCGCGATCAGGTTGGGTTCGGCGAGCACGGTCGCCTGGCTCTGGGTCGCGAGGAAGTCGATCAGCGACGTCAGGCTGCCGTCGTTGCTCTGCGCGGCGATGCGGGCGGTACCCGGCAACTGGGCCCCTGCCGCCGAAATTGTCGACGTGGCGAAGCCCGCCGTCACCGGCCCCAGCCCGAACAGCGCGATGTTGTTGATGTTCTGCCAGTTGATGCCGATGCGCTTCAGCGCCGAGCGATTGACCTCGGCGACCTTCACGCGGAGCTGAACCTGGGTCGGCGCATTGACCCGGATGTTGTTGATCACCTTGTTCGCGACGTTGTTGACTTGCGCCAAGGCCAGCTTGCGCGCGTCCTCGGCGACGACGGCCGAGCGCACCGTGCCGCTCAGCACTATCGTCTCGCCCTGATTGTCGAAGAGCACGCCGTTGCCGGGATGCATCTGGTCGAGCGCCTCCTTGATGCGGCTGAGCGGCGAGGTCACGCTGACGATCGTGTTGAGCAGCACGCGGTCCTGGTCGTCGACGGCATAAAGCACCGTGTCGCCCGGCTTCTTGGCGAAGACGTAGATCATGCCCGGTGACTTCACCTGGACATCGGCAATGTCGGGCGCTGCGACGAAAACGGTCGCGGCTGGCCCCGGAAGCTTGATCGCCGTGCCCTTGTTCACCTCGAGCTTGAGCGTCGGCTGCTGCGTCGGCACGAGCTGGCTCTGCGCGAAGTCCCGGGTCGGCGCGCCGGTGATGACCGCCGGCGGCGCAGGCGCGGCCGACGGCGGCCGCACCGGCACGGGCGCGGGGGCCGGAGCGGCGGGCGGCTGGGTCTGGGCGATTCGCGGCGCGCCCTGATCGCGCGCCACAGGCGGACTGGCCGGCGTGGCAACCGTGGGCGCAGCGCTTGGCGAGGCCGGCGGCGGCGCTTTCACGGCCGGCGTCAGGGATGCCGTCACGATCGGCGCACGCGGCGGGATGGCGGCTTGCGTCGGCGGCTCGTCAGCGGGCGTGCCCGGCGGCACAGCGGCGGCGGCAGGAGCGGGCTCCGGTGCTGAAGCCGGTGCGGGTGCAGCGGCCGCGGGCTTCGCCGCGGAGGCCGGCGCAGGTGCGCCCTTCGCTGCGATCATCTCCTGCACCACCTGCGCGGCGCGCTCGGACTCGCGGCGATTGAGGTCGTCGGAGACGTTGTCCGTCGCCGTATGGTGCGGAGTCCGCTTCTTTGCCTTGGCCGGCTGGCTGGATTCAGTCTTCGCCGGCTGGTCCGGATCCGTCACGCGCACCTGCGCCGACAGCAAGGTCGGCTCGAACGCAAACGTGACCGCGGCGAGCAGCGCCAGCGACGATCCGGCGTGCCGCCAGAAAGCCGATATAGAGGGGAGGAGTGCGTTTTTCATTGTGTCCCGTTCGGCGTTGTACGCGTGAAGGTGACGGTGCGTGTGTTGGGCCGGTTCTCCGCCGGCTTGGTGTCGGAGTCGCCCGGTCGGCCGCCGGCGCCGTCGATATCCTGCTTGGCCGTGGTGCTGCCGCGCAGGACGAGGACCGTCTTGGGTGGCTCGGGCGTGGGCGGTGCGCTGCTGATCAGATGGCTGACCTGGCTGTCCTGGGTGAAGCTGTCGCCCGGCTCGGCGGCGCCGTTGTCGGTCGCGGCTTCCTGTTCTTCTTCGCCGGTATGCTGCAGGCTGCGCAGCACCAGCGAGAGGTCGCCCATCTTGAGCGCCAGCGTGACGATCTCGCTCTGCTTGGGCGTGAGCTCGAGTGTCGCCGTCTTGGCCACATCCGGCTTGTCGCCGGGCGAGAAATCGACCCTCTGGTCCATGGCGATGACGCGCGCGTTGCGCAAGATGGTCTCGGTGGCGCTGTGATTGCCCGACGGGCTGTTCAGCACGTGGGTCAACAGCACGTCGACGCGATCGCCGGCATAGATGAAGCCCGAAACGGCCGAGGTCGCGCTCACCGGGATGCTGACGGCGCGCATGCCGGGCTGCAGCACCGCCGCCATGAAGCCGCGCGAGTTGGCCAGCACGATCTTGGCGTCGGTGATCGGCTCGCCGACGGCGATCGAGCTGCGCACCACGGCGCCGACGAACTCCTGCTCCTTGTGCTTGCCCTCGACGATGTAGGACGGCGACAGATTGCCGGCAGGCCACGCCTGCCAGCGCAGCGTGTCGGGCTTGATGAGCTGGCCGACGCGGATGTTCTGCTTGGCCACCAGGACCTGCAGCGTGGGCGCCGACGGCGAGGTGCGATGCAGGCCGGCCTGCGCGATCAGCGCTTCGCGCTCACTTTGCAGCCAGGCGCGCGCGAGGAAGGCGGTGGCGCCGGCCACGATCACGGCCAGCAGCAGGAAGATCACTCGTTTGCTGTTCATGAGCGCCCTCCCGTCACATCGTCATCGTTTGCGCGACCGCGACCCACAGGCCGCCGATCGCGATGGCGGGCCCGTATGGCAGGCCGCTGCGCAGCCTGGCGCGCAGGGTGCCGTCGCGATCCGGCAGCGCCGGCCCGATCGGCGCACCGGCCAGGATGGCCAATGCCAGCACGCCGCCGGCGAGCGCGGTAACGGTCAGGAAATCGAGCAATTGGGCGGGGCCGGCGAACAGGGTCGCCGCGGCGAGTAACTTGACGTCGCCGCCGCCCAGCACGCCGGCGGCGAAGGCGAGCGCGCCCACCCCGAACAGGGCGATGGCGCACAGCATCGTCGCGGCAAGCCCTTCCAGCGTCATGCGGCCGCTGCCGAATCCCGCGATCGCCCAGACGACGAAGGTCGCGACGACCGCGAGCGAGAGCCGGTTGGCGATGCGCATGGACCGCAGGTCCCGCCAGCCCGCCCACACCAGCAGCAGGGCGAAGACGAACAGGCAGCCGGCTTGAAGAAGCGCAAAAAGCGACATCCGACACCCAATCCTGCTGGCGGCGCCGGGCAACGACGCCGCCTCTTGCGCTGTCAAAGATTTCGTCTTTTTGCCGCTACGCGCGCAGCTTAGGGAATTGTCTTAAGGACAAATTTCCAAACGAATGCACGAACCGACAAATAGACAAAGACAGCGAATAAAAACGTTACAAAGGATATTTTCAGCGATACATCAAGTCAAGGCCCTAATGCATTCAATTTAAAGAGAAAAACGCGAACGACATACTGCTAATAGCGGTCGAATCAAACGGGCGACCCATTGCTGGGTCGCCCGTTGGAAAAAAATCAGGGCCAAAGATCAGGTCATCGCATTCGACACGTTGCTCAGCACGTTGCTCACCTTGCCGCCGACGGTACGCATCGAGGCGATGGCGGCGACCGCGATCAGCGAGGCGATCAGCGTGTATTCGATCGCCGTCGCGCCCTGCTCGTTCTTCATCAATCTGCGAAAGATCGACAGCATCTCAATCTCCAGAGAATGCAACAAGTTAAGGACCGTACTTAAGGCGATTCTCCGGGTCAACGGAAATTAGGCCAAATTATGAATATCGTCTCCTAATGTGTTGATTTTACACATGTCAGGATGCGGGCGGCCGCTGTCCAGAAGCACAGCACAGCGACGATGCCGGCCAGCAAAGCGAAGCGGTCCGGCAGCAGGCAGAACAGGATGAAGGCGGCGATCGTCTCGGTGCCCTCCATCAGGCCGGCGGAATGAAAGAACGACTTGGCGCCGCGCTCGCCCGGATCGGCCTCGCCGCGCTGGGCGGCGACGATCGCCCGGCCGAGAAAGGAGGAGCTGGTGCAGATGAAGGAGGCGAGCAGCACCGAGGCCCACAGCGCATTCTGCGGCCGCGCCAGCGCGAAGCCCACCGGCACGGCGGCGTAGAAGACCATGTCGCAGACGATGTCGACATAGCCGCCGAACGCCGTCGCGCTGCCCTGCCGCGCCACGACGCCGTCCAGCCCGTCGAACAGGCGATTGATCAGGATGACGACCAGCGCCGCCGCGTACTGCTCATAGGCCAGCAGCGGCACGGCCAGCAGCCCGATCGCGAGGCCGATGGCCGAAACCTGGTTGGCGGAGAAACCGGCGCGCGCCAGCCAGCGGCCGGGCGGCTCGAGCGGCGGATCGATCAGCCGCCGCAGCAGCGGATCGAACATCAGTCGCGCGGCGGCGTGGAGTCGACCGAGCGCAGCGAGACCACGTCGCCGCCGCGCCTGTCCTGCGCCGCCTGCCGGCGATAGGCCAGCCAGCTGAAGGGAATGAGGCCCAGATAGACGAGGCCGAGCAGCGACACGCCGATCCACGGCGAGCTTGCGATCACACCCATGGCGAGCGCCGCGCCGAGCAGCGAGGGCAGCACGAGATGGCGCGGGATCCTGCCCTTCTTGAAGGAGAAGGTGGGCAGCCGGCTCACCATCAGGCCGCCGACGCCGACCAGCACCACGCCGACCACCAGCGGATGGCGCGGCCACGCGGCCTCGGTCTCGAAGCTCACGAGCAGCGGGATCAGCGCGAGCAGCGCGCCCGCCGGCGCCGGCACGCCGGTGAAAAAGGAACCGGTCCAGGCGGGCGGCGGCGTGTCGGACAGCAGGCCGGTGTTGAAGCGCGCCAGCCTAAGCGCCGAGCAGATCGGGAACATCAAGGTCACGACCCAGCCCAGCGCGCCGCCGTCCTTCAGCGAGGCGAGATAGAGCACCAGCGCGGGCGTCACGCCGAAGCAGAGGAAATCCGACAGCGAATCGAGCTCGGCGCCGAAGCGGCTGGTGACGCCCAGCCGCCGCGCGACGCGGCCGTCGAGCGCGTCGAAGATCGCCGCCACGATGATGGCGATGACGGCCAGCTTGAACTCGCCGCGCAGGCCGAAGCGCACCGCGGTCAGGCCCGAGCACAGCGCCGCCAGGGTCAGCACGTTGGGGATCAGCCGGTTGACGGAGAAGCCACGCAGGCCGCGGCGCGAACGGAATTCGTCGTCCATGCCCTCCTCCTAAAATTCCACTGCCGCGCGCGGCGCGGTGTTGCCGGCGCGGTCGAGCTCGGCGATGACGGTTTCGCCGCCGATCATGCGCTGTCCCTCGGCGACCAGCAATCGCGCGCCCGCCGGCAGATAAAGGTCGGTGCGGCTGCCGAAGCGGATATGGCCGAAGCGCTCGCCCGCCACCACCGCTTGGCCGGGCTTGACGTAACAGATGATGCGCCGCGCCACCCAGCCCGCGATCGCCACGCAGCCGATCAGCGTGCCGTCGGCGCGGCGGAAGGCGAGCGCCATGCGCTCGTTGTCCTCGCTCGCCTTGTCGGTCGCGGCGTTGAGGAACTTGCCGGCCCGGTAGGCCGTCACCTCGACGGTGCCGGCGCAGGGCGCTCTGTTGATGTGCACGTCGAACACGCTCAAGAAGATCGACACGCGCTTCAGCGCCTGCTCGCCGAGGCCAAGCTCGGCCGGCGGCACCGCTTCGGTCACCATCTGCACCAGCCCGTCGGCCGGTGCCAGCAGCACGGAATCGTCCTGCGGCACCGCGCGCGGCGGATCGCGAAAGAAATAGATCGACCAGGCCGTGAGCAGCATCAGCGGCCAGAACAGCCAGGCGACGCCGGTCAGCGCCGCGACGAAAGCGGCGGCCGCGAACACGGCGATGAAGCGCCAGCCATCCTCGAGGATGGGCACGAAGAAGTTGGCCAACATGGCTTGGTCAGTTCACTTTGGGGATGCTGAAGATCTGGCCCGGATAGATGAGATCTGGGTCGCGAATCTGGCTCTTGTTGGCCTCGAATATGACGGTATAGCGCCAGCCCTCGCCGTAGTGCGCGCGCGCGATGTTCCAGAGATTGTCGCCGCGCACGATGGTGAGGTTCTTCTTCTCCGCCGCGGCTGGCGCCGGCACCAGCCGCTCGAAGTTGAGCTCGAGCCGCGCCACCGGCTTGCCGTCGCCGCCCAGCCGATCGAGGCGCAGGCGATGCTTGCCCGGCGCCACCGGCTTGTCCGGATTGAGCCGCCAGTGGCCGTCATTGCCGGCCGCGCCTTCGGTCATCATCTTGTCGTCGACATAGGCGCGCACCGTGGCGCCCGCCGCCGCCTGGCCGGTGACGGTGAGGTAGCCCTTCTCGTCGTAGTCGAGCGTGGAGAGCTGCAGGTCGCTCGACTTGGGCGTGCCGGCCGCGGTCGGCGCCTGCAGCAATTTGCTGGCGCCGTTGGGCGGCGCGATCATGACCAGGGTCTCCGCCTTGTTGTCGGTCGGCTCGGGGACGACCGCGACCACGACCTGCTCGGAGGTGACCGGCGCGTGGCCCTCGACATGCTGCACGACGCGCAGCTCGTGCTGGCCAGGCGTGAGCGGCGGCTCCTGCACCAGCATCACCCATTCGCCGCGCTGGTCGGCCTGGCCGTTCACGATCTCCTTGCCGCCGTCGAGCAGCACGACCTTGGCGCCCGGCTGGGCGCGGCCCGCGATCACGGCGCGGCCGTCGGCGCCGATGCGGGCGACGTCGAAGGTCGGCGGCGCGATGGCGGTCGCGGCGGCGGGCGGCGTTTCAGCCGGCTTCTGCGGTTCGGCCTGCGGCTGGGGCGCGGGCGGCGGGGCGGCCTGGTGGCTCGATTGGTCGATCACCGCCTGGTCGCGCATTTTCACCCGCCAGGCGACGCCCAGGGCCGCCGCGATGACGATGGCGCCGACCGCCACCAACGCGATAACAGTGCGTGACATTGAACTCCCAGCGGTGCGACGACTGAGCTATTGGCGTCCCACCTTCCCAGGCTCAAATGATATCATGCCGCACCGGCCGGCAAAGGCGCCGGATCGGCCCGGAAACCTCCTGCACCCCCCTCCAATAAGCCAACAAAAGCATCACCCGTGTCTCCACCCTCCGCGTCTCCACCCTCCCCCTCTTCCGTCTGCGTGTTCTGCGGGTCGCGGTTCGGCCAGGACCCGGCCGCCCGCGACAGCGCCGTCCGTCTCGGCGAGCTGCTGGCCCACCACAAGATAACGCTCGTCTATGGCGGCGGCGGCGTCGGCCTGATGGGTCTGCTGGCGAACGCAGCGCTCAAGGCCGGCGGCAAGGTGACCGGCGTCATCCCGCGCTTCCTGCTGCGCCGCGAGGCCGGCCACCCGGCGCTCACCGAGACGATCGTCGTCGAGACCATGCACGAGCGCAAACTGACAATGTTCGAGCGCTCGGAGGCGATCGTCGTGCTGCCCGGCGGGATCGGCACGCTCGAGGAATTCTTCGAGGTGCTGTCGTGGCGCACGCTCGGCCTGCACGCCAAGCCGATCGTGATCGTCGACCAGGGCGGCTACTGGCGCGCGCTGCAGGATCTCCTGCACGCCGTCGTCAAGGGCGGCTTCGCCGATGCGGGCCATCTCGACCACCTCGCTTTCGTGAACGACATCGACGGCGTGCTGGCGGCCATCACCGCCATGCCGCGCGGCCCGGTCGCCGAGAAGCAGCTCGACCGGTTGTAGCTCTCCTCTCCCTTCATATTCCTCTCCCCCTTGGGGGAGAGGTCAGGAGAGGGGGACCGAAGGCTGTACGTCACCCCCCTCTCCTCGCCTCTCCCTTCATATTCCTCTCCCCAAGGGGCAGAGGAACAACGGCACGCCGCAAAAACGCGCCAAACGAACTGGCGACATATGCAAGCCCTTGGCACAACAGCGCTTTTGACGATGTTTGCAGCGCGTGAGGCCTGCCTTCAGGCATCTCCATCCAGGCCGACGCGCGACCACTTCGAATCACCAGCGCACTAGCGCTAACTGCGCTAACCGGCCAGATGGGCCAGGCGCGCGGCGTCGAGCGACCACTTCGAATCACTAGCGCACTAGCGGAAAGTGCGGAAAGGGTCTGCACGGCGCCAGCGACCGTACCGAGCCGAGCCGAGCGCGGCATCGCCAAGGACACGCGCGAAAGCGGCCGACTTACCGCTCGACGGCCCGCCCACCAGCGCCTGCGCCGCGCCTCGACCCAGGCCCCGCCAGCGGCTGGAAGCAGGTGCAGCGGGAAAGACGGCGCCAGCGAGGCGTCGCCCAGAAGGCAATGGTCGATGGGCGGCCAGTCAATCGCGGTAGTTGATGAATCGGTAAAGTGCGGATTATTCAATTCGACCAAGGGCAAAAATCCTCGTCCCTCGCCGTCAATGCTATATCAAAAAAGAACAAATGTCGAACAGATAATTCATTAAAATTCTACTCCGATCGACTAAAATGTCATTGGCTTCATGCCCGGCGACGCCGGAATGCGACGATTGCAGCCCAACCGCAAATGCGCGCTAAATTGCTGTGGTCGATCCTAGCCACTGGCGTTTTCGACGCCTGTGTTATTACCATCGATCTTCACATTGGGCTTGGAGGCCTCGTCGACATCGATCGCTCCTAAAGTATTTTCTCGGAGATCATTGTCGACAATTTCGCCTTGGCCGCCTTCATATATCCAAACCGCTTCATATTCATTTTTTTGAATTGTGTTGCGACGGACCACCAACTCGGCACCTCTCGCAATCGAAACACCTGCACTTCGATTGTTCGTTAACCAGCGCCTCGCGATAAAGCCCAGAGCGCACCAAGATTCGATGTCCGGGTTGAGCCGCTGTTATAGCCTCGGTCAGCGTTGGAAAGTCTCCACGGTGAAACGCGTCCACTATGATTGTCGGAGGATCCTTCGCTCCGGCCGCAACTCGCTGCACCGCACTAACGAAGACTTGCTTTGAATCATCCTCGCTCTCGCCTAGCTCGGCGGGCGGATCGTTGCCGCCCTTTGGTAGCACTGTCTTGGTCTCGAGCGACGCGGCTGGCTCCAGGAGCTCGATAGCTCGAACGATCTGGCCTGCGAGAGTCGCAAGGGTCTTGCCGACGATAGGCGTCGTAAACGGTTCGAAGCGCAATTCCCGCCAGTCTGCATATTGGCGGGCGGCAATTATCGCCGCAATTTCGTCACTGGCACGCAGCGATTCGCTAAAGACAGCGCAGTTGACATAGTAGACGGGCAAAATGAGATCTGAGCGCCCTAATTTTTTCTCCCGTTCTAAAAATCGTTCAACCTCCGATCGGCATGCTGGGCTTTTAAAGAAGGCTGGGGTTATGACTGGGATAAGGAAGGTTGTAGCGTCTATTGCTCCATCAACTCGTGCCTGCCATTGCTGGCCCCAAGCAATGTCGTTCCGATCTTGAAAGATCGAGAACTCTTCACCGAGCTGCATTTGAACTTCACTTGAGAGGCGCGAACGAAATTCGCTCAGCCGGCCATTCTCATGTTGGTCGTCAAGGCGAACATAACTCATGAACCCAGCGAAAGACTTAGGCACAGCGGTTCTCGGCAGATTGGAAGGGTTTGCTGCTTAGGGTTGTGGCACTCTAAGCCTATTGTTGGCTGCGCGCCACTAGACCGCAAAACGATTTGGTGTCTTGCCATCCCACCCAACGATCTCGGCGGCACGGACTCGGCGTGAGTGTTCGATATGACCGCCGCTTCCGAGCAGCCCTTAATCATGGGAGCAACACGACCGAGGATCTATCGCCCGCACCTCGTGCGGGCGCCTCTCCGCATGGAAGGGGAACCTTTTGGTTTCTGCGCGGGACATTGCCTTTCCCTCCCGTCGGTGCAAAAAGACACGCCTATTTCAGCGTTTTCTCGCGCCCACGGAGTGCAAGTATGTCGGATCTCGAAATCGTCTGGACGAAGGTCGATGAAGCGCCCGGGCTGGCCACGTTCTCACTGCTGCCGATCGTGCAGTCCTTCGTCGGCACCGCCGGCGTGAAGGTGCGGCTGGCCGACATTTCGCTGACCGGCCGCATCCTCGCCAACTTCCCCGAGCGGCTGAAGCCCGGCCAGAAGGTCCCCGACGAGCTCGCCGAGCTCGGCAAGCTCGCGATGAAGCCCGAAGCCAACATCATCAAGCTGCCCAACATCTCGGCCTCGATCCCGCAGCTCAAGGCCGCGATCAAGGAGCTGCAGAGCAAGGGCTACGACGTGCCGAACTATCCCGACAGCGACGCCACGCCGGCCGACAAGGAAATCCGCGCGCGCTACGGCAAGGTGCTGGGCTCGGCCGTCAACCCGGTGCTGCGCGAGGGCAATTCCGACCGCCGCGCGGCCGGCGCCGTGAAGGCCTATGCGCGCAGCCATCCGCACAAGATGGGCGCCTGGAGCAAGGACTCCAAGACGCGCGTCGCCCACATGACGGCGAACGATTTCTACGGCTCGGAAGTGGCCGTGACGGTGCAGGCGGCGACGAGCTGCCGGATCGAGCTGGTCGGCGGCAACGGCGACACCACGGTGCTGAAGCCCAGGATTCCGCTCAAGGCGGGCGAGATCATCGACTGCTCGGTGATGAACGCCAAAGCGCTCGACGCCTTTTACGCGGAGGCGATCGAGGCGGCGAAGAAGGACAACATCCTTTTCTCGCTGCACCTCAAGACGACCATGATGAAGATCTCCGATCCCATCCTGTTCGGCCATTGCGTGTCGGTGTTCTTCAAGGACGTGTTTGCCAAGCACGGCGCGACCTTGAAGAAGCTGGGCGTCGATCCCGACACCGGCCTGGGCGAGATGATGGCCAGGATCGAGACCCTGCCGGCGGCGGAGAAGGAGGCGATCAAGGCCGACATCCAGGCCGAGTACGCCAAGCGCCCGGCGCTCGCCATGGTCAATTCCGACAAGGGCATCACCAACCTGCACGTGCCGAGCGACGTCATCATCGACGCTTCGATGCCGGCGATGATCCGCGAGGGCGGCAAGATGTGGGGCCCCGACGGCAAGCTCCACGACACGCTCGCCGCCATCCCCGACCGCTGCTACTCGACGCTCTTTCAGGCCGTGATCGAGGATTGCAAGGCGAACGGCGCGTTCGATCCCAGGACGATGGGCTCGGTGCCGAACGTCGGCCTGATGGCGCAGCAGGCCGAGGAGTACGGCAGCCACGACAAGACGTTCCGCATTCCCACCGCGGGCACGGTCAACGTCGTCGCCGACGATGGCTCCCCTGGGGGAAAGGTCCTGATGACCCAGAAGGTCGAGCAGGGCGACGTCTTCCGCATGTGCCAGGTCAAGGACGAGCCGATCCAGGATTGGGTGAAGCTCGGTGTGCGGCGCGCGCGGCTCACCAACACGCCGGCGGTGTTCTGGCTCGACGCCAGGCGCGCGCACGACGCCGAGCTGATCAAGAAGGTCGAGAAGTACCTCAAGAACGAGGACACCAAGGGCCTCGACATCCGCATAATGGCGCCGGTCGAGGCGACGAAGTTCTCACTCGAGCGCATCCGCAAGGGCCAGGACACGATCTCGGTCACCGGCAACGTGCTGCGCGACTACCTCACCGACCTGTTCCCGATCATGGAGCTCGGCACCTCGGCCAAGATGCTGTCGATCGTGCCGCTGCTGAACGGCGGCGGCCTGTTCGAGACCGGCGCCGGCGGCTCGGCGCCCAAGCATGTCGAGCAGTTCCAGAAGGAAGGCTACCTGCGCTGGGATTCGCTGGGCGAGTTCCTGGCGCTCGGCGCGTCGCTCGAGCACCTGGCGCAGCGCACCGGCAACGAGGACGTCAAGGTGCTGGCCGAGACGCTCGACGAGGCCAACGGCAAGATCCTCGAGGACAACCGCTCGCCCGCCCGCAAGGTGGGCGAACTGGACAATCGCGGCAGCCATTTCTATCTCGCCAAGTACTGGGCCGAGGCGCTGGCGCGGCGCGACAACAGCACGCCGCTTTCCGCGCGCTTCAAGCCGCTCGCCAAGCTGCTGGCGGAGAACGAGAAGAAGATCGACGCCGAGCTGATCGCCGCGCAAGGCCACAAGGTCGATACCGGCGGCTACTACGCGCCCGATCCGGCCAAGACCTCGGCGGCGATGCGGCCCAGCAAGACCCTCAACGAGGCCCTCGCCAAGCTTTGAGGCGTTCCTCTCCCCCGATAGGGGGAGAGGCCAGGAGAGGGGTTTGCAGACGACGTTTCAGCCCCCTCTCCCCACCTCTCCCCCAAGCTGCGCTCGGGGGAGAGGAGCATGAGCGCGGCATTCTTATTTCCTCTCCCCCTCGCGGGGGAGAGGTTTCATGTTCCTCTCCCCCGATAGGGGGAGAGGCTAGGAGAGGGGGCTTGCCCAGGAAGATCGACAGAGCACGGGAGCTCAGGCGCGATGGCAGTCGCGCGGAAAGGATTTGCTGGGAGCTGATCCGGGCACATCGGTTGGAGGGGATCAAGTTCCGTCGTCAGCATCCGATCGGTCGGTATTTCGCCGACTTTGCCTGCGTGTCGAGGAAGCTCGTGATCGAGATCGACGGCGATCATCACGCCGACCAGCTCGCGGCAGATCAGCGACGCACCGCGACCCTCGAGCAGGCCGGCTGGAGCGTCATTCGCTTCACGGCGCGTGAGGTCGTGCAAAATCCCGAAGGAATTTGGTCTGCCATCCGGATCGCCATCGAGAATGGTGCGTGTCCCCCTCTCCTAGCCTCTCCCCCTAGCGGGGGAGAGGAACAATGATGATCGTCGGCGGCGCCGATGGCTGCCGCAGCGGCTGGGTGGTGTGCCGCCGCGATGCCGGCGGCGCGCTGGACATAAGAGTCGTGCAGACTTTAGTCGAAGCCTGCGAGGGCCTGTCGATCCTGGCGATCGACATGCCGATCGGCTTCGTCGACCACCCGCGCCCGCCGCGCGCCTGCGAGGTCGAGGCGCGGAGGCTGATGCCGGGCAAGGCGAGCTCGGTGTTCCCGACGCCCTGCCGCCCCGCCCTCGCCGCCACCACGCACGCCGAGGCCAACGCGATCAGCCGCAAGCTCGGCGTCGGCATCAACCAGCAGACCTTTCATCTGTTCAAGAAGATGCGCGAGGTCGACGCGCTTCTCTGCGCCCGGCCGAAGCTCCGGCGCGTGATCTACGAGGCGCATCCCGAGCTCGCCTTCACGCGCATGAACGGCGGCACGCCGGTGCTCTCCAAGAAGCGCCGGCCCGAGGGCTTCGCCGAGCGGCTGAAGCTGCTCGCCAAGCACGGCTTCAAGGTGAAGGTCGAGACGCTGCCCGGCGCGGCGCGCGACGACATCCTCGACGCGGTCGCGGTCTGCCGCACGGCGACCCTGATCGCCGCCGGCACCGCCACCCGCCTCGGCCCGGCGCTGCTGCGCGACAGCGCCGGCCTGCCGATGAACATCTGGTACTAGGCTGGGGCGCGCCCCCAGCAGTTCGCCTCAGCGGCCGTACGACGCGCGGATGCCGGCCGCGCCGCCGCCCAGCGCGATCGTCTGGCCGGTGTCGGTGAGCTGGCCGTTGTCGTTGCGGAACACCATCAGGTTCTGCTGCACCATGTTCTGCACGACCAGGGTGGCGTTGTTGCGCGCGAACGCGGCACCCTGCGACCACGCGCCGATCGGCGCGCTGCTCGTGCGGATGAGCTTGGGCCCGGTCACGGCGAACAGCACGACCTGGCCGGCCGGCTTGTATTGCGGCGCGTCCTTGGGCCGGGTCGAGCCGGCATGCGCCACCGCGGCGAGCCACTTGCCGTCGCCCGACATCATCATGCCTTCGAGCGATTCGAAGCCGATGTCGACGCTGGCCACGACCTTGCCGGCGGGGTCGGCGAGGTCGATCACCGCGATCATGCCGTGGCCGTTGGCGTCGCCGCCGCAGCCGACGAAGGCGAAGCGGCCGGTCGGGTCGAACACCGCGGGATAGGGCTTGGCCGGCGTGGCGAGCGTGCTCACCCGCCAGATCTCGTCGCCGCTGAGCTTCAGCAGCTCGACCTTGCCGGTGGCGTTCACCGTCGCGAGCGCGGTCACGCCGTCGGGCGAGAGCGCGACGTGGCTGATCAGGTCGGCGGCGCCGACCAGCGGCACGGTCTTCACCAGGCTCACCTTCTGGCCGTCGATGGCGAGGATGGAGATCGATCCGGCCGAGCGGTTGGCGACGTAGGCGCGCTTGCCGTCGGGCGAGATCGAGAGGCCGGCGGCGCCCGCCCCGGCGGTCAGCCGGCCGATCACCTTGTTCGTCTTGAGATCGATCACGGTGATGCGGTCGTCCGGCAGCGTCTTGCTGCGGTCGGCCGGATCGAGACGCGTCGACGAGGCGACGAGCGCGAGCGTCTCGTCGGGCGTGATGGCGACGTTGAGCGGCGGGCCGGCGACGCTGCCCGGCACGTCGTTGACGGTCGCCACGACCTTCACCGGGCTGGCGCCGAGATCGAGAATCGTCGCCGTGTCGGGCGACGCATTCGGACTGGTTCTGGTGACGCCGTTCTCCTGGACCATCTTGTGGTCGTTGGAGGAGACGGCGATCTGCGCGGACGCGTGGAACGCAACCAAACTGGACGCGACGACAATTGCCCCGCCGAGGCGGCGGGCCGTTGGCTTGTACATCACTTCCTCCCCGGCCTGTCCCTTGCGTGGACGGTGCCGTGGCGGAAGCCTACTGCCCGCTATGGTTGCCCGAAATCACGATTCCGCGCGCTCAGGTCATACCGAGTGCATGTTTGTAGGTGTCGAGCAGCGTCTCCTGCTCGGCGCGGTCGGCGGCATCCATCTTCCTGAGCGACACGATCTTGCGCATGGTCTTGACGTCGTAGCCCACGCCCTTGGCCTCCGAGTAGACGTCGCGCATGTCGTCGCTGATCGCCTTGCGCTCCTCCTCGAGCTTCTCGATGCGCTCGACGAAGCTCTTCAGCCGGTCGGCCGAGATCGGCCCGGCTTTGACTTTCTTGGAAACGGCGCTTCCGTCCGGCATGTCCCACGCTCCTTGAACTCGACGGCCGGACCATAGAGGCGCAGGCGCCGCGGGCTCAATGAAGACCACGCACTGAATGACGTGGATAACGGGGGTTACGCCCCGGACGACGAAGTCAGTGCTTGTGCTGCGCCTTGTCGAACGCCTTCTTCTGCTCGGGCGTGGCTTCCTTGCTGTACTTGGCCTTCCACTCCTCGTACGGCATGCCGTAGACGATCTCGCGCGCCTTGGGATCGGCTATTTCGATGCCCTTCTTGCCCGCCTCCTCGCGATACCAGCGCGACAGGCAATTGCGGCAGAAACCGGCCAGGTTCATCAGGTCGATGTTCTGCACGTCCGTGCGCGCCCGCAGATGCTCGACCAGGCGGCGGAAGGCGGCGGCCTCGAGTTCGGTCTTGGTCTTGTCGTCCATGGGAATGCTCCTTCGCGGGAAATATGGGCTCAGCCCAAGGGCGCGACAATGGCCCTGGCAACGGCGGCGCCGATCGGCTGGCTGAGCCGGCGGCCCCACTCCCGGGCCTTGTCCGGCGTGTCCATGAGGTCCTGCCGCACCTCGAGCGAGCAGTGCGGCAGGCCGCGCGGCCTCGCATGCGCGGTCAGCGTGTATTCGTACGAGGCGCGCGCCGAATAGGGCTCGTTGTCGCCGACCACCAAGCTCTCGTCCTTGCGCAATTCGGCGAGCAACGGCTCGGGCAGGCGGGCATCGTCGTTCCACAGCACGCCGACATGCCAGGGCCGCTTGAAGCGGTTCATCTGCGGCGTGAAGGAATGCATCACCAGCAGGCAGATTTTGCGGCCGCCCGCGGTCATGCGGTCGAGCTGGCGGTCGACCTCGCGGTGGTAGGGCCAGAAGCAGGCATCGGCGCGCGCCTCGATCTGCTCCTTGGTGAGACCGACATTCATCGGCACGTGCGTGCCGTCGCTCACCTCGGGCATCGAGCCCTCGCCGCCCGGCCAGCGATTGCAGTCGATCACCAGCCGCGAGTACCCCGAGGCGACGAACGGCGCGTCGAGCGCACGGGCGAGCTCGAGCGCCGCGTCGAAGCCGCCGATGTCCCAGCCGATGTGGCGCGCCAGCTCCTTGTCGGAGATGCCGAGCGTGCCGAGCGCTTTCGGCACGGCCTTGCTCGCGTGATCGCAGAGGATAAGGAGCGGCGCCTTGCCGTTCTCGTTGTGCACCGAGAACGGCGGCGGATCGCCCGATTGGAGCAAGGGCCCAAGCAGTTGCATCGGGTCGCTATAGTGCGAAGATCGGACGAATGAAAGACGCCGATGCCCGCGCCCTGCTGCGCGCCCTGTTCGACGCAGCGCTCGCGGCGGCGCAACCGGCCACCTGTCTCGCGCCCTACATCGCCCAACTGAAACCGCCGAAAGGCCGCACGATCGTCGTCGGCGCGGGCAAGGCGAGTGCGGCGATGGCCCGGGCGCTGGAGGAGCGCTGGCCGCATCCGCTCGAAGGGCTGGTCGTGACGCGCTACGGCTATGGCGAGACGTGCAAGCGCATCGAGATCGTCGAGGCGGCGCATCCCGTGCCGGACGAGAAAGGCCGCGCCGCGGCCGGCCGCATCCTCGAAAAAGTGCGGGGTCTGGGCGCCGACGATCTGGTTCTGTGCCTGATCTCGGGCGGCGCCTCGGCGTTGCTCGCGCTGCCCGCGCCCGGCCTCACGCTCGCCGACAAGCAGGAGGTCAACCGCGCGCTGCTGAAGTCGGGCGCCAACATAGGCGAGATGAACACGGTGCGAAAGCATCTCTCGGCGATCAAGGGCGGGCGGCTGGCGCTGGCCGCCCAGCCGGCGCGCGTTCTGTCGTGGCTGATCTCCGACGTGCCCAACGACGATCCGGGCGTGATCGGCTCCGGCCCGACGGTGGCCGACCGCACCACTTTCGCCGATGCGCTCGCCGTGCTCGCCAAGTACAGGATCGCGCCGCCGGCCGCCGTGAAGACGCGGCTCGAAGAAGGCGCGGCCGGCCGGATCGAGGAGACGCCCAAGCCCGGCGATCCGCGCCTCGCGCGGGTCGAGAACGTGCTCGTGGCCGCGCCCATGCGCTCGCTCGAGGCCGCGGCCGCCACGGCACGGCAGCACGGGCTGGACGCCGTCATTCTCGGCGACAGCCTCGAAGGCGAGGCGCGCGAGCTCGGCGCCCGGCATGCGCGCGACGCCATGGCCCTGGCGAAGAAGGGCAAGCCAACCGTCATGTTGTCGGGCGGCGAGACCACCGTGACGGTGCGCGGCACAGGCCGCGGCGGGCGCAACGTCGAATACCTGCTGGCCGAGGCGATCGCGGCCGACGGCGCGCCCGGCATCTGGGGCCTGGCCGCCGACACCGACGGCGTCGACGGCGCCGAGGATATCGCCGGCGCGATCTTTACACCGGACACACTGGCCCGTGCGCGCGCAAAGGGGCGTGACCCCAGGGCGATGCTGGACGACAATGACGGGCACGGGTTCTTCGGCCTGCTGGGCGACAGCCTTGTAACCGGACCGACCCGCACCAACGTCAACGACTTCCGCGCCACCCTGATCGTCCCCGGCTGATCGCCCATGACCGTCTATCCAGGCTCCTGCCACTGCGGCGCCATCAGGATCGCCTACACTTCGGACAAGACGCCGGAGGAGATGCGACCCGGACGCTGCTCATGCAGCTTCTGCCGCCGCCATGGCGCGCGCACGATGGGCGACCCCGCGGGCTCGGTGGCCTTCCATGCCGCTGCCGGCGCGCTGTCGCGCTACCGCTTCGGCCTCGGCATCACCGACTATCTTCTCTGCTCGAAGTGCGGCGCCTATGTCGGGGCGGTGATGGAGGACGAGGGCCGCCTGATCGCCACGCTGAACGTCAATTCACTCGATATCCGCGATTCGTTCGACCCCGCCCCGCCGCTGCACGTTTATGATGGCGAGGACGAGGCGCGCCGGCGGGCGCGGCGGCGCAAATTCTGGATGCAGGCGGCGGTGAAAGAGATGGGGAGCTGATGGCCATCCTGGGAGTCATTGCCGACGATTTCACCGGTGCGACCGACATTGCCGGCATGCTGGTCAAGGGCGGCATGCGCACCATCCAGACGATCGGCGTGCCAGCCAGAGGCGCCATTCCCGACGACGTCGACGCCGTGGTGGTGGCGTTGAAGAGCCGTTCGATCGCCGCCAAGAGCGCGGTCAGCCAGTCGCTCGACGCCTTGCGGGCGCTGCAGGACGCGGGCTGCGTGCGCTTCTTCTTCAAGTACTGCTCGACCTTCGATTCGACCGACCTCGGCAATATCGGCCCGGTGGGCGACGCGCTGATCGACACGCTCGGCGTCAAGCAGGCGATCTACTGTCCGGCCTTCCCGGAAAACGGCCGCACCATCTTCTTCGGCCATCTCTTCGTCGGCGACATCCTGTTGTCGGATTCGCACATGCGCCACCATCCGCTCAACCCGATGACCGATTCGAGCCTGGTGCGCGTGCTGGCGCGGCAGACCCGCCACAAGGTAGGGCTGGTGCCGCTGAAGCAGGTGCAGGCGGGCTCCGCGTCGGTGCGCGCCGCGCTCGACAGGCTGGCGCTCGAAGGCGTGCGCCATGTGATCGTCGACGCGGTGGCCGACACCGATCTCGGCATCATCGGCGAGGCCGTCGGCGACGACGCGCTGGTGACCGGCGGCTCGGGCGTGGCGCTCGGCCTGCCCGCCGCCTATCGCCGGCGCAATCTCCTGCCGCATCGCTCGGGCGCGGATGCATTGCCCAAGGTCGACGGCGCATCGGCCGTGCTGGCGGGCTCATGCTCGGCGGCGACGCTCGGCCAGATCGCGCAATTCAAGGGCGATCATTTGGTGCTGGACACCGATGCGATCTGCCGCGGCGAGGATGTCGCCGGCAAGGCGCTCGCCTGGGCCAGGGGCAAGCTCGGCAACGGACCCATCCTGCTCTCGGCCAGCGACAAGCCGGAGGCGGTGAAGGCGCTGCAGGCCAAGTACGGCATCGAGCAATCGAGCCAGGCGATCGAAGGCACGATGGCATCGCTCGCCAAGGGCCTGGTGGCGGCCGGCGTCGGCCGGCTCGTCGTGGCGGGCGGCGAGACGTCGGGCGCCGTGGTCGGCGCGCTCGACGTCAGCGCGCTCCGCATCGGCCCGGAGATCGATCCCGGCGTGCCGTGGACCGCGTCGGTGGCCGACAAGCCGCTGCTGCTCGCGCTGAAGTCGGGCAATTTCGGCGCACCGGATTTCTTCACCAAGGCTTTCGCGCAGCTATGAGCACGGCCGAAGACAAGGCGCGCGACGCCGTCTGCACGCTCGGCGCCAAGCTCGCCGCGCGCGGCCTCTGCCCCGGCACCTCGGGCAATATCAGTGTACGCGTGGCCGACGGCTGGCTGATGACGCCGACCAATTCCTCGCTGGGCGAGCTCGATCCCGGCAAGCTCAGCAAGCTCGACCAGAACGGCAAGCACGTCGGCGGCGATCCGCCGACCAAGGAAGCGCTGCTGCATCGCTCGGTCTACGACGTGCGGCCCAAGGACGGCGCGATCGTGCATCTTCATTGCACGCATGCAGTCGCCGTCTCCTGCCTCGATCCGTCATGCCATCACAACAAGGAAACGACCTTGCCGCCGATCACGCCCTACTTCGTGATGCGGGTCGGCAAGCTGCCGCTGGTGCCCTACTTCAAGCCCGGCGATCCCAAACTGGCCGACGCCATCCGCGACTACGCCAAGGGCCATCGCGCCGTGCTGCTCGCCAACCACGGTCCGGTCGTCGCCGGCACCTCGCTCTCGGCCGCCTCGGCGTCGATCGAGGAGCTCGAGGAAACCGCCAAGCTTCACCTGCTGCTGCAAGGCTTCAAGGTGCGCCTGCTCTCCGACGCGCAGGTGCGCGAGGTCGAAGAAGCCTTTCCCTCCTGAACGGATACCGCCAACATGCCCAAGCTCGCCGCCAATCTGTCGTGGATCTACCAGGAGGTGCCGTTCCTGCAGCGCTTCGCCGCCGCAGCCGCGCACGGCTTCAAGGCGGTCGAGATCCTGTTCCCCTACGAGGCGCCGGCCGCCGACATCGCCGCCGAGCTCAAGAAGCACAAGCTGACGCAGGCGCTGTTCAACCTGCCGGCCGGCGATGCCGGCAAGGGCGAGCGCGGTTACGCGGCCCTGCCCGGCCGCGAGGCCGATTTCTCGGCGGCGCTCGACAAGGCGCTGGACTACGCGAAGGTTCTCGAGTGCCGCACCCTGCATGTGATGTCAGGCATGATCGCGCCCGGCGCCGACAAGGTCGCCATGCACCGAACCTTCGTCGGCAATCTCAAGAAGGCCGCCGATCGCACCGCCAAGAGCGGCATCACGCTCGTGCTCGAGCCGATCAACCATCGCGACATTCCCGGCTACTTCACCAACACCACGACGCAGGTGATGCAGATCATCGAGGAAGTGGGCGCTCCGCATCTCAAGCTGCAGCTCGATCTCTATCACCTGCAGGTGACCGAGGGCGATCTGCAGAAACGCACCGAGCGGCTGTTCCCGCATGTCGGGCACGCGCAGATCGCGGGCAACCCGGACCGCAACGAGCCGGACGTCGGCGAGGCGAACCACCTCTATCTGCTCGATGTGCTGGATCGACTGGGCTACGAGGGTTACGTCGGGCTCGAATACAAACCCAAGACGACGACCGCCGCCGGTCTCGGCTGGGCGAAGAAATTCGGCATCAAGGCGTAAGTCATGGCTGACACGAACGCACCACCCAAGAACACGCCTGACGTCGCCTTCATTGGCCTGGGCTCGATGGGCCTCGGCATGGCGAAGAACCTGCTCAAGCATGGCCACAAGGTGATCGGCGTCGACCGGAGCCCAGCCGCGCGCGAGGCTTTTGCCCAGGCGGGCGGCACGACCGCGGCCACGCCCGCCGAAGCCGCCGCCAACGCCGACGTCGTCATGCTGGCCGTCGTCAATGCAGCGCAAGTCGACGCCGTGCTGTTCGGCGATGGCGGCGCGGTCGCGGCGCTGCACAAGGGCGGACTGGTGATGCAGTGCGCCACCGTGCCGCCCGCCTTCTCCAAATCGTTGGGCGAGCGACTGGCAAAGTCCGGTCACGTGCTGCTCGATGCGCCGATGTCGGGCGGCCGCGCCCGCGCCGAAACAGGCGAGCTCACCTACATGACCTCGGGCAGCGCCGCGGCGTATGCTGCCGCCGAATCGATCCTCGCCGCCACCTCCGCCAAGGTGTTTCGCCTGGGTGAGGCGCCAGGCATCGGTTCGCTGGTGAAGACGGTGAACCAGCTGCTGGCCGGCGTGCACATCGCCGCTGCCGCCGAGGCGATGGCGCTTGCCGCCAAGGCGGGCGCCGACACGCGCGCGGTATACGACGTGATCTCGGCCAGCGCCGGCAATTCGTGGATGTTCGGCAATCGCGTGCCGCACATGCTCGACGACGATTTCTCGCCTCTTTCGGCGGTGGAGATCTTCGTCAAGGATCTCGGGCTGGTGCTTAATACGGGACACGAGCAGCGGTTGCCGCTACCGATGGCCGCAGCCGCGCATCAGCTCTTTCTCGCCGCGGCCGGCGCGGGCTGGGGCAAGCTCGACGACGCCGCCGTGGTCAAGGTCTACGAACAGGCGGGAGACTTCAAAGTATCATCGCCGAAGCGTTAGACTGACGTCATGCGTCGCGCGCGTTTCGCCAAGATCGTGGCCACCCTGGGCCCGGCTTCCTCGAGTGCCGAGCGGCTGCGCGCGCTGTTCGAGGCCGGCACCGACGTCTTTCGCCTCAACTTCAGCCATGGCACGCAGGACGACCACAAGCAGAGGGTCGAGCTGCTGCGCGCGCTCGAGGCGGAATACAATCACCCGATCGCCATCCTGATGGACCTGCAGGGACCGAAGCTGCGGCTCGGCGCCATGGCCAAGGGCCCGATCGAGCTCAAGAAGGGCCAGAAGCTGCGCTTCGACATGGACAAGGCGGCGGGCACGCCCAAGCGCGTGCCGCTGCCGCACCCCGAGATCTTCCGCGCCGCCCAGCCCGGCGGCATCCTGCTGATCGACGACGGCAAGGTGCGTCTGCGCATCGAGGCGCACAGCGAGACGACGATGGACACCGTGGTCGAGGTCGCGGGCCCGATCAGCGACCGCAAGGGCGTCAACCTGCCCAACCTGGTGCTGCCGCTGTCGCCGATGACGGAGAAAGACCACAAGGACCTCGCCTACGGCCTCACGCTCGGCGTCGACTGGGTGGCGCTCTCCTTCGTGCAGCGCGCGCACGACATCGCCGAGCTCAAGAAGCTGGTCGCCGGCCGCGCCGCCGTGATGGCCAAGCTCGAGAAGCCGCAGGCGATCGAGCATCTCGACGAGATCATCGAGCAGTGCGACGGGCTGATGGTGGCGCGCGGCGATCTGGGCGTCGAGATGCCGCCCGAAGCGGTGCCGCCGCTGCAGAAGCGCATCCTCGCCGCCTGCCGCGCCGCCGGAAAGCCCGCGATCGTGGCGACGCAGATGCTCGACTCGATGGTGCATTCGCCGACGCCGACGCGCGCCGAGGCGTCGGACGTGGCGACCGCGGTCTATGACGGCGCCGATGCGGTGATGCTGTCGGCCGAGTCCGCTTCGGGAGACTATCCGATCGAGGCGGTTACCATCATGGACCGCATCATCCAGAGCGTCGAAGCCGATCCGCTCTACCGCACCCTGATGAACGCCTCCCGCCGCGAACCCGAGGCGACGACCGCCGACGCGATCAGCGCCGCCGCGCGCCAGTGCGCCCATACGCTGTCGGCGGCCGCCATCGTCACCTACACCAACACCGGCTCGACCACCCTGCGGGCCGCCCGTGAGCGGCCTGACGTGCGGATTCTCTGCATGACGCCCAACCTCAACACGGCGCGGCGCATGACGCTGACCTGGGGCGTCCATCCGGTGCATGGCGAGGACGCTCGCAGTTTCGGCGACATGGTCCAGCGCGCCGTGCGCACCGCCCGCAAGGAGGAACTCGCCAAGCAGGGCGAGCGGCTGGTCATCACTGCCGGCGTGCCGTTCGGCACCCCCGGCGCGACCAATATCCTGCGCATCGCCTACGTCTGACCGACCAAGGCGACTGACGACTTTCTTACGTCGATTTTGGGGGATGCCAGGGGCGGGCCGGCCGTAATCCTCTCAGAAGCAGAGCGAGAGGCGATCGTGCAAAGCCCGTCAGACAAGGCAAAAGCCATCCCCTATCGGCCCCGGAGATCGATGCTCAACTGGGTCGACTTCCTCGTGATTCTGGCGACCGTGCTGGTTTTCGGCGCTGTCGTCGCCAACAACAACCCGCACGCCCATGCGCAGACCCGCGCCGACAATTCGTCGCTGATCACCGATCTGCCGACGCAGGCCTCGGTCGGATCCGACGACATGGGCCTGATTAAGGCGAGAATAAGGCTGGCGATCGGAGCGCCATGGTCGTGAGGGCGTTGGTCGTCGCCGGCCTGCTGCTTGGCGTGGCGTCCGCCGCGCAGGCACAGGACCGCCGCTTCGATCGCATCGATGCGAACCATGACGGCCGGATCAGCCTGCAGGAGTACGAGAACTACGCCGGCAGCCGGCTGATGAAGGCCAAGGGGCCGCACGCGCAGAAATTCCGCTCGCTCGATCCCGAGCAGCAGACCGCCGTGCTGCAGCATCGGTTCCAGAGGCTCGACAAGGAACACAAGGGCTTCCTCGTTCCCGCCGACCTCCAGCGTCACCAGGGCTAACGGCCCGCACCCTGTCCCTGGTCGAAGCCGAACCGGCGATAGGCATAGCCGAGGCCGAGCAGCGCCGCGCCCAGCCCAAGGAACGAGAAGACGCGCAGCAGGCCGTGCAACCCGGCCATGTCGATCAGGAACACCTTGCCGACGACGATGCAGACCAGCGCCATGCCGGCATGCCTGAGCGCCGCCGCGTTGCGCCAGAAGCCCAGCGCCAGCAGCGCCACGCCGAACAGCAGCCAGACGAAGGAATAGGTGTAGAGCTCGACCCCGGCGGCATCGAACAGATCGCGCTTGAAAGCCGGATCGAAGAAGTGCCGGACTTCGAACGAGACGTAGACGAAGGCCAGCAGCGAAGCCGCGATCTCAGCCAGCAACCGCACCGCCGGATCTCGTTCGACACCGTCGACCCAGCGATGGGCGAGGGCCGCCATCGCCGCCGGCAGGGCATAGGCCATCAGCAGGCCGTTCAGGATCGGCAGGTCGCCCACATCGGCCGGCCGCAAGATCGGGTTGGCGATCATGACTTGCATGAACAGCGCCACCGACACTAGCCCGCCGCTCAGGCGCCAGGCCCAGAGGAGCACGGGATCGTATTCCAGCCGCGCCAGCCACAGGCAGGCCAGCGCGAACGCGCCCCACACGGCGACATAGGTCGCGCGTGCCATGAACGAGGTTTCCGAAGGCGCCTGGAAGAGGCTGTGGACCTCGAGCGTCAGCAGCGCGAAGACCAGCAGCGCCATCGCCACCTCGACCGCCAACACCAGACGCGCATCGCTCCCGCGCAGGTAGCTGCGCCCGACGGCGAGGGCCGCGATCGAAATGCCGTAGCTCCACAGGATCCAGTTGAAGATCGGCGTGACGCCGAGCGGATAGGAAAGCACAAACGGATTGCAAACGAAGCGCGCGACCACGACGGCGAGCAGGCCCCAGCAGATCTGCCGCATCGCCCATAGATCGAGCCACGCTGCGATCCACGCCACCGCGGTGAGCTCGATCGCATAGGCCACTGTGATCCAGTGGCGTTCGAGCTCGAGCGGAATCGCCGCGGCAATGAAGAACGACACGCCGGCCGCCAGGAACCCGAGCGCCTCGGTGGCGCCCGCCATGCGTCCGCGCCACTGCACCAGCCGCTCG
This sequence comes from Reyranella sp., assembly GCA_035651335.1. Lineage (GTDB taxonomy): Bacteria > Pseudomonadota > Alphaproteobacteria > Reyranellales > Reyranellaceae > Reyranella. The sequence goes on along the minus strand of DASRFX010000051.1, from coordinate 47,242 downwards.
GCGCCGACCAGGAACGGCACGGCGAGACCGAGGCTGATCAAGCCCCATGGTGTGCCGTTGACGGCAAAGCGCAGCACGTACCAGCACAGCAGAAAGTGCGAGAGTGCCGCGCCGACCGACAAGGCCGCCCAGAAGCCCGGCCTGCCCGCGTTCCACATCAGGGCGAAAGCACCGGCGGCGTAAATGCCGCCCATCAGGATCGTCAGCCAGGCAAAACGATCGGCCTCCCAGTTCGATCCGATGCCTCCGGTTCTCGCCCACCACAGGGCGAGCGCGAGCAGCGAGAGCGCCGGCGCGATGGCCGCCACGAACTGAAAGCGCGGCCGCCAGCGGGCCAGCGCATAAAGCCCCGCGCCATGCAGCGCCAAGGCGAACCAGCCGACACCCTGCCTGCCGTAATCCTGCTCGACGATCGCGACCAGCAGGACGCCGGTCAGGGCAAGTGCCGTCCAGACGAGCGGCGTCGTGGTCGGCGGGTTGCGCCAGGCGGCCCAGACGAAGAGCGCCGCGGTGGCAACCAGGAAGATGCCGACCCAGACAAGGCCGTCGCCCTCCATGACCATCCAGGCGATCACCCAGAGCGACGAGCCCGCCAGTACGCCCCAGCCCAGCATCCACCAGCCGCGGTGACGGATCACGGCAAGCGTGCCGGCGGCGATCGCCAGCAGATAGCCGAACAGCACCGGCGTGTTGGGATTGTCGCTGCCGATCAGCGCCGGACTGAGGAAGCCGCCGACGAAAGCCAACGCGGCGACGAATGGTCCGTGGCGCAACGACACGCCGATCGCGACGGCGGTCAGCGCACCTGCGCCGATGCCGGCCATCGGCTTGGAGATCATGCCGTAGAGCGCGACGGCGGCGAACAGCGCGCCGTACAGCGCCGCCACGCCGGCCGCCGCCATGGCCTGCGCGACGCGCTCGTCGCGCGGCCTGATCCTCTCGGCGCCGCCGATCAGCGCGAAGCCGAACAGCACAGCAAGAATCACGCGCACTTCGGGCGAGAGATAGCCCTCCTCGATCGAGTAGCGCACGAGGAAAACCGCGGCCAGGGCGAGCGTGATCGCACCGATCCAGATGAAGGCGCGCGCGCCCAGCCGCTGCTCGAGCCCGACCTTCGGCACGGCCGGCGGTGCGGCAATCGCCGGCGCAGGCTCGAAGGGCGGCGGCAAGGGCGGCGGCTCGACGAATTCGGGCGGCAGCTCGACCGCCGCGGGCGGCTCGGGCAGCGGCGGCGCCACGGTGACGGCGGCGCCCTGCTCCAGGCGCCGCCGCAGCTCGGCGACCTCCGTGCGCAGGCTCGAGATCTTGACCAGGGCGACGACCGCCATGATCGGGGTGGCCAGCACGAAGACCAGCCCGAGCAGGATCAGTGCAATCTCGTCCATGGCCGCTCCCCCGAACCGGCCCAGGCGGAGCTAGTCGGCGGCGACCCGCCGCTCCGCCGAAGCAAAGGCTGCGCGGCGGTCCTTGGCGACCTGCCCGCGCTTCACCACCAGGCGATGGTTTTCCTTGCGTGCGGCCCGCTTGATGTCGGCCAGCGGATCGCCGTCGCACAGCACGAAGTCGGCCGAGTTGCCTTCCTTGATGCGGCCCTGGTCGGCGAGCCGCATCAGATCGGCCGCACTCGCCGTCGAGATGAAGAGCGAATCGCGCGTCGACACGCCGATCTCGCACATGAACTCGAGCTCCCTGGCGTTCTCGCCGTGCCGGTTGTGCGGCGTGCCGGCGTCGGTGCCCATGGCGATCTTGCCGCCCGCCTTGTAGTACATCTTCACCGAGGCGATGTGGCGATCGAACACGCGGCGCGCCTTCTCGATCACGTATTCGGGGATCGAGCGGTCGCCGCCGTCATAGCCCGCCAGGATGTTCTTCACGGCGGCGAGCGTCGGCACCAGCCACACGCCGCGCTCCTTCATCTCCCTGATGCACTCGTCGGTCATGAAGATGCCGTGCTCGATCGAATCGATGCCGCCGCGCACGGCGTTGAGGATGCCGAGCGCACCCTGCGCATGGCTGGCGCAGCATTTGTGGAAGCGGTGCGCTTCCGTGATGCCGGCCTTCAGTTCCTCGGCCGAATAGTGCGCGTCCTCCGGATTGACGCCCGGCGTCATCACGCCGCCGGTCGCCATGATCTTGATCAGGTCGGAGCCGGCATGGATCTGTTCGCGCACCGCCTTCACGACTTCGTCCGGCCCGTCGGCGACGCGCCCCGTGCGGTTGCCGTGGCCGCCGGTCATGCAGATCATGCGGCCGGCGCAGCGCATGGTCGGTCCGAGGAAGCGGCCCTGGTTGTAGGCGTCGCGTATCGCGAATTCCATGTAGTCCTTGCCGCCGCAATCGCGCACGGCGGTGACGCCGCCTTCGAGCGTGGCGCGCATGTGCTCCATGCCGCGGACCGTAATCGCCGCCGGCGTCATGCGGTCCTGCACGGCGCCCGGATTGCCTTCCGCGCCCGACAGCGAATGGACGTGGCAATCGATGATGCCGGGCATCAGCGTGCCGCCCGAGGTGTCGACCTTCTCGCCGGCAAAGCCCGCGAACTCGCCCGCCGGCGCGACGCGCTTGACCTTGCCGCCCTCCTCGAGAACAGCCTGGCCATCGAGCACCTTCTCGCCGTCGAACACACGGCCGCCGACATACAACGTCGTCATCACCAACTCCCTGATACGATGAGGCTACTATCGGCTGGCCGTGCGCTGGTCGCAACCCAGCGGATCGGCCGGCACGTCGCCGCCTTGCGCCTTGAGCCGGGCGATCTCCTCGTCGATGCCCGCGATGTGCGGATTGTATTTGCGCGCCAGCTCGAATGCCGCGACGGCGCGCGCCGGCTCGTTCATCTGTTCACGGATCATGCCGAGACCGGAATAGGCGCCGAAATGGCGCGGCTCGCGCTTCACCGTCTCGCAGATGTCGTCGATCGACGCTTTGAAGTCGCCAAGCAGCCAGTAGACCGTGGCGCGCTTGTTCCACGCCTCTGAAAGCTGCGGCGCCAGATCGATCAGCTTGCTGAAGGTCGCGACGGCCGCACGCAGCTCCTGCGCCTGCATCTCGGCAATGCCCTTCATCATCAGCTTGCGCTGCTCGGGATCGGGCACCATCGTCCACTGCTCCCAGATCGCCTGTTCCAGCGTCTGGATGATCATGGGATCGGTCGCGGTCTGCAGCTTGGCGAACAGGGTATCGAGCATCGTCTCACTCCCTGCTGGACGTGCGGCCAGCATCACGCCGAGGACGAGGGCAAGGCAAGCCCGCAGAGCTCTCACGGCAAGGCGGCCGGCTTCGGCCCGCCCGTCGCCCAGTCGAGCAGCTCGACGGTGTGCACGACCGGAATGTCCGTGCCGCCGGCAATGTTGCCGATGCAGCCGAAATTGCCTGAAGCGATCATGTCCGGCTTCGTGCTTTCGATGTTCGCGACCTTCAGCTCGCGCAGGCGGCGCGACAGCTCGGGCTGCAGCACCTGATAGGTGCCCGCCCAGCCGCAGCAGAGATGGCCGTCGGGCACGTCCTTCACCGTGAAACCCGCATCGCGCAGGAGCTTCTTCGGTTGCTCGATGACTTTCTGGCCGTGCTGCATGGAACAGGCCGAATGGTAGGCCACGTTCAGGGCGCGCGGTGTCACGTTTGCGAGACCGATCTCGGCCATGAATTCGCTGACGTCGCGTGCCAGCTTCGACACCTGCTCCGCCCGCTCCTTCCAAACCGGGTCGTTGGCGAACATCGCGCCATAATCCTTCACTGTCGTGCCGCAGCCCGAGGCGTTGATCACGATGGCGTCGAGATTCTCGCCCGACCAGGCCTCGATGTTGGCCTTGGCGAACGCCATCGCCTGCTCGTTCTCGCCGACATGCATCACCGAGGAGCCGCAGCAGCCCGAACCGGCAACGTTCACCACCTCGACGCCGTGGCGCGTCAGCAGCCGCACCGTCGCCTCGTTGACCTCGGGGGCCAGCACCTGCTGGCCGCAGCCCGGCATCAGCGCCACGCGCTTTCGGCGCGGACCTTGGGCAGGGAAAGTCTGCGCGTGATCGACCGGTGAGGGTCCGCGCAAGGTCCACGGCACCGCCTCGAGCATCGCCTTGATCCGGCGCGGGAATGTGGCACCGCCCGGATCGCTGCTGGCGCGCGGCAGTAGCGCTGCCAGCGGCTTGGCGAACCAGCCGAGCACCATCACCCAACGGAAGACATGGGGTCGCGGCATCAGGTACGCCAGCAACTTGCGCAGCACGCGATCGGCGAAAGGACGTCTGTAATTCTGCTCGATGTGATGGCGGCCGTGGTCGACCAGGTGCATGTAGTTCACGCCCGACGGACAGGTCGTCATGCAGGACAGGCACGACAGGCAGCGATCGACGTGGCGCACTTCCTGCGCTGTCGGCGCGCGGTCGCCTTCCAGCATCGACTTGATGAAGTAGATCCTCCCGCGCGGCGAATCGCGTTCATCGCCCAGCAGCACGAAGGTCGGGCAGGTCGCCGTGCAGAAGCCGCAATGCACGCATTTGCGCAGGATCTGCTCGCTGCGCGCGGTCTCGGGATCGGCAAGCTGGGCCAGGGTGAAATTGGTCTGCATCAGCCCATGCGTCGCGGATTGAACAGGCCCCTGGGATCGAAGCTCTCCTTAACACGCGCCGACAGCGCGGCAAGGGCGGGCGATTGCGGCTGGAACACAGGCACGGCGACGCGCACGGCCTCCGGCGCGCGCACCAGCATCGCGTGGCCGCGCAAGCCGTCACGCACCAGCGCGTGATCGGCGTCGGCGCTCGCCGGCAAGGCCAGCCAGATCAAGCCGCCCGACCAGTCGTAGAACGCTTTCGCAGTTGGGCGCGCCGACTTGATGCGGGAAACGACGGCCGGGCCGTCGGTCGGTGCACAGGAAATGCGCCAGACGACGTCGTCGGCAGCCGTGCCGAGCGGTGCGGCGTCACGCACTTCGCGCCAGAACGCGCGCGATTCGAGCGTGCCCAGCTCTTCCATGCGGGCGCCAAGAAACAACTCGCGCAAGCCCTTGAGCCGCGCCTCGACCGACGGCGCCACGCCCTCGACCCGGAGCGCCGTCCGGCTCGGCAAGTGCGCCGCGCCCGACACCTCGTGCGGACTGCCCATCGCCGTGCACATCGCCTTCACGGCCGCTTGGTCGTCGAGGCCGTGCAACAGCAAGGTGCGCGTCTGGTCGGGCGCCGGCAGGACCTTGACCGAGACCTCGTCGAGCACGGCGAGCGTGCCCCACGAGCCCGCCAGCAGCTTGGAGAGATCGTAGCCGGTGACGTTCTTCATCACCCGGCCGCCCGACTTGAAGGCCTCGCCGCGGCCGTTCACGCCCGAGAAGCCCAGCAGGTGATCGCGCGCGGCACCGGCGGAGAGGCGGCGAGGGCCGGCGAAATTGCCCATCAGCGTGCCGACCAGCGTCCCCTCGCCCGGCTCCCTGCCCAGCAGCGGCCCGAGATCCGGCGGCTCGAAAGCCAGCATCTGGTTGCGCTGCGCCAGCAGGGCCTCGACGTCGCGGAGCGGCGTGCCGGCGCGCAAGGTGATCACCAGCTCCTCGGGCGCGTAGTCGACGACGCCCGAGAGGTCCGACAGATCGAGCACCTGATCGCACGCCATCGGCTTGCCGAGCGCGAGCTTGCTGCCCGAGCCGCGCACGTCGAGCGTCACGCCCTCGTTCAGCGCCCATTCGACAGCCTGACGCAGCTCCTTGGCGTCGCGCGGTTTGATCGTTCCGGCCATTCTGGCGCCAGCATAGGGGCGGGAAATTCTTCAAGCCATGGGCTAGTCTTCGCGCATGGCGGTTTCCAGACGGGCACAAATCGCGTTCGGCATGCTGGCCGTCGTAGCGGTCATCGGCGCGCTGACGGTCGGCTTCAACCTGATGAATGGCGAACATCTGTCGACCGTGCCCGGCCATTGGCGAGAAAGCCAGCGGTCGGCCTTCATCGAGGCGTGCAACACCAACTGCAAGAACTCGCCCGGCGTGACCGCCGATCGTTATCCGCTGTGCGAGAAGGTCTGCGCCTGCTCCGCCACCGAGGGAGAGAAGATCCTGAGCGAGGCCGATCTTGCCGAAATCGTGGCAGCCGGAAGGAACGGTCAGGCCTCGCTCGAGCAGAACGAAAAAATGCAGAAACTCACCAAGGTGGCGCACGACTGCACGGCGGCCGCGGGCAAGGCCTCGCCCTAGAACCTCGGTATCTCGGGGAACGGGATCTTGTTGTGGTGCACGACGACCCGCCCCAGCTCGGCACAACGGCGCAGCTTGGGGAACACCTTGCCGGGATTGAGCAGATGGTCGGGGTCGAAGGCGCATTTCACGCGCATCTGCTGGTCGAGATCGATCTCGGTGAATTGCTCGCCCATCAGGTCGCGCTTCTCGATGCCGACGCCGTGCTCGCCGGTCAACACGCCGCCGACGCGGACGCAAAGCCGCAATATGTCGGCGCCGAACTGCTCGGCGCGATGAAGCTCGTCGGCGTCGTTGGCGTCGAACAGGATCAGCGGATGCAGGTTGCCGTCGCCGGCATGGAAGACGTTGACCACGCGCAAGCGATGCTTCTTCGACATCTCGCGCATCTCCGCCAGCACCTCGACCAGCCGGCCGCGCGGCACCGAGCCGTCGAGGCACATGTAGTCGGGCGTGATCTGGCCGACCGCCGGGAACGCAGCCTTGCGGCCGGCCCAGAACAGCACACGCTCCTGCTCGTCGCGGCTGACGCGGCAGGTCGTGGCGCCGCGGCCGCGCGCGATCTCCTCGACCTTGGCCACCAGGTGATCGACCTCGACCGGCGGGCCGTCCAGTTCGACGATCAGCAGACCTTCGGCATCGAGCGGATAGCCCGCGCCGACATAGTTCTCCGCGCAGCGGACGGCATCCTTGTCCATCATCTCGAGGCCACCCGGAATGATGCCCGAGGCGATGATGGCGGCGACGCAGTCGGCCGCGCCCGCTTCGGTCGGGAAGCCCAGCAGCACGGCGCGCGCCGTCGTCGGCTTGCGCAGCAGCCGCACCGTGACCTCGGTGACGACGCCCAGCAGGCCCTCGGAGCCGGTCATCAGGCCGAGCAGGTCATAGCCGCCGGCATCGAGATGCTTGCCGCCCAGCCGCACGACCTCGCCGTTCATCATCACCATCTCGATGCCGAGCAGATTGTTGGTGGTGAGACCGTACTTCAGGCAATGCAGGCCGCCGGAATTCTCGGCGACGTTGCCGCCGATCGAGCAGGCGATCTGCGAGCTGGGATCCGGCGCATAGTAGAAGCCTTCCTTCTCGACTGCCTTGGTGATGCCGAGATTGGTGACGCCCGGCTGCACCACGGCGCAGCGGTTGGCATAGTCGATCTCGAGCACGCGATTGAACTTGCCCATGCCGAGCAGGATCGCGTCGCCGACCGGCATCGATCCGCCCGACAGCGAGGTGCCTGCGCCGCGCGGCACGACCTTCACCTTGCGGTCCTGGCAGTACCGCAGGATCGCCGCGACTTGCGCCACCGTTTGGGGCAGGACGACGACGAGCGGCATCTGGCGATAGGCCGACAGCGCATCGCACTCGTAAGGCCGCATGCCGTCTGTTTCGTCGATCACGCCCTCGCCCGGCACGATGGCGCGCAGGGCCGCCACAATCTCCGGCCGGCGGGCGAGAATGTCCGGATCGAGCGCGGGCATCTGCATGCCCTGCTTTTAAATGAAAAAGCGGCGGAAGCCGAGGCTCCGCCGCCCATTTCTCGCCAAGTGCGAGAAGACTTCAGCCCTGGCGGGCCTTGAAGCGCGGGTTCGTCTTGTTGATGACGTAGACGCGGCCCTTGCGGCGCACGATGCGGCTGTCCTTGTGGCGGAGCTTCACCGACTTCAGCGAATGACGGATCTTCATGGTCCAGTTCCCAACAAAAAGCCCCGGCCGCGCCGGGGTGAATTCCAAAAAGCGGCCGGAAAATACGGACCTGGCCCAGTCCCGTCAACCTAGATTTCGCGCTAAATTGGCCCGGTTAAGGGCAGCGGGGAGGCCGGGAATGCCCTCAAACAGTTACTTCAGCGTGCTGTCGGGCATCGCCTGCGCGTTGCTCAGCATTAGCTCGTCGGCGCACGCCCAGGAGCAAATGTCCCCCGAATGGAAAGCCTGTGTCAGCGGCGCCCCGCCCGACCGGATTCGCGGCTGTACGAAGTTGATGCAACCAGGACTAAACAGGGATGCCCTGTCCGATCTATTGCAAAGGCGCGGCATCGCCTATCTCGAGAGCGGCGACAGAACGCGAGCATTTCAGGACTTCGACGAAGCCATCCGCATCAAGCCGGACGACGAGTCCTTCGCCACGCGCGGCCGGGCCTATCGGCTCGAACATGATCTCCACCGGGCGATCAACGATCTCGACCACGCCGTCCGAATCAATGCGGGGAATTCGTTCGCGCTCTCCCAACGCGCCAGGGCCTATCGTGAGCTCGGCGACGGAGCAAAGGCAGCCCGAGACTTCGACGAATCCCTGCGGCTCAATCCCTTGGACAACTACACCCGCTACAATCGCGCCACCTTCCGTGCCGAGCGGGGCGAAACCGCATTCGCCCTCCAGGACTTCGACGCAATAATCAAGCGGATGAACGAATTGTTGCTCAAGCGTCCCAATGCGCCGCTGTTCCTGTTCCTTCGCGGCCTCGCCAAGCAGGGCAAAGGCGACGCGGCAGGAGGCGCGGCCGACATCGCTGCGGCGAAGGCTGGAGAACCGAACGTAGCCGACAACTTCTGGCGTCTGGGGCGTTAGACGATCATTTCTCGGCAACCGCTTTGCGCGCTTTCTTGAGGTCATCCACCAAGGCTGCCCGCGCCTTCCGGCGCGACGGCTCGTCGGGCATCCGCAGGATGGATGACGGGTGCGCCGTCACCATGAGCCTGTGGCCGGCCAGCGAATCAATCACCTGGCCGCGCTGTCGCGAGATCGTGACCGACTTGCCGGTCAGGATGTTGGCCGCGGTGACGCCGAGCGCGAGGATCAGATCAGGCTGCACGATCGCGATCTCCTGGTCGAGCCACCAGCGGCATTTCTCGACCTCGTAGCGGTTGGGCCGCTTGTGCAGGCGTTTCTTGCCGCGCGGCTCGTTCTTGAAATGCTTGACCGCGTTGGTGACGTAGACCTTCTTACGGTCGAGCCCGACCTCCTGCAGCGCCTTGTCGAGCTCGCGTCCCGCCGGACCGACGAATGGATGACCCTGGAGGTCTTCCTGATCGCCCGGCTGTTCACCCACCATCATGATCCTGGCCGTCGCCGGCCCCTCGCCGAACACGGTCTGCGTGGCATTGCGATAGAGCGGGCAGCGCGTGCAGTCCTTGGCGTCCTTGGCGACGGCAGTGAGCTTGGCCACGTCACACCTCCTCCAGGCGTTTGATCAGCCTCCTGGCATCCTTCGGCGCATGCAGCTTGTCGGTGTTGTCGAAGTAGACGAACACGTCGCGCGGCTTCCTCTCCTTTACCGGCACGCCGGCGAAGGTGCCGTCCGCCATCTCCTTGCCGCTGCGCCAGCTCTCGACGCGCTTCGCCCAACGGCGGATTTCCGCCGGCGTGTATTCGCTGTGATAGAGCTTCTTCGAGCCGTGCAGGCGCACGTAGATGAAGTCCGAGGTCAAATCCATCAACAGCGGCCACTCGACCGTGTCGGCGCAGACCAGGGCGACGTCGTGCTTGCGCAGCAGCTCGACGAAAGCCGGATCGCGGAAGCTCTCGTGGCGCACCTCCATGGCGTGGCGGATGGCGACGCTCGCGTCGCTGCGCAGCCAGGCGCGCGCCTTCAGTCGATGATCGTGCTTGCGGCCACAGATCGCCGCCTCGTCGGTGTCACGCGGCAGGAGCTTGAAGAACGTCTCGAGCTTCTCCGGGTTGAAGCGGAAATTCGGCGGGAATTGCCAGAGGATCGGCCCGAGCTTGGCGCCGAGCCGCAGCGGGCCGGAAGCGAAGAAATTGCCGAGCGGCGCCTGGGCGTTGCGAAGCTTCAGCATGTGCGTGAGATAGCGCGGCCCCTTCACCGCGAAGACGAAGCCATCCGGCGTATCGTCAGCCCAGCGCGCAAAGCTGTCGGGGACCTGCATGCAATAGAACGTGCCGTTGATCTCGACCGTGTCGAACTGCGTCGCCAGCCAGGCGAGTTCCTTCTTGTGGGACAATCCTTCCGGGTAGAACGCCCCGCGCCAGGGCTTGTAGGTCCAGCCGGAAACGCCGATACGGACGTCTGACGCCATGGTCGGCCAACGCCGATGGCGGGTTCGTTGTTCCTGAGGGGGAGAATTGCATGTCCAAGCTCACGCTCGCGCAAGCCAACAAGATCATCGAAGTGGCCTTGGCCAAGGCGCATGAGATGAAGGTCAAGCCGTTGGCGGTGGCGGTGCTCGACGAGGCGGGCCACGTGAAGAGCCTGCAGCGCCAGGACAGCGCCAGCATGCTGCGCAACGACGTGGCGGTCGGCAAAGCCTGCGCGGCCGTCGGCATGGGCGTGTCGAGCCGCACCCTGCTGGAGCGGGCCAAGGGCAATCCGCATTTCTTCGGCGCCCTGTCGGCCACTGCGCAGGGCAAGTTCATCCCGCAAACCGGCGCCGTTGTAATAAAGGACAAGGACGGCAACGTGATCGGCGCCGCAGGCGCCAGCGGCGGCACCGGCGACGAAGACGAAGCGGTCTGCATCGCGGGCATCGAGGCGGCCGGTCTGGGTTGGGGCTGACGCGCCGGCAACTGCGATCTGCCCCGCGTCGTTAGAAGCGCATGGGACAGATCAAGAAGGGCACCATCGGCTACATGCTCGCGCACGAACAGTTCCCCGTGAACGAGTTGCGTGACATCGGTGCACTGGCGGCGCGCTCCGGTTTCAAGCTTCTGGCCGCCAGCGATCACTTCCAGCCCTGGCAGGCCAACGAAGGCCATAGCGGCGAGGCCTGGGTGACGCTGGGTGCCTTGGGCGACCGCGCGCCGGATGCATGGATGGGCACGACCGTCACCTGCCCGACGCTGCGCTACCACCCGGCGGTGGTGGCGGAGGCGTTCGCCTCGCTCAGCCTGCTTCATCCCGGCCGGGTATTTCTCGGCGTCGGCTCGGGCGAAGCGCTGAACGAGCAGGCGGCAACGGGCAACTGGCCCGCTTGGCAGGAGCGCTGGGACCGCCTGATCGAGGCGATCGACATCATCCGCGCGCTGTGGTCGGGCAAGGATGTCGACCACAAAGGCAGGTTCTACACGGTGAAGGGCAAACTTTACGATCCGCCCAAGGAGCCGATCCCGTTACTCACCGCCGCCAACGGCCGCAAATCGATGAAGCTTGCCGGCAAGCACGGCGACGGGCTGATCACCGATCCCGAGACGTGGAAAGAGTTCAAGTCCGAATGGGAGACCGGTGCTCGGGAAGCCGGCAAGGATCCCGCCGACATGCCGGTGCTGGTCGAGCAGTTCGTCGCGGTGGGCGACAAGCCGGTTGCCGAACATGGCGGCGAACTCTGGCGCTTCATTCCCAAGGCGTTCAAGGGCCTGCATGACGTTCGCGACCCGGCCGAGATCCAGAAGCGCGCCGAAAAGGAGCTGCCGCTCGATAAGGTGATCGCAAGCTGGTCGGTGGGCACCGACCCCGCCGTCCATATCGCAGCCATCGAGAAGCTGTTTGCGAGCGGCGCCACCATCGTCAACATCCACGCTGCGCAGGCCAACCAGCAACGGGCCATCGAGTTCTACGGATCCCGTGTCCTGCCGCATTTCGCCCAGCGCGCTGCCTGACGAAACCCTGCCCTGCGCCTTCCCCGGTTGCACATATCCGGGCCCCGACCCTATTGTCCGCGGCCGATTGGGGTGGGGTGAATGTTCGAGCCAGCCGAGCGCCTGAAGAACGTCAAGGTCTCCGCATCGTCCGCGATGACGCGCAAAGTCCGCGAACTGCGCGCGCAAGGGGTCAAGATCGTGGGCCTGTCGTCGGGCGAGCCCGACTTCATGTCGCCGCGCCACGCCATCGAGGCCGGCTACAAGGCGGCGCTCGCCGGCGAGACGAAGTATCCGCCGCAGGACGGCACCAAGGCGCTCAAGGAAGCCGTGCAGCGCAAATTCAAGCGCGAGAACAACCTCGATTACGCGCTCGACGAGATCATGATCTCCAACGGCAGCAAGCAGATCATGTTCGGCGCCTCGATGGCGTCGATCAATCCGGGCGACGAGGTCATCGTGCCCTCGCCCGGCTGGATCAGCTATGCCGACCAGATCAAGCTCTGCGGCGGCGTGCCGGTGCACGTCTCCTGCCCCGAGAACAACCACTTCAAGCTTCGCGCCGCCGATCTCGACCAGGCGATCACCGACAAGACCAAGTGGGTGGTGCTGAACTTCCCCAACAATCCGACCGGCGCGGTGTGCACGCGCGCCGAGCTCAAGGAGCTGACCGACGTGTTGCTCAAGCACCCCAAGGTGCTGATCATGTCGGACGAGATCTACGAGCATCTGGTGTATGACGGCGCCAAGACACATTCGATCGCCGAGGTCGAGCCCCGGCTCAAGGAGCGCACCTTGACGGTGAACGGCGCGTCGAAGGCCTACGCCATGACCGGCTGGAGGGTGGGCTATGCCGGCGGACCGAAGGCGATGATCGCCGCCATGATGAACATGCAGGGCCAAGCGACGGCCGGCGTCTCGACGGTGGGCCAGGCTGCGGTCGCCGCCGCGCTCGACGGCCCGCAGGACCTGATCGCGAGCCACGTCGCGGACTACCAGAACCGCCGCAACCTCGTGGTCGGCTGGATGAACGAATGCGAGGGCATCAAGTGCCACAAGCCCGAAGGCGCCTTTTACGTGTTCCCGAACATCGCCGGTTGCCTCGGCAAGACCACGCCCAAAGGCAAGAAGCTCGAGACCGACACCGATTTCGTGACGGCGCTGCTCGAAGAACGCCACGTCGCCACGGTGCAGGGCGCCGCCTACGGCATGAGCCCCTACTTCCGCATCTCCTACGCCACCGACCTCGAAAGCATCAAAGAGGGCTGCAGGCGCATCAAGGAATTCTGCGCCGACCTGCGCTGATCACTCTTCCGGTTCGGTGGAGAACATCAGCGGATAGCCCTTCTGGCGGCCCATGTCGGTGCCTTCCTTGGCCTTGCTCTCGGCGACGTCGCGCGTGAAGGTCGCGACGACGCAGACGCCGCGTTGGTGCGCCGTCATCATGATCCGATAGGCCTGGTCTTCGTTGGTGCGAAATACCGCCTTCAGCACCTGCACGACGAACTCACGCGGTGTGTAGTCGTCGTTCAGCAGGACGACCTTGTACATCCGCGGCTGTTCGATCTTGGGCTTGCTGACGGTCTCAGGCTTCAGGACGTCGATGTCGTTGTCGCTCATCGCCCGCTCCCGGAAGGTGGGTCGGTGGTCCAAACGTCTTGTACTACGCAGCCGTTGCGCGGAGAATATCCGTCCAAGGATTTGGGAGGAAAACATGGTCGTTCAACGGCGCAAGTTGCTGGCCGGCACCGCCGCCCTGGCGGCATTCCCGGGCATCGCCCGGTCCCAGGCCGTCAAGCCCCGCGTCACCTTCATCTCCCAGTGGTCGTCGGGCAGCGACGGTGCGGCGATCACCGGCCTCGGCAAGCGCTTCGAGCAGGAAGGCGGCATCTGGCAGCACAGCCCGGTGCCGGGCTTCACCACCGACATGATGAACAAGCTGCGCGCCGAGATCATCGCCGGCAACCCGCCGGCCGCCTCGCAGCTCAAGGGGCCGGAGATCGCCGTCTGGTCGAAGATTGCGCCGACGGTCAACATCGACCCGCTGGTCGAGGCGGCGGGCTACGAGAAGCTGATCCCGTCCGAGCTGATCGACCTGCACAAGCCGCAGGGCCACTGGATCGCGCTGCCCATGCAGGTCTACCGCACGACCACGCTCTTCATGTCGCGGCCGGCGATGAAGAAAGTCGGCGTCACCAAGGCGCCCAAGACCTGGGCCGAGTTCAACGAGATCGCCACGGCGATGAAGGGAGCGGGCATCACGCCGGTCGCCAACGGCGGCATGCGCTGGGACGACGGCATGCGGCTCGAAATAGCGCTTTCAGGCATCAGCTGCGACGCCTATCGCGCGGCGATCATGAACCTCGATCCCAAGGCGATGAAGGGCCCGGAGATGATCGAGGCGCTGGTCCAGGCGCGCAAGTTCCAGAAGTGGATGGACCCGAACACCGCCGCGCAGCATTACTCGGTGCACCTGCCCGCCTTCCTCAAGGGCGACATGGGCATGCTGATGATGGGCGGCTGGGCGCAGGGCGTGATCAAGAATCTGGGCGGCAATCTCGACGACGTGCTGATCACCTCGGTGCCGCAGAACGAGGGCAAGCCGGTGTTCGTGCTCAACGCCGATTCGATGATCTTCTGGAAGCGCAAGGAACCCGACCTTACGGCCGGCCAGCAGCTGCTCGCCAAGCTGATGATGCAGAAGGACGTGCAGGAGCAATACTCGCAGACCACCGGCTCGATCCCGGTGCGAACCGACGTCGACCTGTCCGGATCGAAATGGACGGACGGCCAGCGTGAGGCCTCGGCGGTGCTGAACGAATCGTTCAAGAGCAAGCGCGTGCTGCTCAGCCTGGCGCACAACATGGCGCAGACCAACCCGATCACCGCGGCGATGATCGACGTCATCACCGAGTACGTCCACAACGACAAGGTGACGCCCGAGCAGGCGGCCGCCCAGCTGGTCACGGCCGTGGACAACGCGCGCGGATGAGGGCACGGCTGGGCAGGTACCTGCCGCTCGTCATCATCTGGCTGCCGCTGCTGATCAATGCCGCCCACGTCGTGGGGTTCACGGCGTGGACGACCTGGCTTTCCTTCACGCCGTCCGATCTGCTGCCCGAATATTCGTGGGCCGGCGTGCGCAGCTACCGCGCCGTGCTGCGCACGCCCAGCACCGAGATCGCCTACATCAACCTCCTGCTCTACAGCGTCGGCTTCGTCGGCGTCAGCACCGTCGCGGGCTTCGTGCTGGCGGTGCTGATCGACCAGCGCATCAGGATCGAGAACCTGCTGCGCACGATCTATCTCTATCCGCTCGCCGTGTCGTTCGTCGTCACCGGCGCGGTGTGGAGCTGGCTGTTCAACCCCGGCCTCGGCATCGAGAAGTTCGTGCGCGGCCTCGGCTGGAGCAGCTTCCACTTCGACTGGATCGCCAACCGCGACTATGCGCTGTGGACCATCGTCATCGCCGCGATCTGGCGCGGCGTCGGCTTCGCCATGGCGCTGTTCCTGGCCGGCCTGCGCTCGATCGATCCCGACCTGCACAAGGCGGCGCAAATCGACGGCGCCGGACCGTGGCGCTATTACCTGCGCATCGTGCTGCCGGGCATGGCACCGGTCGCGATCTCGGTCCTCGTCATCCAGCTGCAATACGCGATCAAGACCTTCGATCTGGTGCGCGCCATGACCGGCGGCGGACCGGGCATCTCGACGACGCTGCCCGCACTCGTGGTCTACGACTTCATGTTCCAGCGCGCCCAGCTCGGTCGCGGCACCGCCTCCGCCGTGCTGCTGCTGCTCTCGCTGCTGGTCGTGCTGGTGCCCTACTACGCCTATGCCCATTGGCGGGCACGCAAGGACAAGGCGCATGGCTAGCACGCTGCGCGCGAGCCGCTGGCTGATCTATGCGGTGCTGATCGGCACGGCGCTCTTCATGCTGATGCCGCTGCTCGTCGTCGTCCTGAATTCGTTCCGGACGGCGGTCGAGATCGGCCGCAGTTCGGTGATCGGCTGGCCGACCGGCTTCGCCTGGGAGAACTACATCAGCGCCTGGGGCCACTACTGCATCGCGCAGCGCTGCGAGGGCATCAAGCCCTACATGTGGAATTCCTTCGCGCTGGTCATCCCAGCCACCATCATTTCGACGTTGCTGGGCGCGATCGCGGGCTACTCGATCTCGCTGTGGCGCTTCCGCGGCGACACGACGATGTACGCCATCGTCGTCATGGGCGTGTTCCTGCCCGAGCAGATGAAGCTCATTCCCTGGGCGCTGGTGCTGCGCGAACTCGGCCTCAACGACACCATCACCGCGCTGGTGCTGATCCACACGGTGCAGGGCATCAGCTTCACCACGCTGTTCTGCCGCAACTACTACGTCGGCATCCCGCAGGACCTGATCAAGGCGGCCAAGGTCGACGGCGCGGGCTACTTCCGCATCTTCTGGCGCATCGTCATGCCGCTCTCGCCCCCCATCCTGATCGTGACGGTGATCTGGCAGTTCACCGGCATCTGGAACGACTTCCTGATGGGCGTCACCTTCACCGCCGGCTCGCAGCAGCCAGTGACGGCGGCCCTGATCGCCATCGCCACCACCGCGCCGACCGACGTGCCGCAATACGGCGTGCAGAGCGCCGCGGTGCTGCTGGCGGCGCTGCCGACCCTGCTGGTCTATTTCCTGGGCGGCCGGTATTTTCTGCGCGGGCTCACCGCCGGCGCGGTCAAGTAGGAGTTGGCATGGCCGCACTTACGGTCCGCAACCTGCACAAGCGCTTCGGCACCACCGAGGTGCTGAAGGGCATCGACCTCACGATCGAGAACGGCGAGTTCACAGTCCTGCTCGGCCCCTCGGGCTGCGGCAAGTCCACGCTGCTGAACGTCATCGCCGGCCTCGAGGCCCCGACCACCGGCACGATCGAGATCGGCGACCGCGTGGTCAACGACATCCCGCCCAAGGACCGCGACATCGCCATGGTGTTCCAGTCCTACGCGCTCTATCCCTCGATGACGGTCCGCCGCAACATCACCTTCGGCATGGAGTGCCGCGGCGTGCCCAGGCAGCGGCAGGACGAGGCGGTGAAGCGCGTGGCGTCGCTCCTGCAGATCGACGGCCTGCTCGAGCGCAAGCCCTCGCAGCTCTCGGGCGGCCAGCGCCAGCGCGTCGCCATGGGGCGCGCCCTGGTGCGCGATCCCCGGCTCTTCCTGTTCGACGAGCCGCTCAGCAACCTCGATGCGCTGCTGCGGGTCGACATGCGCACCGAGATCAAGCAGCTGCACCGGCGCATCAGCTCGACCATCGTCTACGTGACACACGACCAGATCGAGGCGATGACGATGGCGAGCCGCATCGCCGTGATGGACCGCGGGCTGGTCCAGCAATTCGCCCCGCCGGACGAGGTCTACAACCGGCCGGCCAACCTGTTCGTCGCGCGCTTCCTCGGCACGCCGCCCATGAACACGGTGCGCGCCAGGCTCGCCACCGAGGGCGACCGCCTGCTCGCGTTGATCGGCGGTGCGGTGCGCCTGGCGCTGCCGGCCCAGCCGGCGGCGGCGCGCCCCTATGTCGGTCGCGAGGTGTTTCTCGGCATCCGGCCCGAATGCATCACCGACCGTGGCGGCGACGTAGGGCTGGCCGCGCGCATGGAAGGCGAGGTCGAGATCAGCGAGCCCACCGGCGCCGAGACGATGGTGCTGCTCAAGGTCGCCGGCGAGCGCATGCGTGCGCGCGTCGCGCCCGATGCCAGGCTCGCCATCGGCCAGCGCTCGACCTTCTCGGTCGACACCCGCACCGCCTGCCTGTTCGATCCCGAGACCGAGCGCCTGATCGCATGAGCTTCACGCACTACCGGAGCCTGCAGGACAAGGTCGTTCTCATCACCGGCGGGGCGAGCGGCATCGGCGAGGCCTTCGTGCGTGCGTTCGCCGACAACGGCGCCAAGGTGGGCTTTCTCGATTTGCAGCAAGACGCCGGCGCAACGTTGGCTGCCGCCCTCTCCCGGTCGAAGCACGCACCCCTCTTCTTGCGCTGCGACGTCACCGACACGAATGCGCTCAAGGCTGCGCTCGAGACCGCGCACACACAGCTCGGGCCGGCCTCCGTGCTGGTCAACAACGCCGCCAACGACCTGCGCCAGATCTTCGCCGATGTGACACCGGAGGAGCTCGACAAGACGCTGGCGGTCAATTTCCGCCACGTCTTCTTCGCCTCGCAGGCCGTCGTGCCGCAGATGATCGGCCTGGGTGGCGGTTCGATCGTCAACATGTCGTCGATGGCGTGGATTGCCGGCGCACCCGAGCTGCCGGGCTACGCCGCCGCCAAGGCGGCGATCGTGGGCCTCACCCATTCGCTGGCGCGCAACCTCGG
The DNA here is from genome assembly GCA_035651335.1 of Reyranella sp. Classification (GTDB taxonomy): domain Bacteria; phylum Pseudomonadota; class Alphaproteobacteria; order Reyranellales; family Reyranellaceae; genus Reyranella. The sequence goes on along the minus strand of DASRFX010000051.1, from coordinate 29,179 downwards.
CAAGCACCGCATCCGCGTCAACGCGATCGCGCCCGGCCTGGTGCTGACCGAGAAACAGCAGAAGCTGTGGTACCCCGCCAAAGAAGACGTGGCGCGCATGGTCGCCCTGCAGTTCATCCCCGACACGATCCAGCCGGCGGACATCGCCAACCTCGCGCTGTTCCTCGCCGCCGACGACAGCCGCCTGATCACCAAGCAGACGTTCGCCGTGAACGGCGGCAGGGCCTGAGTATTCGTCCTAGAGGGGCTCCGTCAGGAAGCGATCGACCAGCCGATCGGCGCGGCTGCGGTCCGTGAACACGAGGTGGCGTGCCAGGTTGCGCGCCGAAGAAGCGAGGTAGAAACGCTCGTACTGCTCGTTGCGGCTCGCCAACGCCGAGCCGGCGAAATCCCACGCCAGCCGGAAGATGCGGATGCGCTCCTCCGCCGCCTGCCCCTTGGCGCCCGGCAGGTATTTGTCGATCAGCGGCCGCAGGTCCTTGTCGGCGAGCTCGGCCGCCATCGGCGCGGCCAGCAGATTGTGCGAGCCGATCATGCGCAGGATCTCGTTGGCGCGCGGCATCCAGAGCGGCAGGAAGGCGCGCAGCGCATGCAGCGGCGAGCGGTTGCAGGTCCAAAGCCCGCCTGGCCATTCGCCAGCCTCGGCTTCGGCCGCGACGATCGCGGTGCGGGTGAACTCGGAATAGCCCCACAATTCGCCGATCAGGCGCATGGTCTCCGGATCGACCGCGTTGATCGAAGCGGCCATGCGCAGCGCGAGACCCCAGGCGAAGTCGAGCTTCACCGAGGCGCGGATCATGGTCTGCTGGTAGGCATTCGCCGTCCAGCTCGTGGTCATGACGCTGTTGTAGGATTTGAGATTGCAGTCGATGAACAGCCGCTCGCGCGGCACCTCGACATTGTCGAAGATCACGAATGCGTCTTGCTCGTCGAAGCGGCTCGACAGCGGATGGTCGAAGCGGTTGGAGTGAGGCGCCGACATGCTGTCGCGACACAGGAACTTCAGCCCCGGCGTGCTCATCGGAATGCAGAATGAAACGGCGTAGTCGTCCGACCCCTCCGGCAACGGCAGGGCAGGATAGACCGCGATTTCGTCGGCGAACGGCGCCAGGGTGGCGAGGATGCGCGCGCCACGCACCACGATGCCGTGCTCGGTTTCGCCGACCTTGCGCAGCGCCACCTCGTTGCCCGCCTTGGGCGCATCGCCCAGCGCCTTGTCGACGGTGGGCTGCACGATCGTGTGGGTGAGCGAGATGTCGTTCCGGCGCAGGAACTTCTGGTAGGCGACGAGGCGTTCGTAGCCCGCCTCATTGCCATGCCCACCCCATTCGACAGGGCCGCCGGCGAATCCGGCGTAGGTCACGTTCATGTAGTCGGGCGTGCGGCCCATCAGGCCGACCGAGTATTCGGCCACCGCACGCAGCGCCTTGTGGCGTTTCGCGAGGTCCTCGCGGCTGCGGGGGATCATGTGGCTGACGGCGGTCTGCTCGCCGGTCTCGGGGTCGGCCATCAGCAGGACGTCGGCCTGCTTGTGATGCAGGTCGAACACCTCGGCCAGGGCGTGCGCTGCGCCGCTGAGCTTGGGATGGTCGACGACGTCCTTGACGCGTTCGCCGTCGACCCAGACCTCGCGCGGCCCGCGGAGGCCTTTCAGGAATTGCTCACCCGTGCGTGCCGGCATGGACCGGCTCTCACCCGACCGGCACGGTTTCCGCCAGCGGCGGCAGCTTCACGACCTTTTCGTACCAGGCGGTCAGTTTGGGATGCCCCGGCCGCCACGGCTCGTTGGCATAGCGGAAATCGAGATAGCCCAAAGCGCAGCCGATGGTGATCTCGCCGATCGTGTCGAGATTGCCGAGCGAGGAAGCCTGCTTCTCGAACTCGTCGACGGCGCGGGCGACCTTGCCCTGCTGCAGGGCGATATAAGCCTTGCGGCCCTCGTCCTGCGGCAAGGTGAGCTCGCGGCGGCGCGGCTGGGTCGCGTCGAGGATGCCGTCAGCCAGCGCCTCCTGGGTGAGCGCCTTCCAGCGCGCCGGGCCGGGCGCCGGGAACAGCTTGGGCGCCGACCCGATGCTGTCGAGGTACTCGCAGATCACCGGGCTGTCGAAGATCGCCATGCCGTCGTCGGTGATGAGAGTGGGAACCTTGGACAGGGCGTTGTACTGCAGCAGCGCCGGATCGGTCGTGCCGATCTTCAGCCGCTCGATCTTGTCGTTCAGCCCGCGCTTGATGGCGCAGGCCGTGACCTTGCGCACGTAGGGGCTGGCGGGCGAATAAGCGAGCTTCATCTGGTCATTCCTCCAAGGAGCAGTCCGGTCGTTAACTTAGCGATCCGATACGGCAGGAGGCTAGCATGACGGACACCGACCTGGGCGAACTGAGGCGGCAGCAGGCGCGGCTGCACCACGTCTCCGAGCATCTCGCCAACGAGCGCACGGTGCTGGCCTGGATCCGCACCGCCATTGCCGTCATGACGCTCGGCATTGCGATCAATCGCTTCAGCCTGTTCCTGCTGGAATTCAGCCGCACCGTGCCGGGCGGCCGCACGGTCAACATCCATGCCGAGGAGGCCGGCACCGGCATCGTCGGGCTCGGCGTCGTCCTGATCCTGGGCGCGATCTGGCATTACCTGCGCGTCGCGCGGATGATCGACGCCGGCAACTACCAAGCCTTGCGCTCGCCGATCGTGGCGGCGGCGCTCGCCGTGCTGGTGCTGGGCGGCGCCAGCCTGGTGTGGCTGCTGCTGATGTGAGATCGACACCGTTTTGCCAATTTCGCGTCGCTCAATCGCAAGTCCGGGGAACAAGGAGCGATGTCGATGTCCGACCGTGATGATGCTTCCGACCTTCGCGAGCGCCTTGCCCGGCTCGAAAGCCGCCTGACCTATGTCCGCTACGGCAAGGCGCCGCCGCAGAAAATCGACCTGCTGTCGTGGCGGGCGCAGACCAGCGCCGGCGCGACTGGCGGCTTGATGGACACCCTGCGCGACGAATGGATCGCGCTGGGCGACATCTTCCGCAACTGGGCGGCGCGGGTCGAAGAGCGCTTCAGCCGCTAACGATACGCCGCGCGATCCGTCACATATCCCGCCGCGACATCGGCCGCGAGCGCGGCCGGGTCGCGCTGCCGCGGATCGCCGTGGCCGCCGCCGCCCGGCGTGCCGAGCGAGACGGTGTCGCCCTTGTGGATGACGTACTGCCTCTTCGGATCGGTCCTCTTGCCGTTGATCCTGAGCTCGCCCGGCGCGCCGGCCTGGCCGCCCTCGACGCCGAAGGCCGGGAAGATCGTGCGCTCGGCCAGGAACGACACCGCGATCGGCGAGTCGCTGAGACTCTCGATCAGGATTTCCTGCCCCAGTCCGCCGCGATGGCGGCCGGCCCCGCCGCTGTCCGGCCGCAGCTTCTTGTGATGGAAGCGCAGCGGCGCGATATGCTCGCTGATCTCGATCGAGGTCGACGAGACGTTCGACGGCCATGACAGGCAGGTGATGCCGTCGCGCTGGCTGTTGCCGCCCATGCCGCCATTGTAGAAGAACATGTTGGCGTAGGGCTTGCCGCCGCCCTTGCCGTCGTCCCGCACGCCCGACTGGTTCATGCCCCACATCGGCGAGCCGCACGCCGCCATCACCCGCTCCGGCACGATCTGGCCCAGGCAGCCGAACACCAGCATCGGCACGTAGTGCCCGATCAGCATGCGCGAGCCGCCCGGCGCCGGGAATTGCGGATTGACGATGCAGCCCGGCGGCGCCTTCAGGGTGATCGGCCGCCACGCGCCCTCGTTGTTGGGCAGGTTGGGGCTGGTGCACACCTTCACCCCGTACATCGCCATCGCGTTGGTGTAGCAAAGCGCGCAGTTGATGGCGCGATCGACCTGCCGGTCGGTGCCGGCGAAATCCATGACGATCTCGTCGCCCCTGATCGTCAGCTCGAGCTTCATGGTGATCGGCGTTTCCAGGAGGCCGTCGGTCTTGAGCTCGCTGCGATAGGTGCCGTCAGGCAGGGCGCGGATCGCCGCCCGCATGGCCTGCTCGCAACGGCCCTGGATCTCGCGCGCCAGATCGGTGAGGTCGGGCAGGTCGTAGCTCTCCATCAGCGTGCGCAGGCGATCTTCCATCAGATCGAGCGCCACGACCTGCGCCCACAGATCGCCCATCGTCTGGTCGGGCGTGCGCACGTTCTTGCGGATGATCGTCACCAGGGTCTCGTCGACCCTGCCGGCATGGATCATCTTCATGATCGGGATCTGCAGGCCCTCCTCGAACACTTCGCGGGGCTCGGGACTCCTGATCTTGCCGCCGATGTCCGGCGCGTGCGCCGTCGTGGCGCTGAACGCGACAAGCTTGCCGTCCCGGAAGATCGGCTTGGCGAGCGTGATGTCCGGCAGGTGCCCGGTGCCAAGCCAGATGTCGTTGGTGATCAGGACGTCGCCTGGCGAGAGCTTGTCTTCGGGAAACTGGCGCAGGAAATGCTTCACCGTCTCGGGCAAAGTGCCGATGAAGCTCGGGATGCTCTCCGAGGCCTGCACCAATGACTGCCCGGAGGCATCGGTGATGACGCAGGAGAAGTCGTAGCTCTCGCGCACCAGGGTCGAGAACGAGGTGCGCACCATGGCGGCGGCGGCTTCGTCGACCATGGAGATCAGCCGCCGCCACAAGAGTTCGAGTTCAATTGGGTCAAATGTGCGCGCCATCATACGACCTCCGCCAGGATCGATCCGTCGGGCAGCAGGCGCGCCTTGGCGCCGGGGCCGACAATGAAGGTGCTCTCGTTCTCCTCGAACACCGCCGGTCCGTCGATGCTGACGCCGTTGGCCAGCGCATACCGATCGTAAACCTTCGTCGGCACGGTCTTGCCGGCATCCGGAAAGAAGACGGGCCGCATGCCTTTGTTCGCCGCGGCCGTCCCATGACGCGGCAATTCCAGCTTGCCGCCGGTGCCCGGCATCGGCGCCGTCACCGAGAGGCGCAGCGCCACGAACTGGATCGCCGCTCCCGGCGGCGTCCGGGCGAACAGTGCCTTGTAGGCCTTCTCGAACTCGGCACGGACAGCGGCCTCGCTGAGCGACTCGGGCAGCACGACGGTGATCTCGCTGCCCTGGCCGATATAGCGCATGTCGGCCAGGCGGCTGGCGTTGCGCGCATTGACGTCGGCGCCGGTCAGACGCAGCACGTCGAGCGATTCTTTCTCCAGCTCGCGGAAGACGCGGCCGGCGACGGTGAAGTCGGCGCCGGCCAACGGCTGCGTGAAGCTTGCCACGCGATCGACCCGCGCGGGCGCCATCAGCATGCCGATGGTGCTGCCGGCGCCAGCGCCCGGCGGACAGACCACGCGCTTGACGCCCAGCTTGCGCGCCACGTGCCAGGCATGCACGGGTCCCGCGCCGCCGGTCGCGAGCAGCGCGTACTCGGAAGGAATGCGGCCGCGTTCGGCGATGGCCACGCGCGCCGCGCCGGCCATGTTCTCGTTGACCACGTCGTGCACGCCGAACGCCGCGCGATCGGGCGGGACTTCGAGCGCCGACGCGAGCGTGCCGAACGCCTTGTCGGTCGCCTGCTTGTCGATCTTCATGGCGCCGCCCAGGAAGAAGTCGGCGTTGAGATAGCCCAAGGTCAGGTCGGCGTCGGTTACCGTGGCATCCTCGCCGCCGCGGCCATAGCAGGCCGGACCCGGCTGCGCGCCGCTGCTCTCGGGGCCGACATTGAGCGTGCCGAGGTCGCTCTTCTTGGCGATCGAGCCGCCGCCGGCGCCGATCTCGATCAGCTCGACGGTGGCGATCTGGATGGGTAAGCCGGAGCCGCGCATGAAGCGCTTCTCGCGCGCCGCCTCGAAGCCGTAGGCGACCAGCGGCTCGCCATCGTCGACCAGCGCCAGCTTCGCCGTCGTGCCGCCCATGTCAAAGGCGAGCACGCGATCGAGGCCGGCATTGCGCCCGAACCAGGCGCCGGCCAGTGCGCCGGCCGCCGGACCGCTCTCCAGCAACTGCACGGGCGCGCGCTTGGCTTCGCTGACATGCGTCAGCCCGCCGTTCGACAGCATCAGGAACAGGCCGCCTGGAATGCCTTCGCTACGCAACGCCTGCTCGAGCCGTTCGAGATAGAGCTCGGCCAGCGGCCGGATGTAGGCGTTGGCCACCGTCGTCGAGGCGCGCTGATATTCGCGGATCTCGGGCGCGACATCGGACGAGAGCGAGATCGAGAGATTCTGGAAGCGTTCGGCGACCGCCGCGCCGATAAAGCGCTCGTGCTGCGGATTGACGTAGGCATGGAGAAAGCAGATCGCGAGGCTTTCGACGCCCTGTTTCACCAGCTCGGCGACCTCGGCGAGAGCGGCATCGACATCGAGTTTCTTCTCGATCGAGCCGTCGGGCGCGAGCCGCTCGATCGCCTCGCGCCGCCACGGCCGCGGCACCAGCGGCTTGGGCATCTCGATGAAGAGGTCGTAGAGCTCGTACTTGCGCTCGCGGCCGATCTCCAGCACGTCGCGGAAGCCTGCCGTTGTGAGCAAACCGGTCCGGGCGCCCTTGCGCTCGATCAGCGCGTTGGTGAAGAGCGTCGTGGCATGCACCACCCGGCCGATCTGGTCGGGCCTGGCGCCGGCCTTCTCCAGCACCCGCCGCGTGCCGTCGATGGCGCCGCGGGCCGGATCGTCCGGTGTGGTGCTCTCCTTCCAGATCACCGCGCGGCCGTCGCGCGGATCGTGGATGACGAGGTCGGTGAAGGTTCCCCCGATATCGATGCCGAGGGAAAGGGGTGCCGCTGCGCTGCTCATTCCGCTCTTATATTCCCTGCTTTGACGACCTTGGCCCAGCGCTCGCGGTCCTTGCGGATATAGGCGGCGAAATCGTCCGGCCCCTGCCCCAGCGCCTCGAGCCCCTGCTTGTCGAGCGTGGTCTTGTTGGCGGGATCGCCGATCGCCTCGAGGAACAGCTTCGCCAGCGACGCCTTGACCTCGGCCGGCAATGCCGCCGGACCGACGAGCCCGAACCAGTTGTTGATGTCGAGCGCGGGGATATCCTTGGTGAGCAGCGGCAGCTCGGGCGCCAGCGCCGACGGCTTGCTGGCGGCAAGCGCCAGCACCCGCACCTTGCCGCCGCGTGCCATGCTGATCAGCTCCGAGATGTTGCCGAAGAACAGATCGACGTTGCCCGCCGCCACGTCGGCGATTGCCGGTGCGCCGCCGCGATAGGGCACGTGGATCAGCTTCAGGTCGCCCGACTCGGCGGCAAGGAACTCCGCGGCAAGCTGGTTGGTCGAGCCGAGGCCGGTCGAGGCATAGGACACCTTGCCGGGATTGGCCCGGGCGTAGGCGACGAACTCGGGAATGGTCTTGAACGGCGCATCCATGCGCACGATCAGCGCCATCGGCACGCCGACCAGATTGGCGATCGGCACCAGCTCCTTGTCGAGGTCGAGCGGGATCTGCGAGCCCGGCACGACCGGCCCGACTGCGAGCTGGCCCATGATGCCGATGCCGACCGTATAGCCATCCGCCGGCGCCTGCCCGATCGCCTTGAGCGCGATGAAGCCGCCCGCACCCGTCTTGTTGTCGACGATGACGGTGACGCCGTGCTTCTTCTGGATGGTCTCGGCCGCAATGCGGGCGGCGATGTCGGCCGTGCCACCGGGCGCGTAGCCCACCAGGATCTTGATCGGCTGCTTGGGCTTCCATTCGGCGCGCGCCCGGCTTGCCGCCAACAACAACGGACTTGCGGCAAGCAGCGTACGACGCAACATAAGTGTCACTCCCCGAACCCGGCGCGACCCTAGCACCTTGAGATGCGAGGAGCATGCGCTAGTCTCCGCGGCGCCATGCCTCTGAGCGATCCCGCCTATGACGTCTGGACGATGCTCGCCGACTGGGCCGAGCACACGCCGCAGGCAACGGCACTGATCCACGGCGAGCAGAAGATTTCGTTCGGCGAACTGCACGAGCGTGCATTGCGCGCCGCGCAGGGGCTCGCCGATCTCGGCGTCGGGCCGGGCGACCGGGTCGCGCTCTGGCTGCCCAACCTGCCGGCCTATCCCATCCTCTATTTCGCCTGCACGCGGCTCGGCGCGACAGCCGTCGCGGTGAACACACGCTATCGCGCCGTCGAGGTCGCCGACATCGTCGGCCGCTCCGGCGCCAAGGTGCTGGCCTGCGCGCCCGGCTTCCGCCGCATCGATTTTCTCTCGATCCTGGCGGAGATCGAGCCCAAGGCGCTCGATGCGCTCGCGGCCATCATCACCGTGGGTGAAACGCCCGCCACGTCGCCGCCCGCCATCGAGAAGTTGCGCCGCGTGCCGTTCGAGCGGCTGCTGACGCGGCCCCGGCGCGGCGTCAACAACGCCACGACCCGGGCGCCGTGCAACATCTTCACGACGTCGGGCACGACCAGTGCGCCCAAGTTCGTGCTGCACCGCCAGGGCGCGATCGCAAGCCATGCCCAGCAGGTCGCCAAGGTGTTCGGCTTCGCCGACCCCGACACCATGACGCTCTCCATCCTGCCGCTGTGCGGCGTGTTCGGCTTCTGCCAGACGATGTCGACCTTGGCCGCCGGCAAGCCGTGCGTGCTGGTCGAGTCCTACGAGATCGACGAGCTGGCGCGCCTGATCGGCCACTACGGGCCGACGACGATGTTCGGCAGCGACGACATGTATGCCCGCCTGCTCGAGCTGGTGCCGGGCGATCGTCCGTTCCCGTCGATCAAGTGGGCAGGTTACGCCAACTTCAACGCCGCTCTCGACGACATCGCAGAGCGGGCCGAGGCGCGCGGCCTCATGCTGTGCGGCCTCTACGGCATGAGCGAGGTGCAGGCCTTCTACGCTGCCCAGCCACGCGATGCGCCGCTCGCGCGCCGAAGGCGCGGCGGCGGCGTCCCGGTGTCGCCGCTCGCCCACGCGCGCGTCGTCGACGGCGAGCTGCAGTGCGCCGGGCCCTCGCTGATGATGGGCTACTGGGGCAACGAGGAGGCGACAAGGCGCGCGGTGACCGCCGACGGCTACGTCAGGACCGGCGATCTCGCCGAGATGGACGAGCATGGCGGCTTCACCTTCCTCAGCCGCATGGGCGACGTGCTCAGGCTCTCGGGCTTCCTGGTCAATCCGCTGGAGATCGAGACCCACATCCAGAAACTGCCGGGCATCGACGCCTGCACCACCATCGCCCTGCCGCGGCCCGACGGCGTGCGCGCCGTGGCGTTCGTGATCCTGAAGCCGGGCGCCGCGCTCGACGAGAAGGCCGTGATCGCCCACTGCAAGCAGGGCCTCGCCAACTACAAGGTGCCGCTGCGCGTCTTTGCGATCGATGACTTCCCCAAGACGCCTTCGCCCAACGGCTTCAAGATCCAGCGCAACAAGCTGCGCCAACGCGCCGAGCAACTGCTGGCGGGTTAGCGCCAGAGCTGCTTGCTGGCGATCGCCGCTCCCTGAGCGAGGGTCTCGAGCTTGGCCCAGGCGATGTCGGAATAGACGCGGCCGCCCAGCCCGCAGTCGGTCGAGGCGATCACCCGCTCGCGGCCGACCAGGCTGGTGAAGCGGCCGATGCGCTCAGCCACCAGCTCGGGATGCTCGACTACGTTGGTCGCGTGACTGACAACGCCCGGCAGGATCAGCTTGTCGTCCGGCAGCCTGGTCTCCTTCCACACCGACCATTCGTGTTCGTGGCGCACGTTGCCGGCCTCGAAGGAATAGGCGCCGGCATTGATCTTGAGCATCAGGCCCACGATCTCCTTCATCGGAATGTCGGTCATATGCGGGCCGTGCCAGCTGCCCCAGCACAGATGGAAGCGGATGCGGTCCTGCGGCAAGCCCTTGAGCGCATGGTTCAGCGCCTCGATCTTGGGCTCGGTGAAGCGGCGATACTCCTGGAAGGTCGGCTCGGGATTGATCTGGTCGAAATTCTCGGCGATCGCCGGATCGTCGATCTGCAGCACAAGACCCGCATCGACGATCGCCTTGTATTCCTCGCGCATGGCGTCGGCGCAGGCGAACACGAACTCGTCGTCGCTCTTGTAGTAGCTGTTGCCGACCCGCGCGCAGCTCGCCGGCCCGATCGAGGTCATGAAGCCCTCGCTCACACCGTTGGCCTTCAGCGCCGCCTTGAAGTTCTCGATATCGGACTTGATGGCGGCATGGCCGGCATATTTCACCGGTCCGACGGCGAACGGCCAGGTCGACAATCCCGGACCGGTCGTGATGCCCGACTCGGGATCGGAATATGCCGCCTTGAAACGGATGCGGTCGCGCCGGTCGGCGAACGTCGACAGCACGATGTTGCCCGGCGATGAGCGATGGACCGGCATCGTGTCGCGGTTGACGTTCTGGATCTCGAGGCCTTCCAGGCGGGTGAAGGAGTAGCTCCACCAGGCGCGGTAATTGACCTTCGAGCCCATCGACTTGCCGTACTCGCCGTCGCCCGGGACGGTGATGCCGGCCGCGACCTGGCGGTTCACGACCTCGTTGACCGACTGGGAGAGCTTCTTCTGGAAGGCAGCCTCGTCGACCTTGCCCGCCTCGCGCTCCGCGTTGGCGACGATGAGATCGTCGGGCCGCGGCAGGCTGCCCGCGTGGCTCGTCAGGATTCGGTCGGTGCTCTTGCGCATGGTCTGGCGTCCCCTCTAACGGCCTTTGAACTTGTTGGGCTTGCGCTTCTCGGTGAAGGCGCGGGCGGCTTCCTGGAAATCCTCGGTGAGGTAGAGCCGTTCGGGCGCCGTCATGTGCATCAGCTCGCGGCTGAAGCGGTCCATGTACCAGCGCCGCAGACGCACCGTCGAGCGCACGCTGAGCGGCGGGTTCTTGATCACCTCGTCCGCGAGCTCGCGCGCCTGCTCGAGATACTTGCCCTTGGGCGCCACGCGGTTGATCAGGTTGGCCTTGAATGCCTCTTCCGCCGTGAAGAAGCGGCCGGTCAGCGCCGCCTCCATGGTGAAAGCGCCGCCGCCCCGGAAATGCATCAGGCCCCAGTACTTGCTCGCGCCCAGGCCGCGCGAGGTCTCGGTGACCTGGAAACGCGTGCCCTCCTCGGCCACGATCAGGTCGCACTCCAGCACGATGCCGACCGAAAGGCCGAGCACGTAGCCGTGCGGCGCGGCGATCACCGGCTTCCAGTTCACCGCCTTGGTCAGCAGGTCGGCCGAGTGCGTGCCGCGGCCCTGCGGGCCGCCCAGCCGCAGGAACTCCTCGCGGCTCCTGAGCTGGCGCTGCTGCACGTCGGCGCCGCTCGAGAAGGCGCGGCCGTTGCCGCACAGGATCGCGATGTGGGCCTCGTCGTCCATGTCGAAGCGATGCAGCGCCTCGCCCAAGACGCCGACCAGCTCGTCCGAAAAGGCGTTGAGCTTCTCCGGCCGGTTCAACGTCAGTGTGACGACCGCACCGTCCCGCGCGTAGTCGACGAGCGCCATTGTTCCCTCCCTTTGCCGCGGCCTATGCTAGCCCAATTGAGGGAGGGAACCATGCCGACGATAATTCGCATGGCAGTCTCGGCGGCCGCCGCGCTGACGATTGGCGCCGGTCCGGCCACCGCCCAGAAGAAATACGATCCGGGCGCCTCCGACAGCGAGATCAAGCTCGGCCAGACCATGCCCTACTCGGGTCCGCTATCCGGCTTCATCACTCTCGCCAAGGCCGAGCTCGCCTACTTCGCCATGGTCAACGATCAGGGCGGCGTGAACGGCCGCAAGGTCAACCTGATCTCGCTCGACGACGGCTATAGCCCGCCCAAGACGGTTGAGCAGACGCGCCGGCTGGTCGAGGTCGATCAGGTGCTGGCGATCTCGGGCTCGCTCGGCACGCCGACCAACGCCGCCGTGCAGAAATATCTCAACGCCCGGAAGGTGCCGCAGCTCTTCCTCGCCTCGGGCGCGAGCCGCTGGAACGACCCGAAGAACTTTCCCTACACCATGACCTTGACGCCGATCTACACCGCGGAGGCCGCGATCTACGCCGCCTATGTCCTGAAAGAGGTGAAGGATCCGAAGGTCGCGGTGCTCTACCAGAACGACGATTTCGGCAAGGACTTCCTGAAGGGCTTCAAGGACCGGCTGGGCGACAAGGCCGGCATCGTGGTGCGCGAGGTGAGCTACGAGGTGACGGACGCCACCGTCGATTCGCAGATCATCGATCTTGCCTCGACCAAGGCCAACGTCTTCCTCAACGTCTCCTCGCCCAAGTTCGCCGTGCAGGCCATCCGCAAGGTGCACGAGCTCGGCTGGAAGCCGCTGCAGTTCATCGACAACCCGGCGGCCTCGATCGGCGTCGTCATGCGTCCGGCCGGCATCGAGGCGTCGACCGGCATCGTCTCGGCGGCCTTCGTCAAGGATCCGACCGATCCCAAGCTGAAGGACGATCCGGAGTTCCAGGCCTGGGTCGCGTGGATGAAGAAATACTATCCGGCGGGCAGCCTCGAGGATCCGCAGAACGTCGTGGGCTATGTGCAGGCGCAGGCCATGGTGCAGGTGCTGAAGCAGTGCGGCGACACGCTGACCCGCGACAACGTCATGAAGCAGGCGGCGAACCTCAGGCAGTTCCATCCCGCCATGCTGCTCAAGGGCATCAACATGGACACCAGCCCGACCGACTACCAGCCGATGGAGGAGATGCTGCTGCAGCGCTTCAACGGCACGCGGTTCGAGGTGTTCGGCGAACTCCTGAGCGCCAGGGTTCGGTAATCGGTCAAACAAGGAGAGAGCGACATGGCCAAGCGCAAGAGCATCAATTGGGCGGGCTTCAAGCACGAGAACCCGATCCCCAACGCCAGCATGATCGGCAACATCCTGATGTCGAGCGTGATGAGCGGGCGCGATCCGGCGACCGGCACCATGCCGCCCGATATGGATGCGCAGGTCGCCAACATCTTCAAGCAGATCAGGGCCTGCGTCGAAGCCGCCGGCGGCACGGTCGACGACATCCTCAAGGTCACGTTCTGGGTGAAGGACCCGGCGAGCGGCCGCAAGGCGCTGAACGGCGAATGGACCAAGATGTTTCCCGACGCCGCCTCGCGGCCGGCGCGGCACACGCAGGCGCTGCCCGCATCGGCACCCAACCATGTCGCCTGCGACGTCTTCGCGGTGATCGGCTGAGACGCTGTTTCACCGAATCTCACCTTCGTGAGACAGCTCCGATGCCGATGGCATAGGGGCTTTTGCCCCGAGTCTCACGGAACACCCCCACCCCCCTGGTGAGACACCCTGAGACGCGTGAGACGGCTGAGACGCCCAAACTGCATATTGTTTAGCGCCCGGGCAGGCGGAGGTCGGCGACATCGGCGCCGACGAAGATCTGCGGCAGCGAGGCCTTGACCCCCATACGGCGCTCGGCGCGCTCGACGCAGGCCTTGGTGCCGGCCGCCAGCTGCCGCCACGTGGTGGCCTGGTCGAACTGCTGCAGCAGGCAGCGGTCGTAGTTGGTGTACTCATCGTCGGCGCCGCAGCCGAAGCTCGTGCGCTCGGTGGCGGCGGCCGTCAGGATGACGCGGTTGGGCTTGCGCGTGCGATCGTTGATGAAAACGCCGCTGTGGCAGGCCGAGACGATCAGCACGGTGGGCAAGCCGTCGCAGCCTTGGCTCAGCGCGCGTTCGAGCGCATCCGGGCCGAGCAGGCCGCGATTGACGCGCAGGAAGAAGCCGTCCTCGTTGCCGTGGCTGGTGAGGAACGCAAGGCATGCCCCGCCGCGCCGCGCCGACAGCACGTTGCCGAGGTTGGCGGCGCTGGCCAACTGCGCGCCCGCAACCTGCGGCGGGTCTGCCGCCAGCACGCTGATGTCCTTGACCCCCTGCCCCCTCAGACGGTCGCGCATCGTGTCGACGCCGTTGTCGAAGGCCGGGCTGCTGCTGTCGCCCGCGACCAGCACCGCGCGCCATTGATCGGCGGCGACCGAGTGGCCGGCGGCGAGCGAGACCGGCGGCGCTGGCGGTGGGGGCGCCGCCACCGTCGAGATGTTCTCGGCCGGCCCGCAGGCGGCAATGAACAGCAGCAGCGAGAGGACGAGCGGTGCGCGCACCGCCATCGAATAGGAGCTCAATGAGTCCTCATTGAGGCTTGGCGCCGACCGAGCGCAGCGCCATCTCGGCGTAGAGCCTGGCCATCTGCTCCTCGCTCATGCCCTTGCCGGGCGAGTACCACATCGAGACATGCGTGCATTGGTCGAGCAGCGCCATCGCCACGGACTTGAGATCGCGCCGGCCGTCGACCTGGGGCGGATTGAACAGGCCGCGCGTCACGCCCTCCGACAGCACGGCCACGAGAATGTCACGGATCGCCCGCCGGCTGCGCCTTATGTCAGCGACGCGCGGTCCGTCGAGCCAGCTCAGCTCGCGGTTGGCGACCAGCGCCTCGACCCTGAGCCGGCAATGACGCATGACGTAGACGCGCACGAAGGCCGCAAGCTTGGCGCGCGGGTCGTCGCCCGCGCCCGCGACGGCCTGCTGGCACACCCGCTCGAGCTCGGCCTGCGTCGACGTGATGATGTCGTGCAGCAACTCGTCCTTGGACTTGAAATGGTTGTACAGCGCGCCCTGCGTCAGCCCGCAGGCCTTCATGATGTCGCGCACCGTCACCACCGGATAGCCGCGCTCGGCGAACTGGGCAAACGCCGCGGCGCGGATCGCTTCGACAGGCTGGCGCGCTTCGCGCTCGGCGGGCTGGCGCGCTTCGCGCTCCGCGGACTGCTCGTCCTTCGCGGTCCCCTTGGTGACTGTCCGCTTGCTCATGCCGCTGCCCCGGAAATCCGCTCGACGAGCTGCCAGGCGAGCTCCGCCGCCGGCCGCACCAGCTTGCCCGAATCGGCGGCGCGCACGTTCGACGCCGTGCCGTCGAGCGAGCGCGCGTAGACGCCCTGGCGGATGCAGGAGACGCGGAAGAGATTGTAGGCCATGTAGAATTCCCAGCGCTTCGGTTCGGGCACCGCGCGCTTCGCGAGCTTGCAGTAGTAGGCGACCATCTCGGCCTCGCTCGGCAGGCCGAGGCTTGCCAGATCGTGGCCGAGCAGGCCGCCCCAGTCCATCGGCGTGCGCCACAGCATGCAGAGGTAGGAGAGTTCGGCGAGCGGATCGCCCAGGGTCGAGATCTCCCAGTCGATGATGCCCAGCACGCGCGGTTCGCTCGGATGAAACACCATGTTGTCGAGCCGGTAGTCGCCATGCACCAGCACCGTTTCGTCGTCGGCCGGAAGATGTGCCGGCAGCCAGTCGAGCAGACGGTCCATCGCCGCGATGGTCTCGGTCTCCGAGGCCTTGTATTGCTTTCCCCAGCGCGAGATCTGGCGCGCAACGTAGCTGCCCGGCCGGCCGAAATCGGCGAGTCCGAGCGCGGCGTAGTCGACGGCGTGCAGCCGGGTCAGGGTCTCGAACTTCGCTTCGTAGATCGCGCGCCGCCCTTCCTTGGGGACATCGGGCAGCAGCGGATCCCACAGCACGCGGCCGTCGCAATATTCCATGATGTAAAAGGCCGTTCCGACGACGCTGTCGTCCTCGCACAGCACATAGGCCCTGGGCGTCGGCACGTTCGTCCTGTTGAGCGCCGAGATGACGCGGAACTCGCGATCGACGGCGTGCGCCGACGGCAGCAATTTTCCCGGCGGCTTGCGGCGCAGCACATAGCGGCGGCCTCGCCCGTCGGTCAGCCGGTAGGTCGGGTTCGACTGACCGCCCTTGAACTGCTCGACCGTGAGCGGCGGGACGAAGCCCGCGATCCTGTCGGCCATGAAGCGGGCCAGCGATTGCTCGTCGAAACGGTGCCTGTCCTGCACCGTCATCGTGCCGATGAAGTCTGCCCCTCGTCGCGCCACCGCCGCTCCTGAACGCCCGTTCATGTTTGGCCGGAGTTTGCTCGCCCCTCCCCGGCCGCGCAACAACCTGACGATGAGCGCTCTGACGCGCCGTCTTTCCGGCTGATGGAGTGCGTTCTTCTCACGCACCGTCTCGCGCGGCCTCGCCAGCCGTCCATCGGTTTTGCCTTATGTCGTTGCGTAAAACTTGGGTCTTGGGCGAAACGCTCGAATCGTGTTTAGTGGGGCTGCAATGGTCCGGAGGGGTTCCGGGCCCAAAATCTGGATTTTGAGCGCGTGTCGGGGAGGCTTCGTGAACCGGTTCCTGAGTAAGGACTTTTTGTCCGGGGTGATGTTCATCGCCTTCGGCCTGGCAGCCTTGTGGTTCGGGCGCCATCTGGCCATGGGCACCTCGGTCCGCATGGGACCGGGCTATGTGCCGCACATGCTGGCCTACATCATGATGGTGCTGGGCCTGATCATCGCCGTCTCGGCGCTGTATACCGGTGGCGCCGCCGAGGCGGCCTTCGAGGTGGCGGGCAACTGGACCGCCCTGATCGCCATCACCGTCGCGACCGCCGCCTGCGTGTTGCTCGGCGCCTACGTCTCCTACTACGCGCTGCTGGCCGGCGTCGCGGTTTCCTTCGCGATCCTGAGCTTCATCAACATCCTGCCGGGAGCGAAGCTGCGCACGATCGGTCTGGCGGTCGCCGGCTGCGTGGTGGGCGGCGTCGTGTACAACCTCGTCAACCAGGACGTCGGCATGGCCGTCTCTCTGGTTCTGTGTGCTCTCGCCATCCAGTGGCCGCCGGAATCCAAGGTCAAGCCGCTGTTCATGGTGACGGTCGGCATCGTCACCTTCGCCCTGCTGTTCGAGACGACCGGCATGTTGCCGTCGCTGATCGCGCTCGTGCTGATCGCGTCACTCGGCGGCGACGAATTCAGGCTGAAGGAGGTCGCGGGCAACATCGTCGTGCTGACGATCCTCTGCATCCTCGTGTTCAAGGTCGGCTTGAGCATGAACATCTCGGTCATCAACGGAGTGTGGTGAGATGGACCTGCTCGGCAATCTCGTCCTGGGCATGAAGGTCGCCCTTTCGCTGCAGAACCTTCTCTATGCTCTCGTCGGCTGCATGGTCGGCACCCTGATCGGCGTGCTGCCCGGCATCGGGCCGGTGGCGACCATCGCCATGCTGCTGCCCATCACCTTCCACCTGCCGCCGACCGCCGCGCTCATCATGCTGGCCGGCATCTACTACGGCGCGGCCTATGGCGGCTCGACCACGTCGATCCTGGTCAACCTGCCGGGCGAGGCGTCGTCGGTCGTGACCTGCATCGACGGCTACCAGATGGCCCGCAAGGGCCGCGCCGGCGCGGCGCTGTCGATCTCGGCGCTCGGCTCGTTCTTCGCCGGCACGGTCGGCACGATGATCATCGTGCTGTTCGCCGAGCCGCTGACGCAGATGGCGCAGAAATTCGGCCCGTCCGACTACTGCTCGCTGATGGCCTTGGGCCTGGTGGCCGCCGTCGTGCTGGCCAGCGGCTCGGTGGTCAAGGCGATCGCCATGGTGTTCCTCGGCCTGCTGTTCGGCCTGGTCGGTACCGACGTCAACACCGGCGCACAGCGCTTCACCTTCGACATACCGGAGCTCAGCGACGGCATCGACTTCGCGCCGATCGCCATGGGCCTGTTCGGCATCGCCGAGATCGTTTCCAACCTCGAACGAAAATCGCTGAGATCCGGCGCCATCAAGGTGACGTCGCTCTGGCCCACCCGCGAGGAGACGCGGCGCGCCGTTCCGGCCGCCGTGCGCGGCACCGCGCTCGGCGCGATCCTGGGCGTGCTGCCGGGCGGCGGCCCGACCTTGGCCGCCTTCTCGTCCTATACGCTCGAGAAGAAGATTTCCAAGACGCCGCAGGAATTCGGCAAGGGCGCGGTGGAGGGCGTTGCGGCGCCCGAATCGGCCAACAATGCCGCGGCGCAGACATCGTTCATCCCGATGCTGACGCTCGGTATCCCTTCCAATGCCGTCATGGCCTTGATGGTCGGCGCGATGATCATCCAGGGCATCCAGCCCGGCCCCGAGGTCATGACCAAGCGCCCCGATCTGTTCTGGGGCATGATCGCCTCGATGTGGATCGGCAACCTGATGCTGGTGATCATCAACCTGCCGATGATCGGCATGTGGGTGAAGCTGCTGACGGTACCCTACCGCTTCCTGGAGCCGGCCATCCTGCTGTTCTGCGCCATCGGCGCCTACAGCCTGCAGAACAGCACGTTCCACGTCGAGCAGGTCGCCCTGTTCGGCGTGCTGGGCTACGTCTTCTCGCGGCTCGGCTGCGAGGGTGCGCCCTTCCTGCTCGGGCTGGTCCTCGGACCGCAGATGGAGGAATATTTCCGGCGCGCCATGCTGCTATCGCGTGGCGATCCGAGCGTGTTCATCCAGCGTCCGATCAGCCTCGGCCTCCTGATTGCAACCGCCCTCCTGCTGATCCTGATGGCGTTGCCCAGTCTGCGAAAGGCGCGCGAGGAAGCGTTCCAGGAAGAGGAAGGCTGAGCTTCGCGATTATTCCTCCCCATGCGCAGCATGGGGAGGTGTCCGCGCCTTGCGAGGGCGGAGGGGTCATAGGCCCCAAGCGTGTTGCCCCCGACCCCTCCGTCAGCGTAAGACGCTGACACCTCCCCGCGCTTTCGCGCCGGGAGGGGAGCATGAAGGAGCGACTCATGTCCGACCTGCCCAAGCGCGTGACCATCAACGAGGAAGGCCCTCGTGAGGGCTTCCAGTCGGAAAAGAAGATGATCCCGGTCGCCGAGAAGGTGCGCCTCATCGAGGCGCTGGCGGAGACCGGCCTCAAGCACATCGCGTGCGTCTCCTACGTCAACCCCAAGCGCGTGCCGACCATGGCCGACGCCGAGGAAGTGGCCGCGGCGATCCGCCAGAAACCCGGCATCGAGTACGCCGCCCTCTACCTCAACCAGCAGGGCCTGGAACGCGCCCTGCGCGGGCCGCTGCACGTCACGGGCAGCGTGCGCATCACCGCCTCGGATACGTTCTCGCGCAAGAACATCGGCAAGTCGGTGCCCGACTCACTGATCGAGCAGCGCATGTCGCTCAAGACCTTCAAGGAGCGCGGCATGCCGGTCGAATGGGGCATCGTGCTGGGCGCCTTCGGCTGCAACTACGAGGGCGAGCTCTCGACCGAGCTGATCCTGCAGCGCGTGCAGTCGGTGCTCGACGAAGCCGAACTGGCGGGCTTCAAGCTGAAGGGCGTCAAGCTCACCGACGCGATGGGCTGGGCGACGCCCGCCTCGGTCTATCGCCTGATCGACGCCATCCGCAACAAATGGCCCGAGCTCGAGGTCGGCCTGCACCTGCACGACACGCGCGGCACCGGCCTGCCGTCGGCGTTCGCCGGCCTGCAACTCGGCGTCACAGATTTCGACGCCTCGATCGCGGGCCTTGGCGGTTGCCCGTTCGCCGCCACCGATGGCGCGGTCGGCAACATCTGCACCGAAGATTTCGCCTTCATGTGCGAGGAGATGGGCATCTCGACCGGCCTCGACGTCGAGAAGCTGATCGAGGTCGCCAAGATCGCCGAGGAAGTGGTGGGCAGACCCCTGCCCGGCCACGTCATGCGCGGCGGCACGCTCACCGCCGCCAAGGCGCGCGGCGCGGCCGCGAGGGCGGCGGCATGAATGCCGGGGGGCTGCTGCCGGACTCGACCTACGTCGATGTCGACAAGCTGCCGTGGGAGAAGACCCGCTTTCCCGGCATCGACTGCAAGACGTTGATGGAGGACAAGGCGAGCGGCATGGCGACCCTGCTGATGCGCTGGGCGCCGGGCGCGCGCCTGCCGCAGCACGAGCATGTGGAGATCGAGCAGAGCTACGTGCTGGCGGGCTCGCTCGCCGACCAAGCCGGTGTCTGCCGCGCCGGACAGTATGTCTGGCGCCGCGCCGGCAGCCGCCACGACGCCTGGACCGACGAGGGCTGCCTGGTGCTGGCGGTGTTCCTCAAGCCCAACAAGTTCTTCGACCAATAAGCACGCGAGTGGAGTGAAGCGCCCATGGCAGGCGTCCTGGAGGGCATCCGCGTCCTCGATTTCGGCCGCTACATCGCCGGCCCCTTCTGCGGCACCATGCTGGGCGATCTCGGCGCCGAGGTGATCCGCATCGAAAAGCTGGAAGGCAGCGAGGATCGCTGGGTGACGCCGGTCACCGAAACCGGCGAAGGCGCGATGTTCCTGCAGATGGGCCGGAACAAGCTTGGCATGACGCTCAATCCGATGAAGCCGGCCGGCCGCGAGATCGTGAAGAAGCTGGTGGCGGTGTCGGACGTCGTGATCGCCAACCTGCCCTACGAAGACCTGAAGCGCATGGGCATCGACTACGACACCGTCGCCTCGATCAACCCGCGCATCATCCTCGCCACCAACTCGACGTTCGGCTCGGAAGGTCCCTACGCCACGCGGGTCGGCTTCGACACGATCGGCCAGGCGATGTCGGGCGCCATGCACCTGTCGGGCGACGGCCAGGTGCCGACGCGCGCCAACGCGCCTTACGTCGATTTCAGCTCGGCCCTGCTCAGCACGGTGGGTGTGCTGGCCGCCCTGATGGATCGCGCCAAGAGCGGCAAGGGCCAGAAGGTCGAGACGGCGCTGCTGCGCACCGCCATCAACATCACCAACAGCCACCTGATCGAGCAGGCGATGCTCAATCTCAACCGCGTCGCCACGCTGAACCGCGGCTTCACCGCCGGTCCCTCGGACACGTTCAAGTGCAAGGACGGCTGGATCTACGCCATGACGATCGGCCAGCCGCTGTTCGTGCGCTGGTGCCGGCTGATGGGCAACGAGGACCTCGCCGCCGACCCGCGCTTCAAGGACGACCTGGCCCGCGGCGACAACGGCGAGGCGCTGTCGGGCATCATGCAGAAATGGTGCTCGAGCCGCACCGTCGCCGAGGCGCTCGAGCAGCTCGAGGCCAACCGCATCCCCGCCGGCGCGGTCTACACGCCGCAGCAGACGCTGGAGGACCGGCACGTCAACGAGGCGGGCTTCTTCCACAAGATGGAGTTTCCGGGCGCACCCAAGCCCGTGCCCGTGCTGCAGGAGCCGGTGAAGCTCTCGCGCACGCCACTCAGCATCCGCAGCCGCGCCCCCAAGCTCGGCGAGCATACCGACGAGATCCTGACGGAGCTCGGCTACTCGGCGCAGGACATCGCCAAGCTCAAGGCCGACCGGGTCGTCTGATGACGGCGCCGGCCGAGCGTTTTGCCGAACTGCCGAAGCTCCTGGCCGCCGACGCCGACCTGTTGCGGCGCGGCCGGTGGCTCGCCGCCGAGTGCCGAATCGACATCGGCAGCGAGCCGTTCTTCCTTTCCATTCGCGATGGCTCGCTCGCGAGCTTCGAGCGTGGGCCGAAGCTGATGCGCTCGACCGCCTTCGCCTATCGCGCCAGCGACGAGGCCTGGACCAATTACTGGAAGCCCTTGCCCGATCCCGGCTGGCACGACCTCTTCGCCCTCACCAAGCGCGGCGCGGCATCGATGGACGGCGATCTGCGGCCGTTCCTGCAGAACCTGCAGTACTTCAAGGACCTTCTGGCGCTGCCGCGGAGGCAAGGCTGATGGCGCCACAATTCGATCCCATGGTCGGCCGCTACCTGCGGACCGAAATCGACGGCGTGCCGCACCGGCTTTACTTCGAGGAAGCAGGCCGGGGCATTCCGCTGGTCTGCCTGCACACGGCCGGCGCCGACAATCGCCAGTTCCGCCACCTGCTGGCCGATCCCGAGGTGACCAGCCGCTATCGCGTGCTCGCCTTCGACATGCCTTGGCATGGCAAGTCGACGCCGCCCGATGGCTGGGAGCGCGCCGAATATCGGCTGACCACGCAGAGCTATACGGCGGCGATCCGCGCCTTCTGCCGGGCCATGGAACTGGAGAAGCCGGTGGTGATGGGCTGCTCGATCGGCGGGCGCATCGTGCTCAATCTCGCGATCGAACACGCGGCCGAGTTCCGCGCGCTGGTGGCGCTCGAGGCCGCCGACTTCCAGCAACCCTGGTACGACACCGCGTGGTTGCATCGGCCTGACGTGCATGGCGGCGAAGTGTGCGCTGCGCTGGTCTCGGGCCTGATCGCGCCGCACAGCCCGCCGGCCAGCCGCCACGAGACGCTGTGGATGTACATGCAGGGCGGCCCCGGCGTATTCAAAGGCGATCTCTACTTCTATCGCGTCGACGGCGATTTGCGCGAGAAGGTGAAGAAGATCGACACCCGGGTCTGCCCGCTCTATCTACTGACCGGCGAGTACGATTTCTCCTGCACGCCGGAGGACACGCTGCGCACGGCCAAGCAGATTCCGGGCGCCGAGGTGACGATCATGAAGGAAGTCGGCCACTTCCCGATGAGCGAAAACCCGGCCAAGTTCCGCGAGTACGTCCTGCCCGTGCTGGCGAAGATCGCCGGCTAACGTCAGAGAATCTGGAAGACCTCATAGACCGGCCCGGTCGGGTCGCGCCGGCCGGTCGCCACACAGACGATGCGGTTCAGGAACCGGTACTTCTCCGACGCCGTCTCGAAATAAGGCGTCGAGCGGAAATAGTACTGGCTCGGGTCGACCTTCTCGCCCTTGTTCAGCGCCTCGATCACCCAGGCCGGACCATGCCGCATGCCGCGGTAGCTCATGTAGATCAGATGGTCGTCGTGCGTCTTGAGCGTAAGCCGCACGTCGAGCATCAGGATGCCGTCGCGGCGCAGCAGCAGCCAGTCGCCGGCTGGCGTCGGCAGCACCGTGCCCTTGATCTCCTCGCCTTCGAACGTGCCGCCGGTGACGGTGGCGATGCGGCGGCGGCCATAGGGTGTCTCGCCGACATCGGCCATGGTCGGGTTGACCGTCAGCGACAGCGTGAACAGGTGCGAGGAACGCAGGGTGGGGTCGGACATGGGGACCTCAAATCTTGGCGCTGCGGCCGGCCCAATAAGGCTCGCGCAGCTCGCGTTTCATGATCTTGCCGATGGTGCTGCGCGGAAGCGAGTCGCGGAATTCCACAGCCGCCAGCCGCTGCGTCTTGCCGAGACGGCCGTTGGCCCATTCCCTGACCTCGGCCTCGGTGACCGCCGAGCCGTCGCGGCGCACGCAGAGCGCCATCGGCTGCTCGCCCCACTGCTCGCTCGGAATGCCGATCACCGCGACGTCGACGATGTCGGGATGCCTCAGCATCGTCACCTCGATGTCGGCGGCGTAGACGTTGAAGCCGCCCGAGATGATCATGTCCTTCTTGCGGTCGAGCAGGATGACGAAGCCGTCCTCGTCGATGCGGCCCATGTCGCCCGACTTGAAGAACAGCCGACCGTCCTTGTCGTGCCAGAACAGGTCGCGCGTCTTGTCGTCCTGTTTGTAGTAGCCCTTCATCATGATCTGCGCGCGCCCGGCCAGCTCACCGACCTCGCCTTGCGGCAGCACCCTGCCCTGCTCGTCGAGCACCACGATCTCGCTGCCGAGGCCCGGCCGGCCCACGGTGTGCAGCTTGTCGGGGAAGAGATTGGCCTCGAGCGTGCACGAGCCGCCGCCCTCGGTGAGACCGTAGATCTCGATCAGCCGCCCCGGCCAGCGCTTCAGGCAGTCGGCCTTGATGTGAGCGCGCAGCGGCGCGCTGGTCGAGAGCTTGGCTTTGAACGAGCTGAGGTCGTACTTGTCGAAATCCGGATGCGCCAGGATGCGCTGGTACTGCACCGGCACCAGCATGGCGTGGGTGACGCGCTCCTTCTGGGCGATCTCCAGGAACTTCACCACGTCCGATTTGGGCATCAGGATCGTCGTCCCGCCCACGCCCAAGGTCGCCAGCACGGCGACCAGCGTGGTGTTGGAATAGAGCGGCGTCGACGCGAGCGAGATGGTCTGCGGCCCATAGTCGAACGCCGTGAAGCGCACCGCCAGCATGTCGCGCATCATGTGGCTGTGCAGGATGCCCTTGGGCAGGCCGGTCGTGCCCGAACTGTAGATGATGTTGAAATCGTCGTAAGGGCCGAGCTCCACCTCGAACGGCGCCTCGCTCGCCGGCGCCAGCCAGGCCTCGAAGTCCTGCCAGCCGTCGCGCTTGAAATCGTAGGCGATGCGACCGCCGGGGATCAGCTTGCCGAGCCGGTTCTCGTAAGGCTCGACCAGGTCGCGGTACTGATCCGACAGGAACAGCACCCTGGCGTCACAGTCGTCGAGCATCTTCTCGAGCGCATCGGCGGCCGCCATGGTCGACAGCGGCACGACGCAGGCGCCGGCGCGCAGGCCGCCCATGAATGTCTCGAGATATTCGATCGAGTTGGCGGCAAGGATGGCGATCTTGTCGCCCTTGCCGATCCCCATGCCGGCGAGCCGGCGCGCAACCCTGTTCACGCGCCTGTCGAACTCCGCCCAGGTTCGCGTCCTTCCCTCGCACACGACCGCACGCTTGTCCGGAAATGCCGCGGCATGCCGGCCGATGCGGATCGGGATCGAGACGAACTCGGGAAACTCGCTCTCGGTCGGCTGCGGCACCAAGGCGGTGTCGGGCGGGCTCATCGACTACTTCTTCGGCTCGACCTTCTGGATCGGACCGCCGGCCTTCTTCCACGCCCCGAGGCCGCCTTCGAGATGGGCGACCGGCGTCAGCCCCATGTCCTGCGCCGTCTTGGTGGCGAGCGCCGAGCGCCAGGCGCCGGCGCAGAAGAATACGAACTTGTTGCCGCTCTGGAAATAGTCCTTGGCGTAGGGGCTCTTGGGATCGATCCACATCTCGAGCATGCCACGTGTCACGTTGATCGCGCCCGGGATCGTGCCGTCGCGCCACAATTCGCGCGGATCGCGAATATCGATGAAGGTGGTGCCGGGCTGGCCGACCAGCTTGATCGCGTCGGCGACGGCGATCGTCTCGATCTCGGCATTGGCCTCGTCGACCATCTGCTGGACATGTTTCTTGATGTTGAGCGGCATGGGCTCCTCCGACCCTATGCCTATTTGTACTAGAGCACGCGCCTCACAGGCGACCCATTTCGAATTCCGCACACGAAAATCCGAACAGCGACAGGCCTTCCTCGAGATGGTCGCTGACCAGGGGCTGGCCGAGCAGGTAGGCGGCCAGCCGCTCGCCATGTTCACGAAAGCCCTGATCGCGCAGCGCCTCCCAATCCTCGAACGTGCCGTCGCCGCGGCCGACCTGCATCAGGGCGATCACATCCGCCTTTTCGTCGTCGTCCAGTTCCTCGACGAAGGCGCGGATCTCCTCGACCACCGGATTGTCCGCATGCTCCTCCAGGACGTCGATCTCGCGATCGTCGCTGGCGTTGGAGCCCGAATCGTCGTCGGCACTGACGTCCTGCACGTCGAACTCGCGCGCCTTGACGATCAGGTAGCAGACCTTGTCGGACGAAATGCTGAGTGTCGGCATCGGGCGCTCCTCCTGCCTTGGAACGCCCCGACCCTGAAAAAGGCTGCGGCCCGGTCCCTAGCTCTTCGGAACGTTGGCCTCTAGTTCGGCGAGCCAGACGTCGGGGCTGCCGTCCGACGGCGCCCGCCAGTCGCCACGCGGCGACAGCGAGCCGCCGGACGATATCTTGGGGCCGTTGGGCAGCGCCGAACGCTTGAACTGGTTGGTGAAGAAGCGGCGCAGGAACAGCGCCTGCCAATGGCGGATTTCCTTCAGGGTGAAGGCGCGCTGGCTGCCGGCCGGCAGATTGGCGGGCCAGGCGCCCCTCTTCACGTCGTGCCAGGCATTCCAGGCAAGGAAGGCGATCTTCGACGGCCGATAGCCGAGCCGCGTCAGGTAGAAGAGATTGAAGTCCTGCAACGCATAGGGGCCGACCGACTGCTCAGTCGACTGGATGGCGCCGCCCTTGCCGGCCGGAATGAGTTCCGGCGAGATCTCGGTGTTCAGGATGTCGTGCAGGGTGGCGGCAGTCTTCTTGTCGACGTCGCCCGACATCGCCACGAACCGTATCAGGTGCTGGATCAGCGTCTTGGAGACCGAGCCGTTGGGGTTGTAGTGCGACATGTGATCGCCAACGCCATAGGTGCACCAGCCGAGGCCGAGCTCGGAGAGATCGCCGGTGCCGACCACCATGCCGCCGTGCTGGTTGGCGAGGCGGAACAGGAAGTCGGTGCGCAGGCCCGCCTGCACATTCTCGAACGTGACGTCGTAGACCTTCTTGCCCTTGGCGAAATGATGACCGATCTCCTTCAGCATCGTCATCGCCGACGGCTTGATGTCGACCTCGTCGGCGGTCACGCCGAGCGACTTCATCAGCTTCCAGGCATTCTTGTAGGTTTTGTCCGACGTGCCGAAGCCCGGCATCGTGTAGGCGAGGATGTCGCTGCGCGGCTTGCCGAGCTGATCCATGGCGCGGCAGCAGACGAGCAGCGCCTGCGTCGAATCGAGACCGCCCGACACGCCGATGACCGCCTTGTTGACGCGGCTCGACAGCAGACGCTGCGCCAAGCCCTGGACCTGGATGTTGTAGGCCTCGTAGCAATTGTCGCGCAGCTTGCTGGGATCGGCCGGCACGTAGGGAAAGCGCTCGATGGCTCTTTCAAGCGCCACACTCTGCCGGGGCATGTCGAGTGCGAAGGCGACGTGGCGGAAGCGGGCAACGCGCTCCTTCTCCTGAGCGGCGTTCTCCGCCAGGCCGCCGTTGCGCAGCCGCTCCTGGCGGATGCGGCCGAGGTCCACGTCGGCCTGCACGATCGTCGAATCCTTCTCGAAGCGCTGGGATTCGGCCAGCTGCTCGCCGCACTCGTAGATGGCGGCATGGCCATCCCAGGCCAGGTCAGTGGTGGACTCGCCCGGCCCCGAGGCCGAATAGGCATAGGCCGCGCTGGCGCGCGCCGACTGGCTGCCGCACAGCAGCCGCCGCAGCTCCGCCTTGCCGATGGTGATGTTGCTCGCCGACAGGTTCAACAGGACCTCGGCTCCGGCAAGGGCCGCGTGCGCCGACGGCGGGATCGGCATCCAGATGTCCTCGCAGACCTCGACATGGAATGTCGTCGCGATGGAACCGGTCGACTTGAACAGGAGGTCGTTGCCGAACGGCGCCGTCTGGCCGGCGACGGCGATTTCCCTGTCGATGACGTTGGCGCCCGAGACGAAGTGGCGCTTTTCGTAGAACTCGCGGTAGTTCGGCAGGTAGGTCTTGGGAACGATGCCCAGGATCGTGCCGCGATGGATGACGACGGCGGTGTTGTACAGGCGGCCACTGACGCGCAACGGGGCGCCGACGATCAGGACGGGGAAGAGCTTCTTCGAGGCCTCGAGCACCTTGCCGACTGATCGCTCGGCCTGATCGAGCAAGGCGTCCTGCAGCAGCAGATCCTCGATGGCATAGGACGACAGGCCGAGCTCGGGGAAGACCATGATCGCGGTCTTGGCCTTGTCGCCCATCGTCGCGAGCCGCAGCGTTTCGGCAAGGTTGTAGCCGGCATCGGCAACCCTCGTCCTGGGAACGCAGCAGGCTATGCGAATGAAGTCGTGGGAATAGAGCGAGTAAAAATCGGACAAGATCAGGAGCGAGGCGATGGTGGGCGCGACAGGGATTGAACCTGTGACCCCTACCATGTCAAGGTAGTGCTCTCCCGCTGAGCTACGCGCCCCCATGGGGAACTTCGGCGGCGGTTTACCGCCGCGCGGGAGCGGCATTATGGATGAAAGCGTTGGGTTTGCAAGCACCGGCGAGCCCGCGCCGGGACGTGACAAAGCCGGCGCGCTGGGCCAAATATTTGCAGTCCATGGCTGACACGACCGCCTCCGCCGCCATCCTCGACGTGATCCGGCCCGCCCGCCAGACCCTGCCGCTGGTGTTCGCCTCGCCGCATTCGGGCTGCAACTACCCCGCGGAGTTCGTCCAGGGGTCCAATCTCGATCCGCTGAGCCTGCGGCGCTCCGAGGACAGTTTCGTCGACCGCCTGTTCGCCGCCGCGCCGGCGCGCGGCGCGCCGCTGCTGCGCGCGCTGTTCCCGCGCGCCTTCTGCGACCCCAACCGCGAGCCCTACGAGCTCGATCCGGCGATGTTCGACGACGCGCTGCCGGCGTTCGCCAATACCCGCAGCCCGCGGGTCGCCGCCGGGCTCGGCACGATCGCCAAGGTGGTCGCCAACGGCGCCGAGATCTACGGCGGCAAGCTGCGCTATGCCGAGATCTCCAGCCGCATCAACGGCTATTACAAGCCCTATCACGCCGCGCTGCGCGCGCTGGTCGACGAGACGCGCGCGCAGTTCGGCTTCTGCATCCTGGTCGACTGCCACTCGATGCCGTCGATGGGCGGGCCGATGGACAAGGATCCCGGCGAGAGCCGCGTCGATTTCGTGCTCGGCGACTGCTTCGGCACCGCCTGCGCCGCCGCGGTGACCGACGGCGCCGAGCGGCTGCTGACCGGGCTCGGCTACGTGGTCACCCGCAACGATCCCTATGCCGGCGGCTTCACGACCCGGCATTACGGCCGCCCGGCCGAGCGCTGCCACGCCCTGCAGATCGAGATCAACCGGGCGCTCTACATGAACGAGGAGACGATCGAGCCGATCGACTATCTGCCGACCCTGGCGGACAATCTGGGCCGGCTGATCGAGGGGCTGGGCAGCCTGAGCGGGCGCGAGCTGGTGCCGCGCTGATGGCGGAGGCGCTGCCGATCACGCTGCGCGACGCCGTCGCCGAGGATTTCGACGCCATCCACGCGATCTACGGCCATCACGTGCTGCACGGGCTGGCGAGCTTCGAGACCGAGCCGCCCGCGCGCACCGAGCTGTTGCGCCGCCATGCCGACGTGGTCGCGCATCAGCTGCCCTATCTGGTGGCGCTGAGCGGCGCGCAGGTCGTCGGCTACGCCTATGCCGGGCCGTTCCGGCCGCGCGCCGCCTACCGCTTCACGGTCGAGGATTCGATCTATCTCGCGCCCGACGCGATCGGCCGCGGCATCGGGCGCCGGCTGCTGAGCGAGTTGATCGCGCGCTGCACCGCGGCCGGCCGGCGCCAGATGATCGCGGTGATCGGCGACAGCGCCAATGCCGGCTCGATCGGGCTGCATCGCGCGCTCGGCTTCGGCGAGCCCTGGGTCATGGTGGGCGCCGGCTTCAAGTTCGGCCGCTGGGTCGACGTCGTCATGATGCAGCGCCCGCTCGGCCCCGGCGCCGGCACGCTGCCGCCGCCCGGCGCCTAGGATTAGTGTCCGCCGGCGCGGCGCCCCGCCCGCGTCAGCGAGACAATCACTTTGCGGTTTATTTGGGCTAAGCTGGCGGCATCATGGTGATGCCGGGCTTGGCCGTCGTCCTGATCGCGCTGGCGCTGGCGGTCGCCGGGCTGGCGACGCTGGCGCTCCGCCAGCGCGCCCTGCGGCTGGCCGCCGAGGCGCGGGCGCGCGCCGCCGAGGAGCGCTTCGAGCTGGTCGCGGTGTCGGCCGGCAGCTGGCTGTGGGAGACCG
>DASRFX010000050.1:0-33292 GCA_035651335.1 Reyranella sp. | reverse complement strand
GAGCGAACGTACCCTGAGCCGAGAGCGGCATGGCCACGATGTCGCGCACCCGGGCGAGCGGATTGAGCGAGGAGAACGGGTCCTGGAACACCGGCTGGATCAGCCGCGCCCGCGCCTTGCGGTCCATCGCCAGCACGCGCTGGCCTTCGACGGTGATGTCGCCCGCGTCCGGCGCCAGCAAGCCCAGGATCAGCTTGGCCAAGGTCGACTTGCCGCAGCCTGATTCGCCCACCACGCCCAGCACACCGCCCGGCGGCACGGCGAACGAGACGTCGTCGACCGCGACGACGCGGCGTTCCTCGGCGAAAAATCCGGCCTTGCTGCGGAAAGTCTTGCGTGCGGCGCGGACCTCGATTGCGGCGGTCATGTCAGCCGGCACAGGAAGTCGTGCACCGGTCCCGCCTTGTGACGCGGGACGGCGTGAGCACAGGTGGCATCGGCGAAGTCGCAGCGCTCGCGGAAAGCGCAGCCCTCGAAGGCGGGGCCGATGCGCGGCACCGTGCCGGGAATCGAGCCGAGCGGCTGGTCGCGCCTGATCTTGCCGGGCACCGGCACGCAGCGCAGCAGGCCCTGCGTGTAGGGATGCTTCGGATTGGCGAACAGCTCGGCGGTCGGCGCGCTTTCGACCACTTCGCCCGCATACATCACCGACACGCGCGTGGCGACACGCGCCACGATGCCCAGATCGTGCGTGATCAAGAGCAGGCCAAGGCCGAGATCGCGCTGCAGGTTCGCCAGCAGGCGCAGGATCTGCGCCTGCACGGTGACGTCGAGCGCCGTCGTCGGC
Organism: Reyranella sp.; assembly: GCA_035651335.1. Lineage (GTDB taxonomy): Bacteria > Pseudomonadota > Alphaproteobacteria > Reyranellales > Reyranellaceae > Reyranella. Next base: position 32,505 of record DASRFX010000050.1, on the reverse strand, counting down.
TCGTCGGCGATCAGCAATTGCGGCTCGCACATCAGCGCCATGGCGATCATCACCCGCTGGCGCAGGCCGCCTGAAAGCTGGTGTGGGAACTGGCCAAGCCGCATGCCGGGCGCGGTGATGCCGACTCGCGCCAACAGGTCGGCGGCGCGATCACTGGCGGCGCGTTGGCTCGCCTTCTTGTGCCGCCGCAGGACCTCGGTCATCTGCGAGCCGACCGTGTAGGCGGGGTTGAGCGACGTCATCGGCTCCTGGAAGATCATCGCCATCGCATTGCCGCGCAGCCGCGCCATGCCGGCGTCGGACAGGGACAACAGGTCCTCACCCTGGAAGGCGAGTTTTGCCGCCCGCCTCGTGGCGTTTTTCACCAGCAGGTTCATCACCGACAGCGCCGTCACCGACTTGCCGCAGCCCGATTCGCCCACCAGGCAATGCGTCTCGCCGCGTTGGACGGTGAGCGAGGCGCCGCGGACGGCTGCGGTCGGGCCGAAATTGATCTCGAGCTTCTCGACCTCGAGCAGCACACTCATGGCTGCGTCCTCGCGCCGAACAGGTCGCGCAGGCCGTCGCCCAGAAGGTTGATGCCCAGCACCAGCACGAACAGCGTGATCCCCGGAATCATGATCACCCACGGGCTGAAGAACATGTAGTCCTTGGCCTCGGAGATCATCAGGCCCCACGACGGCAGCGGCGGCGGCACGCCGAGGCCCAGGAAGGAGAGCGCGGCTTCGAGCAGGATGGCGAGCGCTATTTCGAGCGTCGCCACCACCACGAGGTGGCTCGCGATGTTGGGCAGCACCTCGCGCGCCAGGATGCGCAAGCGCGAGCAGCCGGCGCACCAGGCGGCGGCGACGAAATCGAGGTTGCGCACCTGCATGGTGGTCGAGCGCGACACCACGGCGAAGCGGTCCCATTGCAGGAGGCCGAGCGTCAGCACCAGCAGGGTCATCGAGCTGCCGAGCAGGCCGGCGACGGCGAGCGCCACCAGCACCACCGGGATCGAGAGCCGCGTGGTGATGGCGAACAGCACGGCGTCGTCGATCTTGCCGCCCAAGAAGCCGCCGAGCACGCCAAGCGTGATGCCGATGATGCCGGAGGTCAGGCTGACGGTGATGCCGACCAGCATGGAGATGCGACAGCCATAGATCAGGCGGGCGAGGTAGTCGCGGCCGAGCTGGTCGGTGCCGAGCAGGTGCTGCGGATCGCTGCCGGCCATCCAGAACGGCACGCTGAGACGATGCGGGATGTCCTGGACGAACGGGTCGTGCGGCACCAGCAGCGGAGCGAAGACGGCGCAGAATGCCGCCGCGCCGACGATGGCTGCGCCGAACCAGGTGCCCGCATTGCGCCAGCCCCGCCTCATGAGCTGCGCAGCCGGGGATCGAGCACGGCGTTCAGGATGTCGGCCAGCATGGTCAGCCCGACATAGATCACGGCCAGCACCAGCACGACCGACTGCACCACGGGGAAATCGTTCTTCTGGATGCTCTCCCAGGCGAGGAAGCCTACCCCATGCAGGGCGAAGACCTGCTCGATCACGATCGAGCCGCCCAGCATGAAACCCAATTGCACGGCGGCGATCGCCACGACCGGTATGGCGGCATTGCGCAGCGCGTGCTTCAGCAGGATCGAGGCCCGCGTCAGGCCCTTGGCCCGTGCGGTGCGGATATAGTCCGAGCTGATCGCCTGGATCATGCCGGCGCGTGTCAGGCGCGTCAGCGCGGGGATGGCCGAGAAAGCCAGCACGACGCCGGGCATGATGTAGCTCTGCCATGAGTCGGTGCCCGAGATCGGCAGCCAGCCGAGCCATAGGCCGAACACGATCATCAGGATCAGCCCCAGCCAGAAACTGGGCATGGCCTGGCCGAGGACGGCCACGATCTGCACGAGCCGGTCGAACGCAGTGTTCTCGCGCACCGCGCCCAGGATGCCGAGCGGCAGCGAGACCAACAGCGCGATCAAGAGCCCGGTGAGGCCGAGCGTCAGGGTCACCGGCATGCGCTCGGCCAGCAGGCTGGAGACGCTGGTCTTGAAGAAGTAGCTGTCGCCCAGATCGCCGGTCGCCGCGCGTCCGGCCCAGTCGAAGAACTGCACGATCAGCGGCCGGTCGAGGCCGTAGGCCTTGCGCACTGTCTCGATGTCGGCCTGCGTGGCATTGGGACCGGCGATCGAGATCGCGAGGTCACCCGACAGGCGCGTCAGGATGAACGCCAAGACCATGACCGTCGCGGTCACGAGGAGCGCCACGATCAGCCGGCGTACGAGAAAGCGAAGCATGCGCGGCCCGACATTAGAGCGGATCGTTCCGGAAGGCGACCATGCGAATCCGGCGTCGGGTTTCTCTCAGCCACCGCAAAGGAGTCCGCACCCGTGCACAAACAGGGTCTGACTCCGCTCTTGGCGAGCGCGCGCCGCTCCTATATGGGGGGAAACATGCCGGTGTTCACCAACCCTCGCCACACGCCCTGCTTCAGCCGGGCGCCGACGCTCGAGGACGTCGAGGCGATCGCCGCCGAGGCGCTCGCCACGATTCCCGAGGAGTTCCGGAAGCATGTCGGCAACGTGCGCATCCAGGTCGATGACTTCCCGTCGGAGGAAGTCGAGAACACGATGGAGCTCGAGACGCCGTTCGATCTGCTCGGCCTCTATCAGGGCGTGTCGATGATGGAACGCGGCGCCGGCCACGTCGCCAACGACATCGACCGAATCTTCCTCTACCGTCGGCCGATCCTCGACTACTGGTGCGAATCCGACGACGACCTGCCGCACATCATCCGCCACGTGCTGATCCACGAAATCGGCCATCACTTCGGACTGAGCGACGACGACATGGAAGCTATCGAGGCCAAGGCCGAGGAAGAATCGCGCCGCGTCCAGCCGAGCGCCTAACCCATCCGCTTCACCGCCGGAACGCGATAGGTGCCGTCGAGCAGCGGCGCCGCAGGTTCGTAGGCGCGCAGGACCAGCCGCATCGGCCCGCCCGGCGCGGGCAGCCAGTTGGGCAGCAGATCCTCCGTCGGTCGCGCATGCTGGAGATGGATCTCGAGCGAGCCGTCGGCGCCGCGCAGGAGGTCCTTGCTGCGGTCGCCGATGGCATAGCGGTTCAATGGATTGTCGGTGAAGAAGGCGCGACCCTCGGCTGTCACCTCGTACATTGTGAGCGACCAGAACGCCTTGGCTGGCGGCAGTTCACCCGGCCCGAAGCGCAGCACGTAGCGATTGCTGCCATCGAGCGGCTTGCCCTCGCTGTCGCTGTCGCACATCAGATACGTCGCCTCGGCGGTTTCGAGCGCAGCCAGCGCCGACAGCGCGATCCGCGCCCGGTAGAGATAGTCGTCGCCGAAATTGCCGAGATTGGACTCGGGATAGGTCCAGCCGTTCACCATCTTGCCGTCGCGCCGGCCGGCGCCGCGAATCTCGGCCTGCGCCTGGGCGATGCCGTGCTTGATTGCCTCACGCTCGGCACCGCTGAAGGCGCGCACGTCGAACTTGAAGCCTGGCCTCAGGCGCAGCGGTGCCAAATCCTCGATCACGGCCTTGTCGCGCTCGCCGAGCGGGCTTTCGCCCAGCGCGCGCATGCCGACCTCGAAAAGACCGAAAGGATCGTCCCTGTTGATCGGCGGCCACTCGGCCGCCGGCTCGGGCGGCAACAAGGTGCGTTGGCGCATCAACTCCTGCGTCTCGAGGATGCGCCGCTCGTTCCTCATGTCCGGCGTCTCGAGCAGCGTCTTGCCCTGCAGCCCGCGCACGGTATCGAGGTCGGGTGGCCCATCGACCAGGATGCGGCCCAGGAGCCACACCCCATTGGTCGGCGCCTGCACCAGCGCCACGTCATGCTCGGCCGTCCCCTTCCAGGACGGTCCCACGATCACGCGCGGCCGCGGCCGGCCGCCATCGAGCCGCCGGCAGACATAGGCGAAGTTATTGGTGAACATGTCCATGAAGGCGAAGCTGTAGTAGCGCTCGCCCATGTCGGGCACGGTCAGGAACAGCGGCTCGACCGACAGGTCGAGCCAGGCGCTGGAATAGAGCGTGTCGGTGTTGGGCGTGGTCACCGCCCGGCTGCGGTACGTGGCGAGCTGCCGGGCATGAACGAAATGATTGAGCTTCTGGCGCGCCGGGTTCTTCTCGTTCACCGTCGCATTCCAGCGAGTACGGTACATCTCGTACACTGGGAAGAGGTAAATCGCGGCGCGGCGGGCAAGGTCTTCGAGCATCTTCGTTCCTTTGTCCTGGGCGCGCGCAATCATTGGCGTCGTCAGTCCGGCCACCAGCAGCGTGCGCCGATCGATCGTCACGCCGCACGCTCGCGCAGCTGGCGCCGGGCCATCACGAAGGCGGCGGCTTCCTTCCACGGCACGATGGTCCAGAACGAGCGCGCCCGGCCGGACGGCGAGGCGAGCACGAACACCACGGCGCCTTCGAGCAGCTCGACCTGTCGTCCGTAGGCCGGCACCTTGATGCCCAGGGCCAGCGAGGCGGCGTTCTTGCTGGTGAAGGCAATCGCCGCCGGCCGGAACTTGGCGATCTTGGCGCGCAGCGAGCGCGCGTCCATCGCCTGGGCCGAGAGCTCGTGATCCGACCCGTATTCGGTCTTGTTGAGGTCGGTGAGCCCCAGCCCCCAGCTCAGCAGCTCGGGATAGCGCTGGGGCGCCAGGCGCTCGGGCGTCAGGCCCACGGCATGCAAGGTCGGCCAGAAAGCGTTGCCGGGATTGGCGTAGTAGGCGCGCGCCCTGAAGGACGCAGGGCTCGGTGCGGTGCCGCAGAACACCAGGTCGAGACCCGGCGCCAACAGGTCGGGAACGAGATGCTTGGGTCGGCTCATCGTCTGCCTTCGTCCTGCGGCACCATAACATTGACTAAGGCGGGCCGTCTTTTCACCTTGCCTTGACGGAGTCCGGGAGAAGCCAACCATGCACAACATCGATCCCGCCGACGAGGCGCAACTGCTGGCGACCATCGATCGCTGGATCGCGCGCGAGGTGGCGCCACGGGTCAAGGAGTTCGACCACTCCGACAAATGGCCGGCCGAGATCGTCGGGCAAATGAAGGAGCTCGGCCTGTTCGGTGCCACGGTCAGCCCGGAATATGGCGGACTGGGCCTGCCGGCCGCGACCTATGCCGAGATCGTGATCCGCATTTCCTCGGTATGGATGGCGATCACCGGCATCTTCAATTCTCACCTGATGCTCGCCCTGGCGGTCGAGAAGTTCGGTACCGAGCCGCAGAAGCGGCACTGGCTGCCCAAGTTTGCCAGCGGCGAAGTGCGCGGCGGGCTGGCGCTGACCGAGCCCGACGCCGGCACCGACTTGCAGGGCATCCGCATGACGGCGCGGCGCGAGGGTGGCGACTACGTCATCAACGGCACCAAGACCTGGATCAGCAACGGTGTCGAGGGCTCGTGCTTCGCGCTGTTGGTCAAGACCAATCCCGAGGCGAGCCCGCGCTATACCGGCATGAGCCTGTTCATCGCCCCCAAGGGGCCAGGCTTCACCGTCGGCCGCAAACTCGAGAAACTCGGCTACAAGTCGATCGATAGCGGCGAGCTGATCTTTCAGAATTACCGCATTCCCGCCGATCACCTGATCGGCGAGGTCGAGGGCCGCGGTTTCACTCAGGTGGCGGGAGGGTTGGAGTTGGGGCGCATCAACGTGGCGGCCCGCGGCGTGGGAATAGCGGAAGGCGCGCTGAAGCTTGCCACCGACTATGCTCACCTCCGTAAGACCTTCGGCAAACCGATCATCGAGCACCAGGCGATTGCGCTCAAGATCGGCGAGATGGCAACGCGCGCCCGGGCGGCGCGGCTGCTGACACTCGATGCCGCGCGCGCCTTCGACCGCGGCGAGCGCTGCGACATGGAGGCCGGCATGGCCAAGTACTTCGCTTCTGAGGCGGCGCTGGAGAACAGTACCGAGTCAATGCGCATCCACGGCGCCTACGGCTACTCCAAGGAATACGACATCGAGCGGCTCTATCGCGATGCGCCGCTCACGTGCATCGGCGAGGGCACCAACGAGATGCAGCGGCTGATCATCGCGCGGCAATGGTCGCGCCGGAACGCATCGGCATGAACAAGCCACTTGCCGGAATTCGCGTTCTAACGCTGGAGCAATTCGGCGCCGGGCCCTACGGCACCATGCTGATGGCCGAGCTGGGCGCGGAAGTGATCAAGATCGAGGCGCCGCAGGGCGGCGATCCTTCGCGCCAGGTCGGGCCCTATCACCTGGGCAAGGACGACAGCGAATATTTCCAGGCCTGGAACCTCGGCAAGAAGAGCGTGACCATCGACATGAAGTCGCGCGATGGGCGGCGGCAGTTCGAGACGCTGGTGAAGACCGCCGACTGCGTGGTCAACAACATGCGCGGCACGCAGCCCGCCAAGCTCGGCATCGACTACGCGGGCCTCAGGCACCTGAAACCGTCGATCGTCTGCCTGCACATCTCCGCCTACGGCCGTGGCAACAAGCGCGCCGACTGGCCCGGCTACGATTTCTTGATGCAGGCCGAGGCCGGCCTGATGGAGCTGACCGGCGATCCTGCCGGCGCGCCAACGCGGGTCGGCGTGTCGCTGATCGACAGCATGAGTGGCCTCACCGGCACGGTCGGCCTGTTGGCCTGTCTCCTGCGCGCCAAGACCACCGGGCAGGGCGGCGACGTCGACACCTGCCTTTACGATGTCGCCATGCATCAGCTCACCTATCCCGGAACCTGGTACCTCAATGAAGGCGATATCTCGCCGAGGGTGCCGCGCTCGGCGCATCTTTCGCTGGCGCCGGTCCAGACCTTCCCCACCAAGGACGGCTGGATCTTCGTGATGTGCATGACGCAGAAATTCTGGCTCGAACTGTGCAAGGCGATGGAGCGCAGCGATCTCCTGAACGATCCGCGTTTTCCCGATCCGGGGACGCGGGCCAAGAACCGCGCGGCCCTCGACGAGGCGCTCGATCCGACCTTCAAGACGCGCACGACCGCGGAATGGCTCACGAAGTTCAACGGCCTGCTGCCGGCCGCGCCCGTCCATCGGCTGGATCAGGCGCTCGACAGCGACTTCGCAAGATCGACCGGCATGGTCTCGTCGGTGCCCCATCCGGCGAAGGGCGCACTGCGTGTGATTGCCAATCCCATCCGCATCGACGGAGAACGCTTGCCGCAAGAGGCCTGCTCGCCGCTCGGTGCCGACAACAAGAAGTATCTGCCATGAAACTCCAAGGCCTCAAGGTCGTCGATCTTTCGTGGTTCCTGCCGGGGCCGTATCTCACGACAGCGCTGGCCGATCACGGCGCGGAGGTGATCAAGGTCGAGCCGCCGACCGGCGATCCCGGCCGCGAGATCCGCCCGCCCGACGAGCGTACGTCGGTTTTTTTCCGCAACATGGGGCGCGGCAAGAAGAGCGTGGTGCTTGACCTCAAGAGCGAGCGGGGGCGGGCCGACTTGTTCGGGCTCGCCTGCAAGGCCGACGTGATCGTCGAATCTTTCCGGCCCGGTGTCGCCGCCGGGTTCGGCATCGGCTACGAGGCGGTGAAAGCAAAGAACCCCGGCATTGTCTATTGCTCGATCAGCGCCTTCGGCCAGGACGGCGCCTATCCTGGTCGTGCCGCGCACGACCTGGCGCTCGAGGCGATGACCGGCGTGCTGAGCCTCACGCTCGGTGACGACGGCCGTCCGGCCATTCCGGGCATTCCCATCGCCGATGTCGTGAGCGGCTTGCATGGCCTGTCGGGCGTGCTGATGGCGCTGCTGCGCCGGCAGACGACGGGCAATGGCGACTATATCGACGTCTCCATGCATGAGGCCTTGATGGCATCGTGCGCCAACGTGGTCGGCAGCGCCTTCAAGGAGAACAAGCACCCCGACGTGAAGAACCAGCGCACCACCGGCGGCGCGGCCTTCTATCGCGTCTACGACACGTCGGATGGCCGCCAGCTCGTGCTGGCGGGGCAGGAGCTGAAGTTCATCCGCAACCTTCTGACCGCGCTCGGCAAGCCGGAATGGGTGAAGCTGTGCGAATGGCCGGGCGCGCACCAGAAGCCGGTGGTGGAGTTCCTTTCCGCCACCTTCAAGGCCAAGCCGCTGGCCTACTGGATGGAATATCTGGCCACGCTCGATATCTGCTACGGTCCGGTCAACACGCTGCCCGAGGCGATCGCCGAGCCGAACCTGCTGAAGCGCGGTTTCATGGTGACGGACGAGTCTGGCCGCAAGCATTTCGGCCCCGTCGTGCGCTTCCGGGACGAGCCCTCACACCCTCTGTATCGTGAGCCGCTGCTGGGCGAGCACACGGCCGAAGTGCTGCGCAACGACCGTCAATAAACAGCCGGAGGATGTAAATCTCGAACAATTCCTCGCGCCCCTCTATGCTGGCGCCGCGGTGAACTTCCGCGGGGGAGAGCGACATGGCGAACGCGAGCGCGACGGTTGGTGACACCAGCAGCAACCGATGGCTGCAGCTTCTTCTCGGCATCATCGCCATGATGGCGATCTCCAGCCCGCAATATGTCTGGACGCTGTTCACGGGGCCGTTCAACCAGCGCCTCGGCACGACCTTGCCGGAAATCCAGGTGACGTTCTCGCTGCTGATCGTGCTGCAGACGTTCTTCTCGCCATTTCAGGCGCATCTGGTCGACCGCTTCGGGCCGCGCCTGCTGATCTCGGTCGGCGCCATCATGGCCGGCGGCAGCTGGGTGCTGGCGTCGATGGTCGGCAGCTTGTGGGGCCTCTACCTGACCTACGGCATCATCGGCGGCTTCGGCACCGGCATCATCTATGTCGGCATCATCGGCCTGATGGTGCGCTGGTTCCCCGACCGGCGCGGCTTGGCGACGGGCTTGGCGGCGGCGGGCTACGGCTTCGGCGCGTTCTTCACCAGCTTCCCGATCGATTCGATGATCAAGTCATCGGGCTATGCCCATGCGCTGCTCGTGTGGGGCGTCATCCAGGCCACCATCGGCGTCGCGGCTGCGATCGGGATGCGCGTTCCGCCCGAAGGCTATCTGCCGGCCGGCTTCAATCCGGCGATCGCCCAGCAGGAACTGCAATCCAAGCGCAGCTATGCGCCCAAGGAGATGCTGACCAACCCGATCTTCTACTTGCTGTTCGTGATGATGACCTTGATGTCGACCAGCGGCCTGATGGTGGTGTCCAACGTCGGCCCGTTCGCCAACGAGTACAAGGTCGCCCAGGTGCTGGTGTTCGGCATGGCGGCGCTGCCGCTGTCGCTCACCCTGTCGAGGGTGACCAACGGCCTGACGCGGCCGTTCTTCGGGTGGATATCCGATCATATCGGTCGCGAACAGACCATGGCGCTCGCCTTCGCGCTCGAGGCCGTCGCCATCCTGGTGCTGCTCAACTTGCTCGACAATCCGGTGCTGTTCGTCGTGCTGACCGGCCTGGTGTTCTTCGGCTGGGGTGAGATCTTCTCGCTCTTCCCCTCGACCCTGACCGACACGTTCGGCCCGAAATACGCCGCCACCAATTACGGCTTCCTCTATATCGCGCAGGGCGTGGGCTCGATCCTGGGCGGGCCGGCGGCAGCGGTCCTGAAGCAGGCGACCGGCGGCTGGACCGCCGTGTTCGTCATCGTGGCCGCCCTCGATCTGCTGACGGCGTTGCTGGCGATCACCGTGTTGCGCCGCATGCGGCAGCGCCACCTGCTCGCTTCGTGAAATGAAATAGGGACGAGCGGTCGCAGCCGCTTTATCGGCGGACGCTTCTGGGCGACGATGCGGCGGAAATTCTCCGCCGAAGGAAATCGCCATGACCGACGTCCCCGCACCGAACGCCGCACTGCCCGGTGACGAGTTGGCGGCCTATAGGGTCAGGGCCGGCCAGAACGTCGTCACGGCGGCGACGACGCGTGATCGCGGCATCGGCCCCTTCAAGCGCCTGGTGCTGCGCGGCGCCACGGTGATCGACGGCACTGGCGCGCCGCCGATCGGGCCGACCGACATCGTGATCGAGAACAACCGCATCACCTTGATGAAGAAGGCGACGGGCAATCTCTCGACCGCGGCCAACAAGGTGCCGCCGGGCGATCACGAGATCGACTGCAAGGGCAAATGGGTGACGCCGGGCTTCATCGACTGCCACGCCCACGCCGGCGTAGCCTATCATGCGGCCAACGGCTGGGTGCCGCCGGTCGACTATGTCTACAGGCTCTGGCTCGCGCACGGGGTCACCACGGTGCGCGAGATGGGCTCGATGAACGGGCTGGGCTGGATGCTCGACCAGAAGAAGCGCTCGGCCGACAACACCATCGCCGCCCCGCGCATCCTGGCCTATGCCTATTTCCCCGCCGTCAACGACATGCTGAAGACGATCCATTCGCCGGACGAGGGCCGCGCCTGGTTGCGCCGACTGAAGGAGCGCGGCGCCGACGGCGTGAAGTTCTTCGGTGCGCCGCCCGCGATCATGGAAGCGGCGCTCGACGAATGCCGCAAGCTCGGCCTGCGCTCGGGCTGCCATCATGCCCAGATGGCGGTGACGCGCATGAATGCGCTCACGACCGCCAAGTGGGGCCTCACCAGCGCCGAGCATTATTACGGCCTGCCCGAGGCGCTGTTCGAGGATCGCGTCGTGCAGCACTTCCCGCTCGACTACGACTACAACGACGAATATTTCCGCTTCTCCGTTTCCGGTCAGATGTTCCGTCAGGGCGCCGAGCCGGGCTCGGCCAAGTGGAACGAGGTCATGGAGAAGTTCCTGGAGATCGCCTTCACCTTCGTGCCGACCTTCACCATCTACGACGCCAACCGCGACCTGATGCGGGCGCGCCAGGCCGACTGGCACAAGGACTACACCTGGAAGTCGATGTGGAACTACTTCACGCCGCAGCGCGGCGGGCACGGTTCCTACTGGTATCGCTGGTCGACGACCAACGAGGTCGAGTGGAAGGAGAACTATCGGCGCTGGATGGCCTTCATCAACGAGTACAAGAACCGCGGCGGCCGCGTCTGCACCGGCAGCGATTCCGGCTTCATCTACTCGGTCTTCGGCTTCGGCTATGTCCGCGAGCTCGAGCTCTTGCAGGAAGCGGGCTTCCATCCGCTCGAGGTCGTGCGCTCGGCGACGTCGCAGGGCGCCGCGTTGTGCGGCATCGACGATCAAGTCGGCACGCTCGAAGTCGGCAAGCTGGCCGACGTGCTGGTGCACGACCACAATCCGCTGACCGACTTCAAGCTGCTTTACGGCACCGGCGCGATGCGTTTCAACGACCTGACCAACGGCGTCGAATGGCACCGCGGTCTCAAGTACACGATCAAGGATGGCGTGATCTACGACACCGCCGAGCTGCTGGCCGACGTGCGCGAGCTGGTGAAGGCGAGCTGGGAAGAGGACGTGCCGGCCAGGTTCGCCGCCAAGCCACAGCAAAAGGCGGCCGAGTGACGGATTTCGTCGTCCTGACCGGCTTCCTGGGGTCGGGCAAGACGACGTTGCTGCGCAATTACCTTACGGGGACAGAGGCTGCCGACACCGGCGTGATCGTCAACGAAGCGGGCGAGATCGGGCTCGACGGCGTGCTGCTGCGCGAAGGTGGCGGCGACACGCCGATGACCATGCTGGCGAATGGCTGCATCTGCTGCACCGCCGGCAGCGACCTTGCCTTCACGATCGACCGCCTGCTCGACACCAGGCCCCTCAAGCGCATCGTGCTCGAGACCAGCGGACTTGCGAAACCTGGCCCGGTGCTGCGCCAGCTGAGCGGTCTGGCCGAGCGCCGGCTGCGGGTCTCGGTGCTGGCGACCTTCGACGCCACGCGCGGCGCAGCGATCGCCGAGTTCGAGGAAGCGGCGGCGCAATGGGCGGCCGCGCATCGCATCGTCGTCACCAAGGCCGATCTGGTGTCGGCCGATGCCGTGGCGCGGGCACGCGAGGAGGCGGCATCGCTCAATCCCCTGGCCGAAATCGTGCAAGGCGTGGCCGCTGCCTTCGCCCCGCTTGCTTCGGCGGCACCGATGCCCGAAATGCCTTCGATCGGCGAGGGCCATCCGAGGATCGCCGTGTGTCTCGCCCGCCCGACTGCCGTGCTCACCTATGACGACCTTGCGGCCTGGCTCGACAATCTCGCCGGCGCGCTCGGCGAGCGCCTGTTGCGGCTGAAGGGCCTCGTCAGGGTGAAAGAAAGCGAGCGGCCGCTGCTGGTGCAGAGCGTCGGCACGATGTTTTCTCCGCCACGGCCTTTCGCTTCGCAGGCGCCGCTGTTCCTGGTGATCATCGCGCGTGATCTGCAGGGGGAGGAGCTGGAGGCCATGGCACCTGCCGGCCTGTTCGCGTTCTCGTCGTCAGTTCGCGAGGCCTATGCGCTTCCGAAACGGCTCGTCGCGCATTGAGACATCCTGGCCGATCAGGTCATCGGCCGCGCTCCCGCACAGATAGACCAGGCCGCGCACGGCATGCTCGACCGGCGAGAGGTTGGCGCGCGGGATCTGGCTGATCTGGTTCATGCCCGAGGCGCGGATCTTGACCTGCATGTCGGTGTCGATCGTGCCGGGCGAGAAGCCGAAGACACGCACCTTGCCCGCGGTCTCGAGCGCGACCGACCGGGTCAGCATGGCAAGCCCCGCCTTGCCGGCGCAGTAAGCGCTCCAGCCTTCGAGCGGCCGGTAGGCGGCGCCCGAGGAGATGTTGATCAGGGTCGCGCCGCGCTTCTTCAGCATGCCGGCCAGCGCCGCGTGGATGACGTTGTGGGCGCCGATCAGGTTGATCTGGATGTTCTGCGCCCAAACCGCGGCATCGGACGAGGCGACCTCCGATATCGGCTCGATGACGCCCGCGTTGTTCACCAGGATGTCGAGCCCGCCCAATTGCTTGCGGGTGGTGGCCACGGCGCGCTTGACGGCGGCGTATTTGGCCACGTCGCACCTCATCGCCTTGGCCTTGCCGCCCGCAGCCACGATCTCCTTGGCGACTTTCGCCGCCAGCCTGCCGTCGCGCGCCAGCAGCATGACCTTGGCGCCTTTCTTGGCCAGCGCCCGCGCCACGCCTTCGCCCAGGCCGCGGCTCGCGCCGGTGACCAGGGCCACTTTTCCCTTCAAGCTCATGGTTCGTCCTCCGCTACAGTCGGCACAATAACCCATGGGAGGAAGAAATGGTCGGCAAGGTCGGTTTCATCGGCTTGGGCGCCATGGGCGGCCCGATGGCGCGCAACCTCATCGGCGCTGGCACGCCGCTCGTCGTGCACGACATCGATGCTGCCAAGACGGCCGGCCTGAACGCCGAGGTGGCAGGCTCGGCCAAGGAAGTGGCGTCGAAGGTCGAGCGCACCATCCTGATCGTCGAAACGACAGAGCAGGCGCAATCGGTGATCGCCGGCATCGCCGAAGGGGCGAAGGCGGGTCACATCGTGATCTGCATGTCGACCATCGATCCGTTCGTGGCGCGGGCGCTCGCCGACGATCTCAAGAAGCGCGGCATGGACATGGTCGACGCGCCGGTGAGCGGCGGCACCGGTCGCGCCCAGTCGGGCGAGCTATCAGTGATCGTGGGCGGCGATGCGGCAATCGTCGCTCGATGCAAGGACCTGTTCGACGTGATGGGCAGCCGGACCTTCCATGTCGGGCCGCTCGGCAGCGGGCTTGCGATGAAGCTCGTCAACAACATGCTGGTGCAGGTGAACACCGTGGCCGTGGCCGAGGCCATGGTGCTGGGGGTCAAGGCGGGCCTCGATCCCCAGACGATCTACGACGTGGTGCGTGTCTCGACGGGCGCAAGTGCGGCGTGGGAGCTGCGCGTGCCGCGCATCCTCGCCGGCGACTACGTGCCGGGCGGCACAATCGACATCTCCTACAAGGACCAGGAGCTCGAGACGGCGTTCGCCAAGCGCCTTGGTGTGCCGCTGCTGCTCGCCAATGTGACGCAGCAGGTCTACCAGATGGCCCGCGCCCAGGGGCTCAACAAGCAGGACGGCGCGGCCGTCGTGAAGATCTTCGAGAAGATGGCGGGAGTCACGGTGAGGAAAGAACAATGAGCACGATCGTCTTGCTGCACGGTGCCTACCAGGGCGGCTGGATCTGGAACCGCGTGGCCGAGCGGCTGCGCCGGCAGGGCCATCTCGTGTTCGCGCCAACCCTCGACGGCTGCGCCGAACGGGCGCCGCAAATTCGAAAGGGCATCACCACCGAGACGCATGCCGAGGAAGTGGCGAAGTTGCTGTTCTACAACGACTTACAGGATGTCGCGCTGGTCGGCACCAGCACCGGCGGCATGGTGATGGCACGGGCGGCCGAGACAGCGCGCGAGCGGGTGGCGCGCGTGGTGCTCGCCGATGCGCTGGCGCTGCTCGACGGCGAGGCGGTGCCGCAGATCGTCAACCGGCCGACGGCGGTGAACACCGAGCTCACCACCGGACCGTCGCGGCAGGACTTCGAGACGCGCCTTTTTGCCGACCTCGATCCGAAAAGGCGGGCGTGGGCGATCGAGCGTTGCACGCCGCATCCCATCGCGCCCCTGACCGCGCCGGTGAAGCTGGATCGCTTCTGGAACGAGACGTGGAACGCCTCGGTGATCTGGTGCCGCAGGAGCACCAACCCGCCGCTGGCGCATCAGCGCCGCGCGTGCGACGCGCTGAAGGGCCGCTGGCACGAACTCGACACCGGCCACTATCCGATGCTGAGCGAGCCCGACGCGCTCGCCCGCCTGATCATCGAGGGTTAGGAGAGCAACGCTGTCGCCCTGGCGAGCGGGACGGGCGTGTCCTGCAGCAGCAGGTCCATCGCCTCCTGCTCCCATGGCGAGTCGCTGAGGGACAGCGGGTCCTGCGGATTGAGCCGGTGCTCGATGACGAGCCGCGACAGCAACAGGCGCCGCGCGTCGCCGCCTCTCGCCCCCAGTGCGGCGCCTTCCCAAGCCATCAGCGCGGCCGACGCGGCGTGATAGAGCGCGCCGGCGGCGAGGCGTGAGCGCTTCTCGTGCCGGGGATCACGCGCCACCGCATCGGCGAAGCGCTCGACTCTGTCGAGCGCCGCTCCGAGCAGGCCTTTGTACTGACCGGGCACGCTGCTGGTCGATTCGTACTTCGCCTTGAGCGCCGCGCTCAGCCTCTTGTGGCCGCCTGACTTGCCGACGGCACGCTGCACGACGTCGAGCGCATTGATGTTGGACGTGCCCTCCCACAGCGTGCCGATCTGCGCGTCGCGCACCAGACGCGCTGTCACCCATTCCTCGATGTAGCCGATGCCGCCCCGCACCTCGAGCGCCTGGCTCGCCACCGGGATGTTGTCGCGGCAGGCGCGGAACTTGTAGACCGGCGTCAGGATGCGCAGCAGGTTGGCCGCCTCCTTGTCGCCTGCGTTGGCGCGGCCCATTGCATCGGCGGAAAAAGCGAACATCGAGAGCGCCTGCTCGGTCGGCAGCATGATTTTCATCAGCTGCCGGCGCAGCAGGGGGTACTCCGCGATCGCCCTGCCGAAGGCCTTGCGGCCGCGCGCAGCGGCCAGCGCCTCGTTGAGGCAGCGCCGCATCATGGCGGCGGCGCGCACGCCGTGGCTGAGCCGCGACAGGTTGACCTGCTCCATCATCTGCTTGAAGCCCTGCTCGACGTCACCCACGAGGTAGGCAACGGCGCCGTCGAGGATGATCTCGCCCGAGGCCATAGAGCGGGTACCGAGCTTGTCCTTCAGCCGCACGATCCGGTAGGCGTTGCGCGTGCCGTTCTCGAGGCGCCGCGGCAGGGCGAACATGGCGAGACCTTTGGTGCCGGGCGCCGCGCCGCGCGGCCGCGCCAGCATCACCGCGACGTCGGCGTCGGCGTGGCTGCAGAACCATTTCTGGCCGTGAAGCTTCCAGCGCTCGACGCCGTCGGCGCCGATGCCGATCCTTTCGGCTTCGGTCTCGATCGCGCCGACGTCCGAGCCGCCGGCTTTCTCGGTCATGAACTGCGTGCCCTTGAGCATCGTCGCGGGGTCCTGCGAGAGCAGCCGGTCGAGCAGCAGCTTCTTCAGCGCCGGCGAGCCGTAGCGCTTGATCATGAAGTTGGATGTGTCCGACACCGACACCGGGCACATCAGGCCGAACTCGGCCTGCACGAAGAGATAGGTGATGGCGTACTTGACCAGCGGGTGCGCCGGCTCTTGGAGGCCCAGGACGCCCGGCCGGTGGCTCATGGCATGCATCCCGAATTGCTCGAAGGCGATCTTCTCCATCTCGCGATAGGCGGGGTGGTAGTCGATCCAGTCCTCGTCGCGGCCGAAACGGTCGCGCGGGTTCAGGATTGGGGGATGCTTGTCCGCGATCTGCGCCAGCTCATCGAGCCGGTTGCCGGCCAACTCGCCCAGGCGCTCGAAGTGCGGCGTCATGTGTCTGAGCAGCTGAGGCTCCATGTACAGCGACATCAAGTCCCGGCACTGCCGGTCGAGCGCGTAGAAGTTCTGTCCATGGACGTCCGGGGCAATGTAATGAGCGCCGTGCGCCTCGTTGTTCATGTTCGATGCCACGTCCGGCATGGAATTCTCCCGCAAACCTGCTGCGCGCCCACTCTATCGCCGTGCTAGGGTCGCGGACCATGCCCATCGGCGTCATCTTCGTCTGCACCGCCAATATCTGCCGCTCGCCCATGGCCAAGGGGGTGTTTCGCACCATGGTCCGCCGCGCCGGACTGGAGCGCGCCTTCACCATCGATTCGGCCGGCACGTCCGACATCCACGCCGGGCAGCCGGCCACCATGCTCGCGGTCGAGACTGCGCGCATGCGCGGCTACGACATCTCCGACCATCGAGCGCGGCAGCTGACCAACGAGGATCTCGAGAAGTTCGCCTTGCCGCTCGCCATGGACCGCAGCCATCTCGCCACCATGCGCTGGATGGCGCCGCGCGCGGTGTCGGAGCGGCCGCAGATGCTGATGAAGTTCGCGCCGCAGACCAACGTCGTCGAGGTCGCTGATCCCTATGGCGGGCCGCAACGCGGCTACGAGGCGGCGCTCGACCTGATCGAGGCGGCTTGCCGCGGCATGCTCGAGAGCCTCAGACCTTTGGTGGAAAAGGCCATCTGACGCCAAGCTCGGCGAAGCGGCTCAAGACGTTGAAAGTAAGCCGCGAGATGTCGTTGTCGAAATTGTTGTGCGGCAGGCTGCCGCAATAGGTGATCGAGCCGACCGAGAAGATCGCGCCGCCTTTGGGCTTGTCGATATAGGTCATGTCGGCGCGGATCAGATCCTCCAGGGTGCCGCCCGGAATGGTGGTGGCGAGTCCCAGCCGCTCTTCGTGCACGACCACGAAATTCTTGCGCTCGTGCCCTTCCGATGAGGCGAGGACGACGGCGTTGAGCGGGCTGCCCAACCGATGATCGAGCCGGTCGAGCTCGAAGCCCGCCGCGCCGCCGCCCGAGAAGCCATAGCCGCCGAACACGTCGTCCTTCACGCCCTCGAAGATCCAGGCGTGATGGTTGTCGCGCGCCGCCTTGGTCTGCCGGTAGTGGTTGCCGACGAAGGTGCCCTGGCTCGAGAAGCCGATGCCGCACAACACGTTCGGCGGCCGGTCGGAGCGGCGCCACAGGCCGCCGTACTGGCCGTCGAAGGAGTGATAATACTCGCCGGGCTCGGCAGCCCAGGTCCGGATGCCGCCTTCGGTGCGGCGGATCTCGATCGCGCCCGGCACGTGCGGCGACAGCGCCACCCGCCAGTAGAAGCCGTTGCCGCCGAGATACATCAACCGCCCGCCGGTCTCGGTGTATTCCTGCAGTGCATCGAGCGTCTCGACCGTGTGGTACTCCGGGTGCGAGCCGGTCAGCACCACCTTGTAGGATCGCAGTAGGTCGACGCCCTTGTCGTGCAGGTCGTGGTCGGTGACGACGTCGAAGGCAACGCCCATGCGATCGAGCCAGCCGGTGAGATGCGTGTCGGCCGGCAGGTGGCGCAGCCCCGAGCCCAGTTCGTCGTTGAACGACATATAGTCCGGCCGCCAGGTCAGCAGCGGCCGCAAGTGCGAAGAGTACGCCACGCCCGACCCGTCGCGGTGATAGTTGTAGGTGGCGAGGCCGTAATCCTTGTGCTCGTCGGGATTGTTGGGCGCCGCCTTCCAGTCGGCGACCTTCTTCTTGAAGGCGGCATCGTACTGGCCGCGCGCGAAGTTGGTGTAGATCTGATAGGTGAAGGTGGCAGCGAGGTAGCAGACTTTGGCCTGTGGCTTGCCGAGCTGCGGACGCACGAAGAAGGGGATGACGTCGCGATGCGGCCCGCAGCGCAGCTGCATGCCGTAGACGCCGCTCTTCATGTCCTTCGGCACGGTGAAGCTGAAATCGTCCGGCCAGCCGCAATCGTGCAGATCGTCGTCGTGGAAATGGATGGCGGCGTAGTGCGCTGGCGCGCGCTTCCAGTCGCGCTCGCCCTCGCTCCATGACGCGCCCTTCATCGCCCGCGTCGGCAGATTGACCAGTCTTCCATGCAGGCTGTTGGGTCCGGTGTCCTCGATCTCGAGCGTGCCCATGCGACGCGCGAAGTCCCACGTCGCGAGGCCGGCGATCCTGGGTGTCTCGATCTTGCCGTTGAAGCAGCGGCGCGCCGGCCGGTCGGCGGCGCTCTCGGCGCCGATCAGGATCGGCTGTGCCGCATCGATCGCCATCTCCTTGGCAATGGTGCTCGCCTCGCCTTCGTCGTCCGAGGCATGGGCGCGCTTCAGCGGCTGCTGGCCGACGCGCAGCATGCCGGTTTCGGGATCGGCGCTCGCCCACACGCGATACCAGGCGCGCGAGCGCAGCTTCTTGCCGGTGACGATCTTCGCGCTGCCCGCTTCCAGCGCCATGCCGTCCGGCGTCAGCACCAGCGCGAAGCCTGCGCCCGATTTGGCGTCGCGGCGCGAGATCACGGTCTGCGGCCCGTCCTCCGGCAAGGTCGGCCAGATCAGCGCCTCGACCGACAGAGCGGCGGGCAGCTTGACGTCCTTGGCACCGTCGACACGGGCGTACGAGCCCGTCCAAGCCTGTTGCTGGCGCGAGGGAAAGCGATCGTCGAACATCTCCGACAGATCCTCGAGCTTCGGCGGCGGGCCGGCGGGATTGACGTCGCCGCGCACGATGCGCACCAGCATGGCGCTGTAGGGTTCCGGACCCGCGCTCGACACCTTGAACGAAATCGTTTCGCCGGCGCGTACCGAGATGCGGTCGGCGTAGCCGGTCAGCGATGCAGTCACGGTTGTCTCCCCCTGTTTGGCCAATATAGTCGCCTGAATGCCGATCACGCGCCAAGAGCTTCGCGGCAAGATCCAGACGGTGTTGGGGCCGATCGCGCCCGAAAGCCTGGGCCGCACCCTGATGCATGAACATGTGCTGTGCGATATCCGCCCGCCGGGGACGCGCTCGGACAACGATCTCGGGCCCGAGATCACGCTCGAGAACGTCTGGCAGATGAATTACGGCCGTGGCCTGAAGCGCGCCGGCCGCAAGTACATGCTTGATCTCGAGGACGTCGCCAGGCGCGAGGTCGAGATGATGAAGCACGACGGCGGCGACGCCATGGTCGAGCTGACCTGCGGCGGCCTTTCGCCCGATCCGGCGGGGT
Source organism: Reyranella sp. (assembly GCA_035651335.1). Taxonomy (GTDB): domain Bacteria; phylum Pseudomonadota; class Alphaproteobacteria; order Reyranellales; family Reyranellaceae; genus Reyranella. The sequence goes on along the minus strand of DASRFX010000050.1, from coordinate 13,025 downwards.
TGCGGCGCATCTCGGCCGGCACCGGCGTGCATCTCGTTATGGGCTGCGGCTACTACGTCAACGACTACCAGGAGCCGCGCAACCAAGCCCGCACGGTCGAGGATTTCGCGCACGAGATGATCGGCCAGATCCTCGATGGTGCCTGGGGCACCGACGTGCGCGCCGGCATGATCGGCGAGATCGGCTGCAGCGCGCCATGGACCGAGCTCGAGAAGCGGGTGATGCGCGCTGCCTTCATCGCCGCCGGCGAAACAGGCGCCGCGATCAACGTCCATCCCGGCCGCGATCCCGACCAGCCACAGCAGGTGGCCGACTTCGCCAGGGCGGCCGGCCATCCCACCGAGCGCATGGTGATCAGTCACATCGACCGCACCATCTTCGACGAGCAGCGGCTGCTGAGGCTCGCCGATTCAGGAGTCACGGTCGAGTTCGACCTGTTCGGCCAGGAGGCGAGCTACTATGGCCTGTCCGACATCGACATGCCGAACGACGCGACGCGCCTGCGGCTCATCCGCGCGCTGATCGCGCACGGCCACCTGGAGCGTGTCGTGATCAGCCACGACATCTGCTATCGCACGCGGCTCACAAGCTTCGGCGGCCACGGCTACGGCCATATCTTCCGCAACGTCGTGCCGATGATGAAGAAGCGCGGCTACAGCGAGGACGAAATCGACGCCATCCTGGTGCGCAACCCGCGGCGATTGCTGACGTTCCCCTAACAGCTTCGCGCCAGCGAAGCGACGGGGTGATGTCACGCGTGGAGATGCCGCGATGATCCGCAAACTCTCGACCGGCGAATACCGCCTCTATTCCCGCAAGGCCGACCGCAGGACCGGCCGGCGTCGCAACCTCGGCACCTTCAAGACCAAGGCGGCGGCGGAGAAGCACGAGCGCGAGGTGCAGTACTTCAAGCGGCACTAGAGCCGTTCTTGCTTCGCTCCTTTCAGCAGTGGCTCATGGGTCCTGCTGTCGAAGCCTTCCCGCCAGTCAAGGTCATCGTCGAGTTCGATCTCGAAGATGCGCCAGCGCTCGGGATAGTCACGGAAGCCGGGCAGGTCTCGATATCGCTTGAGGGCTTCACGCGCCTTCTCGGGCGTCGAATAGGCACCGATGGTTTTGTAGGTCCATGGCGCGTTCTCCCGCTTCTCCTCGATATGACGGAGGAAATGGACCTTCGTCATCGTCCCTCCTTAGCGTAGTCCTCGCCCCGATAGATGGTGGCATAACCGTCGCGCCAGCCATGATCCTTATCCAGTTCCCACTCGAGGATCTCCCAGGCCTCGGGGCGTTCTCGGAACCCCGGTTTGTTGCGCAGGCGCGCCAAGGCCTGCTCGGCACGTTCTCTTGAGGAGTACACGCCTACCCATTTCTCATAGTCGGGCGCGCCAATGTCGTATTGATCGTGGGACAATACGTGGATCTTCGTCATCGCTGGAACCTCGGCTTTAGATTTTGGCGCGTGCAGAATATCAAATTAAGCAACTCAAGATTGTGACGGGCCTTGGTCTGCGATGTCCGCGGCCGCTATGTGATCTTCGCCTGGAACGCCAAACGGGCCTTCGTAAGGGACTGCCCTGGGGTCTTGATAGTGGCCGTCATAATGCTTCTGGAGCTTTTTGTATTCGCCATGTCCGACGCGCGGACGGATACCCATCTGACGCGCCCAGTCAGGAATATCGTCCTTTGCCTCTTTTCCGCTCTGTCCAGGAATCGGGATTTTGTATTCGGGCTCTTCGATCGGGCTGCCCTTGGGAACTCCTGTAGCAGGGCTTCTTGCCGGGCCTGGCATAGGTGGCCGCCGCGGCACGTAGAAAGGAGCCCTTCCGAATACGGACGGAAGCGATTGAACGAGCTGCGGTCCCTTAGGCTCGACAACTGTCTTTCCAGACGGAAGCGAATCCGGGTCGGCGCCGCCCAGCAGAGTCGGCATGACCGGCATGAAGACCGGCAACTTGGGCGCAGGGTCTATCGTCTGGTCGAGGTGCGCGCCCCATTCCAGCGGATAGCGCTCGGTGGCGGGCGAGTCTGGCGCAGCGGAGCCGTCGGTATCGTCCGCGTCCGTGTGCGAGCCCCATTCGAGAGGATATCCAGCCATCCCGAGCTTATACGCCCGGTCGGCATCAACCATGTCCCAACAAGTTGGTACACGTTGGTACATCCCCCGCACTAGAAGGTCAGTTCGTACGCCGCCTCCTCGGTGTAGATGCGCCCGCCGCCGCCTGAGCGGCTGGAATAGAGCGCGAAATGCTCGGCGAGCCAGGGGCCGGCCTTGAAGGTCGAATGGCTCGCCATGAACTGGGCGATGTGGTGGCCGGTCTCCGCGCCGGCACCGAAGCGCGCCAGGGTCACGTGTGGGCGGAACTTGCGGCGCTCGATCTCGATGCCGCAGTTGCGCGCCACGGTCGATACCTTCTGCTGCAGCCGATCGAGCCGTTCGTTCTTCTCGACCAGCGCTACCAGCGCCTTGGGCTGCTTGCCGCTGGAGAACTGCTCGACGCCCGTGATGCCGAGCGGGAATTTCGACGCAGCGACGTCCGACAACTCTTCTTCGAGGTCGCGCATGGTGCCGCCCTGGACTTCGCCGGCGAAGCACAGCGTCACGTGAAAATTCTCCGCCGGCACCCAGCGCGCGTCGGGCACGCCCGATTGCAGCGTCACGAGCTCGTCGGAAATCTCGTCAGGGACGGGGAGGGCGATGAACAGACGCGGCATAGGAGTCGAGATTCCTGGTCACGAAGGGAAGCAGGTGCTGGACGATGACGTCGACCCCCTTGGGATTGGGATGGATGCCGTCGGCCTGGTTGAGCGCGGGATCCTGCGCCACGCCGTCGAGGATGAAAGGATAGAGCGGCACGCGGTATTTGTCGGCGAGCTTCTGGTAGATGCCGTCGAACGCCTTGGTGTAGTCCGGTCCGAGATTGCGCGGCGCCAGCATGCCGGCGAGCCAGACCGTCACCCCGGCCGCCTTGAGCCTGGCGAGCACGGCGTCGAGGTTGCGCTCGGTGACCGCGGGATCGATGCCGCGCAGCGCATCGTTGCCGCCCAGCTCGACCAACACGATGTCGGGCTTGTCGCCCAGCATCCAGTCCAGCCGGTCGAGTCCGCCCGCGCTGGTGTCGCCCGAGACGCCATGGTTGAGCACGACGACGTTGCGGCCCTGCGCCTTCAAGGCTGCCTCGAGTCGGGCCGGGATCGCCTCCTGCGGTCGGATGCCGTAGCCCGCCGCCAAACTGTCGCCGAGTACGGCTATTTTGACCGGCGCATCCTGTGCGAACGTCTGTGAAAGGGCCAAAAGAACAAACAGCAGTGAATTGACCGCCGCCGCCAAACGACCATATCCCTTGGCAAGATTCATGGCCGTGACCCGACCTCCTATCATCCGTCTGAGCGACGTCCATCTCGACATGGCAAGCGATGCCGGCACGGTCAATATCCTGCGCGGCGTCACCCTCGACATAGCGGCCGGCGAGATCGCCGCGGTGGTGGGCCCGTCGGGCGCCGGCAAGTCGAGCCTGATGATGGTGGCGGGCGGGCTGGAGCGCGCCACGTCCGGCCGGGTCGAAGTGGTAGGGCGCGATCTCGGGCCGCTCGACGAGGACGCGCGGGCGCGCCTGCGCCGCGATAATGTCGGCATCGTCTTCCAGGGTTTCCACCTCATTCCGACAATGACGGCACTCGAGAACGTGGCGCTGCCGCTCGAGTTCGCCGGCCGCACGGATGCCTTCGAGGCGGCGCAGGCGGCGCTGGAGCGGGTCGGGCTCGGCCCCCGGCTGGCGCATTATCCCGCGCAGCTCTCCGGCGGCGAGCAGCAGCGGGTCGCCGTGGCGCGCGCCTTCGTCGGCCGGCCCAAACTCCTGCTGGCCGACGAGCCGACCGGCAATCTCGATGGGGTGACCGGCAAGCAGGTGATGGATCTGCTGTTCGACCTCGCCCGCGCCGACGGCGCGACCCTGATCCTGATCACGCACGACATGGCTCTTGCGGCGCGCTGCGATCGCATCCTGCGTCTCGCCGATGGCAAGGTGGTGGGCGACGAGCCGACTGCCGCGGCGCTCGCCGCGCAATGAACCTCGCCGTCAAGCTCGCGCGTCGCGAGATGAGGAGCGGACTCGGCGGCTTTCGCCTGTTCATCGCCTGCCTTGCGCTCGGGGTGGCCGCGATCGCGGCGATCCTGTCGTTCAGCCGCGCAATCGAAGAAGGATTGAAATCCGACGCGCGCGAGATCTTGGGTGGCGACGTCGCGGTGTCGGTGCTCTATCGCGAGGCCACGCGCGAGCAGGAGGCGTATCTCCGCCAGCAGGGCGAGCTGACGCATTGGATCGACAGCCGCGTCATGGCCCATCCGCTCAGGCCCGACGCGACCGCGACCCTGGTCCAGCTCAAGGCGGTCGAGCCCGCCTATCCGCTCTACGGCCAGCTCGAGCTGCAGGGCGGCGGCTCGCTTGCCGACGCGCTCGCCAAGCGCGACGGCGTGTGGGGCGCCGTGGTGGAGGAGGCGGCACTCAGGCGCATGAACGTGGCGCTCGGGGACGAGGTGAAGGTGGGTGAGGCAGTCGTGCAGTTGCGCGGCATCATCGCGCGCGAGCCCGACATCGGCCTCAATGCGTTCGCGAGCCTCGGCCCGCGGCTGATGATGCCGTTTGCCGCCCTGGCCGAGTCGGGTCTCGTGCAGGCAGGCAGCCTAATCACCTGGCAATACCGTCTGCGCCTGCCGGCCGGCCGCTCCGACAAGGAGGTCGTGGCGGCAATTCAGGAGCGCTTCCCCAATGGCGGCTGGCGGGTACAGGGCCTGGCCGATGCCGGCGGCGGCATCCGCTTCTGGCTCGAGCGACTGACGCAGTTCATCAGCCTGGTCGGCCTTGCGGCGCTGCTGGTGGGCGGCGTCGGCGTCGGCAACGCGATCTCGAGCTTCCTCACCACGCGGCTGCGCACTATCGCGACCATGAAGTGCTTGGGCGCTTCTGAGCGCGTGGTCTTCGCGACCTATTTCCTGCAGATCGCGGCTGTTTCAGTGGTCGGCGTGCTGATCGGCCTGGTGCTGGGTGGCGGCCTGCCGTTCGCCGCGCAGTCGCTGATCGCCGAGCTCCTGCCGGTGCGCGCGCGCATCGATCTTTACTTCCGGCCGCTTGCGATGGCGGCGACCTTCGGCGTGCTGGTATCGCTGCTGTTCGCGCTGCTGCCGCTGATCCGCGCCCGCGCCGTGTCGGCTGCCAGCCTGATGCGCGGCGCCGTGGTGTCGCGTGCCAAACTTGCTTGGCGCGACATCGCCATGATCGCGGGCACCGCCTTCGTGCTCGCCGCCTTCACCGTGCTTACCGCCAGCGAACGGCGCAACACCGGCTGGTTCGTGCTGGGCACGCTCGGTGCCTTCATCGCCTTCCCGCTGCTGGCCCGCGGCCTGATGTGGGCCGCGGCACGCTCCCCTAAGCCCAGGTTCGCCGCGCTTCGGCTGGCGCTCGCCAACCTGCACCGCCCGGGTTCGCCGACGCCCATCGTCATGCTGTCGCTTGGACTTGGCCTCACCGTGCTGGTCGCCACGGCGCTGATCGAGGGCAATCTGCGCGATCAGATCACCGAGCGCATTCCCAAGGACGCGCCGGCTTTCTTCTTTGTCGACATCCAGTCGAGCCAGATCGCCGACTTCGAGAAGGCGATTGCCGCGGTGCCAGGGGCTGGGCCGCTCGACAAGGTGCCGTCGCTGCGCGGCCGCATCACCAGGATTGCCGGCGTGCCGGTCGGCGAGATGAAGGTGCCGCCCGATGCGCGCTGGGCCGTCGATGGCGATCGCGGCGTCACCTATTCGGCAACCCCGCCTCAAGGTGCGCGCATCGTGGCCGGCGAATGGTGGGCGTCCGACTATCGCGGTCCACAGCTCGTGTCGTTCGATGCCGGCCTCGCCCACGCCTTCGGCATCGGCGTCGGCGACACGATCACGGTGAACGTGCTGGGGCGCGACATCGAGGCCAAGATCGCCTCGCTCCGCCGCATCGAATGGCAGACGCTGTCGATCAACTTCGTTTTCGTCTTCTCGCCCGGCCTGCTCGACAAGGCGCCGCATACCTATCTGGCGACCGTGAAGGCGACCCCCGCGGCCGAGGATGCGATCTTCAAGCTGGTCACGGAGCGCTTCCCAAATGTCACCGTGATCCGCATCCGCGACGCCATTCAGACCGCATCTGACGTGCTGGGCAATATCGGGTTGGCGACCAGGCTGATCGGTCTGCTTAGCATTCTGGCCGGCGTGCTGGTGCTGGCAGGCGCCATGCTCGCGACCCAGCGCCGCCGCGTGCACGAGGCGGTGGTGATGAAGGTGCTGGGCGCGACGCGGGCGCGGATCGCCGGCACCTTCGCCTGGGAGTTCGCGGCCCTGGGCCTGGCGACTGCAATTGCTGCAGTGGCTGTGGGTAGTCTTGCCGCCTACCTCGTCGTCACCCGATTGATGACCCTTGCCTGGACCTTCCAGCCCGCGGTCGCAGTGGCCGTGGCGTTAGGGGCGATGGTCCTCACCTTAGCCTTTGGTTTGGCTGGGACTTTGGCGGCACTGCGCCAGCGGCCGCTCGCCCTGCTGCGCAATGAATGATGGAAAAATTGCGACAAATACCTGTTTTTTCAGTCGCTTATCGGTATTGATTCCCCCGCCGTCTGTGCCCACATTGGGGGCGTGAAGGGGCAGGACAGAAGGCCCCCTGGAGGCTCAACACCTATGGCAAACCAGAACTTCGACACTTTCGGCCGCGGCACGGTCATCAGCGACCAGGCGACATTCGACGCCGGCCTGCGTGCCCACATGATCCGCGTCTACAACTACATGGCGTCGGGCCTGGCGCTGTCGGGCATCGTCGCGCTGGGCCTGTTCAGCTCGTCCGAGCTCGCCAGCATCTTCTTCCAGGTACTGCCGGGCGGTCGCGTCGTCGGCCTGAACGGGCTGGGCTGGGTTGCGATCCTGGCGCCGCTCGGCCTGTTGCTGCTGATGGGCTTTCGCGCCGCGCAGATGAGCGTCGGTGCCATTCAGGCGATCTACTGGTCGGTGACCGCGCTGATGGGCGTCAGCCTGTCGCTGCTGCTGTTCCGCTACACCGGCGCGTCGGTCGCCCGCACGTTCTTCATCACCGCCGCCTCGTTCGGCGCGCTCAGCCTCTACGGCTACACCACCAAGCGCGACCTGACGGCGATGGGCAAGTTCCTGTTTATGGGTCTTGTCGGCATCATCCTGGCGAGCCTGGTGAACATGTTCGTTGGCTCGGGTGGGATGGCGTTCATCATCTCGATCCTGGGCGTGCTGATCTTCTCGGGCCTGATCGCCTACGACACCCAGAAGATCAAGGAGCAGTACAGCGACGCCTATGGCTCGGCTGTGGCGGAGAAGGTCGCGATCTTCGGCGCGCTCAGCCTCTATCTGGACTTCGTGAACCTGTTCCAGTTCCTGATGAGCTTCCTGGGCCAGAGCCGCGACTAGGCCAGAGGAATTGAATTCAAAGCCGGCGCCCGGACCGATGGTCCGGGCGTTTTGCTTTGGCGACAGCGGCGCGCAACGACCAGGCTGTCGAACGGTTCCATGGCTGCGCAAATATTCTACGTCGGCCCGAAGTGCGGCCGCCAAGATTGCGCCTCGGTCTCACCGGCCTATACTTTGTCGCCATGCGGCGCACTTCATACGAGCAGATGAATTGTTCGATCGCGTCCGCCCTCGACGTCGTGGGCGAACCGTGGACGCTGCTGATCGTGCGCGATGCCTTTTATGGCGTCCGGCGCTTCGATGACTTCCAGGAAAACCTTGGCATCGCGCGCAACGTGCTGACGGCACGACTGAAGAAGCTCGTCGAGGCGGGAGTTTTCCGCAAGACGGCGTACCGCCAGCGTCCGTTGCGTCATGAGTACCGTCTTACCGAGAAGGGCGCCGCGCTGTTTCCCGTCATCGTCGGCCTGAAGCAATGGGGCGATCGCTTCGGCGTTGCGGCACGCAACGGCAAGCCGATGGATCTCGTCGATCGTACCGACGGTCGCACGCTCGAGCCGGTGTTGATCGATCAGGGAACGGGCCAGCGGCTCGACCTCACCAACGTGCGGGCGGTCGCGGGCCCGGGCGCCGAGCAGGCCACGCGCGACTTCTTCGATCGCCTGGCGCTCAATCGTCCGAATCAGCACTGATGCTTTGCCGCTAGCCCTTCGGCTCCAGGCGTTTGTCGTCCAGTGTCTTGCGCGCCTGCTCGTCGGTTGCGCGATCGGCGAGCTTCTCGGCCTTGGTGCGACCAAAGCGGCGGCGATTCTCCGCAGCTTCCTTGTCCTTTTCGCGCCGCGCTTTATCCTTGCGTGCGCGCTTGAGATTCACGATCTCGGCCATGTGACGACGCGCAAAATACGCTAGTCTCCGGCGAAGTCGAGTGGGGAGAGATCATGAGCCCATCCGCACGCAGGAAGACCCTCATCGGCGTCGTTGGCGCCGTCGCCCTGCTGATTGTGGCGTTGCTGATCGCGCCGTCCCTTTTCGACCTGAACAAGTTCAAACCTCAGCTGATCGCCGAAGTGAAGAAAGCGACTGGCCGCGACCTCGTGGTCGATGGACCGATTAGCGGCTCGTTGCTGCCGACGCCCAGCGTCAGCGTGACCGGCGTGAAATTCGTCAACATGCTAGGGTCCAAGAACCCCAACATGGTCGAGATCAAGTCGGTGACGGTGAAGCCGTCGCTGCTTGCCCTCTTGGGCGGCAATCTCGAGGTGAGCTCGGTCGTCCTCGTCGAACCCAAGATCGTTCTGGAGATCAATGCCCAGGGCAAACCGAACTGGGAATTCACGCCCTCGGTCGAACAGGCCAAACCGGCCGCACCCAGCCCGAGTTCGGCCAAGCCGCTGTCGCTCGGCGAGCTCGACATCGAGAACGGCACTATCCTGTTCAGCGATTCGAAGGCCGGCATCTCGGTCGCGGCGCAGAAGGTGAATTTCGCCGCCTCGGTCGGCTCGGTCGACGGCCCCTATTCGTTGACGGGCGGCGCCACGATCAACGGTGCGCCGCTCACGATCGAGCTCTCGGTCAGCGCCAAGGGCACCAACGGGCATGCCGCAAACCTCGTGCTCGAGAGCGGCGGCGGCAAGCTCACCTTCAAGGGCAATTTGAGCGAGCTCGGCGCCAACGCGCGAATCGGCGGTGCCGCATCTGTGCAGGCCGAGTCACTCACCAAGTTCGCCACTACCTTGGTCGAGCTCACCGGTCTGCCGGCGCCCGACCTGCCGCCGCTGCTCGCCGGCAAGTTCAGCTTCGACGGCAGCGTCGATGCCTCGCAGACGTCGTTCGCCGCCAAGGACTTCAAGATGACGCTGGCGAACAATGTCGGCTCGGGCTCGCTGTCGGTGAGCTGGAAGCCCGCGCTCGTGGTCGACGGCAAGCTGGTCCTGCCCAAGCTCGATCTCGACCAGGCGCTGGCGGCCCTGTCGCAGCCGGCTGCCCCGCCCGCCGGCAAGCCGGCGGCGAACAAGCCTGTGGCGTCGGCGTCCGCTCCGGGGGGTGCCAGCCTGCTTGCCAACGTCACCGCCAAGCTGTCGGTCGAGGCGAGCGAGGTGATCTACAACAAGGCCTCGATCCACAGCGTCGCGCTCGACATCGACGCGCACAATGGCGCGGTGGCCGTGCCGCGACTCACCGCGACGTTGCCCGGCGATATGGTGTTGCAGGCAAGATCGATCATGTCGGGCGATCCCAATCGGCCGACCGTCGCTGGCGATTTCAGCCTGGTGGGGCCCAAGCTGCGCGACACGCTGAAATGGCTGAACGTCGATACCTCATCGCTGCCGGCCAACAAGCTGACGAGGCTGAGCTTCAAGGGCCGATTGTCCTCGGCCGGCGGCAACATCCAGGTCACCGATGCTGCCTTCGAACTCGACGACGTCAAGGGCACCGGCGGCGTGGTGGCGACGTTCAGCGTGCCGCTGTCGGTGGTCGCCCATGTCGAACTCGATACGTTCGATCTCGACCCCTTCCTGGCGAAACAGAAAGGCGGCGGCGGCGCGCCGGCCCAGCCGGCTGCCGCGGCCCCGCCCGCCAAGACCGGGCAGGTCGCAGCCGGTCCGTCCTTTGGGCTCAAGACGAAGATCAACAAGCTGATCTACAACAAGGAGACAATCGGCGGCGTCGAGGTCGACGTCGCCCTGCAGGGGCGCACGCTCAAGATCAACGACGTCAAGGTCTCCAACCTCGCCGGTGCCCGGCTCGCCGTCCGCGGCGTCGTCGCCGACTATGGCTCGGCCGACCCGCATCCTGACATCGCCTTCAATTTCGAGGCGCCCGACATGAGCCGCGTGATGAAGCTCGCGGGCGGCACGGCGCCGGCGGGCCTCGGCCAGGTCAATGCCAGCGGCGGCATCGCCGGCAGCGCCGAGACGGTGAACCTGAAGGATATTGCGGTCTCCGCCATGGGCTACACCGTCAAGGCAACGGGCACGTTGTCGGCGCCCGGCATCACCAAGGGCACGCCGCAGTCGGTGACCTACAAGGGCAGTGTCGCGGTGAACGGCCAGACGATCGAAGGCTTGGTCGAGGCCAAGCTCGCCGGCCGGCCCGATATTACGGCCGATCTGAAGTCCAATTCGCTCGATATCGACAAGATGATGTCGGCCAGCGGCGGAGGCGCTGGCACGCCTGCCGCGCCGCGCGGCGGCAAGCCTGTGCCGGCGGCCGCATCGCCGGACTCCTCGCCGATCGACGCCAGCCCGATGCGCAACATCGACGCCTCGATCAAGCTCGCGGCGGCGAGCCTGGTGATGTCGCCACTGCACGTCACCAGCGCCGACTTGGCGATCACCCTCAAGGACGGCCTGCTGACCGTCTCGCACGTCAAGGGCGCGCTGTTCGGCGGCGCGCTTTCGATCTCAGGCAGAGTCGACGCCCGCAAACCTGCGATCACCTACGATTTCAAGGGCGACGCCGAGAACATCCATTTAGGCGACATGCTGCGCCAGACGTCGGGCAGCAACCAGTTCGGCGGTGCGGTCAAGATCACGGTCGACGGCAAGCTCAACGCCAAGAACATCGCGATCAAGGGAGCCGGCACCACCGCCGACCAGCTCAAGAGTTCGATGGCGGGCGGCGCCGATCTCAGCGGGGCGGTCTTCGTCGGCGCCGACAAGGCGCTGACAGCGATCGGCGGAGCGGCAACCGGTGCGCTGGGCGGCGTCATCGACAACACGCTCGGCAACGTGCTCGGCGTGGTGGGGCAGAGAGGTGGCGTGGGCGTCGGCAATCTGCTGAATGCGATCTCGCTGGTGCTCAATCGCTTCGTCAATCGCGACAATCCGATCTCCGGCCGGGTCGACATCGCGTCGGGCGTGCTGACCGACAAGGCGCTGTCGGTGCAGGGCGACAGGGCGACGGCGGCCATATCGACGCGCACCAACCTCGCCCAGTCGACGACCGACACGACGATCAACTTCATGATCGCCGAGGACGGTTCTGCACCTTACCTGATCACCACGATCCGCGGACCGACCTCGCATCTTTCCTACAACGTGGTGCGCGGAACGGCCAAGGATCCACCGGGCATGGTCAATACGCTGACCAACAGCATTCCCGGTATCGGCAACAAGGGTCCGTCGCTGCCGATTCCCAAGCTTCCCATTCCCAACCTGTTCGGCCGTTAGGAGTCGCATTGCTCGATCGCCTGTTGGACGTGCTGAGGGCACGTTTTGGTTCCGCGCCGGCGCTCAAAGAGCCGCCGCGCGGCGTCGATGTCCTGGCCGAGATGGCCAATCGGCGCGTGGTGCGGCGTTATTCCGACAAGCCGCTCGATCCGGCGTTGCTCGAGACCTTGTGTGCGGTAGCGCTGTCGGCGCCGTCCAAGAGCGACCTGCAGCAGGCCGATATCGTGATCGTCACCGACAAGGCCCAGCGCGCCAAGCTGCAGGCGCTTATTGCGGAGAACCCATGGGCCGAGGCGGGCCCTGCGCTCCTGGTGTTCTGCGGCAACAATCGCCGCCATCGGCTGCTGTTCGAATGGCGCAACCGGCCATTCGTGAACGACCATCTCGATCCGTTCTTCAATGCCGCCGTCGATGCCGGCATCGTGCTGGCGACCTTTATCGCCGCCGCCGACCGGGTCGGACTGGGCACTTGCCCGATCAGCCAGATCCGCAACCATGCAAGCGAGGTCGCCAATATCCTTGGCCTGCCGGCGCACGTTTTCCCGGTCGCCGGCATGGGCGTCGGGTGGCCGTCTTTCGAGGGCGTGATGACGCCGCGGCTCGGTCTCGATGTGTCGATCCATCACGACCGCTATGACGAGACCGGGCTCAGGGAGAAGATCGTGGCTTACGACAGGCGCCGGAACCTGATCCAGCCCTACAAGAGCCAGCGCTTCGTCGACAAGTTCGGCAGCAGCGCCGATTACGGCTGGTCGGAGGACAAGGCCCGGCAATATTCGGTGCCGGAGCGCGCCGATTTCGGCGCTTTCGTGCGGGCCAAGGGCTTCAGGCTCGACTGATCTTGCTCCGCAGTGTTTCAAGCACGTGAAGGCGCAGCGCGCTGGCGAGATTTGCCGTCCCTCGTGTGCGATCGATCTCGGCGATCAGCGCGTTGAGCGACAGCTCACGCCGGCGTGCAATGATGCTCAATTCCTCCCAGAAAGCGGGCTCCAGCGCCACGCTGGTGCTGTGGCCGTCGATGTTGATCGAGCGTTTCTGCATTACAGGCATGGTGGCAGCGGCAAGACGCCCGCTCAACCTGCCTTGCCGTTGTCATGCCGCATGCGTATATACCGCGCGCAAAATACCCCTCCGGATCAACGGCTAAATGGATATCCGCAACGTCGCGATCATCGCGCACGTCGACCACGGCAAGACCACTTTGGTTGATTGCCTGCTGAAGCAGAGCGGCACGTTCCGCGAAAACCAGCAGGTTGCCGACCGCGCCATGGATTCGAACGACCTCGAGCGCGAGCGTGGCATCACCATTCTCGCCAAGGCGACCTCGGTCGTGTGGAAGGGTACGCGGGTCAACATCGTCGACACGCCGGGCCATGCCGATTTCGGCGGCGAGGTCG
>DASRFX010000049.1:0-13754 GCA_035651335.1 Reyranella sp. | reverse complement strand
ATCCTCACAACCTGGGTGTGGACGGGCAGCCCCTTCGTGGTCCCTTCGGCGATGTCGAAGGCGGGTGTCGCGGTGATGACGCAGAGCCTCGCGGTCGAATGGGGACATCACGGCATCCGCCTCAACGCCATCGCACCCGGTCCCTTCCCGACCGAAGGCGCGTGGGCGCGCCTCAACCCGATGGGCGACAACGATGACCGCTACAGGACCCGCAACCCGATGGGCCGGGTCGGCAAGCCGCACGAGCTTGCCAACATGGCGGCCTTCCTGATGAGCGACGAGGTCGCCTACATCAACGGCGAGGTGATCGCCATCGATGGCGGCATGGGCATCATGGGCAACGGCACGTTCGCCAACATGATGGCCTACAGCGAGGATGATTGGCGCCGCATCCGGGAGCAGATCCAGTCGACTACCGCCGCGGACCGCGCCCAACGGTCCTAGTCGTTCGTTCGATGACCGATACGATCATGCAGTGTGGCTTTTGCGCATCAGTCCTTTGGAATCAGCATTATTGATACATCGCGGACACCGGTCGCGCCTCAATTGAGCCAAAGTGTGGTGAGTATTTTCAGGTTCACCACAACTTCTATTCCGGTATTCCCGAGCCTCCATCGTGAGTGCGAGCCTTCAGACGATCCCACCAAGCGATGGCCGGCAATCGATGCTGCGGCGGGCGCTCCGCATGGCGCTGCTGGTCTCGGCGGCGCTGCTGGTCGGGTTCGGGATCGGCGCCGTGGCGCAGACGATCGACGGCCGCCAGTGGCAGGGCACCGCGGCAATGACCCGGCAGCCCGAGCAAGTCATCGCCAACACGCTTGCCGAATGGCGCAGCCTGTGGAGCCGCGTCGGCATGCACGCTCCGGATGTTTTCGAGCCCGGCCGCATGAGCGCGGTCGGCATCTTCCTCGGCGCGCGCCAGGGCGAAGGCTATTCGGTCAACGTGCTATCGACCTCGCGCCGGCGCGACCGCATCGTCGTTGTCTTCGAGGAGCGTGCGCCGCCCGAGGTGATGCTGGCGCAACGCATGCCGCCACCCACTGCACCGCCTGCCAGACGGGTCGCGAGCGGATCGTCCTTCAGTCCGGGCTTCGTCGCCCAAGGGCCGACCTCGAGCCTCGCTCCGTCAACGATGCCGAGCCGGCCGGTCGGCCCCGTCACTTCGCCGTGGGCGATCGTGCTGGTCAACCGCGCCGACCTCCCGGTCACCGTCGAGCAGCGCTGGTTCCGCTGATCCCGGCCGATCAATGCGAGTGCCGCGGCACTCCCTTGGTCTGCGCCACCCTCTGAAAATCGACCGCGAAATCGAGGCAAGCGCCGGTCGAGAGCTGGCCGATGAACTTACGCTGCAGCTCCTGCCACGGTGTCTGGCTCGGCACCAGCTTGGGCTTCCACGCCGCCTTGCGGCGCTCAAGCTCGGCTTTCGATATCTTGATGTTGGCGGTGCGCCTGCCGATGTCGATGCGGACCTTGTCGCCGGTCTTGAGCAGCGCCAGGCCGCCGCCCACCGCCGCCTCGGGTGAAGCGTTGAGGATCGAGGGGCTGGCCGACGTGCCGCTTTGCCGTCCGTCGCCGACGCACGGCAGCAGCAGCACGCCGCCCTTCACCAGCCGGTCCGGCGGCAGCATATTCACCACCTCGGCCGCACCGGGATAACCGACCGGCCCCGCGCCGCGGATGAACAGGATGGCGTTCTCGTCGATCGGCAGCGTGGGATCGTTGATGCGCTGGTGATAGTCCTCCGGTCCCTCGAACACGATCGCGGTGCCCTCGAAGGCGTTCTTGTCGCCCTTGCGCTCGAGATATTTCTTACGGAACTCGGGCGAGATCACCGAGGTCTTCATGATCGCACTGTCGAACAGATTGCCCGACAGCACGGCGAAGCCCGCCTGCTTCAGCATCGGCTTGTCGTAGGCCTTGATCACCTCGCCGTCGGCCGGCCTGGCCATCTTCAGGTTTTCGGCATAGGTCTTGCCGGTCACCGTCATGACGTCGCCGTGGATCTTTTTCTTGCGCAGCAGCTCGCGCATCACCGTCGGCACGCCACCGGCGCGATGGAACGCCTCGCCCAGATATTTACCGGCCGGCATGCAGTTCACCAGCAGCGGAATGTCGTAGCCGATCTTGTCCCAATCCTTGTTGTTCAGCTTCACGCCGATATGCCGCGCGATCGCGTTGACGTGCGGCGGGCAGTTGGTCGACGCGCCGAGCGCGCTCGCCGCGACGATGGCGTTCTCGAATGCCTTGCGGGTCAGGATGTCGGACGGCTTCAGGTCCTCCCACACCATGTCGACGATGCGCTTGCCGGTCTCGTAGGCGATCTGGCCGCGCTCGCGATAGGGGCCGGGGATGGCCGCGCAGCCGGGCAGCGACATGCCGAGCGCCTCGGCCATCGAATTCATCGACAGCGCGGTGCCCATGGTGTTGCAGTGGCCGACCGAGGGAGCGCTGTCGGCGACCCATTGCAGGAACGTCTGCAGGTCGATGCGGCCCGCCGCCAGTTCCTGCCGTGCATACCAGACGATCGTGCCCGAGCCCGCGAGCCCACCGGCATAGTGGCCGTCGAGCATCGGCCCGCCCGACAGCACGATCGCCGGGATGTTGACCGTTGCCGCCGCCATGATCATGGCGGGCGTGGTCTTGTCGCAGCCGGTGGTCAGCACGACGCCGTCGAAGAAATAGCCGTACAGGCTCTCGACCACGCTGAGATAGGCGAGGTTGCGGTCGAGGCTGGCGGTCGGCCGCTTGCCGGTCTCCTGGATCGGATGGACCGGAAACTCGATCGGGATGCCGCCGGCATCGCGGATGCCGTCGCGCACGCGCGTGGCGAGTTCGAGGTGATGGCGGTTGCACGGCGAGAGATCGCTGCCGGTCTGGGCGATGCCGATGATCGGCCGGCCGCTGTGCAGCTCGGCGAGGGTCAGGCCGAAATTCATGTAGCGTTCGAGATAGAGCGCCGCCATCGTCGGATCGCCGGGCGCGTCGAACCATTCGCGGCTGCGCAGCCGACGCTTGCCGTTCAGTTTCTTGTTGCCCGCCATGCCGTTCCTCCAACCGAATTGGAGGAATGTTAAGCCCTCTCCTTCTCCATCGCCACTTCGGCTTTGAGGCTGTCGACGTCGCGGTAGATCGAGGCGACGGCGAGCGTGCGGCCCTTCTGCCGGTAGCGCACCACGCAGTCCTTGCCCGCAATGTCGCCGTCGACGGCGATCTCGTCCCACGCCTCGGCGTGGCCGACATAGTTGATCGGCACGTCGTAATGCTGGCTCCAGAAGAACGGCACCGCGTCGAACGGCTGGTGTGCGCCCATCAGGTTGAAGGCCGCGGCCTGGCCCTGGCGCTCGGCCACCACCCAATGCTCGACCCGGATCTTCTGGCCGCAATGCGGGTCGGGCCAGCGCGCGATGTCGCCCGCGGCATAGACGCCAGGCGCGCTGGTCTCCAGCATGGCGTTCACGACCAGGCCCCTGTCCAGCGCCAGTCCCGCCTTCTCGGCCAACGCCAGTCGCGGCCGCACGCCGACGCCGGAGACGATGAGGTCGCCTTCCAGCGTGCCGCCGCCCTTCAGTTTCAGTCTATGGCCGTCGATCGCCTCGACGCCGGTGCCGAGATGGAACACCACGCCCTTCTCCTCGTGCAGCTTGCGCACGAAGTCGCCGAACTGCGGTCCAAGCACCCTTTCCATCGGCCGCGCCTCGGGCGCCACGACATGGACTTCGAGCTTGCGCGCGACCAGCGAGGCGGCGACCTCGAGGCCGATGAAGCTGGCACCGATCACGACGGCGCGCTTGGCATCCTTGCTCGCGGCGATGATCGCGCGGCTGTCGGAGAGGGATCGCAGCACGTGGACGTGGGGCTGGTCGCCGCCCGGGATCGGCAGCCGCACCGGCTCCGCCCCGGTCGCCAGCAGCAGGCGGTCATAGCCGACCGTCTTGTTGTCCGAGAGCGCCACCTCGCGTTTGCGCGGATCGAGCGACACGGCACTGGTCTCGATGCGCAGGTCGATGCCCTTGTCCTTGTAGAAGTCGTCGCCCTGCAGCGGAATCCATTCCTCCGGTGCGTTGCCGGCAAGGTAGTCCTTCGAGAGGTTGGGCCGGTCGACCGGCGCGACGTTGTCGTTGCTGAGCAGCGTGATCTCGCCCTTGAAGTCCTGCCGGCGCAGCATCTCGGCCGCGGCATAGCCTGCCGCGCCGCCACCGACGATGACGATGCGGCGCGGCGCATCGGCCGACGCCGTCACGCGGGGACGCGGCCTGGCCGCTTTCTTTTCGGTGACGAAGATCTTGCCGTCGCGCTTCTCGACCGACCAGCAATCGAGCGGGCTGAAGGCCGGCGCCGCCTGCGCCTCACCGGTGCGCAGGCTGAAGCAGGCGTGATGCCAGGGACAGTGCACCTTGTCGCCGTCGAGCAGGCCCTCGGCCAGCGGGCCGTGATAGTGCGTGCAGGAGGCACCGACGGCAAAGATGTCCTCGCCGTGGCGCGCCAGCAGGACAGCATCGTCGCCGACATGGCCGGCAAGCATGGCGCCGTCGGCAAGCGCGGACTCGGCGATGCCCTGCGCGAGGTCGGGCCCAGCGGGCTTTTTCTGGTCGTCGGCCATTGCTTGCCTCCGTTGCGATGCCATGGGAAACCCGCGGAAGCATGACCGGTTCCCCAGCCATCGTCTCCCTCGGCGAGCCTCTCATCGAGTTTAACCGTCCCAAGGAGGGAGATGGACGCACCTGGCTGCAGGGATTCGGCGGCGATTCTCAAAATGTCGCGATTGCCGCCGCCCGCCAGGGCGCGCGGGCCGGCTACCTGACGAGCCTCGGCCAGGACTGGATGGGCGATGCCTTCCTCGAACTGTGGCGGACCGAAGGCGTCGACGCCTCGCGCGTGCTGCGCCATCCCACCGCGCCGACCGGCGTGAGCTTCGTCACCCATACCGCCGCGGGGCACAAGTTCGACTACCTGCGCAAGAACTCAGCCGCGTCGCTGATGAAGCCCGAACACCTCGCCAAGGACTACATCGCCGGCGCCAGCTTCTTCCATCTCTCGGCGATCGGCCAGGCGATCAGCGAGCACGGCCGCGCCACCGGCGATGCCGCGATCGCCATCGCCAGGGCGGCCGGCGTGAAGGTCTCGTACGACACCAATCTGCGGCTGCGGCTGTGGGACCTCGAGACGGCGCGCGCCAAGATCAACGCGACCATCCCGCTTTGCGACATCGCCCTGCCCAGCCTCGACGATTCGCAGCAGCTCACCGGCCTCGAAAAGCCCGACGATATCGCCGACTTCTACCTGAAGCTCGGCGCGCCCGTGGTGGCGCTCAAGATGGGCGCGGCCGGCGCCCTCGTCGCCACTCCGTCGCAGCGCTGGCACGTGCCGCCGCACAAGGTCCAGCCGGTCGACGCGACCGGTGCCGGCGACACCTTCGACGGTGCCTTCCTCAGCCGGCTGCTCGACGGCGACAGCCTGCTCGATGCGGCGCGCTATGCCAACGTCGCGGCGGCGCTGTCGACGACGGGCTACGGTGCGGTGACGCCGATCCCGCGCAAGGCCGAGGTGATGGCGGCGATGAAGCGCCTGAATCCGTAGAACTGCTGGGCGATCCAGCCACGCCCATTGTCGGCATCGATCGCCGGGTCGTCGACTCCGGTGGGCCGCACCTTGGTCTCGTAGTTGGCCGTGCCGAACAGGATGTCCCAGACCGGCAGGACGGGCGCGAAATTGTGGTCGTGGATGCGCGGCTCCGCCAGATTGGCGAGCGCGTGGTGCAGGCGATGGAAGCGCGGCCCGACCAGCAACCGGCTGCCGATCCGGCCGAAGCTCATATCGACATTTGCGTGGCTCCAGCTCTCGATCAGCCGGCCCACCATCAGGATCACGACGTAGTCCTCCGGCTGCACGCCGACCAATTGCGAGAAGATGACCAGCACCACGTTGACGAACAGGTCGTCGAGGATGTGGTTGCGGTCGTCGGTCCAGGCGGTGACCTGGCGCTGGCTGTGATGCAGGCTGTGCAGCGCCCACCACCAGGAGAATTTGTGCTGGGCGCGGTGCACCCAGTAGGCGGCGCAGTCGTACAGGGCGAAATAGACCAGGAACGACGCCAGGGGCTTGTCGGCGAACCACGGCAGCAGGTTCTCGAGGCTGGGTGGCGCGAAGCCCCACGCCCTCACCTGGTACTCGATCGCTCCGGTGACCGGATAGGCGATCACGAACACCGCGAGCGGGATGACACCGAGCTTGTTGAGCACGGTGTAGACGCGATCGACGCCGACCAGACGCGCATCGGCAGCCTTGGTCAGCGGCGAGCGCCGCTCGAGGGTGCGCATGACCAGGCCAATGACGGCGATCTGCACCACGCCCAGCATGAAGAACTCGACGGCATTGAAGGCGGGCTCGTACCACTCCATCCAGCCGCCCCAATAGAGGACCGGGCTGACGAAGGTCTCGAAGAGCCAGGCCTGGACCGTGACCCAGATGTCGATGACCGCGCGCATGGGCGCGTTCTACTTCTGAACGGCCTCGGTCGACGCTGCGCGAATTGGCGCCCCGGCCGCGGCGGTGGCGGCGCCCTTGAGGATGAAGATGCCGTGCGGCGACTTGCCGACCGGTATGCTGGCGACCACCCTCATCTGGGCGAGATCGACCACCGCCACCCGGCGCAGGAAGCGCTGCGTCACCCAGAGCTCCTTGCCGTCGGCCGTGATCTCCATGTCGTCCGGCCCACCCCACACGCGGATCGTGGCGTCGACCTTCATCGCCTGGGTGTCGATCAGCGACACGGTGTTCTCGATGCGGTTGCTCAGGAACCAGTGGCGGCCGTCGCCGGCCGGCCAGAAATTATGCGCGCCCTTGCCGGTCTGCAGCCGGCCGATCACGGAGCCGTCCTTGGGATCGAGCGTGACGACGGCGTCCTCGCCGGTCAGCGCCACGAGCAGGCGCTTGTCGTCCGGCAGCATCAGCACGCCCGCGGTCGCCTTGCCGACCGCGACGTTCCACTTGATCATCTGCGTCTCGAGATCGAAGGCGACGACCCGGTTGCTCTGCTGCAGCGAGACGAAGACCGTCTTCGACTCCTTGTCGAACGCCATGTGGCTCGGCATGCCGTCGATGAAGATGCGGCTCGCCAGCTTGAATCCGTCGGCCCGGTAGATGTCGACATGGTCGAGCCGGTAGGCCGTGGTGACGAACCACTTGCCGTCCGGGCTGAAGCCCAGCTGATAGGGATCGATGATGTCGTGGATGACTCGCTTCTTCTCGCCTGTCGTGGTGTCGAGCGCGACCAGATCGTTGGTCACGGTCGAGGCGATCAGCATCTCCTTGCCGTCGGGCGTCAGCGTGTAGTGGTGCGGCTCGCGGCCGAGCGGCATGCGCGCGATCTCGCTGCGGCCGTTGCGACTCACGATGCTGTAGGAGGCGTCCTCCGAATTGAGGACGATCACCGACTCGGCGCGGGCCGAGGCGACGGCGCCGAGGCACAAGGCCAGGGCCGCGACCGCGATTCTTGTGCTCAAGCGACTGCCAACTCCCGGCCGCAGTTGAAGCATTTTTCGTCTCCCCGCGCTAGCCGCGTTTGAGCCCGGTGAGGCCGGCGGCCGCCGCGGCCAGACGCTCGATCTCGGGCCAATTTCGGGCGGCGATTGCGTTCTTTGGCGCCACCCACGAGCCACCAACGCAGGCGACGTTGGCAAGCTGCAGGTAGGCAGGCGCGGTCGCGGCCGAAACCCCGCCGGTCGGACAAAAGCGCAGGTCCGGCAAAGGTGCCGCCACGGCTTTCAGCCATTCCACGCCACCTGCTGGCTCGGCTGGGAAAAACTTAAGCAGGCGAAAGCCATAGCCCGATGTTGCCAGCGCTTCTGACACCGTCTGGATGCCCGGCATGTAGGGAATCCCGGCCGATTTCACCGCCTGGGCGAGCTCAGGCGTGCAGCCAGGGCTGACAATGAACCTCGCTCCCGCCTTTCGGGCATCGCGTCGAGCTGGCTTGGGTTCAACACGGTTCCCGCCCCCAGCACCGCATCAGGCACTTCCCGCGCCATCGCGCGCAGCGCCTCAATCGCGCCCGCCGTCCGCAGGGTGACCTCGAGCGCCCGCAGCCCGCCTTTCACCATGGCGCGCGCCAGCGGCACGCCATCATCCGGCCCATCGACCGTCAGGACCGGGATGACCGGGGCGAGGCCGGCGATGGCGTCGATATCCAATTCAGACGCTCCAGCCGCCGTCGATCACGTTCACCGTGCCGGTGGTGAACGTCGATTCGTCGCTCGCCAGATAGACCGCGAGATTGGCGATCTCCTCGGCCGATCCGAAACGGCCGGTCGGCTGGCGCTGCAGGAAGAACTGCCTGGCCTCCGGCCCGCCGCCCAGGCTCGAGATGCGCTCGTCGAGCGACGGCGTCTGCACTGTCCCCGGACAGATGGCGTTGCAGCGGATGCCTTTCGACACGTAGTCGACCGCCACCGACTTGGTGAGGCCGATCACCGCGGCTTTGGTGGTGCCGTAGATGAAACGCAGCGCCGCGCCCTTCACCGACGAGGCGGCCGACGACATGTTGATGATCGAGCCGCCGCCCTTGCCGCCATTGTTGGCCAGCATGCCCGGCAGGAAGGCCTGGATGGTCCAGAACATGCTGCGCACGTTGAGATCGAAGGCGAACCGCCATTGATCGTCGGTCGCATCGAGCACCGTGCCGTGATGGACGAAGCCCGCGCAGTTGAACAGCACGTCGACCGGTCCCGCTTCGTGCGCCATGGTCATGATCGCCGCCTTGTCGAGCACGTCGAGCTTGCGCGGCGTGATGCCCGGCACGCCGGCGAGCGGCGCGAGCTTTCGGTCGTCGATGTCGGTCGCCCAGACCGTGGCCCCTTCGCGCGCGAAGGCCCGCGCCGTCGCCGCGCCGATGCCCTGTCCCGCCGCCGTGACGAAACAATTCTTGCCCTTCAGTCTCATCGATCCCGCCCTACTTGATCAGGCCTTGCTCGCGATAGAACTTCTCGGCCCCCGGATGCAACGGGATCCCCACGCCCTGGAGCGCCGTCTCGAGCCGGATGTCGCGGCCCTTGGCGTGGCCCGAATCGAGCAGCTTGCGCGTGCTCGAATTCCACAGCGCCGCCGTGATCTTGTAGATCAGCTCGTCGGATTGCTTGCTCGAGGTCACCCAGAGCGCATGCACGCCGACCGTCTTCACGCCGGCGACGCCCTTGTAGGCGCCGTCGGGAATCTCGTCGACGCTGAAGAAATTGTACTGCTTGATCAGCTTCTCCGCGCCCGCGCCTTGGATCGGGATGAGCTCGATGCCGACGGTCGCGGCGAGCTCGGCGACCGCACTCTGCGGCCAGCCGGCAACGCTGAAGAACGCGTCGATCTTGCCGTCCTTCAGGCTGTCGGCGACGCGCTGCGCCGGCAGGTACTCGGCCTTGAGATCCTTCTCCTCGAGGCCGAACGCCGACAGGATCAGCCGCGCGTCGACCAGCGTACCGGAGCCCGGCTCGTCGAGCGACACGCGCTTGCCGCGCAGGTCGGCCACCGACTTGATGCCGGTCCCGGTGCGCACCACCAGGTGGATGCTCTCCGAGTAGAGATTGCAGATCGCCCGCAGCGTGTCGATCTTGGGCCGGCCCTGATAGATGCCGGTGCCGGTGTAGGCCCAATAGGCGACGTCGGACTGCACGAATCCCGATTGCGCCGAACCGGCTCCGATCGCGGCCGCGTTGGCGACCGACCCGTTCGACGCCACCGACGTCGCCACCAACCCCGGCACGCCGCACGAGCCGCCCTCGTTGCAGGGCCGCGAGCCCGGCGGGTTGGAGATCGCGTTGGCGATCACGCCGCCGATCGGGAAATAAGTGCCGACGGTGCCGCCGGTCAGGATGCGGAAGAACGTGATCTCCTGGGCGCGTGCGCCCGGCGCGGCAAGACCGGACGCCAGCGCGCCCAGCATCGCGGCGCGGCGGCGCATCGCCGTCATCAGTTGACGCCCACGACCCGGCTGATGGTCGGCCCGATCTCGGCATGGAGCACGAGATCGGCATCGTCGTCCTGGTCGGTCGGATCGCGATTGATGATCACGAGTGGCGCGCCCTTGCGCTTGGCGAGCCGCGGGAAGCCGGCCGCCGGATAGACGACCAGCGAGCTGCCCAGCACGATGAAGAGGTCGCAGGCCATGGTCTCGCTCTGCGCCCGCGCCATCTGGATCTCGGGCATCGCCTGGCCGAACGAGATGGTCGCCGTCTTCACGATGCCTTCGCACTTCTCGCAGATCGGCAGGGTGCCCTTGCCCAAGAACGCCTTCTTGATCGGCTCGAGCTCATGGCGATGGCCGCAGTCAAGACAGGTGGCGTAGGTCGTGTTGCCGTGCAGCTCGATGACCTTCGAATCGGGCACGCCCGAGCGCTGGTGCAGGCCATCGACATTCTGGGTGATGATCGCCGACATCTTGCCGCGCTCGAC
Organism: Reyranella sp.; assembly: GCA_035651335.1. Classification (GTDB taxonomy): domain Bacteria; phylum Pseudomonadota; class Alphaproteobacteria; order Reyranellales; family Reyranellaceae; genus Reyranella. The sequence continues at coordinate 3,317 of DASRFX010000049.1, read as the reverse complement.
CAGCTTGGCGAGCGCCCGATGCCCGGCATTCGGCTCGGCCTTCAGCATGGTCTCGTCGGTCGCGAATTTGCGCCGCCAGGCTTCGCGCCGCATCTCCTCCGACGACATGAAGTCGTCGAAATAGATCGGCTGGTATTTGGTCCAGATGCCGCCGGGCGAGCGGAAGTCGGGAATGCCCGACTCGGTCGAGATGCCGGCGCCGGTGAAGGCAACGATGCGCTTCGCGCCGGCAATCAGCTCGTGCAGCCGTTCGGTCTCGTCCATGACGCGCTCCTACACTGGCGCACAGAATAACCAGCGTTTGCGCGGTTTGTAATGTGACCGTCGCCGGGCAGTGGGCTGTCGTAGTTACCGGAGTTACCAGAGTTACCGCAGTTTCCGCTTTGTCGCCCTGGCGAAGCCGCTGCAAGCACTTTCAGGGGGTAGCGCACTAGCGCTAACTGCGCTAACCGGCCCGCGCCGGCTGTAGGCTTATTCAGGGGGCAGCGCACTAGCGGGATTGCGGAAATTCGATTGGCCCTCCATCAACACACGACGAGCAGCCGGGCCACGATGAGCGTGGTCCTGCGGGCGATGTATAGATTAATAGTCTACTCCTGTCAATGGAATTGTGATCCACCATTGACCGGACGAGCAATTGCAGATTGCCGCAATCGCCCCCCTTCCCTACCATTCTGATGGCAACCGCGAGGACACGATGACGAAGCGCCCGATGTACCTGCAGCACGTCAATGTCTTCGTCCGTAACGTCGAGCGGTCGAAGAACTGGTACGAGAGCCTGCTCGGCCTGCACGTCTACGAGTACCGGCCGGGCTGGGCGGCCTTTCTGTCGGCCGACACGGAGCAGTCGCACGAGGTGGCGCTGATGCAGGTCGGCGAGGATGCGCCGCTGCAATCCAAGCCGCAGGTCGGCCTGAACCACATGGCCTGGCGCCTCGAAAGCCTCGACGACCTCAAGGAGTTCTACAAAAAGCTCAAGGCTGAGGGACAGCCGATCGAGCGCGTCATCGACCACGGCATCTCGCTCGGCATCTACCTGCGCGACCCCGACGGCAACGGCGTCGAGGTATTCTACGAGCTGCCGCGCGCCGAGTGGCCCGTCGACTACAACGTGTTCACGCGCGAGAAGACCGGCACCGGCCGCTTCCCCGGGCCGTGGGATGCCGAGATCGCCCGCAGCAGCAGTTCGCCGGCCCGCCAGCAGGCTCCTGCGGCCTAGCGGCTTCCATCGCCGGATCAGGGTTGGTGCTTGAAGACCCTGCCGCCCTTCATCACGAACGCCATCCGCCGCAGCGCGGTCGTGTCGGCGAGATAGTCGCCGCGCATGCCGACGATGTCGGCTGTCATGCCGGGCGCAATCGTGCCGATCTCGCCGCCGAGACCGAGGGATTCGGCCGCGAGCGAGGTCGCCGAGACGAGCGCCTGCATCGGCTCCTGGCCGCCGAACTTGATGCGGTACAGCAATCCCTCGGCATTGTGGCCGTGCGCGCCCGCCGTCGCATCGCTGCCATAGACGATCTTGAGGCCCGGGACCTTGAGGGAGCGGATGAATTCCTCGGGCGGCTTGGGATTGGCGATCAGCTTCTCCATCATGGCGAACGCCTCGGCGGTGTAGTTGCCGACGCCCAAATACTTGTCCTTGTTGGCGACGTAGTTCTCGGTGACGACGCCGACAGTCGGATCGAAGAAGGTGCCCTTGGCCGCCATCAGCGCCAGGGTCTCGTCGGTCATGCCGCCGGTGCCGTGCTCGATCGCCGTGCAGCCGGCCTGGACCGCCATCTTCACGGCCGACGTATAGGCGTGAACGACGCTGCGCAGGCCCTGGCGGTTGCATTCACCGCAAATCGCATCGAGCTGGGCTTGCGTCAATGTCGGCCGCGAGCCTTCGCGCACGCTGGTCGAGGCGAAGATCTTGATGGCGTCGGCGCCGCGCGCCTTCAGTTCGCGCACCATGGCGCGAAGCTCCGCTTCCGGCGGCACGGTCGCTCCCGGCTCGTCGTAGCGGAACCATTGCAGCGAGGTCAGCAGCCGGGGTCCCGGCACCAGGTTGCGCGCCCAAGCCTCGCGCAGAGGCAGATCCCACGCCGTGCCCGGTCCCAGGCTCTGCACCGTCGTGAAGCCGGCCTCGAGGATGCGCACGCCGTTTTCCACGCCGAACAGGACCGACTCGGGCACCGGCTCGTCCTGCCCGACGAGCCGGTTGTCGATGAAGCGGTCGTGGCTGAAGTGGTAGGTCACGTGCACGTGGGTGTCGATCAATCCCGGCGCCACGGTCAGCCCGGCGAGATCGTAGACCTGCGCGCCCTGCGGGACTGGGCCGCCGATGCGCTCGATCCTCTCGCCCGCGATCACGACAACGGTATCCCGCAGCGCCCCGCCCCTGCCGTCGAGCAAGGTGGCGACCTTGAGCGCGATCGGCCGCCTGGGCTGCGGCAGCTCCCATGTGAGCGGCGGCTTGTTGGCGACGTCGAGCAGCGCCGCCGAGGGGTGCGATTGGACCGACTTCATGCGTCGCCTCCAGGGCTAGAAGATGTTCTCGGGCGACACGCCCAGCATGACCTGGCCGACCGTCTCGTAGTGCAGGATGCGCCCCTGGCCCTGCTGCGCGACCGTGTCGATGTCGCGCAAACGGCGCTCGAACGGATGTTCTTCGAACACCGACATCGAGCCGCAATCGTGGAACAGCGTGTTGACGATCTCGCGCGACGACTGGATGGCCCAGGTCGAGGCAAGGCGCAGGCGCGTCCGCTGGTCCATGTCCATCTGGCCGCGTTGCTCGATCGTTTCCAGTGCCTCGTCCGCTGCGGCGTGAAGGAAATAGCGCGCCGACCGCCACTTCGCCTCGGCCTGCGCCACGTGGCTCTGCACGACGTTGTTCTCGACGATCGGTTTGCCCGCGCCGCGGCGGGTCTTTTCCCGCGGTAAGGCCAGGAACGCATCCATCGTGCCGCGGGCGATGCCCAGTGCAACGCCGCCGAAGCCGATCGAATAGAGCTGGGTGCTGGTGAAACGGTAGAGCGGGCTGTCGCTCCTTCGGTCGCGCGGATCGTCGCGATAGATGGCGCGCTCGTGCGGCACGAACAGATTGTCGACGGAATACTCGTTGCTGGCCGTGCCGCGCAGTCCCAGCGTGTGCCAGATGTCGTGGAACACGGCGCTCGATTTGGGGTACAGGAAGGTCTTCGTTTCCTTGGTGCCCGCGACCCGCACATGCGCGCCAAGCCAGGTGGCGTTCTGACTGCCGCTCAGGAAGCGCCATTTTCCGGTGATGCGGTACCCGCCTTCCACGGGCGTGGCTTCGTATGAACCGGGAGGTC
>DASRFX010000048.1:0-2350 GCA_035651335.1 Reyranella sp. | reverse complement strand
CCGGCTGGGGTTGGGGTGCTCTCTACCGGGAGCAATAACCGACGCCGCAAGACGAAGACGGCTCCTACGGTGCCAAACGTGTCGGGCGGATACCGCCACGCGATGGCCGAGGATGATCAGCCCGTCTGCGTCTGAGGCGGTGCACTGTTGAGCAGTTGGGCGACAGCAGTAACGAGCTGCGCGGGCGCGAACGGCTTAGCCAGCATGACGCTGTTCGGTACGCCCTTGGAAGCCCAGTCCTCAGCGTGTGCGCCGCTCATGTATACGACTGGCAGCGCCGGGTTGGTTTCCCTGAGCTTGGCCGCAACGTCCCAGCCGTTCACCTTGCCGTCGATGCTGATGTCGGTCACGAGGGCCTTGTACGGCTGTCAATCGGCCTGCAAATTTGACCCCTCATCGGCGTCCAATTTTGACCCCTTTGATCGGCGCGTTCTGCTGGTAGCGCTCGTCTCGTCGGAGCTGGCCGGGATAGCGGAGGCGAGACGAGCGCGGGTGGCGTGATCGTCGTCTCGGCTCTTGAACCGCCAGCTATCGTTGCCGGTCTCGACGATGTCGCAGTGATGGGTCAATCGGTCGAGCAGCGCGGTGGTCATTTTGGCGTCGCCGAACACGCTCGGCCATTCGCCGAAGGCGAGATTGGTGGTCACGATGACGGAGGCGCGCTCATAGAGCCGGCTGACCAGGTGGAAGAGAAGCTGGCCACCGGACTGGGCAAAGGGCAGATACCCGAGTTCATCCAGCACGATGAAGTCCATCCGGGTCAGATGCTCGGCGAGCCGGCCCTGCCGTCCGTTGCGGGTCTCGGTCTCGAGGCGGTTGACGAGGTCGACTACGTTGAAGAAGCGGCCACGGGCGCCGGATCGGATGCAACTTCTGGCGATGGCAATGGCGAGGTGGGTTTTGCCAGTGCCCGTGCCGCCGACCAGCACGACGTTGCGTTGTTGGGCGATGAAGCCGCCGCCAGCGAGATCATTGACGAGCGTCTGGTTGATCGGCGTGCCATCGAACTGGAAGTCGGCGATATCCTTGGCGAGCGGCAGCTTGGCGATGGTGAGCTGGTACTTGATCGACCGGGCCTGCTTCTCGTTGATCTCGGCGTTGAGCAGGTCGCCGACGATGCGCTGAGGTTCATGCTGTCGCTTGACGGCGGTCGCCATGATCTCGTCGAAGGCAGCCTTCATGCCGTAGAGCTTGAGTTCGCCCATGAGGTCGAAGATTTGGGTTCGTTCCATCAGATGGTCCTCCGGAGGTTGTCGTAGCGGGCACAATCGGCGATCGGCGCATGACGGAGCGTCAGTGCGGCCGGCGTCATGATGTTGGCCGGTGGGGTGGGTTCACGTTGACGGGCCAGGATATTGAGCACGACGTCGGCGGAATGGACGCCATGACCGAGCGCTTCGGCACAGGCCGCTTCCACCGCGGGCAGACCGTCAGTCAGCACCGCGTTGAGGATGTCGACCATCTGCCGATTGCCATCTTCGGTGCTGGCAAGCTTGCGCCGGATCCGCTCGATCGCGGCCGGCAGCACCCAGTCTTTGAAAGGAGCACCGTTCCGCAAGGCGCCGGGTTTGCGGGCGAGCACCGGCACATAATGCCACGGGTCGTAGACGGTATCGCCGCGGCCAAAGGATCTTGGGTGCTCGGCAACAATACGTCCATCCTGACGGATGACGATGCGATCGGCATAGGCTTGAACCTCGACCGGTCGTCCGACAGCGCTGGCTGCGACCGAGTACTTGTTGTTGTCGAAGCGCACCAGGCAGGTCTTCGAGACCGACGCCGTCACCGCATGGAAGCCGTCGAAGCGGCCGGCATAGGGAACGAGTTTGGGCCGTTCGGCTTCGAACACTTCCCAGATTGTCTGATCGACCAGCTCCGGGTGGCGATGAGCCTTGGCGTAGGCGATGCATTTGTCGAGCAGCCAGGCGTTTAACTCGTCGAGGTTCTTGAACCGCAGCCGCGGCGTGAAGAAGCGTTCCCGGACCAGCCCGACCTGGTTCTCGACCTGCCCCTTCTCCCAGCCCGACGCTGGCGTGCAGGCAACCGGATCGACCAGATAGTGGCTACACATCTGCAGGAAGCGGCGATTGTAGCGACGATCCTTGCCGACAAAGATCGTCTCCACCGCGGTCTTCATGTTGTCGTAGATGCCGCGACTGCAGGTGCCCTTGAACAGGGCGAACGCCCGGTCGTGGGCGTCGAACACCATCTCCTGCGTCTCCCGCGGATAGGCCCGCACGAACAGCATGCGGCTGTGACAGAGCCGGACATGGGCGGCCTTCACCATCACCGTGGTCCCGCTCAGCAGGACCACCTCGTGGCTCCAGTCGAACTGGTAGGCTTCGCCTGG
>DASRFX010000047.1:0-55287 GCA_035651335.1 Reyranella sp. | reverse complement strand
ATGCGGCCGACCTTCACGACCGGCACGCCGGCGCCGTAGGTCAGCACGACGGCCATCTGCAGCAGCACGCGGAACGTGTCGCGGATGTTGTTGGCGGTGAAGTCCTGGAAGCTCTCGGCGCAGTCGCCGCCCTGCAGCAGGAAGGCCTCGCCGGCGGCGACCTTGGCCAGCGCCGCCTGAAGCTTGCGGGCCTCGCCCGCGAACACCAGCGGCGGATAGCGGCGCAGGCGGGCTTCGGCCGCGGCCACGGCAGCCGCGTCCGGATAGACCGGCATCTGCTGGGCCGGCCGGCCGCGCCAGCTGGTCGGCGTCCAGTCGGCGGCGCTGGTGCTGCGGGATTGCGTCTTAGCGGCGGGCTTAGAGGCCTGAATCGCCGTCATTTTCTCCTCCTGAAACCACCCTGCCCTGGCAGGTCCGGGGTCGGTGAAACTATACGCGCTGTGGATAAAAGGCCAGCCGGCCCGCGTCCCCTCTTCCGCACCGGCGGAAATGCCGGAAAGTCCCGTTTTCCCGTTTTTTAAACGGGAAAAATAAACGGTAGGGGAGCGTACGGGCGCCAGCTGCGCCAACTGCCCCGTCCATTCTGTCGTCCTGAGCGCAGCGAAGGACCTCAATGCGCCCCCAGCGCGACGAACGTCATGCGTAAGACATCGCCATGAGATCCTTCGCTCCGCTCAGGATGACAATGAGGGGGTAGCGCACTAGCGGAAAGTGCGGAAAGCCTCCTCCCCATATGAATGGAGGAAAAGGTCGCTCAGCGGCAGAATCGTACTCGTCATGCCGCCACCTTACACCCGGCCGTTGGCAGGCGACGATTCCGTCGTATAGAACTTTTCCGAGCCCTATTCCGCCGCGGCCTTCTTGGGTTCGAGCACTTCGCGCGCGGTGCGCATGGTGACGAATTCCTCGCCCGATGTCGGATGGATGCCGACCGTGGCGTCGAACTGCGCCTTGGTGGCGCCCGCTTTGACCGCGACGGCGAGGCCCTGGATCAGCTCGGCGGCGTCGTCGCCCACCATGTGGCAGCCCACGACCTTGTCGGTCGCCGTCTCGACGATCAGCTTCATGAAAGTACGCTGCTTGCGTTCGCCCAGCGTGTACTTCAACGGCGTGAAAGCCGACGCGAAGATCCTGACTTCGCCCAGGGTGCGGCGCGCCTCGTCCTCGGTCAGGCCGACATTGGCCATCTCGGGCTGGCAGAACACAGCCGACGGCACATAGCGATGGTCGGGCTTGCGCGGCTTCTTGCCGAATTCGGTGTCGGCGAAGCAATGGCCCTCCATCAGCGCGACCGGCGTGAGATTGATGCGGTCGGTGACGTCGCCCACCGCCCAGATATTGTCGGCGGTGGTCTTCGACCATTCATCGACGGCGATCGCCCTCGCCTTGTTGAGCTGCACGCCAGCCTTCTCGAGCCCGATGCCCTTGGTGTTGGGCGTGCGGCCGGTGGCGTACATCACGAGATCGGTCTCGAACAGGCCGCCCAGCTGCGTGTGCACCTGATAGGGCGCCTTTCCGTTGGTCGAGGTGATACGCACGATCTGCGTCTCGGTGCGCATGCTGATGCCGCTCTTGATCAAGGCGTCGTGCACCACGCCGCGGCATTCCTCGTCGAAGCCGCGCAGCACGCGATCGCGCCGGATGACGATCTCTGTCTGCACGCCGAGCCCGTTGAAGATGCCGGCGAACTCGACGGCGATATAGCCGCCGCCGACGATGGTGATGCGCCTAGGCAGCTCCGGCAAATGGAACGCCTCGTTCGAGGTGATGACGAATTCCTTGCCGGCGAAGTCCGGCACTTCAGGATGCCCGCCGGTACAGATCAGGATCTTGTCGGCGGTGATGGTCTGCTCGCCGCCGTTCTTGTCGGTGATGGCGATGGTGTGGCGATCCATCAGCCGGCCGCGGCCGTGATGGATCTTCACGCCCGGCCCCTCGAGCAGGCGGATATAGACCGCGTTCAGGCGATCGACCTCCTTGGCGACGTTGTCGCGCAGGGTGGCCCAGGAAAGCTTGTGCTCGGGCACCGTCCAGCCGAACGCCGAGGCGTCCTCGAATTCGTGTGAGAACTTGGAGCCGTAGACCAGCAGCTTCTTCGGGACGCAGCCCCGGATCACGCAGGTGCCGCCGATGCGGAAATCCTCGCAGATGCCGACGCGCGCGCCGTAACCCGCCGCGATGCGCGACGCGCGCACGCCGCCTGAGCCTGCGCCAATGACGAAGAGGTCGTAATCGTAACCCATGGTTGTACCCGGACAAGAAAACACAACACGGCCGCAATTCGGTCGTGGCGCAGACTATATCGGCCACTACGGAGCGCCGTAAGGGAAATGAGGCGTGTTCATTCATCTCCCGATACAACCGTAAGGATATGCCCCATGCTGAAGCTCTCTTGCGTCCTGACCGCGTTCCTGATCGCCGGCCCCGCGCTCGCCGCGCCCGATGCCACGCCGCCCAAGGCCACGCCGGCGCCGCGCGGCATGATGCGCTACGACACCAACCATGATGGTTTCGTCGATCGCGAGGAGTGGCAGATCGCGCAGGAGGCGCGCTTCCGCCAGCTCGACACCGACCAGGACGGCAAGCTCTCGCGCGACGAGCTGTTCGCCCGCACGCCGGCACGCGGCGGCAACGTGCTGCCGACCGAGGCGCAGCTGCAGCGCCAGGACGGCTACTTCAGGCTGCTCGATGCCGACAAGGACGGCTTCGTCAGCAAGGCCGAGTTCATGGCCCAGGCCGCCCGGAACTTCGACCGCTGCGACCTCGACAAGGACGGCCGCATCAACTCCGCCGAATGCCGCCAGGCGCTCCGGCGACGCCCGGCTGAACCGGCCAAGGCGGAGCGGTGAGACGTTGATGGCTTGCTGCTCCTGCGCCCACGCCCCATATTGGCACTGCCATGGTTGACGTCCCTGACGAGCCGATCGACTTCCAGCGCCGAATGTTGCGGGAAATCCACAACATGGTCGCTGATGTGCGCGGCGAACTGCGAGAAGTCAAAACGCACGTCATCCGCCTCGATTCGTCGCTGGCGAATGCACGCAAGGACATCGCCTTGCAAGGCGAACACATGGCGCACTTCGAGGTCCGTTTCGACGATCTCAAGCAATCGATAGACCGGATCAACGTTCGTCTCGGACTGGTGAGCGCCTGAGCGCATGAAAAAGAAGGCCGCCAGCGGCGGCCTTCTTCATCTGTCGGTTTGATTCGCTCAGCTGCTTTCGGCGTGCATGACGTCGCCGAACAGCTCCCAGCTCTCGCCCTTGAACCGCGAGAGCTGGACCGCCTGGATCGGATAGAAGTCGGTCGCACTGGTGCTGATGGTGATGCCGGGCAGCAGCAGCGGCAACGGGAAATTGTGGAAGCCCGCCGCCTGCTTCATGACGTTGGCGCGCGTTAGGGTGTCGCCGCAGCGCTTCAGCGTCTCGACCATGAGATGCGCCACGCAATAGGCGTAGCAATAGGCGCCGTCGCCGGTGTTGGCGTTCGGCATGTTCTTGGCCATGAAGGCGCGCCACGCCTTCATGTCGTCGGAATTCTCCCACTGCTTGTCCGTCGGGTCCTTGGTGTAGGCCGCCGTGATGATGCCCTGGCTGTTGTCGAGACCGGCGGGCTTCATCACCGCCGCGACCGAGGCCGAGACGTTGTTGAGATACTGCGCCGGCTTCCAGCCCAGCTCGCCGATCTTGCGGATCGCCTGGGCGGCGAATTTGGGCGTCGAGATGTTGAAGAACGTGTTGGCGCCCGCGTCCTTGAGCTGGATGATCTGGCTGTCGACCGTAGGGTCGGTCACTTCGTAGGTGACGTGCTTGACCACGCGGCCCGCTTCCTTGCCCAGCCCCTCCTTCATGCCGTTCCAGTAATCCTTGCCGTAATTGTCGTTCTGCATCAGCACGCCGATCTTGGGATCCTTGACGTTGGCCAGGATGTGCTTGGCATAGATCACGCCTTCGGTGTGGTAGTCGGGCTGGAAGCCCATGGTCCACGGGAAGTTCTTGGGATCACCCCACTTCGAGGCGCCTGTGGCTACGTAGAGCTGCGGCACCTTGCGGGTGTTCATGTATTTGTGGATCGCGGTGTTGCACGGTGTGCCCAGGGTATTGAAGCACAGCAGCACCTTGTCCTCCTCGACCAGCTTGCGGACCATCTCGACCGTCTTGGGCGGCGAGTAGCCGTCGTCGTAGGTGATGAAAGTGATCTTGCGGCCGTTGATGCCGCCTGCCTCGTTCAACGCCTTGAAGAACGCCTGGTACAAATGGCCTTCCACGCCATAGGCGGAGGCCGGGCCGCTATAGGGATTGGTGTGACCGATCTTGATCTCCTTGTCGGTCGCACCGTCATCGTACTTCTTCTGGGCAAATGCCCGCGGCGCGGCCGACAGGACCGCAGCCGATGAAACACCACTCAGGAAACTACGCCGATTGGTCCGCAACGCTTCCTCCTATGGTTTCTTGCGAGGCAAGCGTCGCCAATAAATCGGGGCTTGGAAAGGGCCAAAAAGAAGGCCGCCGGGATGCCGGCGGCCTTCGCATCGAGTGAATCGACGTGTGATTTAGGCGGCTTCGTTCGACATCACGTTGCCGAACAGCTCCCAGCTCTCGCCCTTGAAGCGGGCGAGCTGGACCGACTGGATCGGGTAGAAGTCGGTCGCGCTGGTGCTGATGGTGATGCCGGGCAGCGCGAGCGGCAGCTTCCACTTCTGGTAGTTCGCCGCCTGTTTCATCACGTTCTCGCGCGTCAGCGTGTCGCCGCACTTCTTCAGCGTCTCGTGCATCAGCGAGGCGACGGCGAAGCCGAACACGTGGTTGGCGTCGGCCTTGTTGCTCTGCGGCATCCACTTGTCCATCCAGGCAACCCACGCCTTCATGTCCTCGCTGTCGACCCACTGCTTGTCGGTCGGGTCCTTGAGGTACTGCGCGGTGATGATGCCCTGGCTGTTGTCGAGGCCGGCCGGCTTCATCACCGAGCCGACCGAGGCCGAGACGTTGTTGAGGTACTGCGCCGGCTTCCAGCCGATGTCGGCCGCCTTGCGGATCGCCTGCGCGGCCGCCTTCGGCGTCGAGATGTTGAAGAAGACGTTGGCGCCGGAATCCTTGAGCTGGATGATCTGGCTGTCGACCGTGGGATCGGTCACCTCGTAGGTGACGTGCTTCACTACCTTGTTGGCCTCCTTGCCCAATCCCTCACGCATACCGTTCCAGTAATCCTTGCCGTAATCGTCGTTCTGCATCAGCACGGCGATCTTGGGATCCTTGACGTTGGCCAGGATGTGCTTGGCGTAGATCACGCCCTCGGTGTGGTAGTCGGGCTGGAAGCCCATGGTCCACGGGAAGTTCTTGGGATCACCCCACTTGGAAGCGCCCGTCGCGACGTAAAGCTGCGGCACCTTGCGGGTGTTCATGTACTTGTGGATCGCCGTGTTGCACGGCGTGCCGAGCGTGTTGAAGCAGGCGAGGACCTTGTCCTCCTCGACCAGCTTGCGGACCATCTCGACCGTCTTGGGCGGCGAGTAGCCGTCGTCGTAGGTGATGAAGGTGACCTTGCGGCCGTTGATGCCGCCGGCGGCATTGACGCTCTTCCAGTAGGCCTCGAGCGTCTTGCCGATCTGGCCATAGGCCGAGGCAGGACCGCTGTAAGGGCCGGTGTGACCGATCTTGATCTCGCTGTCGCTCGCGCCGTCGGAATATTTCTTCTGAGCGGAAGCTACGCCAACGCTGGAAAGCACCGCGGCGGCCGACATGCCGCCGATAAACGTACGCCTGTTCGATTTCACTAGACTCTACCTCCCGATAGTAAAAGCGGCGGACTTTCCTCTGAAATGAGCGCGAGGTGAACGCACAAAAAAGAAAGGCCGCCATTCGGCGGCCTTCCCTCGGTGTTGCGTTCCGATGCGCGGATCGAGCTCAGGAGCTTTCGGCGTGCATCACGTCGCCGAATAGCTCCCAGCTCTCGCCCTTGAAGCGCGACAGCTGGACCGCCTGGATCGGATAGAAGTCGGTCGGGCTAGTACTGACGGTGATACCGGGCAGCGCCATCGGCAACTTCCACTTCTGGAAGCTCGCCGCCTGCTTCATGACGTTGGCGCGCGTCAGGGTGTCGCCGCACCGCTTCAGCGTCTCGTGCATCAGCGAGGCCACCGAGTAGGCGAAGACGTTGGACGCGTCCTCCAGGCTGGCGCCCGGATTGTGCTTCTTCATCCAGTCGACCCAGGTCTTCATGTCGGCGTTGCTGTCCCACTGGTGATCGGTCGGATCCATCAGGTACTGCGCGGTCAGCACGCCCTGCACGTTGTCGAAGCCCGCCGGCTTCATCGTCGCGGTGACGCTCGAGGACACGTTGTTGAGATAGGTCGCCGGCTTCCAGCCGAGGTCGCCGGCCTTGCGCAGGGCTTGGGCGGCGAACTTCGGGATGGCGATGACGAAGAAGGTGTTCGCGCCCGAATCCTTGAGCTGGATGACCTGGCTGTCGACCGTCGGATCGGTCGTCTCGTAGGTCACGTGCTTGACGACCTTGCCGGCGTCCTTGCCGAGGCCTTCCTTGAAGCCGTTCCAGTAGTCCTTGCCGTAGTCGTCGTTCTGCATGATCACGGCGATCTTCGGGTCCTTGACGTTGGCCAGCAGATGCTTGGCGTAGATCACGCCCTCGGTGTGGTAGTCGGGCTGGAAGCCCATGGTCCACGGGAAGTTCTTGGGATCGCCCCACTTCGACGCGCCGGTGGCGACGTAGAGCTGCGGCACCTTCTTCTGGTTCATGTATTTGTGGATCGCGGTGTTGCACGGCGTGCCGAGCGTGTTGAAGCAGGCGAGGACCTTGTCCTCCTCGACGAGCTTTCGAACCATCTCGACGGTCTTCGGCGGCTGATAGCCGTCGTCGTAGCTGATGAAGTTGATCTTGCGGCCATTGATGCCGCCCGCCTCGTTCACGCTCTTCCAATAGGCCTGCAGCGTCTTGCCGATCACGCCGTACGACGAGGCGGGACCGCTGTAGGGATTGGTGTGGCCAAGCTTGATCTCCTTGTCGCTCGCACCGTCGTCGTACTTCTTTTGCGCGAACGACAGGTTCGACGCCGACACGATGGCCGCCGCCGATGCGCCACCCACGAACACACGTCTCGTAGTCTTCAACATAGCCTCCCTGAGTTATCGTTATGCGGAACAGCCTCCCTAAAAAATCGCCTGTTGGAAAGAGCAAATTCGCACGGCCCGTGCGGCGCCTTGCCTCCGGCCAGGAGAAAGGCCGCCTTCCGGCGGCCTTTCCAACGATGCGTTCCGATGCGCGGATCGGGGCTCAGGTGCTCTCGTTGTGCATGACGTCGCCGAACAGCTGCCAGGTCTCGCCCTTGAAGCGCGACAGCTGGACGGCCTGCACCGGATAAAAGTCGGTGGCGCTGGTCGACACCGTGATGCCGGGCAGCAGGCCCGGCAGGCGGAGGTTGTGGGCGCTCGCCGCCTGCTTCATCACATTCGCGCGAGTGAGGTTGTCGCCGCACTTCTTCAAGGTGTCGCGCATCAGGGTCGCCACGGCGTAGGCGTAGACGTAGTTGCCGTCGCCGGTGTTGGCCTCGGGCATGTTCTTGGCCATGTAGGCGCGCCACTCCTTCATGTCGGCGTCGTTGTCCCATTGCTTGTCGGTGGGATCCTTGAGCCACGCTGCGGTGATGACGCCCTGCACGTTGTCGAAGCCCGCGGGCTTCATCGTCGCGGTGACGCTTGCCGAGACGTTGTTGAGGTACTGCACCGGCTTCCACTTGAGATCGGCCGCCTTGCGCATCGCTTGCGCCGCGAACTTCGGGATCGACACGTTGTAGAAGACGTTGGCGCCCGAATTCTTGAGCTCGATGATCTGCGAATCGACGGTGGGATCGGTGACCTCGTAGCTCACCGCCTTGACGATGCGCGAGGCCTCCTTGCCCAGCCCGTCCTTCATGCCGTTGAAGTAATCCTTGCCGTAGTCGTCGTTCTGGTAGAGCACGGCGATCTTGGCGTCCTTCACGTTCGACAGGATGTGCTTGGCGTAGATCACGCCCTCGGTGTGGTAGTCGGGCTGGAAGCCCATAGTCCACGGAAAGTTCTTGGGATCACCCCACTTGGAAGCGCCCGTCGCCACATAGAGCTGCGGCACCTTCTTCTGGTTCATGTATTTGTGGATCGCCGTGTTGCACGGCGTGCCGAGCGTGTTGAAGCAGGCGAGGACCTTGTCCTCCTCGACCAGCTTGCGAACCATCTCCACCGTCTTGGGCGGCGAGTAGCCGTCGTCGTAGCTGATGAAGTTGATCTTGCGGCCGTTGATGCCGCCCGCCTCGTTCACCATCTTCCAGTACGCCTGGTGCGACTTTCCGATGATGCTGTAGGAAGACGCGGGACCGCTGTAGGGGTTGGTGTGGCCGAGCTTGATCTCGCTGTCGGTCGCGCCAACGTCGTACTTCTTCTGACCCAACGCCACGCCGGACGCGGACACGATGGCAGCGCTCGTGACGCCGCCGATGAAGGTACGCCTCTTGGTTTTCAACGTCGCCTCCTCTGTTTGATCGTTACATGCAGACTCCCCGGTTATCGTTGTGCGGAACAGGTTCGCTCCAAGACCAGCCACTTGGGAAGAGGAAATTCGCAGTGCGGTCGTCAGTCGCGGCGGAAAGGCAGCAAAAAGGCCGCCCGGACGGGCGGCCTTGCCAGAAAATCCCGGGTGATGCGGGCTAGCGGCGCAGGCGGCGCATGGCCATGGCGACGCCGCCCACGATGCCCATCGGCATCAGGTACATCAGGCCGATCAGCAGCAGGCCGAAGATCGTGTAGGCCGACAGATCGAACTGCAGGCCGAGGTCGTTCTTGATGTAGGTCGAGATCGCCTGCGCGGCATTGTCGACCAGCACGTAAAAGATGCCGCCGACCACCGAGCCCGCGAGCGAGCCGACGCCGCCCACCACCAGGCCGATCAGGAACTTGATCGACAGGAAGAAATTGAAGCTGTCGGGCGCCACGAAGGCGATCGCCGACGCCGACAGGGCGCCCGCGATACCGGTATAGGCGGCGCTGATGCCGAACGTCACGGTCTTGTAGCGCGCCGTATTGATGCCCATCGTGTCGGCGGCGATGTGGAAATCGCGGATCGCCATCATGGCGCGGCCTGAGCGGCTATGGATCATGTTGTTGGCCGCCCAGTAGAGGATCACCATCACGATCAGGCAGTAGTAGTAGAGCCACTGGTCCTCGTTGAGCGGCAGGCCGAACGGCACCTCAGGCTTGGACAGTACGATGCCCTGCACGCCGCCGGTCACGTCCTCGAGCCACTTGTATTTCAGGATCTGCGGCACCGACAGCGCCAGCGCGAAAGTGGCGAGCGCGAGATAATGGCCTTCGAGCTTGAGCGCCGGCTTGCCGAACAGCCAGCCGACGACGAAGCAGATGACCGCAGCCACCGGCAGGGTGGCGTAGTAGGGGAAGTCGAGCTTGTCCATCAGGATGGCCGCCGTGTAGGCGCCCACCGCGTAGAAGGCCGAATGGCCAAGCGAGATCTGGCCGTTGAAGCCGGTCAGCAGGTTCAATCCCAGCACCGCGATCGCGGCGATGATCATGGTGCTGACGAGGAATAGGCGGTAGTTCGAGAAGACGTCGGGAAGGAGCGGCTGGAACAGCGGCCAGATGAAGGCGACCGCAATCAGCACGACCAGCCACTTCTTGGGAAATGACGGCATGTCAGACCCTCTTCACGACGACGCGGCCGAACAGGCCGGCGGGCTTCACGGTCAGCACGAAGATGACGATGATCAGGGCGACGGTGAGCTTCTCGCCGTTGCCGATGATGTAAACGCCGGTCTCCTTCTCGATCATGTTGCCGGCATAGGCGACCATGTTCTCGAGGATGCCGACGATGAAGCCGCCGATCACCGCGCCGCCCGGATTGCCGATGCCGCCCACCAGCGCACTGGCGAAGGCATAGAGCAGGATGCCGCCCATCATGTTGGGGTCGAGATAGACGATGTGCGCGACCATGATGCCGGCCACCGCGCCGACTGCGGCGGCGAGGCCCCAGCCGAGCGCCAGCATCCAGTCGACCCGCACGCCGACCAGGCGCGCGCTCGACGGGTTCTGCGCCGCCGCCCGCATGGCGAGGCCGAGCGGGGTGTAGCGGAAGAAGACGAACAGCAGGCTGAGCACGATCAGGGTCACCAGCACGACGCCCAGCTGATGCGGGCCGATGACGCCTGCGATGCCGAACGTCGACTTGGGGAACGGCGAGGGATATTCCTTGATCAGGTAGCTCCAGATCGCGCCCGCCATCGAGTTGCAGATCGCCAGCAGGCCGATGAACACCACGACCACCGACAGCACCGGCGCGTTGTGCAAAGGTCGCAAGACGATGCGCTCGATGAGCAGGCCGGCGACGAACGAGATCAGCACGGCGAGCACGAAGGCCAGCCAGAAATTCAGCCCCCAGTTCATCAGCTGCCAGCTGATGTAGGTCGAGAACATCGCCATCTCGCCCTGCGCGAAATTGAGATGGTCGGTCGATACGTAGATCATGACCAGGGCGAGCGCCACGCAGGCGTAGATGGCGCCGTTGGCCAGGCCGGAAGCGAGCTGCTGAAGGAACTGTTCCATGCTGTCGCCTCAGTAACCGAGATAGGATTTGCGGATGCCCTCGTCGTTCTTCACGACGGAGGACCGATCGGCCATGACCACCCGGCCGGTCTCCAGAACGTATGCGTAGTCGGCGAGGTCGAGCGCCAGTGCGGCATTCTGCTCGACCAGGAGGATGCTCACCTTCTCCTCCTCGTTGATGCGCCGCAGGATGCGGAAGATCTCGACCACGACCAGCGGGGCCAGGCCGAACGACGGCTCATCGAGCAGCATCAGGCGCGGCTTCAGCATCAGCGCGCGGGCGATCGCCAGCATCTGCTGCTCGCCGCCGGACAACGTGCCGGCCTGCTGTTGCACGCGCTCCTTCAGCCGCGGGAAGTAGCCGAAGACGCGGTCGAGCTCATTTTTGACGCCCTCCTTGTCCCGCCGCGTGTAGGCGGCGATGCGCAGGTTCTCATCGACCGTGAGCGTGGTGAATGTGCCGCGGCCTTCCGGAACGTGGGCGATGCGCTGGCGCACGATCTCCTCGGTCGGCAGGCCGCGGATGTCCTTGCCGGCGAAACGGACCGATCCCTCGGTGCGCACCATGTTGCAAATGGCGCGCAGCGTCGTCGTCTTGCCGGCGCCGTTGGCGCCCAGCAGCGTGGTGATGCCGCCTTCGGCGATATCGAAGCCGAGATCGAACAGGACCTTGGTCTGGCCGTAGAAGGCCTGCAGTCCCTTCACTTCCAGAAGCGGCGCCATCACGACGTCCCCAGGTAGGCGCGGATCACTTCGGGATCGCGTTGCACTTCCGCGGGCGTGCCGTCGGCGATCTTCTTGCCGAAATCGATGGCCACCACCTTGTCCGACACCGACATGACAAGGCTCATGTGATGCTCGACCAGCAGGACCGTCACGTGCTGCATGTCGCGCACCCGCTTGATCTGACCCTTCAGGGTCTCGATTTCCTCGTGGTTCAAGCCGGCCGCCGGTTCGTCGAGCAGCAGCAGCTTGGGGCTCGAGGCGAGCGCGCGGGCGAGCTCCACCCTCTTGCGGATGGGAAAGGGCAGGCCGCCCGCCACGGCGTTGGTGAACGGCACGAGGTCCATGAACTCGATGAGCTCGGTCGCGCGCTTGGCGATGCGCGTCTCCTCCGACGCGACCTTGGGCAGGCGCAGGGCATTGTCGAAGAAGCTGGTCGAACTCACCGAATGGCAGCCGACCTTGACGTTGTCGATCACGGTCATGCGGTCGAACAGCGCCACGTTCTGGAAGGTGCGGCCGATGCCGATATAGGGGATGTCGTGGCGCGGCCGGCCGAGAATCGACTTGCCCTCGAACAGCACGTCGCCGCCATTGGGCGTGTAGAGCCGGCTGAGGCAGTTGAAGAGCGTCGTCTTGCCCGCTCCGTTAGGGCCGATCAGGCCGGCGATCTGGCCGGGGAAGACGTCGAACGTCACGCCATCGAGGGCGACGATGCCACCGAAGCGGACCGAGACATTGCGCACGCTGAGCAGCGGCGATCCGCTGGATGAAGACGGTTCTGCCATGTTCAAGCTGGCTTCGCGAAGGGCGCAATCAACACGCCGATCCTGCGAAATTACCCTTGCCTCCCAGATACTTGCGACCCTTCTCCGAGGTCGACACGCGGTGCACGATGAACGATCCGAACGGGGGAAGCAACCCTATTGCCATCACGCCTTCGTTTGGGCGCGATTGCGTCGCAGCCTGGTGTCGAAGAGCGGACGTTGTTGACAGACGACTCATTGCCGCCGATACGAATTCCCCCTGCCAATACGCGAGTCCGCTGTCGATGAGCCGTTTTCTTGGTCCGATCCTGCTGGCTGCAGCCGTTGTGACGCTGCCGGCCATGGCCCAGACCCCGCCTGCTTCGCCAAGCAAGCCTCCGGCCGCTCCCGCCCCGCAGAACCCGATGGCCCCGGCAACGCCGCCGGCCACTCCGGCCGCGCCGCCGGCCGCCAATGCGCCCATTCCGTTGCCGGCCTGGTTCAAGGAGATCGACACCGCCAACAAGGGCGAGGTGACGCGCGAGCAGTTCGTCAAATACCGCATGAAGACGTTCGACCAGCTCGACACCAATCATGACGGCAAGCTCTCGCTCGACGAGTTTCTCAAGGTGGCCGAGCCGCCCTTCACCACCGAAGGGCCGGGTGTGCCGCCGCTCGAGGAACGCAAGGGCCGAGCCCGCGCTGAGTTCCAGAACCTCGACACGAACCGCAACGGCTTCGTCGAGCGCGCCGAGGCCGAAGCGCTGGTCCACGCCGAGTTCAATCAGTACGACACGGATCGCGACAACAAGGTTACCGAGCCCGAGGTGCGGCTGATCGTGCAGCGCTCGCTGCAGCGCGAGGCCGAGATGCGCCAGCAGGCCGAGGCGCAGCGCCGGCGCGGCATGATGGCGATCAACGACTTCATCGACATGCAACTGCGCAGCGCCGACCAGCTCGACAAGAACGGCGACGGCAAGATCACGCAGCAGGAATGGCTGGCGATCGCCGGCCCCGCCGACGGCCCGCAGGCCCAAGGGCTGCCGCCGTTCGAGCTGCGCAAGAAGATCGCGATGCTCAAGTTCCAGGAGATCGACACCAACAAGGACGGCGTGCTCGACCGCGTCGAGCTGACCGCCCATGCGGTCACGCAGTTCCTGCAGATGGACCTCAACAAGGACCGCTTCCTGAACGAGGAGGAATTCAAGAAGTCGCAGGAAGCCGAAACGCAGAAGCTGCGTGCGATCATCCAGACCATGCAACCCGCACCGCAACAGGCGCCGCGGCCCGCTCCGGCTCCGGCCCAGCCGCGCCCGGCCAATCCAGCCGCACCGCAGCCGCAGGGCCTCGCCCCGGGCCTGCCGCAGGGAACGCGCTGAGACAACCTGATCAACTGAAAGAGGCGCCGCGAGGCGCCTTTTTCTATTCGACCGTCACGCTCTTGGCGAGATTGCGCGGCTGGTCGACATCGGTGCCCTTGGCCACCGCCGTATAGTAGGCCAGCAGCTGCACCGCCACGGTGTACAGGATCGGTGCGATCACCGGATCGACCGTCGGCAACACCACCGTCGCCTCGGCCTGGCGCGAAAGCCGCCGGGCGCCCGCCTCGTCGGTCATCAGCACGAGCTTGCCGCCGCGCGCCTTCACCTGCTCGAAGTTCGAGGCGATCTTGTCGAAGATCGGATCGGTCGGCGCCACGACGACGACCGGCACCAACTCGTCGATCAGCGCGATCGGTCCGTGCTTCATCTCGCCGCCGGCATAGCCCTCGGCGTGGATGTAGGAGATCTCCTTGAGCTTCAGCGCGCCTTCGAGCGCGATGGGGAACGACGAGCCACGACCGATATAGAGCACGTCCCGCGCCTCGGCGAGGATCTCCTCGGAAATGCGGCGGTAGTCGTCTTCCTTGTTGAGTGCCTCGTTGAGATGGGCTGGCAGCTCGATCAGCGCATGCGCAATCCGCTCCTCGTCCGCGGCGGCCAATGTGCCGCGGGCGCGGCCGGCGGCAATCGCCGCCGTCAGCAGTACGAGGAGCTGGGTCGTGAAGGCCTTGGTCGAGGCGACGCCGATCTCGGGGCCCGCCAGGGTCGGCAGCACCAGATCCGATTCGCGCGCGATGGCGCTCTCCGGCACGTTGACCACCGACAGGATGGTCTGCTTCTGCGCCTTGGCGTAGCGCAGCGCCGCCAGCGTGTCGATCGTCTCGCCCGACTGGGAAATGGCGATGCACACCCCGCCTTCGGGCAGCGGCGGCTCGCGGTAGCGCAGCTCCGACGCCACCTCGACCTCGACCGGCAGGCGGGCCAGCTTCTCGAACCAGTATTTGGCGACCATGCCGGCGTAGCAGGCGGTGCCGCAGGCCGTGATGGTGAGACGCGTCACCCGGTTCCAGTCGAACGGCAGCGCCGGCAGGCTGACCTTGCGCGAGGCGGGATCGAGATAACTCTGCAGCGTGTCGCCGACAACAGCCGGCTGCTCGTAGATCTCCTTCACCATGAAGTGGCGATGATTGCCCTTGCCCATCATCGCGCCGGTGATGCCGCTCTTGCGGATCTCGCGCTTCACCTCGGTGCGGCCCTGATAGATCTTGGCTCCGGCGCTGTTCAGCACGACCCAATCGTCATCCTCGAGATAGCTCACGCGCTTGGTGAACGGCGCCAGCGCCAGCGCGTCGGTGCCGACATACATCTCGCCGTCGCCGTAGCCCACGGCGAGCGAGCTGCCGCGACGGGCGCCCATCAGGATGTCGTGCCGGCCGCTGAACATCGCCACCAGCGCGAAGGCGCCGCGCAGGCGTTCCATCGCCTTGCCCATCGCCTCCTCGGGCGACATCTGCCGCTCGAGGTACGATGTGAGAAGCTGTGCCACCACCTCGGTGTCGGTATCGCTGTCGAAGCTCTTTCCCTCCGCGACCAGCTCGTCCTTCAGCTCCTGGAAATTCTCGATGATGCCATTGTGCACGATCGCCACCCGATCGGTGGCGATTGGATGGGCGTTGCGTTCGCTGGGCTTGCCGTGCGTCGCCCACCGCGTGTGGCCGATGCCGATGGTGCCAGGCAGCGGCTCCGTGGCGAGCCGCGCCTCGAGGTTGACCAGCTTGCCTTCGGCGCGCCGGCGATCGATGTGCCCGTTCACCAGGGTGGCGACACCGGCCGAATCATAGCCGCGATATTCGAGCCGCTTCAGCGCGTCGAGCAGCAGGGGCGCGACCGGCGCTTTGCCGAGAATTCCGATGATGCCGCACATGGGAGGTCGTCCGTAGAGGGGGATGGGCTACTTCTTCTTTGCCCGCTTGGCGGCCGCCGCACGGGCCTTCAGTTTCGCACGAAGCGCCGCTGCCCGCCCCTTCTTTGTGACCTGACGGGCCCGGCCGAAGGCCACGGCCCCTGCCGGCACATCGTCTGTAATGACGCTGCCCGCCGGGACGTTCGACCCTTTGCCGACGCGGATTGGCGCCACGAGAGCGCTGTTGGAGCCGATGAAGGCGTCGGCGCCGACGATGGTCCGCCATTTGCCGTAACCATCGTAGTTCACGAAGATCGTGCCGGCGCCGATGTTGCTGGCCGCGCCGACCTCCGAATCGCCGAGATAGGCCAGGTGGTTGGCCTTGGCGCCGCGCCCCATCCTGGTCGCCTTGAGCTCGACGAAATTGCCGATATGGACGTCCTCGGCCACCTCCGACCCGGGTCGGATGCGGGCGAACGGCCCGATGATGCAGCCTTTGCCGATGCGCGCGCCTTCGATGTCGCAGAAGCCCTTGATCTCGACGTTCGAGGCCACCGTGACACCCGGGCCGAAGCGCACATTGGGGCCGATGGTGACGTCACTGCCGAGCTTCGTGTCGGCCGAGAGCCACACCGTATCGGGGTCGGTCATGGTGACTCCCGCCTCCATCGCCGCCGCGCGCAGCCGCCGCTGGATCTCCTTCTCGGCCACCGCAAGCTCGGCGCGCGAGTTGACGCCCTGGAACTCGGCCTCGTCGCCTTCGACGGCGATCGCCTTGTGACCCTTGGCGCGCGCGATCGCCACCGCATCGACGAGATAGTATTCGCGCTTGGCGTTGTCGTTGCCGATCGCGCCCACCAGCTCGCCGATCAGTGCGCCATGGAGGCACATCACGCCCGAATTGCAGTAGTCGATCTCGCGATCCGGCCCCACGGCATCGCGGCTCTCGACGATCTTCTCGAGCTCGCCATTGCGCACGATCAGTCGGCCGTACGGCGTGGGATCGCTCGCCTTGAAGCCCAGCACGCCCACCGCCGCGCCCTCGGTGCGACAACGATCGAGCAGATGCTGCAGGCTCGCGGCCGTGAGCAGCGGCGCGTCGGCATAGACCACGAGCACCGGCCCGCGATGGCCCTTGAGTGCGGCCAGCGCCGCCTTGGCGGCATGACCGGTGCCGAGCGCCTGGCGCTGGACCACGGTCGGATGGGGAGCGAAAACTGCTGCCACCTCGCGCGCCCCCGGAGCGACGACGCCCACGACCTTGGCGGGCTTCAGACGCGCCACGTTCTCCAGCACGTGGCGCACCATCGGCCGGCCGGCGAGCGGATGCAGAACCTTGGGAATTGCCGATTTCATGCGCGTGCCGGCCCCCGCAGCCAGCACCACCACGGCAATTGGCGACTTCATGCCGCTCCGATGCCATGAGGCTGGCAGTCCCGCAAGCCGGATATGCTAAGGAACGACCATGCACCCCAACGCCGACAACCCGATCGCCAGCCGCTTCGACACCGTCCTCTACGACCTCGACGGCACCCTGATCGAAAGTGCCAAGGACATGCAGGTCGCGGTGAGCCATGTGCTGGCCGATCACGGCCTGCCGCCGGCGACCGAGGAGGACATGCGCGCGTTCATGGGCCAGGGCAGCAAGGTCACAATGCAACGGGCCTTCGCCAAATACGGCAAGAACCTCGACGATACGGCGTTGAGCGCGGTAACGCGCGAGTTCGTGCGCTACTACGAAGCCGATCCGGTGAGCAATACCTTCGCTTTTCCCGGCGTGGTCGACGTCGTGGCGCACTTCGGCCGGCTCGGCCTCAAGCAGGGCGTGTGCACCAACAAGTTCGAGAAGCCCTCGCGCATGATCCTCGACCACCTGAAGCTGATGCCGCCGATCACCGACGTCGCCGGCGCCGACACCTTCGCGCCCGTGCGCAAGCCCGATCCCCGGCACATCCTGATGCTGCTCGAGCGCATGGGCAGCACGAAGGAACGCAGCGTCATGGTGGGCGATTCGATCCACGACGTGGAGGCCGCCCACGCCGCCGGCCTGCCGGCGGTGCTGGTGAGCTGGGGCTACACGGCGCGGCCGGCCAGCGAGCTCGGCGCGGAGGCCGTGATCGAGCGGTTCGACGCGTTGCCGAAGGCCCTCGAAGGGCTCGCCGCCAAAGGTTGACGGGCTCCGCCACAGGCCCTATACGCCCGCCTTCCGGGCGCGTAGCTCAGCGGGAGAGCACACCCTTCACACGGGTGGGGTCGTAGGTTCAATCCCTACCGCGCCCACCATTGCCCTTGCGCTTTACCTCATTCCGCCGCATCCCTTGGCGATCGAGCAGCGGGGGCGCGCGGCATGAAATACGAGATTTCCGGAACGGTCATGCAGACGGTGTCGATCGACCTGGCACCGGGCGAGATCGTGTACAGCCAGACCAACTGCATGTGCTGGATGAACGACGTCGTCGAGATGAACACGAATACCGGCGGCGGGCTGTTCGCCGGCCTGAAGCGCAGCCTGACCGGAGGCAGCCTGTTCATCACCGAATTCACCTCGCGCGGCAGCGGCCATGTCGCGTTTGCCCCGCGCTTTCCCGGCACGGTCAAGGCCGTCGCCCTCGCAGCCGGCCAGTCGCTGATCTGCCGCAAGGAAACTTTCCTCTGCGCCGAGAAGTCGGTGAGCCTGGAGCTGGCCTGGCAGAAGCGCCTGGGGGCGGGGTTCTTCGGCGGCGAGGGCTTCATCCTGCAGAAGGTGAGCGGCCCCGGCACGGTCTTCCTCGATCTCTCGGGCGAGGTCGTCGAGCGCGACCTCAAGGCCGGTGAAAAGTTTCTGGTCCATGCCGGCCATGTCGGCGTCATGGACCCCACCATCCAGTTCGACATCCAGATGGTACGCGGCTTCAGGAACGTGCTGTTCGGCGGCGAAGGCCTGTTCCTCGCGACGCTGGTCGGGCCCGGCCACGTCATGCTGCAGAGCATGCCGATCATGAATCTCGCCGAGGAGATCGGCCGCTACCTGCCGAACCGCGGCGATGGCGCGACAACCACGACCGGCACTATCGGCGGTGCGGTCGCGGCGACCGCGGTCGGCGGTATCCTGGGCAGCCTGCTCGGCGGCTCGAGCAACAGCAGCGACGACACCTGACGGTTATGAACGCGCCGTCGTCGCTTCGCCCGGGAGACCGGCTCCCCGACTTTGCCCTGCCCGGGCTCGACGGCAAGTACCGCAAGTTCATCTGGTCGTTCACCGGCGAGCCGGTGGCGCTGCTGGTCGTCGACGATCTGCGGACGCTCGAAGCCGAGCCCTACGCGGCCTTCCGCTCGGCCTGCGGTAAGGCCTCGGCAGTCCATGTCGTCGTCTGCGCGAACGCGCTTGCCGCCGCGGGTCCGGCGTGGAGCAAGCTCGGCATGGGCGACAACGGTCCGCTGCTGCTGTGCGACGGCGAGCGAAAGTTCGTGCCCGCCCTTCTGGCACAAGGCGGCGTCGGCCTCGGCCAGCCGATGGGGCTGCGCAGCCGTGTGATCGTGCTCGATCCCAACCAGCGGGTCGCCGGCACGTTCGACACGCGCCCGCTCGTTGCCACGGCCGAAGGCATCGCCGCCCTCGCCGACAGCGTGCGCAGCAACGGCGGCAGGGATCAGGTGATCGCGAGCGCCATGGCGCCGGTGCTGGTGTTGCCGCGCGTGTTCGAGCCGGAGTTCTGCGCCCAGGTCATCCGCCTGTGGGAAAAGGGCGACCGGCAGGATTCGGGCGTTTCGAGCCGCTACGGCAATGTCGGCGTTGCCGAGCTCAAGCGCACCGAAGACTACATGGTGAAGGAGCCGATGATGCAGAAGGCGATCTCAGATCGCCTCGCCTGGCGCATCGGGCCCGAGCTCGGCAAGGTCTTCGGCTTCGATCGCGAGTTCAGCTTCGACGCCCACGTCATCCTGTCCTACAGCGCCGAGCGTAATCACTTCTTCGGCGCGCATCGCGACAACGGTGCGCCGACCACCGCCGACCGCGCCTTCGCCGTGTCGCTCAATCTCAACGACGATTTCGAGGGCGGCGAGCTGATCTTCCCCGAGTATGCCGCCGTCAAGGTGAACCCGCCGCTCGGTGCCGCCGCGGTGTTCTCATGTTCGGTGTTGCACGAGGCGCTGCCGGTCCGCCGCGGCCGCCGCTTCGTGCTGACGACGTTCTTCCGGCAAAAGAAGTGACCTCTCCCGGCGGATTTCCTAATCCTTCTTGAGCGCCGAGTTGCGCGCGCGGTTGAGCTCGATCCGCGCCTGGTGCACGGCGGGATCGGCGACGTCGGCCCTCTCCGCTGCGTTGAGCTCGCTGTCGGCCGTCGCGAAATCGCCGCGTGCGATCGCTTCGCGCATTGCCGTCAGGTGCCTCGTCACGCGGTCGTCGTGATGCGTTTCCTTTATCTGCTGATGCTGCATCCTGGCGCGCAATTCGGCGATCTCAGGCGCATCCGGCTTCAGCTTCTCGACCTCGGCCAAGGCCTTTTCGGCGGCTGCGTTGTCGCCGTGGTCGACGGCGAGCTGGGCCCGCGCAAGCTGCAGCGCGAGCTGGCCTTGCGGGGTCTTCATGGCGGCAATGTCACGCCGCGCCTGCTGCACTTCCGGCTGATTCTTCACCACCTTGTCGGCCTGGTCGAGCGCCTTGTCGGCCTCGTCGAACTTGCCGTCGGCCGCGAGCTGGCGGGCCTGCGCCACGAGGGCGAGGATCTTATCGGCCTGCACGCCGGTCGGCGTCGTCTGCTCGTCCGCGGCCGGCGTGCTCTTGGTGCTGGCGGTCCTGGGTGTTGGCGCAGGGTGCTTGGCAGCGCCGAAATACTGGTATGCGGCGATCGCCAGCGCCACGACGACAATACCTGCGACTGCGTAGCGCACGGTCTGCTTGCGATCCATCACGCGGCCTCCGGGACTCTCGAGCAGCGGGGCAACGCCTGCGGCCTCATCGGGTTCCTCTGGCGGTCCTAGTCGGCCGCGGCGGGAATCCAGCTCTTGGCTTCGCCTGCATAGGTCGCACCGGGATTGCCGTGCACTGTCGTGCGCCACATCATGCGTTGCTCGCCCGGCTCGTACCACGTCGCCGCATGCACGAGACAGCGATTGTCCCAGATCAGCATGTCGCCCTGCGTCCATTCGTGGACGTAGACGAACCGCCGTTGCGTCATATGGCTCATCAGCAGGTCGACCAGCTTGGCGCCCTCGCCGTTCGGTCCGGGCTCCATGCCGACCAGCGGGCCCTCGAACCAGTCCATCTGCCCGCCTTCGCACAGATAGAGCGCCTTCTTGCCGGTCACCGGATGTTCGCGCACGACGGGCTGGCGCTGCGAGCGCTGGTGCGGGGCGAAGACGCGCGGCTTCTCGCCGGCGAGCGCCGCCTTGCGCGAGCGGCCGGTGCCGGGCTGCGCATGCAACCCTTCGAGATTGTCGACCTTGCGCTTGAGGTCGGGCGCCAGCGCCTCGTAGGCGAGGATGCCCGACGCGAACAATGTCTGGCCGCGGCCGCGCGCCACCGGGCTTGCGGCGTAGAAGAGCGAGATGTCGGGCGGCGGCCGGCGATAGCTCTGGTCGGTGTGCCAGCCGGTGCGATGCGGATACTGCACCGGCAGCTTGCCGTCGGCGGTGAGCGGCGGCTCGGGCCGCGGCGGCGGCAGGCGGTTCACCGGCGCGACGTTGGAGACCAGCATGATCTCCGGCACGGCCGAATGCACCGACGTGAGATCGGTCAGGGTGCGGCGATAATCCTCGACCTCCGGCCCGAAGGAGCGACTGAGCCGCACCAGCGCCGCCGGATCGTCGTTGATCTCGTGCAGGCCCTGCACCAGCAGCAGGCCGCCGGCGTCGGCCAGCGCGCCCGGCACGGTCTGCGGCTCGGCCGCCATCGCCGCCTCCAGCGAACGTGCGCCGTCGCCCGATTTGAGCCGAACAACCGCGCCGAACGATGCGTCCGGCAGCGGTCCTTTGATGTCGAACAGGCTCATGGACGTTGCCCTCCGGCATAGGGATCGTTGATGCCATCGAGCGGCCAGATCGGCCGTCGCAGCTTCTTGAAGTGACGGCGCGACAGGTCGGGCGAGCAGATGCCTCCGGAATCGACCACGATCACCTCGCGCGCGATCGGCCCGTAGGCGGCGCGGAAATGCTGCACGCTCTTCACCACCACGACGTCCTTGGTCGCGGGATCGATGCCTTGGCTCAGGAAGACCTGCAGGTCGATCGTCTGGATGCGATTGGAGATGGTGACGACGTCGATGCCCCCGTTGGCGCCGCCCAGGCGCAGCACTGCCGTCGGTCCCATCTGCGTCTCGACGCCGGCATTCATCGGCCCGTCGTTGCGGAAGACGCCGTCGGACAGCATCCGCACCACCGCCCGCGCCTTCACCGGCTTGCCCATCGATTCATCGGTATGGCCGCCCAGCTCGACGTCGATCTCGGCGCCGACGCCCGCCTTCATCGCCTGTTGCACGGTGCCGGGATCGCAGATCGTGCCGAAGGCGACGTTGCCGATCTTGGCGTCGAGCAGCGCCTGCAGGACCGGCGTGGTGTCGTTGTAGCCGCCGCCGCCCGGATTGTCGGTGCCGTCGGCGATCACCAGCGGGCCCTTCTTTTCCGCTCCCTGCCGCGCGGCGGCGATGCCGTCGGCGATCGGCCGGTAACCCGACTTCATCTCGTCCTTGCGCCGCCAGATGTCGTCCACCAGCTCGCGTGCGATCGCCTTGGCGCGCGCCTCGGCCGCCGGCTCGTAGCTCACCGCCACCGACGGGCCGGTGTAGGGGATGTCGGACCAGGTGAAGCCCGCCTGAATCGACACCACGTTGATGCCCGGCTCCTGCTCGAACTTGTCGGCCTTAGCCAGCATGTCGCGCATCTGGCCGGGCTGGGTCGTGCGGCCGTGATCGGCGCCCTCCAGCATGGCGGGCTGCACCAGCAGGCAGCGCGGCTTCTTCTTGCCCTCCATCGCCGCCTGCACCAGCGCCGCGGCCTGCACCGAGCGCTCGTAGCCGTCGATATGCGGATAGGTGCGATAGCTCACCAGCGCATTGGCGTGACGCGCCATCCTGAGCGTGGCGTTGGCGTGCAGGTCGAGCGTCGTGACGATCGGCACGTCGGGTCCGACGATGCCGCGCAGCGCTTCGAGCAGCGCCCCCTCGGCGTCGTCCTCGGTCTCGCTCACCATCGCGCCGTGCAGCGACAGGCAAACGCCGTCGAGTTTGCCGGCCTTCCTTGCCGTGTTGAGGATGATGTCGCGGATCGTCTCCCAGGTTTCCTTCGTCAGCGTGCCCGAGGGTGTGGCGTTGGCGGCGACCGCGAACACCGGCTGCCAGCCATATTTGGCGGCCGCGTCGATGTAGCCACCCATCTCGTTCTTCGTGCCTTTGAACTTGGGCACGATCGCCTCGCCTTCGACGAGGAAGCGCTTGCGATAGTCGTCGAGCGTGGTCTTGAGCTTCGAGAACGTGTTGGTCTCGTGCATGAACTGGGCCAGCAGAACGCGGTACGCCATCTGTCGTCACTCCACCCTAGAGCTTGGCTGTCCTCAGCCATTCCGCCTGCCCCTCCTCGCCCTCGACGCCGGTCGTCTCGAGGAAGCGGCAGACCATCATGTAATAGCCTATCGTGAGCGTGAGCTCGACCACCGCGCCCGGCGAGAGGAATGCCTGCACCGCCTTCAGCGTCTTGTCCGACGCCCGGACGCTGCGCACGACATCGTCGGTGAAGCGCAGCACGGCCTTTTCATTGTCGGCGAAGGCCGCCGCCTCGATGGTCGCATCGCGCAGCGCCGCGATCTTCTCCTCGGCGACGCCCGCTTCGCGGGCGATGCGCTCGTGCTGGAAGACTTCGTAGGCGGCGCGGCTCAGCCGGCCGACGCGCAGGATCGCGAGCTCGCGTAACGCCGGATCGAGCTCGCAGCGATGGAGCAGCGCGTTGCCCATGCGAACGAAGCCCTTCAGGCCCGCCTCGGAGTTGGCGAGCATGCGCATGATGTTGAGGTGAGGCTTGAGCTTGCCCAGGAACTCGGCGTGCTTGCCGGTGGCGTTCTCGACGTCGTAGTAAGGAATGCGCGGCATGGCTCCCTCCGAGGGAAGCCTACCAGCCGGTTACAGCCAGCCCCAGCGCAATAACGGATTGAGGAAAAGCCCCGCGGCGCCGGTCAGCACGATCGGCTTCTCGAGGACGATCAAGGCGATGCAGGGATCGCCCGGATCGGCGATCGGCTGGTGCGCGTGCGGGCCGGGCCCGATCGCGAAATCACCGGCGACGTAGTTCCCGGTGTTGTCGGTGTAACCGCCCTGCAGGACGACCGTGTACTCGTTGGCGACATGCCGATGCACCGGCAGGCCCTGACCGGGCGCCAGCCGCAGCAGCGCCGCGCGGTGCGTGTCGGCACGCAGGGGCACGTCGATCTGTTCGAAGCCGCCGAACACCCGCTTCCAGCGCGCGCCGGCAGGCAGGTAGTGCGCCAGCGCGACCGGCGCCCAGTCGAAGCCGGGTTGACGCGCCGGCGGAGCCGGTCCCTCGACCGGCGCGGCATCGAGCCTGGACAGCGTGCGCTCGAGCGCCCCCTCATCGAGTGCGGCCGCCGCGCTCTGGTCCAGCAGCGCGCCGCCCACATCGCGCAGCCGCTCGACGGTGCGGCGCACGCCCGGATCGAGCGCGACCTGCAGCGCGACCGCGAGCGCCGGCCCTTCCGGCAGATTGCCGGCCGCGTAGTCGAGCAGCAGTTCTTCAGGCGCCGGATGGCGGCTCATGTTCTTCATCTTTCTCCAGCGCCTCCCGCAGCCGCCCCAGTGCAAGGCGAATGCGGGATTTCACAGTGCCGAGCGGAAGTTGGAGCTCCTCGGCGATCGCGGTATGGGTCTTGTCCTCGAAAAACGCCTTCTCGATCACGATGAGCTGGTCCGCCGACAATCCGCCCAGCAGTTCCTTGACCCTCGTATACGTCTGGCCGGCGAGGATGGATTTCTCCGGCCGCTCGTCTTCCGGGGCAAAGACGGCGAGCCAGTCCTCGGTCTCGAGAGCCGGTTTGCCGGCCCGGCGCAGCAGGTCGATCCGCTTGTTGCGGGCGATCGTGTAGATCCAGGTCGCGGCCGAGGCGCGCGTGCGATCGAACGTCGCCGCCCGGCGCCACACCATGATCATCGCCTCCTGGGCGACTTCCTGTGCCGAGTCGGCGTCGGCGCCGCCCTTCATGATGAACGCCTTGACCCTGGGCGCGTAGTACCGGAAAAGCTCGGCGAAGGCGGTGCGGTCCTGGCGGGCGGCGATCGCCTCGATCAGTGCGGCAGCTTCGTCGGCAGTCAGGCCGGCCGTCCCTTGGCGCCGAGATCCCAGAACAGCCCGGTCATCATGCGCAGGCCCTCGCGCGCCAGCGGCGCCAGCAGATGCTCGTTGGGGGCGTGCTGACTGCAGGCGGCGTAGGAGTGCGGCACCCACACGGTCGGCATGCCGAGGATGTCGGTGAACACCTCGTTGGGCAGCGAGCCGCCGAGATTGGGCAGCATGTTGGGCTTCTGGCCCATCGTCTGCTCGATCGAGGCGGCGGCGAACCTGGCCCACGGATTCTCGGGATCAAGGCGTGTTGCGTGCATGATCACGTCGCGCGCCGGCGTGACCTCGATCATGCCGAAGCCGTGCTTCTCCAGGTGCCGGCGCAGCGCCGGCAGGATCTCGCTGGGGTCGGTGCCGACCACGAAACGCAGCTGGCAGTAGGCGACGGCGCCGGGCGGGATCGCGTTGACCGGGCGGTCGGGATTGCCCGTCTTGAAGGCCAGCACTTCGAAGCTGTTCCAGCCGAACACGCGCTCGACCGGCGTCAGCGACTTCTCGCCCCAATCCTCGTTGATGGTCGGCGCGTTCTCGCCGGCATCGATATGGGCGTCGGCGAGCGCGGCGCGCACCGAGTTGGTGAGCGTCTCGGGCCGCCATTCCGGCACCTTGATCTGGCCGCGCTCGTCGGTGATGCAGGCGAGCGCGTGCGCCATGATGATTCCCGGGTTGGCGAGCAGGCCGCCCCAGTTGCCCGAATGGTGCCCGCCCTCGCGCATGGTGAGCGAGAGGTTGAAGTTCATGGTGCCGCGTGTGCCGCCGAAGATGCACGGCCGGTGGTGGTCGAGCCGCGGGCCGTCCGAGCCGATCAGCGCGTCGGCCTTGAGCGCCGCCTTGTTGGCCTTGCAGAAATCGGCCAGGCCCGGCGAGCCGGTTTCCTCGCCGGTCTCGATCAGGATGGTCGAATTGAAGCCGAGCGAGCCGCGCTCCTTCAGCACGCACTCCAGCGCCGCGATGTTGATGGTGTGCTGGCCCTTGTTGTCGGCCGTGCCGCGGCCATACATCCGATCGCCCTCGATCACGATCTTCCACGGCGACAGGCCCTGCCGCCATTGATCCTCCTGGCCGCGGATCACGTCGCCATGCCCGTAGGTCAGCACTGTGGGCTTATTGGGATCTTCGACCCGGCGCGCGATCAGGAAGGGACCGTATTCCGCGCGCGGGTTGGGCAGGACGGTGCACTCGTAGCCCAGCTTCTTGAGCGAGTCCGACATCTCGCCCGACACGTACTGCTGGAGCGCGGGCATCGAGCCCTCCTCCTGGCTGGTCGTCGGGATCGCCACCCGCCGCTGCAGATCGGCCAGGAAGCCGCCGTCGTCGAAATACTTTTCCGCGCGTTCGATCGCGCCATCGCGTGTACCGGTCATGACCGCTAAGCTAGAGCGGAATGGGATGAGATGGAACCGGATACGGTTCCATCTCATCCCATTCGCGCGCACTAGTGATCGCGGTTCCACAGGGCATGATGGGTTCGGCTGTTTCCTTCCAGCCGATTCCAGTCGAACCCATCATGCTTTAGCAAGAGGCAGAGGAGGAAACCATGCTGCAGTCAGGGCGCATCGTGTTCTCGCAGATGGACGAGGTGCAGTACGGCAAGCCTGCCGCCCAGGCGGCCTCCGAGCTGGCGCAGCGTTACGGCGCCAACCGAGTGTTCCTGATGGTGAGCGGCACGCTCAACCGCGAGACCGACGAGGTCGAGAAGCTGCGGCGCGCGCTCGGCAACAAATGCGTCGGCACGTTCGACCGGATGCCGGCGCATTCGCCGCGCTCGGCGGTGATCGCCGCCGCCCGGCAGGCGCGCGACAGCAAGGCCGACCTGATCGTCACCCTGGGCGGCGGCTCGATCACCGACGGCGCCAAGGCGGTCCAGCTCTGCCTCGCAAACGACATATCTACGGTCGAGGACATGGACCGGATCAGGGGCGCGGCGGAGATCAAGCCGCCGGTGGTGCGGCAGGTCTCGATCCCGACCACGCTGTCGGCCGGCGAATTCTCCGGCATCGCCGGCGTCACCAACGAGGCGACCAAGGTGAAGGAGATGTTCCGCCATCCGGCCTGCATCCCGCAGGCGGTGATCCTCGATCCGGAGGTGACGCGGCACACGCCCATGTGGTTATGGCTGTCGACCGGCATCCGCGCCGTCGACCACTGCGTGGAGGGCGTGTGCTCAAACGAATCGACGGAATACAGCAACGCCTCCTCGTTGCACGGGCTCGGCCTGCTGACGCGCGGTCTTGTGGCGGTCAAGGCCAACCCCAACGACATGAAAGCGCGGCTCGACTGCCAGCAGGGTTCCTGGCTGTCGATGACCGGGCTTGCCGCGGGCGTGCCGATGGGCGCCTCGCACGGCATCGGCTATGTGCTGGGCGCGGTGTTCGACGTGCCGCACGGCCATACGAGCTGCATCATGCTGCCGTCGGTGATGCGCTGGAACAAGCCGGCCAATGCCGACCGCCAGGCGCTGATCGCCAAAGCCATGGGCCACGAGGGCGAGGATGCCGGCGACGTGCTCGACAGCTTCATCCGCAGGCTTGGCATGCCGCGCAGCCTCAGCGAGGTGAAGGTCGGCCGCGAGCACTTCCCGCGTATCGCCCAGCAGGCCATGGGCACGCCCTGGGTGCCGCGCAACCCGCGGCCCATCCCGGGCCCGGCCCAGGTGACCGAGATACTCGAGCTGGCGCTCTAGAGTCTCACCGGCCTGAGACAGCTCGGATGCAGGCGGCATAAGGGCTTTTGCCCCGAGTCTCACGAATCACCCCCACCCCCCATGTGAGACACCCTGAGATGCCTGAGACACGTGAGACGCCTGAGACGCCCTAACTGCAAATTGTTGGGCTAAAGCATGATGGGTTCGGATCAGCCGAACCCATCATGCCCTGTGGAACCGCAATCATCCCATTCCGCTCTAATCCTTAAAATCCCCGGCTTTGTCGCCCAGCAGGAAGCGCGGCCCCGCCCCGGCCCGGCCAGCGCGGTCGCCGGGATTGTAGAGCGCGCATTTCCGGAGCGAGAGGCAGCCGCAGCCGATACAGCCGTCGAGCAGCTCGCGCGTGCGCTCGAGCATGGCGATCCGTTGATCGAGCGCGCCGCGGATACGCCGGCTGATGCCCTGCCAGTCGGCGCGCGTGGGCGCCCGCTCCTGCGGCAGGGCGCCCAGCTCGCGGCCGATCTCGGCCAGTGACAGGCCGAGCTGCTGGGCGATCTGGGCGAACGACAGCCGCCTGATGTCGGCGCGGGCAAAGCGGCGCTGGTTGCCGGGGCTGCGCACCGCCCGCACCAGTCCGCGCGCCTCGTAGAAGCGGATGGCCGAGACCGAGAGGCCAGTGCGGCGGCTGAGCTCGCCGATCGTGACCAGGGACGAAATCATCTTGACCTCAAGTTAGGTCGAGGTTCGAGGATCTGTCTACATTGCCTCCGGAGGAACCATGCCGTCCATCCCCCGCATCGAGCACGTCAACGTCAATGTCAGCGATCCCGAGCGCGCTTCCCGCCTCATGCACGATCTCTTCGGCTGGCGCGTGCGCTGGCAAGGCAAGGCGCGCGACGGCGGCCTCACCATCCACGTCGGCTCCGACCATCATTACATCGCGCTGCACAGCAGCCATGGCGCGAGCGATTTCAGCAAGGGCCTGCCGCTCAATCACATCGGCGTGGAAGTCGACGATCTCGACGCCGTCGAGGCCAAGGTCGCGCAGGCGGGCCTCAAGCCCTTCGGCCACGACGACTACGATCCCGGCCGACGCTTCTATTTTCTCGATCCCGACGGAATCGAATACGAGATCGTAAGCTATCGCTGAGGCGACGCCCCGTTTGCGACGCTCGTCTTGCAAGGTCTCGCCATACTGCGACCGATTTGACGGCACGTTTGTGACGAACGTGTGGTACACTGCGCCCGGGGAGCTAATCGGGTGTCAGTACGATGATTCCTCGCCGTGGGATTTCTCGCCGTGGTCTCTTAGGTAGCTTTGCCGCACTGACGGCACCAAGCCTCGCTGCCTGCGGCAGCCGGCAACCCTCCACCGCTCGCGCTCCGGCCGCCTATCCTCCTCCGCCACCGCCGCCGGCCGGTACAAGCTGGCGGCCCGAGGTGGCCGGCCTCGATGCCGTGATCGACATCAGCCACAACGTGCAGGTCAGCGACTTCCGCGCCATCCGCCGAGCCAACATCCTGGCCGTGATCCACAAGACGACCGAAGGCGGCGACTGGTTCGATCCCGACTACGCGCCGCGCCGGGCCGAGGCCGAGGCCGCAGGCCTGATGTGGGGCGCCTATCACTACGGCACGCGGCAATATTCCGGCGTCAAGCAGGCCTCGACCTTCCTCAAGGCCGCGCAGCCGGGCCCCAACACCCTGCTGGCGCTCGATTTCGAGCCCAACGACTACAATCCCAACAACACGATGAACCTGCGCCAGGCTGAGGAGTTCGTGCACACGATCTACCAGGCGACCGGCCGCTATCCCGTGGTCTACACGCACGCCGCCTGGGCCAACGGCGAGCGCGCCGGCCGGCGCGGCATCCGCCTGCAGGAGCCGGTCAACCCGCACTCGATCCTGGCGCGCTGCGATCTCTGGCTCGCCGACCCGCGCGACCAGCCGGAAGTGCCCTATGCCTGGGCCGACAAGGGCTGGCGGCTCTGGCAGTACGTCGCCAACGAAAGCGCCGCCGATACGGCTTACGGCGGCGTGTCGCGCGCCGTGCCCGGCGTCACCCACTGCGACCGCAACCTGTTCGCCGGCAATCTGGCGGAGATGCAGGCCTTCTGGCGCAGCGGCGCCCCGGTCAGGAACGGCCGGACGGGAGTCTGAACTTTCTTCCCCTTGGCGGGCACCTCCCCGAGACGGGGAGGATGATGACTAGATCCGCCCCTTGCGCTTGGCCACCGCTTCGGCGAGCAGGCAGAGGATCTCCCACATCATGGTGACGCCCACGAGCGCGGTGTTGCCGCTCATGTCGAAGGGCGGCGAGACCTCGACGACGTCGCCGCCGACCAGATTGAGGCCGCGCAGCCCACGCAGCATGCGCTGCGCCTCGTGCGGGGTGTAGCCGCCGATCTCCGGCGTGCCGGTGCCGGGCGCATAGGCCGGATCGAGACCATCGACGTCGAAACTGACATAGGTCGGGCTAGAGCCGACGACGCGGCGCGCCTCCGCGATCACCTTCTCGACGCCCAGGTCGAAATATTCCTCGATGGTGATGACCCGCATGCCCTGCTCGACCGCCCAGGCATTGTCGTCGCGCTTGTAGAGCGAGCCGCGGATGCCGATCTGCACCACGCGCCTGGGATCGAGCAGGCCTTCCTCGACGGCGCGGCGGAATGGCGTGCCGTGCGTGTATTTGTAGCCGCCGAAATAGGTGTCCCAGGTATCGCTGTGGGCGTCGAAATGCACCATGCCCATCGGCGCGTTGCCTTTGGCGATGCCGCGCATGATCGGCAAGGTGATCAGATGGTCGCCGCCGGCCGACAAGGGCACCGCGCCCGCCTCGTGAAGCTTCGTATAGAAGCGCGTGATGCGCTCCAGCGAATCGTCAAGGCTCGCCGGATTGACCGGCGCATCGCCGAGATCGCCGCATTTGGCCAATTCATAGGGCGCCACGCCGGTCACATGGTGGATGCGCCGCATCATGGTCGAGAGATCGCGCATCTGGCGCGGGCCGTGGCGCGCGCCCGGCCGGTTGGTGGTGCCGCCGTCCCACGGCACGCCGACCATGCCGATATCGACTTCGGCAGGATTGCGGAAGAGCGGCAGGCGCATGAAGGTCGCGACGTCGCCGAAGCGCGGCGTCACGGTGCCGGAAACGGGCTGAGGGAAGGCGGGCTGCGAAGCGTCGTTCATGCTTCCCTATCTAGTGCATTATTGCGGCTTCAACAGGGCCTTCCGGGCTGCGACGAATTCTTCCACGGCCGAGACGAAGCGATCGGCTTCCTGATCGCCGATCATGACGTTCAGCGCGACGAAGCCGCGGCGCGCGATCCAGATGCCGGCCGCGGACATGTCGAAGAAGAACAGCTCCTTGGCGTCCTGGCTGCCGGCGGCAATGTCCGCCGCCGTACGGATCGGCCGTGTCGTGGCATGCGCCGTCATCATCGAGCCGATGCCGGAGAACTGGAAGGCCACGCCCGCCTTTTGGCAGATCGTATTCAGACGCTCGCGGATCTTCTCGCCGCGCGCATTCAGTTCATTCGCCGCCTCAGGCGTATAGACCTCGCCATAGCCCGCCACGCCCGCCGCCATGGTGAGCACGTTGTTGTTGAAGGTGCCGGCGTGCGGCAGCGAATCGGGCCTGGTCGGGTCGAACAGCTCCATGATGTCGCGCCGTCCGCCGAAGGCGCCGAACGACATGCCGCCGCCGATATATTTCCCGAGCGTCGTCATGTCGGGAATGACGCCCAGCTTCTGCTGCAGGCCGCCGGGCGACAGCCGCGAGGTCATGACCTCGTCGAAGATCATGGTGATGCCGCGCGCCCTGGTTTCCTCGCGAACCATCTTCAGGAAAGCCGGGTCGCCCGGCAGGCAGCCGTGCGATCCCTGCATCGGCTCGAGCAGGACGGCGAACAGCTCCTCGCCATGCTTGGCGAGCAGCGCGCGCGTGCCTTCGACGTCGTTGTACGGCGCGACGACGAACTCGTAGGGCATGTTCACCGGCGAGCCACCGGAGACGAAATAGAGCACGCCGCCGTGATAGCCGCCGTGGAACACCATGACCTTGGTCGCCTTGGCGCGGCCCTTGCGCTGGGCGAAGACGCGCGCGCCCGCCAGCGCCATGACGTTGCCCTCGGTGCCGGAGTTGGTGAAGCGCACCAGCTCGATCGACGGCATGCGGTCGGCGATCAGCTTGGCGAGCCTGGCCTCGTTCTCGTTGCGGCCGGCGAAGTTCCAGCCAGAATCGAGCGCCTTGTCGATCGCCTTGCGGATCACCGGATGGGAGTGGCCGTAGATGCCGGCGGTGTATTCGCCCAGCACGTCGATGTATTCGTGGCCGTCGATGTCCCACAGCCGGCAGCCCTCGCCCTTCACCACCGTGAGCGGGAACGGATTGTTGTGCAGGGTGGTGCGCGTGTTGCCGCCCGGCATCGCCTCGCACGCCTCCTTGTGCCGCCCCAGGCTCCTGGGATTGCGGTCGATGTAGGCCTGCCGCGCTTCAGCGAGCGCCGATTGCATGTCTGAATTGACCAGCGGTGAATCGGGCACGGGCGGTACTCCTTGGGCTTACACCCGAGCGTATCACACCACGTTCAGCTCCCGTATCGGCCGGCCGGTTGATATCCGCTCATAGCCGAATGGCAAAAGATCTAGGGTGCGATAGCTGCCGTGCACGATCAGCTCGGCGACCGCGCGGCCGACGGCCGGCGATTGCTGGATGCCATGGCCGGAGAAGCCGGTTGCGAATATCAGGCTCTCGATCTCGGAATGGCGGCCGACAATGCCGTTCTGGTCGAAGGTGTTGTACTCGTACCAGCCGGCCCAGGAATTCACGACCTTGGCCGCCTCGAAGGCGGGCACGCGCTCGGCCAGCACCGGCCATACCATTTCATCCCATTCCTCGTGCTGGACCTCGAGCGGCGCGCCGGGCGGATCGTTGCCTTCGGACGGCGTCGTGCCGGCGAGGTAAAAGCGGCCTTCCGGCCGGAACCACACGCCGGAAGGATCGATGGTGAGCGGCAGCAGCGGCAGCTTTTCGCGGCAGTCGAAGACGAAGACCGAGCGGCGCCGCGGCTCGACCGGCAAAGCAATGCCCGCCCGCGCCGCGACCTCGCCCGACTGCGGTCCGGCGGCGAGCACGATCGTATCAGCCTCGATCGTACCGCCGGATTTCACAGCGACGCTGTTCGCCGTGAAGCCCACGACCTCGTCGGCGACGTATTCGGCGCCCAATTCGCGCGCCTTGCGGCGGAAGCCCTGCATCAGCGCCGGCCCATCGAACCAGCCTTCGTTGGCGGTGCCATGGCTTGCCAGGGCCACGCCGCTCGTCGACATCGATGGGAAGCGCTTCGCGAGCGCCGCCGGATCGAGCAGCTCGACCGCGCAGCCCTCGCCCTTCTGGATCGCATGGTTGGCGCGCAGCACCGCCTCGCCCGCCGGGGACGCCAGGAACAGGTAGCCCGGCTCCCTGAGGCCGAGATCGACACCCAGCAGCTCCCTGGCGCGGCGCAGGAACCCGATGCCGTGGCGCGACAGATGGATGTTGAGCGGCGTCGAGAATTGCTGGCGGATCGAACTGGCCGACAAGGCCGACGAGGCGTGGGCATAGGTCGGGTCGCGCTCGATCACGATCACCTTGCCGGTGAAATTCGGATCGGACTTGAGGTGATACGCGATGGACGAGCCCATCACGCCGCCGCCGATGATGACAATGCGATTGGACACTAGCGAATGCAGAGCTGAAGAACGATCACCACGATCCAGCACGCCGCAGCCACTGCGTGCAACTTGAAGACGGTGCGCGCCAGACCAGACAGGACTTCCGGCGGTTCCCCGGCGCGGCCGATCCGTTGGGCGCGCGGCACGGCGATAAAGGCGACATCGATGACGGCCACGACCGCGAGCGCAAGCGAGGCCCAGCCGACCCACGGCGCGATCGCTGCCGTCCGCAGTTCCCAGACGATCGCAGCCAGCACCAGCACCATGACGACCAGCGGCAGGTACATCGTCGGCGCGCCGTCGATCGTGCAGCGGCGGTAGTAGCTCGAGATCGTGGCGAGCGCTTCGGGCGGCAGCTTGCCAGCCGGATGTTTGAGGACCTGGCTGTCGAACACCATGTCCCACCACACGACCGCGAACAGAAAGGCGGCCCCTGCCGCGACCCAGCTATGCATCAGCATGGCGCGACGATAGCATCAGTCGGCGGCGCCTGCTCCGAGCGCCTCGAGGCCCTTGCGATTGGTCTCGATGCCCCATGCCGCCACGACGACGATCTGCACGATCAGCAGTCCGATCATCAGGCCGAGCACGCCCTGCACGCCGTAGCTCCTGAACAGCGACAGTACGATGAAGGGCGAGACCACGGTGGCGCCGCGGCCCAGCATGTTGCACAGGCCGTTGGCGCGCAACCGTACCTCGGTCGGGAACAGTTCGGTCGTGTAGACGCCATAGAGCAGAGCCGTCAGCACGTAGATGCCGACGATCAGCACGAAGCCGACGCTGAGCAGCGCCGCCGGTTCCTTCATGTAGGGATAGACGGCGCCCGCCACGATGATCAACAGCGAGGAGGCGATGATGGTCGGCCTGCGGCCGAACGCATCGGCCGACCAGGCGCCGAGGGCGCAGCCGATCAGCGAGCCGCTCGCCAGGACCATGGTGTAGGTCAGCGATTTGGTGATGCCGATGCCCTGCTGGCCGAAGAAGGTCGGCAGCCAATTGACGAAGCCGAAGATCAAGGTGTTGATCGTGATCAGCACGACGCATCCCACGACCATGCGCGGCAGCAGGCTGGCGCCGAAGAGCGTGGCGAAGCTCACGGCCGGCGTCGCGACCGCCGGGCCCGGCGCCGGCAGCGGCTTGCCGCCGGAAGCGTCCGCTTCGATCGCCTGCATCAGTTTCTCGGCCTCTTCGGTGCGGCCGTTGGTCTCCAGCCAGCGCGGGCTCTCGGGCAGGTTCTTGCGCAGATACCAGACGATCAGCGCGCCGACGCCCGCGATGGCAAACATCGGCCGCCAGCCGAAGCTCGGAATGATCAGCGTGCTGATGATCGAGGTCGCCGGGAAGCCCGCGACGACGATGAACGACATGAACGCCATCCAGCGGCCGCGCGAAGCGGGCGGCACGAATTCGGTCATGGTCGAATAGCCGACGACGATCTCCGCACCGAGACCCAGGCCCATGACGAAGCGGGCGGCGATCAGCCAATCCATGCTTGGTGCGGCCGCGGCGGCGAAGGAAGCGAGGCCGAACACCATCAGGTTGAACTGATAGGTGAAGCGCCGGCCGAACCGGTCGCCCAGGAAGCCGGCGACGACGGAGCCGATGGTCATGCCGACGAACGTCCACGAGATGAATTCCGGCACCTGCTTCAGCACCGCGAACTTGCTCTGCAGGACGGCGCCCATCACCGAGGCGCCGACGTAAAGGTCGTAGCCGTCGAAGAACATCCCGGCGCCGATCAGCCAGAAGATGCGGTAGTGGAAGGACGAAATCGGCAGGCGGTCGAGCCGCGGACCGGTGTTCACCGTGGACGCCATCGACGAATCTCCCCCTGAAGCCATTTGCGCGCGGTCTCCGCCGCCTCTCGTGATAGTGTCACGCCGCCATGCCGACGGACAACGCCACCCTCGACATTGTGAAGACTGGTGAGGGCCGCGACCTCGTGCTGCTGCACTCGCTGCTGTCCGACCGCACGGCCTTCGATCGCATCGTGCCGAGCCTCGCCAGGCAGCGCCGCGTCTGGCTGGTCAACCTGCCGGGCTTCGGCGCCTCGGCGCCGGCCGGGCCGGGCCTGGAGGACTTCGCCGATCGCATTGCCGCTGAACTGCCCAAAGCCGGCCTGTCGCGCGAGGCGGATCTGCTGGGCAACGGCTTTGGCGGCTTCGTATCGGTGGCGCTGGCGGTGCGTCACGGCCGGTTGTTCGATCGTCTGGTGCTGGTCGACACCGGAGCGGCGATCCCGCCGGCAGGCAAGGCCGCTTTCGCCACCATGGCCGAACGGGTCGAGAGCGGCGGCATGGAAGCCGTGCTGGAGATCGCACTCCAACGCATGTTCCCCGACGATTTCCTGGCGGCCAATCCGAACATCGGCGAAGAGCGCCGGGCCACCTTGCGCGCCGCCAACCCGGCTCATTTTGCCGCCGCCTGCCGCGCGCTCGCCCGCTTCGACATGCGCGACCGGCTCGCCGGCATCCGGCACCCCACGCTGGTGGTGGTCGGCCTGCTCGACACGGCGACGCCGCCCGCTCTGTCCTACGAACTGGCCACGGGCATCAAGGGCGCTGGGCTGATCGAACTCCCGCATTGCGGGCACTCGCCGCACATCCAGGATCCCGACGGCTTCCTCGAAGCGATCGGGCCATTCCTCGGACTCTAGAACGATCGCCCATTGGGCTCTAGCGAGTCGGCGTCTCCTGCAGCAGTTCGCCGAGCTGCCTGGCATAGAATTTGGCGTTGCCGGTCGTGAGATGCCCGCGCGTCTCCTCGCTCGCCGGAATCAGGTAGAGCTTGCCGTTCTTGACTTGCTTCAGCGCGTTCTCCATCAGTCCCGTCTCCGGCGGATTGCGCTCGTCGTCGGCCGAATCGATGGCCAGCACCCTGGCGGTGATGCGGCCGAGCCCCGGCGCCGCGTCATAGTCACCCGACGACTCCCAGGCATAGAGATAGTCGTTGGCGTCGGCCGGTGTCGGATGGGCCAGCCGCTCGTCGAGCAGCTTGTCGGCCGCCTCGCGCGTCGGCGCCTGCTTGGCATAGGCAAGTGTGCCGCCGGCGCTGGCGATACCGTAGAACACCGCCGCCGAACGGAAGGCCTTTGGCTGCTCCGTGTAGTTGCCGCCCTTCCAGTCGGGATCGTTCCTGATCGAATCGATGATCAGCCGCCGCATCATCCAGTTACGGCTCGACATCGCCGTCGGCTGCGCGGCCATCGGCGCCAGGGCATCGACGAAGTCGGGGTATTTCTCGCCCCACAGCCAGGTGTGCATGCCGCCCATCGAGTTGCCCATCACCAGCCGCAGGTGCTTGATGCCCAGGCCCTCGGTGACGAGGCGATACTGCGCGTCGACCATGTCGGCGTAATCGTACCGGGGGAACTTCGTGCGCAGCCCGTCGGACGGCTTGGACGATCTGCCGTGACCGATGCCGTCCGGCATGATGATGAAGTACTTGGTGGCGTCGAGCGGCTGGCCCGGCCCGAACAGCTCGCCGGCGAAATTGGCGCTGACCATGCTGCTCGAGGAACCGGCCGTGCCATGCAGGATCAGCACGGGCTGGCCGGTCGGCTCGCCCACCGTCACATAGTGGACCTTGAGTTCCGGCATCGTCTCGCCCGTGTGGAACCTGAAATTCTTGACGACGAAGTCCGCCGGCTTGGGCGCCGGGTAATCAGCCGCGTAAGCGCTGGTTGCGGCGAAGGCGAGCGCCACGGTCGCCACACTCAATCTGATCATCATTTCCTCCCCAATTCGCTAGACCTCGGGCACCCTGACCCAGCCTTCCATCAGCCGGCGCGCCGAGCGGCTCATCATCACTTTCTTGACGGCCCACTGGCCGTTCTCCTGGCGCGCCTCGGCGCCGACACTGAGGGTGCCCGAGGGATGGCCGAAACGGACGCGGCCGTCGGCGCCGACCGGCGCGAGCCGGCTGACCAGCGTGCCGGGGATCGCTGCCGCCGCGGCGACGGCCACGGCGCCCGTGCCGGTCATGGCGTGGTGCAGCACGCCCATCGAGAAGATGCGCGCCAGCATGTCGATCGAGGAAGCCTCGACCATCCTGCCGTCGGATGCGGTGTAGCTTGCCGGCTTGGCGATGAAGGCAAGCTTCGGCGTGTGCCGGCGCTTCTCCGTCGCCTCCTGCGGCGTCTTGACGAGGCCCATGGCGACGGCGCCGTGCGCCCGCACCGTCTCAGCGCGCTTCAAGAGCTCCTTGTTGCCGTTGATGTCGCCCTGCAGCTCGGTGCCCTTGAGACCGAGGCTCCCGGCATCGATGAAGATCGTCGGATTGCCGGCGTTGATCAGCGTGGCCTCCATCTCGCCGACGCCCGGCACGTTGAGCTTCTGCAGGCGCTGACCTGAAGGGAACATGGCGCCACCTTCGCCGTCGCCTTCATCGTCGGCCGGATCGAGGAACTCGAGCTTCACCTCGGCCGCGGGGAACGTCACGCCGTCGAGCTCGAAGCCGCCCAGCTCCTGCACCTCGCCGCCCTGCATGGCGACGTGGTTGATGATCTTCTTGTGGATGTTGGCCTGCCAGATGCGCACCGTGGCTGTGCCGTCGGGCGGCGCCTCGACCAGGCCCGAGCTGATGGCGAACGGCCCGACCGCCGAGGAGAGATTGCCGCAATTGCCCGACCAGTCGATCATCGGCGCATCGATCGCCACCTGGCCGAAGCGGTAGTCGACGTCGCAATCGGGCCGGCTCGACTTCGACAGGATCACGACCTTGCTGGTGCTCGAGGTGGCGCCGCCCATGCCGTCGGTATGCTTGCCGTAACGGTCGGGACTGCCGATCACCCGCAGCAGGATCTGGTCGCGCTTCTTCGGATCGCTCGGCAGGTCATCGGCGAGGAAGAACACGCCCTTGCTTGTGCCGCCGCGCATGTACACGGCCGGAATGCGGAGCTGCTTCATGCCACGATATTCGCAGCCTCACCCGCCTTTCGCCAGCCTGCCTTCCGCCGGCGCCGGCCTATCGCGCGAACGTCATCGCCCGGTCGCGCAGCCTTCCGTAGCGCAGGGTCAACAGGTCGAGCGCGTAGTTCTGGTAGAGTTTCCATGGCCGCTTCGAGCCCTGCTTGGGCTGATGCGGCAGGGCGCGCTGGATATAGCCCGAGGAGAAGTTGACCCACGGCTCTTCGCGGAGCGTCGGATCGGCATTGTGCGGCATGCACTGCCGATAGCCCCTGCGCTCCATCAGGTTCAAGAGCCGGCAGACATATTCGCAGACGAGATCGGCCTTCAGCGTCCACGAGGCGTTGGTGTAGCCGAACACCGAGGCAAGGTTGGGCACGCCGGAATACATCATGCCCTTGTAGATGAAGGTCTGGTTGGGCTGGACGGCGCGGCCGTCGACGGCGAGCTGCACGCCGCCCAGCGGCACCAGCACCAGCCCGGTCGCCGTCACGACGATGTCGGCCTCGAGCGTCTCGCCCGACTTCAGGCGGATGCCGCGCTCGGTGAAGCTCTCGATATGGTCGGTGACGACCGAGACCTGGCCGCGGCGGATGGCGCGGAAGAAATCGGCGTCCGGCACCAGGCAGAGCCGCTGGTCCCACGGCTTGTAGGCCGGCGTGAAGTGCTTCTCGACGTCGTAGTCGGCGCCCAGGAACTGGCGCACGTAGCCCAGCAGCAGCGCCTTCACCCTGTCTGGCTTGCGCTTGCACATCTGGTAGAAATACATGCCGAGCAGCACGTTCTTCCAGCGCGTCACCATGTAGGCAAGCGGAAGCGGCAGGCGCGCGCGCATCTTGGTGGCGAACGGGTCCTTCGAGGGCCGCACCGCCATGTAGGTCGGCGAGCGCTGCAGCATGGTGACGTGCGCCGCACCGCTGTCCGCCATCGCCGGCACCAACGTCACCGCCGTGGCGCCGCTGCCGATCACGACGACGCGCTTGCCCTGGTAATCGAGATCCTCGGGCCAGTTTTGCGGATGAACGAGCGTGCCCTTGAAATTCGCCATGCCGGCGAACTCGGGCAGGTAGCCGCTGTCGGTGCGATAGTAGCCGCTGCACATCCAGAGGAAGTTGCAGGTCAGGCGCTGGAGCTCGCGCTCGGGCCCGCGTTCGACCTCGACGGTCCAGGTCGCGTCCGGAGTCGACCAGGAGGCGCGCACTACCTTGTGCCGGTAGCGGATCTTGCCGTCGATGCCATGGTCGCTCGCCACTTCGCGGATGTAGGTCAGGATCGAGGGACCGTCGGCGATCGCCTTGGCGTTCTTCCACGGCCGGAAGCGGTAGCCGAGCGTGTACATGTCCGAATCGGAGCGCACG
This sequence comes from Reyranella sp., assembly GCA_035651335.1. Taxonomy (GTDB): domain Bacteria; phylum Pseudomonadota; class Alphaproteobacteria; order Reyranellales; family Reyranellaceae; genus Reyranella. The sequence continues at coordinate 16,050 of DASRFX010000047.1, read as the reverse complement.
CCGGGATAGCGGAACAGGTCCCACGTGCCGCCGCTCGCGGCGCGGCCCTCGAGGATGGCGTAGCTCTTGCCCGGGCACTCCTTCTGCAGGTGCCAGGCGGCGCCGATGCCGGACAGGCCCGCGCCCACGATCAGGACGTCGAAATGCTCCATTTGAGCGTGATGGCCGAAGCGCCGGCCCGATGCAACTCGCCTTCTACTCCTTCATGTAGCCGGCGAGCTCGGCCGTCGGGATGACGCGCTGGACGTAGCCGAAATTGCCGTCCTTTGCCTGCTTGGCGGCTTCCATCAGCCCGGTCATGGCTGCCTTGTAGAGCGAGGTCGCGAGGCTGATCCGCTTCACGCCGGCGGCCTCTAGCTCGGATTTCGAGAACGATTTCCCGGGAATGCCGACCATGAAATTGAACGGCTTCCTGAGCGAGCCGGTGACCTTCTTCACCGCCGCCAGGTCGGGCAGGCCGGGCGCCATCAGCACGTCGGCGCCGGCCTCCTCGAACGCCCTGAGCCGCGCGATCACGTCGTCGAGATCGGGCTTGCCGCGCAGGAAACCCTCGGCCCGCGCCGTCAGCACGAACGGAAAGCCGAGCGCCTTCGCCGCCTGGGACGCCGCCTTCACGCGCGCCACCTGCGTCGCGAGGTCGAACAGCGGGGCGTCCTTGTTGCCGGTGGCGTCCTCGATCGAGCCGCCGACCAGGCCGGCCGCGGCGCCCTGCCGGATCGTCTCGGCGGCATCGTTCGGCGTGTCTCCGAAGCCCTTCTCGAGATCACCGATCACCGGAATGTCGACGGCGTCGGCGATCAGCCGCGCATTGGCGATGGCCTCCTCGCGCGGGATCTTGCCGTCGCGCTTGCCGAGTACGCCTGCCTTGGCGCCGCTCGACGTCGCCAGCGCCTGGAACCCCAGCGCCTCGAGCATGCGCGCCGAGCCCGCGTCCCACGGGTTGGGGATGATGAACGCGCCCGGCGCCTCGTGCAATGCGCGCAGTTTCCTTGCCTTGTCCGCCTGACTGGTGGCCATGCTGTTCCCCTCGGTGTTGGCCTGGAGTTTGTCCACGCCGACCGGCTACCAGCAACGAAGATTTATTCCGACCCTGGGCAAGCCGCCTTTGCCCTTCAATCGACGAGGTTAAGCGCGAGGTCGAAGGCGTCGAAATTGCGCCAGCTCCGGCCGGCATCGACAGGTCCTGTCACCGTGCGATTGCAGATCAGCGGCACCTTTTGCTCCGAGACGCCGCCATGGCTGCGCAGGGGCTCGGTCAGCCCCGATAGATCGTGACGCGATGCCGACGTGCCGAGGACCTTGTGCTTGGTCGACACCACGATCACGTCGCCCAGCCGGTCGGCCGGCAACTCGAAGAGCGCCGCCGCCTCTTCCTTGAGCAGCGCCAGCTCGATGCCCGGCAGCGCCTTCAGCCTGGCCGCCATGGCCGCGGCGTCCGCGCAATAGATCACCGCGAACGAGCCGAGGGCGCCGTGGTGCACTACGTAGGGATCGGTGATGGGCAGGATCACCTTGGCCTTGTCCTTGCCCTGCCAGCCGTCGAACAAATCCTGCAGGTAGATCACGTCCGGCCGGCCGTCGCCGCCGAACTTGGCGTTCATGCCGTGATCGGCGGTCAGCACGATCGTGCATCCCAGCGCATCCAACTTGGCCATGTAGCCATCCATCATGGCGTAGAAATCGTTGGCCACAGGCGTGCCCGGCGCATGCTTGTGCTGGATGTAGTCGGTGGTCGAGAGATACATGATCTCCGGCCGGTCGCGCTCCATCAGCTTGACGCCGGCGGCGAACACGAACTCCGACAGACCGGCGCTGTAGACGTCGGGCACGGCCATGCCGACCAGCGCATTGACGTGGTCGATGCCGTTTTCCGCCAGATTGGCCTTGTCGGATTTCTCCGAGGAAAAACTGCACGCCTTGCCTGGCGCCAGCACGAGCCCTTTGCCCAGCAGCCCGCGCAGCTTGTCCTTGGCGGTGATCACGGCGATGCGGCAGCCGGCGCGCTGGAACGAGGGAAACAGTGTCTCGACCCGCAGGAATTTCGGGTCGTTCATCATCACCTCGTTGCCGGTCTCGGGATCGAGAAAGTAGTTTCCCGAGATGCCGTGCACGGCCGGCGGTCGGCCGGTGACGATGGAAAGATTGTTGGGATTGGTGAAGGACGGCACGACGCAGTCGGCCACGAGGCTGGTGCCCGTCTTCAGCACCTTGGCGAACCAGGGTGCGCGGCCCACCTTTACAGCCTCCTCGATGTAGCCCGGCTCCGAACCATCGATGCAGACGACCACGGTCGGCCGCCTGGGCAGCCTATAGGTCCGGCCGTTGACCGCGATGTCGCCCGTCAGATTGACGCTGTCAGGTGCCATTGTCTGCTGCTCCGCTGCCGCCGCCATCATCGTCACAATACTGTCAAAAATCTTTAACCAGTGGACCGCGAGGCGTAGGATTCAACAATGCACGGCATCGAGACCGTCCTCAACGTCGTCGGCAGCGTGGCCTTGCTGCTGTGGGGCGTCCGCATGGTCCGCACCGGCCTGACGCGCGCCTTTGGCGCGGCGCTGCGCCGTGCCATTGCCGCCTGCTCGCGCAACCGCTTCAGCGCGTTCATGGGCGGGCTCGGCCTGACCGGCCTGCTGCAATCCAGCACCGCTACCGCCCTGCTGCTCGCCTCCTTTGCCGGCCGCGGGCTGATCGCGCTGCCGATCGCGATTGCCGTGATGCTGGGCGCCAATGTCGGCACCACCCTCACCTCGCAGGTCCTGTCGTTCGATCTCGGCTGGCTCTCGCCGCTCATGGTCGCGATCGGCGTCATCGCCTTCCTGTCCAGCGAACAGGACAAGCCGCGCCATCTCGGCCGTGTCGCCATCGGGCTCGGCCTGATGCTGATGTCGCTCACCCTGCTCAGCCATGCCACCGAACCGTTGCGCCAGTCGCCGGCCTTCGTCGCCGTGCTCGAGGGCATGAAGGACGAATATGTGATCGCGGCCGTGCTGAGCACGCTCGCCACCTGGTTCATCCATTCGAGCCTGTCGACCGTGCTGCTGGTGATGTCATTCGCCGCCAGCGGCATCGTCACCCCGGCCATGGCGCTCGCCCTGGTGATCGGCGCCAACGCGGGCGGCGCGCTGGCACCCTACATGGCGCAATCCTCGGCCGAGGTCGAAGCGCGCCGGGTGCCGCTCGCCAACCTGCTGACGCGCCTGGTGGTCGGCGTCGCCGTCGTGCCGTTCCTCGGCCCGATCGCGCACTGCCTGTCGATGCTCGATCCAGCCCCGGCGCGCATGGCGGTCAATTTCCACACGGCGTTCAGCGTCGTCGCTGCCATCGTCTTCCTGCCCTTGATCGATCCGCTGGCCGCCCTGTGCCGTCGCCTGCTGCCGTCGAAGCCTGCCGCCGAAGATGCCGGCAAGCCGCGCCATCTCGATCCCAACGTGCTCGACACGCCGGCCGAGGCGCTGGCCTGTGCGACGCGCGAGACGCTCAATCTCGGCGACAGGGTCGCCGACATGCTGCGCCAGACCATCGAGGTCTTCGAGCGCAGCGACCCCAAGGCGGTGAAGGCGATCGAGCAGGCCGACAACGCCGTCGACCGGCTGTACGAAGCGATCAAGCTCTACCTGATCCAGGTCTCGCGCTCGGATCTCGGCGAGGAGGAAGGCCGGCGCTACGTCGAGATCCTGACCTTCACCACCAACCTCGAGCATGTCGGCGATATCGTCGACAAGAACCTGATGGAACTGGCAGGCAAGAAGATCAAGCACCGCTACGCCTTTTCGGCCGAAGGCATGGCCGAGCTCAGGGCCTTCCATGCGCGCGTGCTGGAGAATTTGCGCCTGGCGCTCAACGTCTTCACCACGCGTGACCTCAACCTTGCGCGCCGGCTGGTGGCCGAGAAGACGGCGATCCGCGAAGCCGAGGCGCAGGCCGCCGACAGCCATTTCGCCCGCCTGCGCGAGGGCCGGCCCGAGTCGATCGAGACCAGCTCGATCCATATGGACGTGATCCGCGATCTGAAGCGCATCAACGGCCATCTGACGTCGGTCGCCTATCCGATCCTGGAAGCCGCCGGCGAACTGGCCGATACGCGGCTGAAGCCCGCTCAACCCCTGATGCGCGCGCCCGTCGGGTCGTAGGGCGGCCTGAGCGACAGCCTCGCCTTGAGGCGTACGCCGGCGAGATCGACCTCGAAGCGGCCACTCGCCAGCCAGTCCGCATCGATGCCCTGGCCGTCCGCGCGCTTGACATACCCCATGCCGACGGACGCACCGACCGTGTGGCCGTAGGCGGCCGAGGTGAGATCGCCGACCGGCTTGCCGTCCCGCAGGATGGCTTCGCCGCCCCACAGCAGCGGCTCCTTGTCCTCCAGCACGACCGAAACCAGGCGGCGCGCCAGCGGCCGGCCGCGCGCCTCGATCAGCGCTTCGCGGCCGATGAACCCGCGAGGCTTGTCGAGCTTCACCGGCCAGCCGAGCCCCGCCTGCCAGGGATTGTCGTCCGGCGTCAGCTCGCGGCCCCAGGCGCGATAGGCCTTCTCGATGCGCAGCCCTTCGATCGCGTAGTAGCCCATGTCGCGCAAACCGAATTCGGCACCGGCGGCGTGCAGGGCCTCGAACACGGTGACGGCGAACTCGACCGGCACGTAGAGTTCCCAGCCCAGCTCGCCCATGTAGGTGCGGCGCGAGGCGAGCACCGTGGCGTAGCCGACGCCGATCTCGCGGATGGTGGCGAAGGGAAAGGCCTCGTTCGAGAAATCGGCCTTGCTGACCTTCTGCAGCAGCGCACGGCTCTTGGGCCCCATCACCGACAGCACGGTCCACGCCCCGGTCACATCGGTCAGTGTGAAATGTGCATCTTCCGGCGTGTTGCGCGCGATCCAGTCGGCGTCGCGCGTCACTTGGGCGGAGCCCGTGATGTAGAGGAACTTGTCGCGCGCCAGCCGGGCGATCGTGACATCGCTTTCGTAGGTGCCGCGCTCGTTGAGCAGGCCGGTATAGACCGTGCGGCCCACGGGAATCGCGATGTCGTTGGCGCAAAGAAGCTGCAGCGTCGCCTCGGCATCGCGGCCCTGCACCAGGAACTTGCCGAACGACGTCTCGTCGACGACGGTCACCGCTTCGCGCGTCGCCTTGTGCTCGGCCGCCACCGCGTCGAACCAGGCGCCGCGGCCCCAGCCGTACCGCATGTCGGGCGTCTTGCCCGCGCCGGCGAACCAGTTGGGCCGGTCCCAGCCCATCTTGTTGCCGAACCAGGCGCCGCGCCCCTTCAAGCGATCGTAGAGCGGCGAGCGCCGGAACGGCCGGCCGCTCTCCTGCTCGCGCTGCGGCCAGGGCATCTTGTAGTGCAGGCCGAGCGTCTCGGTGATGCGCCCGCGCAGCCAGGTGTCGTTGCCATGGAAGCCCGCGAAGCGGCGGATGTCGACCGGCCAGAGATCGAGCGTCGGTTCGCCTGCGACGATCCATTCGGCCAGGGCCATGCCGGCGCCGCCCGAAGAGGCGATGCCGACGGAATTGAAACCGGCCCCAACGAAGAAGTTCTTCAGCCCCGGCGCCTCGCCCAGGATGTAGTTCAGGTCCGGCGTGAAGCACTCCGGCCCGTTCATGAAGGTCTTGATGCCGACCTTCTCGAGCTGCGGCACGCGGATCAGCGCGTTGTCCATCAGGATCTGGAACTGGTCCCAGTCGTCGGGCAGCATGCCGAACTCGAAATCGTCGGGAATGATGTCCTTCCACGGCTTGGCCTCGGGCTCGAAGCCGCCCATCAAGAGGCCGCCGACCTCCTCCTTGAAGTAAATGTAGCCATCGGGATCGCGCATCACCGGCAGGTCGCGCGGCACGCCCTCCATCTTCTCGGTGACGATGTACATGTGCTCGCACGAGAACAGCGGCACCGTGACGCCCACCATGCGCCCGACCTGACGCGCCCATTGGCCCGCGCAATTAACGACGATCTCGGCCTTGATCGCGCCTTCCGTCGTCTGCACGCCGGTGACACGGCCGTCCTTGGTGTCGATCGCCGTAACGCGCGTCTTCTCGAAGATGCGCACGCCGTTGGACCGCGCGCCCTTGGCCAGCGCCTGGGTGATGTCGGCCGGATTGGCCTTGCCGTCGCCCGGCAGCCACACCGCGCCGACCAGATCGTCGGTGCGCATGATCGGATATTTCTCGCCGGCCTGTTTCGCCGTCAGCACCTCGCAGGCGACGTTCTGGACATTGGCCATTGCGGCTGAGCGCCGGAGATACGTCATGCGATCCTGGGTGCGTGCGACGGCGAGCGAGCCGCACTGCTTCCACCCTGTCGCCAGGCCAGTCTCGGTCTCGAGCCTGGCGTAGAGCTCGGTGCTGTAGCGCACCAGCCGCGTCATGGCCTGATAGTTGCGCAACTGGCCTACGAGGCCCGCCGCGTGCCACGTGGTGCCGCCGCTCAGCCGCCCCTGCTCCAGCAGCACGACATCCTTCCAGCCGTTCTTGGCCAGATGATAGGCCGTCGAGCAGCCCATGATGCCGCCACCGATGATGACGACTCGCGCCTGCGTCGGAAAATTGGCTGGCGCCATGTCAGAGCCGGCCAGAGACAGCCGCTTCGTACATCTTGCGCATCTCGGGCACGCCCACCTTGACCGGGTTGCCGCCCGCCGTCGGATCGACGGCGGCCATCTCGGAGAATTTGTCGAGATGCTCGAACTTCACGCCGAGCTCGGCGAGGGTGTGTGGAATGCCGATCTCGCGCCGGAGATCGAGCGTCCACTGCATGAAGCCGTCGAAAGTCGGGCTGCGCAGATTGAGCCAGCGCGCAAGCCGCACGATCTTGTCCTCGATGGCGGCTCTATTGAACTTCACGACGTAGGGCATGGCGACGGCATTGGTGAGGCCGTGATGGGTATCGAGCGTGGCGCCGACCGGATGGGACAGCGAATGGATGGCGCCAAGGCCCTTCTGGAAGGCGGTCGAGCCCATCTGTGACGCTGCCAGCATGTGGGCGCGCGCCTCGATGTCCCGGCCGTCCTTGACGGCGCGCGGCAGGTTCTCCTTCACCAGGCGCATGCCTTCGACCGCGATGCCCTCGGCATAGGGGTGATAGCCCGGCGCGCAATAGGCCTCGAAGCAATGGATGAAGGCGTCCATGCCGGTGCCGGCCGTCAGCTTGGGCGGCAGGCCGACCGTGAGCTCGGGATCGGCGATCACGATCTGCGGCATCATCCTGGGATGGAAGATCACCTTCTTGGTGTGCGTCTCCTCGTTGGTGATCACCGAGGCGCGGCCAGTCTCGGAGCCGGTGCCGGCAGTCGTCGGCACGGCGATCGACGGCAGGATCCCGGCCGGATTGGCGCGCGTCCACCAGTCGCCGATATCCTCGAAGTCCCACATCGGCCGGGTCTGGCCGGCCATGAAGGCGATCGCCTTCGCCGTATCGATGCCCGAGCCGCCGCCCCAGGCGATCACGCCGTCATGCTTGCCGGCACGCAGGACGCGGATGCCCGCCTCAACGTTGCTGGCCAGCGGATTGGGTTTCACCTCGCTGAACAGCGCCACCTCGATGCCGGCCTTGCGCAGTGCCATCACGGCATCGCCGATCATGTTGAGCTTGGCGAGGCCCGGATCGGTGACCAGCAGCGGCCGCCTGAAACCGACCGCCTTGCAGGCCTCGGGCAATTCCTTGATACGACCGGCACCAAAGCGAATCGAGGTGGGATAGTTCCAATTACCAACCAAACTCATCAGATTATTTCCAGGTAGCGATCGAGTTCCCATTCCGTGATGGCCTTGCGGAACTCCCGCTCTTCCCATTCACGCGTTGCAGAATAGTGATCGACGAAGGCATCGCCGAAGATGTCGCGCGCCGCCACCGAAGCCTTGAGACGGCTCGCGGCCTCCATCAACGTGCGCGGCAGTTGCGCCTTCGCCGAATGCTTCTTCTCGTAGCTGTTGCCGGCGACCGGCTCGCCGGCATCGATCTTGTTCTCGATGCCCCACAGGCCTGAGGCGACCGCCGCTGCCAGCGCCAGGTACGGGTTGGCATCGGCCGCCGCGACGCGATACTCCACCCGCGTCGACTTGGCCGAGCCCGGAATGACACGCAGCGCGCAGGTGCGGTTCTCGACGCCCCAGCTTGCCGCCGTGGGCGCCCAGAAGCCGGGAATCAGGCGGCGGTAGGAATTCACCGTCGGCGCGATCATCGCCAGCATCTCGGGCATCAGCGCCTGCTGGCCGCCGACGAACTGGCGCATGGCCTTACTCATGCGATGCGGCGCCCTCTCGTCGTGGAACGCCGACTTGCCGTCCTGCCACAGCGACATGTGCATATGGCCGCCGCAGCCCGGCCAATCCTTCGACCATTTGGCCATGAAGGTGGCGAGCCAGTCGCGTTTCTGCGCCAGCACCTTGGTGAAAAGCTTAAAGAGCGCGGCGCGGTCGGCGGCCTCCAGCCCGTCGGCGACCCGCAGCGCGGCCTCGAGCACACCCGCACCGGTCTCGGTGTGCAGGCCTTCGATCCCCATGTCCATGGTCTCGCACATGGCGAGCAGGTCCTTGTACCAGTCGCTCAGGACCGAGTTGCGCAGCACCGAATATCCGAAGAAGCCGGGCGAGATCGGCTTCAGGTTCCTGTAGCCCTTCTCGCGGATCGAGAACGGCGTCTCGGCGAAGACGAAGAACTCGTATTCGAAGCCAACCCTGACCTCGAAGCCCAGCTTCTCGGCCCGCTTCAGGACGCGGCGCAGGATGCCGCGCGGACAGATCTCCTCGAACTTGTCGGTGAACTCGCAGAGGAACATCAGGTTGCCGGGCTCGGTGGCGATCTCGCGGCAGGTGTTCGGCAGGATGCGGACCGTGGCGTCGGGATAGCCAGTGTGCCAGCCGGTCATGGTGACGTTGTCGTAGAGCTGGTCGCCGGCATCCCAGCCAAGCACGACGTCGCAAAAGCCCATGCCGCCGTCGAGCGCCGACTTGAACTTGTCGATGTGCAGATACTTGCCGCGCAGGACGCCGTCGATGTCGTGGACGCCCACCTTGACGTGGCTGAGGCCCCGTTCCTTGACGATCTTGAGCGCGTCAGAAGCCGTCTTGACCTGGCGCGGTTCCATACCTTCCCCCGGAGCGAAAGCGGCCGCGACCGTAAACCGGTCGCACATGCGTTGCAATTCGAGCGGCAAGCCGCCTATGGTCCGGTGTGGCGGCAATGGCCCCGAAGATGGCCCGCACGAGCGTTCACGAGCTCCTGCGGCACTCCGATCGCAGCCCGCGCGGCAGGCGCTGGCGGGCGTTCCATCTCTTCGCGCTGGGAGCCGGCCTGCTCGCCGTCGCGCTGTCTTCGATCGAAACGCTGCCGGCCTCCGTCGAGCTCCTGCTGGAGGGCGTGATCGTCTTGGTCGCCGCCATCTTCCTCGCCGAATACGTCACCCGCCTGTGGACGGCGCCGGAAAGCCCGCGCTTCGCCGGCATGACCGAGGGCATGGCGCGGCTGCGCTGGGCGGTCTCGCTCGACGGGCTGATCGGGGTGCTGGCCGTGGTGCCAGCCTTCGCCATCACCACCGGCACGGTGCACGCCAACAGCGACTATGCCGCCGTGTTCTGCGTGCTGTGGATCCTGAAGCTTGGCCAGCACGCGCCGGCCATGACGACGCTGGCGCGGGTCATCTCGAACGAGCGTGCGACGCTCGCCTCGGTCCTCATCATCTTCATCATGGTGCTTGTGACGGCGGCAACCGTCACCCATCTGCTCGAGCGCGCCGTCCAGCCGGCCCAGTTCGGCAGCATCCCGCAGGCCTTGTGGTGGGCAGTGGTCACGCTCACGACCACCGGCTACGGCGACGTCGTGCCCCAGACGATCGGCGGCAAGATGGTGGGTTCCGTGGTCATGGTGAGCGGCATCCTCGTGCTCGCCCTGATGACCGGTATCCTCGCGACCGGCTTTGCCGAGGAGGAGCGGCGGCGCGAATATCTCCGCGTCTGGGACCAGGTGACCAAGGTGCCGATGTTCACCGAGCTCGGCACCGTCACCCTGTCTGAGATCGTGAGCAAGCTCAGGGTCAGGCACTATCCGCCGCGCATCGTCGTGGTGCGGCGCGACGAGCCGGGCGATTCGATGTTCTTCATCTCCGAAGGCGAGGTCGAGGTGCGCGTCCCGCAGGGACCGATCAGACTGGGCCAGGGCGGCTTCTTCGGCGAGATGGCGTTGCTCGACCGGCTGCCGCGCAGCGCCACCATCGTCACCAGCCAGCCGACCACGCTGCTGGTGCTCTATGCCAGCGATTTCTACGAGATCGCCTCGCACATCCCCTCGCTCGTCGAAGCGGTCGAACGGGAGGCGCGGCGGCGCCGGGCGGAGAACGAAGGCGGCCTCGCGAAAGTCACGCCGAAATAACGCAGCCATTGGCCCCGCATTGGCCTTAAGCTATATCGCGTCATGTCGCTGATCACGCCCGTCATCCTGGTCGGAGGCTCCGGCAAGCGCCTGTGGCCCCTCTCGCGCGAGAGCATGCCCAAGCAGTTCGTGCCCCTGCTCGGCAAGCAGTCGACGTTCCAGCAGACCCTGCAGCGGGTCGCCGACCGCAGCCTGTTCGCCAAGCCGGTGATCGCCACCAACGAGGCCTACCGCTTCATGGCCGAGAGCCAGGCGCGGGATATCGGTATGGAGATCGACATCCTGGTCGAACCGTCGCGCCGCGATTCGGGTCCGGCGATGGCCGCCGCAGCCGCCTACGCCAGGAGCCAGGGTGCTAAGGCCGTGCTGGCGCTGGCGTCGGATCACCTCGTGATTGGCGCCGAGGAATTCAGCGCCGGCTGCCGCGACGGCCTTGCCGCCGTGCAGCAGGGCGGGATCGTGACCTTCGGCATTCCGCCGACCGAGCCCAAGACTGACTACGGCTACATCCGCCCGGGCAGCGAGACCATCGGCTCCGTGCAGAAGGTCGCGGCCTTCGTCGAGAAGCCGGACGCCAAGACGGCGTTGCGCTACATCTCCGAAGGCCTGCTGTGGAACAGCGGCAACTTCCTGTTCCCGCCCGACCTGTTGCTGTCGGAGATGGCGCGCTTCGAACCGGCAATGGCGGCGGCAGCCGAGGAAGCCGTGGCCAAGGCCAAGCGGAACGGCTCGGCCGTTTTCCTCGATGCCGATGCCTTCGCTCGCGCGCCGGCCAAGTCGATCGACTACGCGGTCATGGAACGCACCGACAAATGCTGGGTGGTTCCGGCCAGGTTCCGCTGGTCCGACCTCGGCACGTGGGATGCGCTGCTCGACGTCGGCGACGCCGACTCGCAGGGCAACGTCACCGAAGGGGCGGTCGAGCTCGATCATGTGCGCAATTCCTACGTCCGCTCGGACGGTCCGTTGACCGCGGTGATCGGCGTCGAGGATGTCGTGGTTGTGGCGATGAACGACGCCGTGCTGGTCGGCCACCGCAACAACCTGCCTCGGCTGAAGGACGTCGTGCAGCGCATGACCGAGGGCAAGCACCGGGCGGCGACCGAACACGCGGTCATGCACCGGCCATGGGGCAGCTACCAGGACATCGACCGCGGCGAGCGCTTCCGCGCCAAGCGCCTCACCGTCAAGCCCAAGGGCAAGCTCAGCCTGCAGAGCCACAAGCGCCGCGCCGAGCATTGGGTCGTGGTCAAGGGCGTGGCGGAAGTGACGCTCGACGGCAAGATCATGACCCTGCACGAGAACGAATCGGTCTACATCCCGATCGGCGGCATCCATCGCCTGGCCAACCCGGGCAGCGAACTGCTCGAAGTGGTCGAAGTGCAGACCGGCGACTATCTCGAAGAAGACGACATCACGCGCTACGAGGACATCTACGCGCGCGTGTAGCGCCTGGCCGCCAAAGTTCTATACGACAGAATCGGGTTCCTTCCAGCACCGAGGTTATGGTGGCGATGCCATGATCGCCCTCGCCCACCTTGCTCGCATGTCACCGGCAAATAGCGCTACCCCGCTGGCCCCTCGCTCCGTTTAAATTCCGTTTGGAAAACGGGAAAAACGGGGGCGCCATCGGCCGGGGAGGCTCTAGGCGCCCTTCTTGGGCGTGCGGTCGAACACGATCGGCTTGGGTTTGGCGAGCCTCTTGCCGAGCGTGACGAAGATCCCGCGCAGCACGGTGGCCGCTTGGCCGGCAACGTAGCGCAGCAGCACCAGCGCGAATCGCAGCGGCGGCATCTCGCCGTCGCGGATGAAATTGTGGCCGGCGCGCAGGAAGGTCGTGGCGCAGAAGATCACCCAGGCGAGCGTCAGCAGGAAGATGTCGAACAGCAGCGGCCGGACGGCGGGCGCCAAGAGGCCCGCCAGCACGCCGGCCGCGATGCCGACCGTCAGCACCGGCTGATTGAGCGCCATGCAGAGATGCAGCAGCGCCGCCAGCTTGGCGCCCGGCTTGATCGTGCGGCTCGCCAGGATCACCGGGAACATGCGCATGGAGACGTGCCGGAAGCCGTCCTGCCAGCGCTGCTGCTGGCGCAGCCATGTCCTTGTGTCGGCCGGCAGCTCGCCCGGCACAGGGACGGTCACCAGGAACACCGCACGCCAGCCCTTCACCCAACCGCGATAGGTGAGATCGAGGTCCTCGGTGACGGTGTCGCCCTTCCAGCCGCCGCCCGCCTCGATCGCCGCGCGCTGCCAGATGCCGCAGGTGCCGTTGAACGGCAGCGGATGGCCCGCCCAGAAGCGCGTCGCCTGCTCGATGCCGAGATGGGCGTCGAGCGTCACCATCTGCATCTCGGTGAGCGCATTCTCGTGCGGATTGAGGAAGTCGAAGCGGGCCTGCACGAAAGCAGTCTGCGGCCTGGCGACGAACACGCGCATGCAATTGCGCAGGAAGTCCCTCGGCGGCACGTAGTCGACGTCGAACACGGCGAAATAGTCGTGCGGCGTCTTCTGCATACCTTCGTGCAGCGCGCCGCCCTTGAAGCCGCTGCGGTCGCTGCGCTGCAGGGCGACGATGTCGATGCCCTGGGCGCGGAGCTCGGCCACGACGGTGCGCGCCAGCTCGGCGGTCTCGTCGGTGCTGTCGTCGAGCACCTGGATGTGCAGCTTGTCGGCCGGCCAGTCGAGCCTTGCCGCCGCCTCGATCCCGCGCCTCAGGACCGGCCCCTCGTTGAAGGACGGGATCTGCACGACCACGTGCGGCAACTCGGCATCGGGCGGCAACGGCGTCGACAGCAACTGCTCTTCCTGCTCGAGCGCCGCGGCGCGCAGGCGGTGATTGAGCACGACCATGTAGAGCAGGCTGCCGATGAAGGCCGCGAGCAGGACACAGCAGACGATGAACGTCGCCGAAAGCAGGAAGGCCAGCGAGTTGACGATGACCATCCGGCTAGGCTCCGGTCTTGGGCGTGCGCGTGAATTCGGTCTTCTTGCCGAAAATCGCGCCCACGATGGCGCCGGCGTTGCTCGCGGCCAGATAGAGGATGACGCCCGGCACGCTGAGCGCCGCGGCAATATAGCCAAAGAGGTTGCCGCGCTTCAGTCGCTGATAAGCGCCCCAGGTCATGCCGAACAGGATGACGACGACCGCGATCAGCCACAGCCAGGCGAGGAAGCGGAACAAGCCCGGCAGGCCGGCGTGTCCGACGATGGAAATCGCCAGAGCGACCACGCCGACGGCGAGCACGGGAAAGATCAGCTGCTGGGCGAGCCCCACAGTCGTCGCGAACTTCGCCTCCTCCGACCAGCCGGAGCGCCAGACCTCGGGCAGGAGCTTGCGCGCAACCTGGACGAAGCCCTTGGACCAGCGGCTTTGCTGGACACCGAAATCCTCGAGCCTTTGCGGCAACTCGCCCACGACGTGCGGCTCCATGAGGAAGATGCCGGTCCAGCCCTTGAGATGGGTTCGCAGCACGAGGTCGAGATCCTCCGACAGCGTGTCATGCGACCAGCCGCCCGCCTCCTCCACCGCGGCGCGCCGCCAGATGCCGCCGGTGCCGTTGAACTGGAACGGCACGCCGCGGCGCGCCCGCACGTCCTGCTCGACGGCAAAGTGCGCGTCCTGCATGAGCCGCTGCGCGCGCGTCAGCCAGTTGCGATCGCCATTGCCCCACTCGATCCGCGTCTGCACGAACGCTGCCTTCGGGTTGGCCAACAGGACTGCCATGGCGCGGCGCAACCAATCCGGCGGGGCGACGAAATCGGCATCGAATACCGCGACGTAAGGCGCATCGCAGAGCGCCATGCCCGCTTCCAGTGCGCCCGCCTTGAAGCCGCCGCGGTCGGTGCGCCGCACGTGGTCGATGTCCATCCCCTCGCGCCGCAGCCGGGCGACGACGTGGGCGGCGATATCGGACGTGAGGTCGGTGCTGTCGTCGAGCAGCTGGATCGTGAGACGGTCACGCGGCCAGTCGAGCGCGGCGGCGGCGACCAGGGCGCGCTCGACGACGGCCGGCTCGTTGTATACCGGGATCTGCACCAGCACGCGCGGCAGATCGGCCGGCAGCGGGGGCGCCTCCGCCTGCTGTCCGCTCGCGGCCGCCAGCCAGTACAGCAGGTAAAAGAAATAGCCGGCAATCACGAACTGGACGGCAAAACAGATCAGTACGACCAGGTCGATCGCCGACAGAAGCACGCGCGCCGCCGTTCAGTGGTAGTGGATCGGCACTTCGAAGCAGCGGCCGTCCTCGATATGCAGCCGCCGGCTTGCCACATCGAAGATGCGTTCGTCGTGCGTCGACAGCACGACGGCGCACTTGGCCCGCATGGCGAGGTCCTTGAGCTGGTCGACGACGAGGCGCCCGGCCACGCGATCGAGCGCCGAGGTCGGCTCGTCGGCGATGATGAGGTCGGGCAGGCCGATCATCACGCGGGCGATGGCGACGCGCTGCTGCTGGCCACCCGACAGCTCGTCGGGCCAAGCGTCGGCCTTGTCGGCCAGGCCCAGCATGTCGAGCAGATGACGCGCCCGCCGCTCGTTCCACATCGGATCGGAGAGCGGCGTGGTCGACACGCCGGCGATGACGTTCTGCAGCGCCGTAAGCGAAGACAGGAGGTTGCGCTTCTGGAACAGGAAGCGGATGCGGTTGCGCAGCTCGTCCAGCTCCGCACCTTGCGTGCCCGTCACGTCCTTGCCGAGCAGCCGCAGCTTGCCGACGGACGGACGCCGCATCGTTCCGAGGATGGTGAGCAATGTCGTTTTGCCCGATCCGGACGGGCCGGTGACGATCACGATCTCGCCTTCGCGCACCTGCATGTTGATGTCGAACAGGACATCGGTGCGCTGCGGCCCCTCGCCGTAGTGATGATGGATGTCGATCGCCTCGACGACCGGCGGACCAAGGGCATGGCTATCCGCAGGCATGGCTCACTCGAACAGCATGATCGGATCGACCTTCCACAGCCGGCGGATGGCGAACAGGCTCGATACGACGGTCATCAGCAAACAGGCCAGCAGGGACACCACGATCTCGCGCAGCCCCATCGTCATGCCGAGGTGAATGGCGGCCTCGGCAACACCGTAGACGAGGCGCGCGGCGGCGAAGGCCACGAGGAACGCCGGCGTGATGATGGCGGCGCCGATCTGGCCGATCATGCAGAGGAAGAACCACCAGTCGTAGCCCAGGCTCTTCAGGATCGCGTACTCGGGCAGATAGAAACGGATGATCTGGTACTGGGCGTAGTAGATGAATACCATGCCGATCATCAGGCCCATGATGAAGCCCAGGTCGGTGATGTAGCCGACCGGCGTCTCGCGCGACCAGTAGGACTTCTCGCGGCTCTCGAATTCGGCGCGCGTGATGACCTCGGCGCGGCCGGCCAGCGCCTGGTTCAGCGCCCGCTGCACGGCAGCCTCGTCGGCGCCCGGAACCAGGCGGAGGCCGATGAAGGCCGGCCGGTCGGCATACCAGGGACCGAGCACTTCGACCATCGAGGCCTCCGACATGATGATCGCGCCATCATTGACCACGTTGGGTCCGATCGACACCGTGCCGACCACGAACATCTCGCGCAGCAGCTGATGGGAATCGGGCGGGCCGACCACGGGCACTTCCTCGCCGCGCTCGGCGACCTGGGCCAGATCGCCGAAGTAGGGCCGCGAATCTCGGTCGAACAGCACGCGGCGAACGACGC
>DASRFX010000046.1:0-22827 GCA_035651335.1 Reyranella sp. | reverse complement strand
TTTGGATTTTGTCAGCACGCCCGCGATGGTCGCGCCGGCCGGCACCAGTGCCAGCATGACGTCGTCGCGGTCCTGGTATCGCACGCCCGAGGCCGCCGACGCGAGCTTGACGCCCGCGATGCGCGGCAGCGTCGGTGTCGTCTTCGGTGCCAACGGCGATACAGCGTGTTTGGCGGCCATGATATCCCCTCGTACGGCGGCACAGTTCGGTTCCGCGCCGCCGAAGCGCGGAGATTACACCAGAAAAGTCACAAAACGTGAGATTTCGTTGGCTTAGCCCTACTTGGGCGCGGCGGCAGGCGGGCCCGCGGGGGCTGGCGTACCAGCAGGCTTGGCCGCGGCCGGGTCGGGCTTGCTGCCGTCCATGTTGAATTTCTCGATCTTGGCGTTGGCCCGCAACTGATCGAGCATCGTGGTCACTGTCTCGCGCGCCAGCTCCTCGCGGATCTGCTCGCTCAGCTCTTCGAAGCTGGGCGGCGGCGCCTTGCGGCGATCTTCCAGCATGATGACGTGGTAGCCGAATTGCGTCTTGACCGGCGCCGGACTGAGCTCGCCCTTTTTCAGTGCAAAGGCTGCGTCGGCAAACTCTTTCACCATGTCTGACTTCTTAAACCAGCCGAGGTCGCCGCCTTCGGCGCCCGAGGCCTTGTCCGTCGACTTTTCCTTCGCGAGCTTGTCGAAAGAGGCGCCCTTCTTCAGTTCCTCGATCACCGACTTCGCCTCATCCTCCGTGGCGACAAGGATGTGGCGCGCATGCACCTCCTCCTCGGCCGGCATCGACTTCAGGCGCTGCTCGTAGCGCTGCTGCATCTTCTCCTGCGTGACGCTCTTGGCGATCTCGCGCTGCAGCCAGAAGTCCTGGATCACCTGCTCCTCGACGAACGCCATGCGCTTCTTGAAAGCTGGATCTTCGCCGACCTTGTTCTTCTTGCCGTCGGCGACGACCAGCTTGCTGTCGATGATGCGATCGAGCAGCGCGGCGTAGACCGATTGCAGCGGCACATTACGGTATTGTGGCGGCAGCGCCTGCTGGGCGACCTCCAGTTCGGACAGCTTGATCTGCTGTCCGTTGACGGTCGCCACGACAGGATCCTTGAGCGCGGGCGTGTGCGCCGGTTTGGCGCTCGGCTTGGTCGCCGGCGGATTGGGTTTGACCGGCTGCTGGGCAAAGGCCGGAGCGAGGCTTGCCAGCGCCGCGCAGCATGAAATGATAACGCGCAGTGCGCGCAAGCGACGGCTCATAAAGGGCTCCGGAACGCGAGGTGACGACAAGGGACGACGGCTTCCGTTTACACAGGGCGGATCGCTCGAAGCAACCGGATGGCCGTTCATTGCGGCACTTTTTCGTGAAGCGCGACCGGACGGTCCTTGCCGGGCCGAGCCGTTGCGTTGACACTCCCGGGGGCGATCTCTATCTCTGTCTGGACGGCGGGCCAGCGTGCCCGCCTAAGTGTTTACAAAATCGAGGTTTTCATGCTTGGCGCGCTTGCGCGAGGCCTGTTCGGCACCGCCAACGATCGCATCGTCAAAGGCTTCGACAAGCCGGTGGCGAAGATCAACGCGCTCGAACCTCAATTCGCCGCACTGAGCGACGAGCAACTGCGTGCCAAGACAGCCGAGTTCCGCGAGCGCCTGGCCAAGGACGAGACGCTGGACGACCTGCTGGTCGAGGCCTTCGCCACCGTCCGCGAGGCCGCCAAACGCACTCTCGGTCAGCGGCCATTCGACGTGCAGCTCAAGGGTGGCATGGTCCTGCACTCCGGCAAGATCGCCGAGATGAAGACCGGCGAAGGCAAGACGCTGGTCGCCACGCTGCCCGTCTACCTCAATGCCCTCGAGGGCAAGGGCGTGCATGTCGTCACGGTGAACGACTACCTCGCCCGCCGCGACTCCGAGTGGATGGGCCAGATCTACAAGTTCCTCGGCCTGAGCGTCGGCGTCATCGTGCACGACCTGACCGACGAGCAGCGCAAGGCGGCCTATGCCTGCGACGTCACCTACGGCACCAACAACGAGGTCGGCTTCGACTACCTGCGCGACAACATGAAGTACCAGGTCGACGCGATGGTGCAGCGGCCGTTCAACTTCGCGATCGTCGACGAAGTCGACTCGATCCTGATCGACGAGGCGCGTACGCCGCTCATCATCTCGGGACCGGCGGAGGATTCCTCCGAACTCTATCGGCGCGCCGACCTGGTGATTCCCCGCCTCAGGCCCGACGCGTGGGAGAAAGACGAGAAGCAACGCACCGTCACCTTCACCGAGGCCGGCATCGAGCAGGTCGAGGAGCTGCTGCGCGCCGACGGGCTGCTGCCCGAGGGCATCAGCCTATACGCGCCCAACCAGGTGACCGTTCTGCATCACGTCACACAGGCGCTGCGCGCGCATAAGCTGTTCAGCCGCGACGTCGACTACATCGTGAAGGACGGCCAGGTTGTCATCATCGACGAGTTCACCGGCCGCATGATGACCGGACGCCGCTATTCCGAGGGCCTGCACCAGGCGCTGGAGGCCAAGGAGAAGGTCGAGATCCAGCGCGAGAACCAGACTCTCGCATCGATCACCTTCCAGAACCTGTTCCGCATGTACCCCAAGCTCGCGGGCATGACCGGCACGGCGATGACCGAAGCCGCCGAGTTCGGCGAGATCTACAAGCTCGAGGTCGTCGAGATCCCGACGAACGTGCCCGTGGCCCGCAAGGACGCCGACGACGAGATCTATCGCACGCTCGCCGACAAGACTCGCGCCATCGTCAAGCTGATCCAGGAGTGCCGGGAGCGCCAGCAGCCGATGCTGGTCGGCACCGTATCGATCGAGAAATCGGAAGCGCTGTCGGAGGAGCTGAAGAAGGCCAAGATCCCGCACAACGTCCTGAACGCGCGCTACCACGAGCAGGAAGCCTACATCATCGCCCAGGCGGGACGACCTGGCGCGGTGACGATCGCCACCAACATGGCCGGCCGCGGCACCGACATCCAGCTCGGCGGCAACGTCGACATGCTGCTGCGCCAGTCGGAGGCCGAGCTGATTGCCAGGATCCCCGACGAGGCCCAACGCAAGGCCGAGCTCGAGAAACGCGCCGCCGAGATCAGGGAACAGGTGGCGCGCGACCGCGAGGTGGTGCGCCAGGCGGGTGGCCTCTACGTGGTCGGCACCGAGCGCCACGAGAGCCGGCGCATCGACAACCAGCTGCGCGGCCGGTCGGGCCGCCAGGGCGATCCCGGCGCGTCGAAGTTCTTCCTGTCGCTGGAAGACGACCTGATGCGCATCTTCGGCAACAACAAGGTGCTCGACTGGGTGCAGAAGAAGGGCATGGCCGACGACGAGGCGCTAACCCACCGCTGGCTCAACAAGGCACTCGAGACGGCGCAGGGCAAGGTCGAGGCGCGCAACTTCGAGATTCGCAAGAACCTGCTGCGCTTCGACGACGTCATGAACAGCCAGCGCAAGGAGATCTACAAGGAGCGCATCGAGCTCATGGCGACCGACGACGTGTCGGATGTCATCGCCGGCATGCGCCGCGACGTGATCGACGCCATGGTCTCGCGCCACATTCCCGAGGGCGTCTATGCCGAGCAGTGGAAGACCGCCGAGCTCAGGGACGACACCAAACGCGTATTCGGACTCGACCTGCCGGTCGAAGATTGGGCCAAGGAAGAAGGCATCGCCGAGGAAGAGCTCAAGGTCCGCCTGAACGACGCGGCCGACCGGTTGTTCGCGCAGAAGGCGGCGCAGTACGGCACGGAGATCTGGCGCCAGGTCGAGAAGAGCGTGCTGATGCAGCTCTTCGACCAGGGCTGGAAGGATCACTTGCTGCATCTCGACCATCTGCGCCAGGGCATCGGGCTGCGCGCCTACGGCCAGAAGGATCCGCTGAACGAATACAAGCGCGAGGCGTTCAATCTCTTCAACGATTTGCTGACCGGCCTGCGCGAGCAGGTGGTGAATGTGCTGGCGACGCTGCAGCTTCGCATGGAGGCGCCACCCCCGGTGCCGACCGCGCCGGCCCAGGGCCAGATGCGCGAGGTGCACGAGGACCCCGCGCTTGCCGCCGTGATGGCGAGCGAGCCCGGCTACGATCCGGTGGATCCGAACGGCACCGGTGACGCGGGCGGCGGCTTGGCGACCCTGTCGCGGCCGCGGACCAATCCGAAGGCCGATCCCAACGATCCGGCGAGCTGGGGCAAGGTCTCGCGCAACGCGCCTTGCCCCTGCGGTTCGGGCAAGAAGTTCAAGCACTGCCACGGGCGCGTCTAGCGCCCGCGCGATTCAACGTCTCACCCCTCCACTCCTCGCTGCACCGCCTGTAATTGCATTTCAGTTGAGCGCCGCGCCCGGGTACGCCCTCGACGAGATCCAGGGTTACAACCAAGACCACGCCGCTGCACACCTTCACCCTGCAGTATGCCCAATGCGGCCGAGCGGAAATTCTTCTCAATATCGAGCAGAGCTACCAGACGCCGCGCTTCGCGCTGAGCCCTTCGGCTCGAGCTGCGGCCGATTGTGGGCATGCGCGATTTCGGCTGGGAATTCATTGTCAATTCCATCGTCGACGCGAGCTTCGGCAGCAGCGGCTCGGCGGACTTCGCCCCGGGAGCGCCGGGCGGTCGGCAGGGAAAGAATGACCAGCGTGGAGTACTACAGCGACTTCGGCCCGCTCGAGAACATCTCGCCGCTCGACCAGCAGAACCACGCCGTGTTCGGCGTCATCGACTTCACGCTGTTCACGTTCGACGTCAATCTCGGCACGGGATTCGGTCTCACCGACGCGTCCGGCAAGATCGTGACCAAGCTGATCATCGGGCGCGCCTTCTGAACGTGGCGACGCCTGCGAAGGCCGCAAGGTTGAGCACGGGCTCTACTGAATAGCGGATGCGCTGGGTTTCGACGCCGTTCAGCAGGTTCGGCACGACGAAGAACAGCGCCAGCACCAGGGCGGGGAAAACCCAGTCCGCCGTCGCTTGCCTGCCGCGCCAGTAGTTCCAGGCATCGAGCCCGCCTCGACCGAAGGCGGTCACCAATCCGAACAGGACAACGACCATCAGGACGGGAGAGCTTGAGGCCAGCCGGTTGGTCGCCGAATCCCACCAGCTGCGCGCACTTGTCTTGCCTCCGACCAGCCGGCCGGGCCGATAGAGCAGGAGCTCGTTCCAGAAGTCGACATAGCCCCCGATCTTCGCGCCCATCTGCCGGTATTCCCAAGCCGGCGTGCCGAGGAACGTCATGACGCTCGACGCGACATGATGGAGGTAGAGGCGCGGATAGAGACGCAGCAGGTGCGGCGCATCCCGTCCCAGGTCACGCGAATAGCCGAGCATGGCGATGTGATTGAAGTTCAATTCGCCGTTGGCGCGTTCGATGCGGCAGAGCGGCGGACGCTTTTCGCTGCCGGTGTCGCAGTCCCTCGCCAACGCGACCCAGCCATGCCAGACGTCGGGGGTCTGAAGCGCCGGCACCATCGATCGCGAGAACTCACCGCGCCGGACACGCGCCTCGAGATCCTGCGCCACGTCGGCGAACTTCTGATTGTCACCGGGCAGGCTCGGCGTCAGCATGTTGACCAGCGTCGCGCCTTCCCATGAACTCGCGGCGAAGATGCCGAACTCCTTGAGGTTCTTGAAGTAGACGGAAGCGACTACAGCGATGCCCGCTATGCCCACCAGCAGCGCCCGCCAGTCCCTGCCGTGGCGCCGTCCCGCCAGCAGCCAGATCGCGCCCAGTACGACAACGACCCAACCGAGGTGGAACAGCGACCGCAGCAGGCCCAGTGCCGCGAGAGTCGACGCAAGACAGACAAAGCCGCCGAGGCGACCCTCTTCGAGGTAGCGCGCCGCGAACAGCGTCGCGCAAAGCACCAGTACGGCCTCGAGCTGCGAGTAGAAGTAAATGTTCTCATACAAGAGCACATCAGGCAGCGACGCGAACAAGGCGGCGGCCGCGCCGGCCATCAGGCTGCCGTAACCGACGCGCCGCAGAAATCCGTAGAGGATCGCCGCCATCACCAGCGAAGCGCCGACGAACAGGGCCTGCAGAAAGACCGACGTCAGCGAATCGGGCAGAGCCAGCGCCACCGCGTACAGGGCGTTCAACAGCGGCGGCTGCATGTGCATCAGGTAGAGCGCCTGCAGCGGCGCATGCCGTAGCAGGTCGGTATCGAGCATCTGCCACCAGATGACGTTCGGGTCGTAAGACAGCCCGTATCGCAGGTTCAGGACAAGCCGCAAGGCAAGGCAGAACACGATCGCCAATCCCAGCGCGGGCTCGCGCAGACTTCTCCGGAACGGTGGATTGTTCATGCCCCGCCCGATCATATACTTCGCGCGATGCCTCGCAGCCAATTCGTTATGCTGATCGCGCTTGTCGGGCTGATGGGCGCCGTGCGGTTCGCAGGCCTCGACGCCGTGCCCCCCGGCTTTTTCGTCGACGAGGCGGCCGGCGCCGCGAACGTGATCTGCTTCAAGCAGACGGGGGCGGGCGAGCTTGGCGGCACCTGGCCTCTTTTCTTCGCCGCCTACGACAGTCACATGGGCGCCTACTTCAGCGCGCCATACATCTATCCTCTGGTGGCGTGGACGAGTGTGTTCGGCGATGGGATCGCAAGCTTCCGCGCCTTCTCGGCCGCTGTATCCGTTCTGAGCTTGGCCGGGCTATTCTATTTGGGATCGGCGGTCGGCGATCGCCGGACAGGCTGGCTTTGCCTGCTGGTCGGTGCGCTCTCGCCGCTGCTGTTCCAGTTTGCCCGCATCGCCTGGGATCCCGCGATCCTTCCGTGCCTGCTGGTCTGGGCGCTTTACTTCACGCTGCGATCGAACCGCTGGCACGATGGCGCGCTGGGGGGCGGCCTCTTTGCCTTCGCCGCGTATGCCTATCCGCCGGCGCGCGCCCAACTCGCACTCCTGCTGCCGGCAACCGTCTGGTTCAAGTACGCGCGATCTGGCATCCAGGTGCCGTTCGCCGCGGCGTTCATCGCCCTACTCGGCATCCTCAGCGCGCCCCTCGTCTGGCTCACCCTAACGGGCGAGATCCAGGGCCGCTTCCAGTTGATCAGCGTGTTCTCGCCCGACTACCTGCAACGGCAGTACCACACGGCCAATCCGCTCTATGGTCTCGTCGCCATGGCCAAGAACATGTACTGGCATCTCACGCCGGACTACCTGTTCCTGCGCGGCGACAACAACTTCCGTCACTCGACCCGACTCACCGGTACGCTGGGGGCGCTCGAAATCCTGGCGCTCGTGTTCATGTTGTTCGGCGCCGTGCGGACTAACAGCCGGTTCCTGAAATTCGGAGTGGTCTGCCTGGTTGGCTATTTCGCAGCCGACCTCGCCTCGGCCGCGACGTGGGATTGGACGCCCAACGCTCTCAGGGTGATCGGCGGCATTCCGTTCGGAGTCATGCTGGCGGCCATGGTTCTGCAAGAAGCGACCGAGCGCTCCAAATTCGCAAACCCGGTCATCCTGGCCGTGGCATACGGCTTCTCCGCCTACTTCCTGTGGGCCTACTTCGTCCGGTACCCGGACCAGGCGCGCGACGGGTTCAACACGTCGGTGCGCGAAAGCGCGGAAGCCACGCTGCCCAAAGGTCAGTGGGTGCGGTTCCTGGCTCAGAACCACGAGGCGCTGCCGAGTGCGCTTCATTACTATCTGATGACGCTCGGCCACCAGAGTTGCCGCGAAAGCGCCACGCACCTCGACAACAGCCATCGCATCGTCTGGTGAGCGGATGGCTCCCGCAAGGGCCCGAAATGCCTGAGCCTGGGCGCTAGCAGGGAAGACGGCATGGACGATTTCCGGGACAAGGCAGCGACACGCCGACGCGCCGCATTTCACCCCCGCGAAGCAGAACGGCAAGGCCGTCATGTTCCGACTATCCGATCAGCCGGGCGGCACACGCGCTCGAACACCGGCCGGGCGCGGCGCAGGCTAACAACCATTGCGCCATTCAGATCGAGATCGCCTGGCGCGCCGAGGAGATCGAGACGCTGCCGGACGACATGGTCGCGTGCCTAGCAATGATGCGCTGGATCGGGGCCCGGACCGGCGTGCAGCGACAGTCCCTGCCCCTCCTCCGCGAGGAAGCCTCAGGCTCCGGCAGCCCGTCCCGCATGAGCGTCCCCACAAAGGGCTGGTGCGGCCAGCACCTGCCCAACAACGAACACCGGGAGCCCCGCCCGATCGACATCAAGCGGCTTTTCTGACTCTGGCCGGCCGCCATCGAACCGCAGCAAATCCTGCCGCGGTTCGTGTTAGACGTAGGCCATGTCTACGTCCGCTCCGCTCCCCCATGTCGTGCCGCTCGAGGGCGGCTCCAACTTCCGCGACCTCGGCGGCTACGCCACGGCGGACGGCCGCACGGTCCGCCGCAACGCCGTCTTCCGTTCGGCTCACCTCGGCGGCCTGACCGACGCCGACCGCGCAGCGCTCGCAAGGCTCGGCGTGCGCACCATCGTCGACCTGCGCGGCGTCAGCGAGGCGGCCGAGACGCCGCACCTGATCGAGGGGCTCGGCTGCAAGATCGTCGCCGCGCATATCGAGCCTCGGCTCAACGAGAAGCTCAGGGCCGCCATCGACCAAGGTACGGCGACACCGTTCGTGGTGATGCAATATCTGACCGACCATTACCGCGACTACCCGCGGCGCTGCGCCCCCGGCTTCCGCACGCTGTTCACCACGCTCAGCGACGGCAAGCATCGCCCGCTGGTCTTCCATTGCACCGCCGGCAAGGACCGCACCGGCTTCGCCTCCGCCCTGCTGCTCACATTGCTCGGCGTGCCGTGGGACACCGTGCTCGATGATTACCTGCACACCAACGTCGTGTGGACCGGCCATGTCGGCCGCTATCCCGAACTCGACATCGACACGCGCGCCGCCATCATCGAGGCGCGCCGGCCCTATCTCGAAGCCGCCTTCGAGGTGGTTCGAGCGGATTACGGCTCCCCCGAGCAGTTTGCCGAAAAGGCTCTCGGCCTGGACCGTGCCGCGCGCGAGCGACTGAAAGCCGATCTGCTCGAATGAGCTACGATACGCCGGAGCCCTTCAAGGTCGACATCCCCGAGCGCGCGCTGATCGATCTCGACGAGCGCCTGCGCCGCTGGCGCGCCCCGACCGCGATCGAGGACAAGGGCTCCTGGGCCTCAGGCACCGATCCGGACTTCCTCGCCGATCTCGTGGACTACTGGCGGCACGGCTACGACTGGAACCGCTGCCAGGAGTGGATCAACGCCTTCCCCAATTATCTGGTCGATATCGGCAAGCAGCGCCTGCATTTCATCCGCGAGCCCGGCACCGAGGTCGAGGATGCGCCGCGGCCGATGCCGCTCGTGATCACGCATGGTTGGCCGGGCTCGATCGTGGAGTTCCTGCACATCATCGACCAACTCGCCCATCCCGAGCGGCATGGCGGCGATGCGCTCGATGCCTTTGATGTCATCGCCCCCTCGCTGCCGGGCTACGGCTTCTCCGGCCCGCCGATTCGTGACGACGGCACGACCGGGCCGATCGGTCCGCGAGCCATCGGCCGGCTCTGGCACAAACTCGTGCACGAGAAGCTCAACTACCAGCGGCCATACGGCGTACAGGGCGGCGACTGGGGCGCGGTCGTCTCGTCATGGTGTGCCTTCGATCATCCGCGCAAGAATGACGAGGGCGTGGTCGGCCTGCACCTCAACATGATGGGCTTGCGGCCGGGCATCGACCTGAAGTCCGCCAAGCTCAGCGACGCCGAACAGGCCTGGCTCGCCAAGATGGGCCCTCCGCTCGACGACAAGGTCGCCTATCAGCGCATCCAGGCAACGCGGCCGCAGACCCTCGGCATCGCGCTCACCGATTCGCCGGTCGGCCTCGCGGCGTGGATCGTGGAGAAGTTCCAGGCCTGGAGCGACTGCGGCGGCAATCCGCTCAACCGCTTCTCGATGGACGTGCTGCTCGACAACATCATGGTCCATTGGCTGAGCGGCACGGCCGGCACCGCGACCTGGCTCTATCGCGGCGTCACCCAGCAGCACCCGCGCGGCTTGCCGGCGGGCGAGAAGGTCACGGTGCCGACGGGGTTTGCCGCCTTCCCGGCCGATCTTGCGCCGGCGCCGCCCCGGGAATGGATCGAGCGCTGCTACGATCTGCGCCGGCTGACCGCGATGCCCAAGGGCGGCCACTTCGCCGCCCTCGAGGAGCCCGCCCTGCTGGTCAACGACATCCGCGAGTTCTTCCGGCCGCTGCGCTTCGGGGCGGCCAACGACTAGGCTTGTGCCGCACCGATGTCCCACGATGTACCGACTCGGTGGGACATGTTTGATGCCGATGAAATAAGGCTTTTGGGCCAAATGTCCCACTTTTTGCGCCACACCCTCCCGGCGGCCAGGGAGAGAGCGCAAAAGTTCTATACGACAGAATCGGGTTCCTTCTAACACTCGTGGCATACACTGGGGATGGCACGATATCCCCTCGAATGGGGCTGGCACACGGACCAGCCTACTGAAACTTCCGTCACAGCGGCCTCGACGCCGACACTTCTGGGCGGCGATCTCCAGCGATCGCCGGCCGAGGTCATCTATGATTCGCGACCACGAGAGACCGGCTCGAAGGCAGGTGATCCCGCTCTCACGCCTGTCGCCTGGGGCGACAAGTCGTGCTCCGGTTGTGGCACTTCTGGCAAACGTTCAGGGAGTACGGGGATGTTCGAGATGGAAAGGCGAATATTGTGCTGGAATTGCGCCGCAAAAGCTGCGGGAGCGCAGAATGAACCATCGGATGAGCAAGTTCGCATCCTCACACCGTTCTTGCTTCAGCCCAAATAAGCACATGGCAATCTAAGAGAAATACAATCGGCGATTGCTTATCTTCAGTTCGTTCCCCGCATATACTAGCCAACGATTCAGGAAAAATCCGGAGCGAGTCTTCTTTGACCCCCCGAGAGCAGGCGCTTCGCGGCATCAAGATGGGCGATATCTTCCACGCCAAGGGGAATCATGGCGGACCGCTCATCTGCCTCGCTACATCGATCACCGAATCGACGATCAATGCGCGAACGGTGTCGCACGGCCTGGAATTCAAATTCGACCGCCGAACAGGCCTTGGCAAAGAGCCAAAATACTCGATCGAAGGGACGATCGACTCCGTGGCGCGGCTGCCGCAGGATATTCACGACGCGCTCATCAGCCTCGACGTGAAGAATCGCAGCAAATGGGACAGCCCATTGTCGACCGAACAAAAGCGCGCCCTGATCTTCACCTCGCACTTCTACCCGGAACATCCGATCGAAGGAGAGGCTAGAGCATGATGGGTTCGGCTGGAATCGGTTGGAAGGAACCAGCCGAACCCATCATGCTCTGTGGAACCGCGATCACCGGTGCGCGCGAATGGGATGAGATGGAGCCGTGTCCGGTTCCATCTCATCCCATTCCGCTCTAGCCCGTCGCCTCACGCACAAAATCCGCCAGCTCGCGATTGAAGCGCGGGCCGTCCTCGCAGAACGGCGAGTGGCCGCATTGGTCGTACCAGGAGATGTGCAGATCTTGGAATCGTCGTTGCCATTCCAAGCCATTCCAGTACGCAAAAGTTCTATACGACAGAATCGGGTTCCTTCTAACACTCGTGGCATACACTGAGGATGGCACGATATCCCCTCGAATGGGGCTGGCACACAGACCCCAAGAACGACACCGACCCGTCCGAATCTGCGGACTGGTCCCGGGAAACCCAGCAGCGCTATCCACTCGAATGGGGCTGGGATGCGCCCGCCGAACCCAAGGCCTCGGCATTGCCGACCTTCATGCCGGCAATGCGGACGCTGCCGGGGTCGCCCTCCCTCGCCCCTAGCATCATTCTCGTCAAGTCGGACTCAAACGACCGCCTGTCTCCAGGTTCGTCGCTGGCCACACCTCCGCGCCGGGGAACAGCTCCCAATGTCGAGCCTACTCCCGATAATCCGGCGTACCAGGCGGCTATGGACAAGGCTGTCGGGCACGTTGTCACGCTGCCCGATGGCTCCCGTGTAGAAGATCCAACTTCCGAGACGGGCTATCTCATGTCTCCTGTGCCGAACTTGCAAGCGGTCGCAACCGCTGGAAGACGGATCCGAACAACGAGCGCCGATATGATGAAAATTCCGGAGACTGCCAGTGGCACCATCCCCTACGCCATGTGGCAGCTGGGGAAATACGTCGGGCACGGCGGGCAGTTCGATTACCAGCGAGAAGCCAATCCAGCTGGAGGGTGGATTCAGTATCCACACTTTCGAAACGTCTCGAATTTCAACGTCGGCCTTCTTGGTCACCAAGCTGGCATCTCACAAGGAACGCTCTTATGGATCGCGGGAGCATTGTCTGCGCTTTCCGGAAGGCCGGACTTCACCCAGCCATATTTCCTGAAAAAGCAAACGGCGGACTTCATTCGCAAAGGCTATGGGGTCAGCGAAAGCGGAGTATTCGACGAACCGTCGCCTCCTTGATCTCACTCGCGCCCCGCCCTGGCTCGGGGCCATCGCCGTCGTCTGATACTAACGACTGTCCAGATGGTCGTGCCCAGGAAGGTGGCGATCCAGATCGCCGATAGAAGTGCCGGTAGCCCCGCATCCATCGAATCCGGAGGTGCATAGAAGGCAAAGAGGGGTGCCAAAGGGACCACAAGGATGCACATCCCACTATTGAGGCAGTGCGGCGCCATCAGAAGCGCGGCACCGACAACGAGACAGGCCGTAAACGTCGCCGCAAGGCGACAGAACAAGCCGAGCATGAACCAGCATGAATTAGCGATTTGCCCGAGTGACGCCGCCGTTGCCGGGGACGATGGATGAAGCCCCAACCAGCCTGCGCCGATCGTCCAGACGACTGTGAAGACCACCGCGGCGACTGAAAATTCCGGAACGGCGGAAAGCAAATGCGGCCGTGGGTGCATCAAGAGGTCTTGTAGAAGGCAAAGCGGTGCGTAGACGACCGCACCAGCGCACCAGAGGTCTTGGCCGGCTTGGCAGTGACTGGCGATATCGAAGCCAACGCGGACATAAAGGCAAATAGCGAATGTCGCCAGAAATCGCCCGATCAGCAGGAGCATTTGATCCGCGAATTTGTCGAAGTGCGAGCTCATCACGGCAGCAGTGTCTGCGACGTCCGGCCGCTTTTAAATCGACCACCGGTTGCAAACATCGGTAGCCGACTGGCTATGACACTACCTCCCTCACGAACGCCGCCAGCTCGCGATTGAAGCGCGGGCCGTCCTCGCAGAACGGCGAGTGACCGCATTGGTCGTACCAGGAGACGCGTGAACCGGCGATGGCCGCAGCCGTCCTCTCCGCCGCCTTGGGCAGCACGACGCTGTCCTTGCGCCCGTGCGAGATCAAGGTCGGCACGCGCACCTTCTTCAATCCGGCGATCGTCGCCTCCGGATTGCTCGGCCAGCCCAGGATCGTCCGCCTGACCTCCGCGGGCACCAGCATGTTGTAGGCGAGCGCCACCCGGAAATCGGGCTCGCTCGGCCTGAGCGCGAAGCAGCCGCCGATGAAGGCGATCGCGTCGTCGATCTGCTCGGCGATGCCCGGCGGCGGCAGCTTGGGTCCGTCCGGCCCGCGGCAAGTCGGGTCCTCGACCACCAGCGCGCCGACGAAGTTGATGCCGGCCAGGCGCGAATCGCCGAATGAGAGAAGGTACTGCCGGGTGATTCGCCCACCCATCGACCAGCCGCACAGCACCGGGCGCTTGAGCGCCTTGGCATCCAAAACGGCGGCGAGATCCCGCGCGAAGATTTCAGCGCTTTGATAGGCCTTGGGATCCGCGGGCTTGTCGGAAGCGCCGTGGCCGCGGTGGTCGTAGGTGACGATGCGGAAGTCGCGTAATGCGTCGCTCTTGTACTGCGGCGCAAAGCAGAGATGGGCCTGCGCAAAGCCGTGGATCAGCACGAGCTCGGGTCCCTTCGGATTGCCAAACTCGTAGGTGGCAAGCCTAACGCCATCCGGCGAGGCGACGAACTCCACGGGGCTCATGCCAAGGTTGCCGTCGCCTGTGCGGCAATCGTGCCCTTGGGAGTCACCGTCCACAGCTCGGCTCCCTTGCCGTCGGCCGTCGGCCGCCCGACCACGTCGAACGGCGCGGTGTCGAACAAGGGCGCACGCGCGCGCACCGTCATGGTCTTGATCTTCCGCCCCGGGACCGAATCACGCAGCAGGTCGAAGAGGCATTGCTGGGCGAACGGCCCATGCACCACGAGTCCAGGATAGCCTTCGGTCTCGATGCAGTAGGTTCGGTCGTAATGGATGCGGTGCGGATTGAAAGTGATCGCCGAGTAACGGAACAGCATCACCGGATCGGGCTTGATGGTGCGCCGCCACGGCACGTCCGCCGGCGCCGCTTCGCGCACCGGCGTGGCGCTCTTCTGGCCGGGCGCGGGATCCTCGCGGAACACCGTCGAGTTGGCCTCGGTCATGGCAAGCCCGCGCGGCGTGAAGATGCGCCGCGTCTGCGTCGTCACGACCAGGATGCCGGTGCTGCCCTGGCGCAGCTGGATGTCGGTGAACTCGGTCTCACGCCTGATCTTGTCGCCGACCCGGATGTCGCCCTCGAAAGTGAAGGTCGAGCCCGCGTACATGCGCCGCGGCAGCGGGATCTTGGGCAATACACCGCCTGTGAATGCAGCGCCGTCGCGGCCCAGCTGATCGCGCCGCGCGTAGGAATGGAGATAGAGCAGATGCCAGCCGGGCGCGATCGGCTCGCCCTTCGCCGGCACCTTTTCCTGGCGATCAAAGGTCGCGAGCATCGCCTTGATCGGCGCTTGCGTGACTTCGTCCTCATCCTCGATCCTACGACCGAGTTCCTTCTTCAGCGGCTCGATGTCGATGCTCACCCTTCCCTCCGAAACTTCGTACAGGTCCTGGCGTTATTCTCGCTGGACTCGAATGGCTGCGCTAGGAGCCTGAATTGACCAAAGGCCGCTGGGTCCTTGCGGGGGTCGCCCTTGTCGTGGTCGTCGTGCTGGCAGCGGCTGGCGCGCTCGTTTGGCATCCAGCCCTCCCTGCCGTGGCCGTTCCGCCTGCCAATAGCTTCGATCGCGCGCTCGTGAAGAAGGGCCAGGCGCTGGCCCATCTCGGCGACTGCGCGAGCTGCCACACCGCGTCCACCGGCAAGCCCTATGCCGGCGGCCGTGCCCTGCCGACGCCGTTCGGTACGATCTACTCCAGCAACATCACGCCATCAGCCGACACCGGCATCGGCAAATGGTCGCGCGAGGCGTTCGTGCGCGCCATGCGCGAAGGCGTGGCGCGCGACGGCAGCCATCTCTATCCGGCCTTTCCCTACGACCACTTCACCAAGGCAGGCGATGACGATCTCGCCGCGCTCTATGCCTACCTGATGACGCTTCCGGCCGTCGAGGCGCGACCGCCGGCCAACAAGCTCGACTGGCCGTACGGCCAACGCTCGATCGTGGCCGCCTGGGACCTGCTCTACCTGCGCAAGGGGCCGGACACGAATGGCGACCGCGGCCGCGTGCTGGCCGAAGGACTGGCGCATTGCGGCGCCTGCCACACGCCGCGCAACAAGCTCGGCGCCGAGGATTCCGCGCGCCCCTACGACGGCGCCTGGATCGAAGGCTGGTTCGCGCCGCCGCTCAACGCCCGTTCGCCCGCCGCTCAGCCATGGACTGCCGATGAGCTGTTCGCTTACCTACGCACCGGTCTCGCCGGCAGGCATGCCGCGGCGGCGGGGCCGATGGCTCGCGTGACGCGCGAGTTCGCCGAGGCACCCGAGCAGGATGTGCGCGCCATCGCCGCCTATTTCGCGAACCTGATGGCTAAAGCGCCGGCGGCGACGAACAAGCTGCAGCCGATCGACCATGCCGATGTCGCCGCCAGGGCAAGCCCGATCGGATCGGCTTTGTTCGGCGGCGGCTGCGCGCAGTGCCACGAAGCGGGCGCGCCGATGATGCAGC
Organism: Reyranella sp.; assembly: GCA_035651335.1. GTDB lineage: Bacteria > Pseudomonadota > Alphaproteobacteria > Reyranellales > Reyranellaceae > Reyranella. The sequence continues at coordinate 6,916 of DASRFX010000046.1, read as the reverse complement.
AGGGCGGCCCGCCGCTCGCCTGGAGCACCTCGCTGCGCCTCGACACGCCGAACAACACGCTGCAGGTGCTGCTGCACGGCCTGAAGTCGCCAGCCGGCGCCAGCGGGCCAGCCATGCCAGGCTACGCCGCCGACTTCGACGATCGCGAGCTCGCCGCCCTGGCCGCCTATCTCAGAGCGCGCTTCACCGACCTGCCGCCATGGCCCGTCGACCTGCGGCATGCGGCCGAGCAAGTGCGCAAGGGAGCCAACGAATGATCGCGCTCAACGTCAACGGCCAATCGCACGACGTCGACGCCGAGCCCGACACGCCGCTGCTCTACGTGCTGCGCAACGACCTGGCGCTGAACGGCGCCAAGTACGGCTGCGGGCTGGGACAATGCGGCTCCTGCACCGTGCTGATCGACGATCGGCCGGTGTTCTCCTGCCTGGTGCCTCTGGCCGCCGTCGGAGCGCGAAAGGTGCGCACCATCGAGGGTCTCGCCGACAAGGACGGCCCCGGCGCGCTGCCCGCCGCGTTCGAGGCCGAGCAGGCCGCCCAGTGCGGCTACTGCATCGCCGGCATGATCATGCGCGCGCAGGCGCTGCTCGAACGCAACCCGAAGCCGACCGAGGCCGAGCTGCGCCGGCACATGGCGACCAATCTCTGCCGCTGCGGCACGCACATGAGGATCCTGGCGGCCGTGCGCCGTGCCGCCAAGGCGATGGGCGGCGGCGTCGCGGAGGACACGCTATGAGCGGGCTCACACGCCGCAGTTTGCTCGGCCAAGGCGGGATCGTCGTCGCTTTCACGCTGGCCGGCCGGGCCGAGGCCAAAGCCCGCCGGCGCGACCGCCTGCCGGGCCATCTCGAGACCTATCCGGAGCTCGAATCGTGGATCCGCGTCGGCGACGACGGCCGCATCACCGTGTTCACCGGCAAGGCCGAGCTTGGCCAGGGCCTGAAGACGGCGCTGATCCAGATCGCAGCCGATGAGCTTTGTGTGGCGCCTTCGGCAATCCAGCTGATCACCGCCGACACCACGCTCACGCCGGACGAAGGCGTGACGGCGGGCAGCCATTCGATGCAGGACAGCGGCACGGCAATCCTGAACGCCGCGGCCAACGTGCGCCAGCTGCTGACCGAGGCGGCGGCGTGGCGGCTGGTGACCTCGTCCGACCAGATCGTGCTGGCCGACGGCGTCGCGTCGGGACCGGGCGGCCTGCGCCTGAGCTACGGCGAGCTTGCCGCGAGCATCCCGCTCGATGTCGAGGCCAAGGCCGACGTGCCCCGGCGCGACAAGGGCCGCCGGTTGATCGGCGAGGACCTGCCGCGCGTCGACATTCCGGCCAAGGTGAGCGGCGGTGCGGCCTACATCCAGGACATGCGCCTGCCCGGCATGCTGCATGCCCGTGTGGTGCGCGGCCCGAGCGACGGCACGCGGCTCAAGCCGGCCGACATCGAGGCGGCGCGCCGCCTGCCCGGCATCGAGACGATCGTGCAGAACGGCAGCTTCCTGGCCGTCGTCGCCAAGTCCGAATGGGCGGCGATCAAGGCGATGCGTGGCCTGCAGGCCGCGGGCTGGGAGCGCATCGGGCCGTCGATGCTGTCGACCGACCTCGCCAAGACCGTGCGCGGCCTCCCGGTCGAGGACGTGCCGATCTTCGACAATCCCGGCCCGCCGGCGCCTGCGGGCGCGCGCGCGTTCGAGGCCACCTACACGCGGCCCTGCCTGATGCACGGCTCGATCGGACCGTCCTGCGCGATCGCGCAATGGCTGAACGGGAATCTCACCGTCTGGACGCACAGCCAGGGCGTCGGCCCGCTGCGCAAGTCGCTCGCCCAGTTGCTCCGCGTGCCGATCGACAAGGTGCGCTGCATCCATGTCGAGGGCTCGGGCTGCTACGGCCACAATGGTGCCGACGACGTCGCGGCCGATGCCGCGCTTGCCGCACAGGCGGTGCCCGCGCGCCCGGTCCGCCTGCAATGGATGCGCGAGCAGGAGCATGGCTTCGAGCCGCTCGGCTCGGCGATGACGGTCGAGCTCAAGGCGCAGCTGGACGGCGACGGCAAGATCGCGCAGTGGAAGCACGAGGTGTGGAGCAACGGCCATAACGGCCGGCCGACGACGGCCAGCGGCCTGCTGGCCGGGCTGGAAGTGGCGCCGCCGTTCCCGCCACAGCGCTCGCGACCGATCCCGATGCCGGAAGGCGGCGGCCATCGCAACGCCAACCCGCTCTATGCCCTGCCCAACGCCAGCGGCGTTTTCCATTTCGCCGAGCAGCGGCCGGTGCGCGTCTCGGCCCTGCGCTCGCTCGGCGCGCAGATGAACGTCTTCGCGATCGAGAGCTTCATGGACGAGCTGGCAAGCGCGGCCAAGGCGGATCCCGTGGCGTATCGTCTCGCCCATCTGCAGGACGAACGAGCGCGCCACTGCATCCAGAACGCAGCCGACGCCTTCGGCTGGAGCAAGCGCAAAAAGGGCTCAGGCTTCGCCTTCGCGCGCTACAAGAACCTCGCCGCCTACTGCGCGCTCGCCATGGAAGTGGCGATCGATCGTGCGAGCGGCGGGCTCGAAGTCAGGCGCGTGGTTGCCGCGGTCGACAGCGGCGAGGCGATCAATCCCAACGGCATCCGCAACCAGATCGAGGGCGCGATTGTGCAGTCGCTCAGCTGGACGACGACCGAGGCCGTGACCTTCGCGCCGACACATCGCACCAGCTTCGACTGGAGCACCTATCCGATCCTGCGTTTTCCGGCGGTGCCGCGTTCGATCGACGTCCATGTCATCGACCGGCCGGGGGAGCCGTTCCTCGGCACCGGCGAAGCGGGCCAGGGCCCGGCCTCGGCGGCGCTCGCCAACGCCATCGCCGATGCAATCGGCGTGCGCCTGCGCGACCTGCCGTTCACGCCGCAGCGCCTCAAGGCCGCGCTGGAAGCCTGATTATTCGGCGGCGACGGGCAGGCCCATCTGCTCGCAGGTCGGGGCGACGTCGGAGACCGTGGCGCGGCGCATGTCGCGCTTGTAGCGCTGGTCGTCGAACTCGATGCCGCGATGCATGGTGCAGCGATCGTCCCACATCACGAGGTCGTTCACTCGCCAGCGGTGGGTGTAAACGAACTGGCGCTGCGTGGCGTGCTCGATCAGCTCCTGCAACAGGCGCTCGGCCTCCGCCTTGGCCATACCGCGAATCGTCCCGGCATGGCTTGCGAGATAGAGGCTCATGCGGCCGGAATCCTGCAGGCGGCGCACCAGCACCTGGGGCACCGGCTCGAAGGCCTTGCGCTCGGCCTCGTCGAAGTCGGTGAAGCCGAGCTTCGCGCGCGACGTCATCAGCGAGTGCTCCGCGACCAGGCCTGCAATCCTGCGCTTGGTGGCGTCCGGCAGCGCGTCGTAGGCGGCGCGCAGGTCGGCGAACTCGGTATGGCCGCCCACCGGCGGGATCGAGCGGCCGTGCAGGATCGAGCAGTAGGCCGGCACGCGCTTGAACGAGGAGTCGGTGTGCCACAGCCTGTTGCCGAGCTGGTAGAGCCGGATGCGGTCGTTGAGCGGCAGGATCCTGTTGTCGGCATCGAGATTGCCGACATCGGCCATCCGCTCGTCGAGCCGCATCTTGTGGTCGGAGCGCAGCTTGAAGACCGAGGTCTCGAGCGGGCCGAAATGGCGCGCGAAATCGAGGTGGCTCTCGTCGCTGAAGGTCTGGTCGGGGAAGACCAGCACGGCATATCTGGTGAAGGCCGCCTTGATGGCGGTGATGTCGGCCGCCTCGATCGGCCGGCCAAGATCGATGTCGCCGATCTCCGCGGCAAAATTCTCGGTGATGGGATGAACGGTGACTGTCACGGCTTCCTCCCTTTAGATGATATGATACCGCCATGATCGAAAAGCAGGAAGTGCAGGAACTGTTCCCCTGCCCGCTCTGGATCGTCGACCTCAAGCCCGCCGACGCCGCCAAGCTCAACGCCCACCTCAAGGCCGAGATCGAACGCATCATTTCGCCGCGGCCGCCGGTTCCCGCCGGCAGCAACTGGCAGACGCCGCAGGACCTGCACACGCGGCCGGCCTTCGCCGAATTCATCAAGCTTGTCGAGACAGCGGCGCGCGGCGTCGCGCGCTTCCTGCAGATTGACCAGTATCCCATGGTCGTGACCGGCTGCTGGGGCAACATCAACCCGCGCGGCGCCTATCACCCCACCCACCACCATCCGAACAACTACCTGAGCGGCGTCTACTACGTCGCCATCCCCGACGGCGGCTCGCGCATCCTGTTCCAGGACCCGCGGCCCTCCATGATCATGCCCAAGCCCCGGCAATATTCGCGGCTCACCGCCAATGGCGCCGACGCCCAGAGCAAGGAAGGCCGCATGCTGATCTTCCCGGGCTGGCTCAAGCATTCGGTGCCGGCCAATGACGGCCACAGCGAGCGCGTCAGCATCTCGTTCAACCTGATGTTCGAGAAGTTCACCGAGACCATGGCGTCGCCGCTATGGGAGGCGACGGCCGGCAAGAACAAGAAGTAGGACCGGCCGGCAGCGAGGAAGGAGCTAGAGTCCCTTCTGGCCCATCGCCAGGAACTTCTCCTGGCGGCGCGAGCGCAGCGTGTCGGCATCGAGCTGAGAAAGCTCGGCGAGCGCCTGGCTCACCACCTTGCCGACCGTGTCGACCGCCTCGTCAGGCGCTCGATGGGCGCCGCCCATCGGTTCGGGAATGACGTCGTCGATCACTTCGAGCTTCTTGAGATCGGCCGCCGTCATCTTCATCGCTTCGGCCGCGTCCTGAGCGTTGGCGTTGGAGCGCCACAGGATCGAGGCGCAGCCCTCCGGCGTGATCACCGAATAGACCGAGTTTTCCAGCATGTAGACCCGGTCGGCCGAGGCGATCGCCAACGCGCCGCCGGAACCGCCCTCGCCGATCACGACGCTGACCAGCGGCACGCCGATCGCCAGGCACTGGTCGATCGAGCGCGCGATTGCCTCCGCCTGGCCGCGCGCTTCGGCGTCCATGCCGGGATAGGCGCCGGGGGTGTCCACGAACGTCACCACCGGCAGTCGGAAGCGGTCGGCGAGCTGCATCAGGCGCTGCGCCTTGCGGTAGCCCTCCGGCCGCGCCATGCCGAAATTGTGCTTGATGCGCGATTCGGTGTCGTCGCCCTTCTCCTGACCCAGCACGACGATGCTGCGGCCGTCGAGCCGGCCCAGCCCACCGACGATGGCGGCGTCGTCGCCGAACGCACGATCGCCCGCGAGCGGCGTGTAGTCGGTAACCAGGCGATCGATATAGCGCTGCGCATGCGGCCGCTCCGCATGGCGCGCCACCAGCACGCGCTGCCACGGCGTGAGCTTGGCGTAGGTCGCGCGAATCTGCTTCTGCACCTTGTCCTGCAGGCGCATCACTTCTTCGGCGATGTCGACATCGCCTGAGTTGGGCAGGTGCCGGAGCTCGGCGATCTTGCTTTCCAGCTCGGCGATCGGCTTCTCGAACTCGAGATACGTCGTCATCGAATTACCTGTCGCCCGAGCGACGATTCCTGTCAACCGGCGGCTTCGCCGTCCGCTGACGCTTCGCCAGAGGATGCTTGTCCCGCACCAGCGAGCGAAGCTTCTCGTCGAGCACATGCGTGTAGATCTGCGTCGTGGCGATGTCGGCATGGCCCAGCATGAGCTGCACGCTGCGCAGGTCGGCGCCGCCTTCCAGCAGGTGGCTGGCGAAGGCGTGGCGCAGCACGTGCGGCGAGACGCGCACGGGATCGATGCCGGCGGCGAGCGCGGTCTCCTTGAGGAGCTGCGTGAAGCGCTGGCGCGTCAAGTGACCGCTGCGGCCGCGCGAGGGGAACAGGTAGCGCGAGCTGCGCCCGTCGGCGAGGGCGCCGTCGCGCACCCGCAGCCAGGCCGCGATCGCAAGCCGTGCCGGCTCCGACAGCGGCACCAGCCGCTCCTTCGACCCTTTGCCGCGCACGATCAGCACCGTCGGGTCGCGCTCGACCGCCGACAGCGGGAGCGTCACCAGCTCGGAGACGCGCAGGCCCGTGCCGTACAGGATCTCGAGCAGGGTCGCCATGCGACCGCCATCCTCGCCGCCCCTCCCCGTTCCGAATCGGCCGCGCGAGGCCTCGATCAGGCGATCGACCTCGGCGCGCGATAGCACCTTGGGCAGCGGCCGGCCGAGCTTGGGCGAATCGAGCGTGCTCGCCGGATCGTCGTCGCGCATGCGCTCGGCCAGCAGGAAGCGGAAGAACTGCCGCATCACCGACAGCCGGCGCGCCACTGTGCGCGGCGTCATCCCGACATAGTCGAGCGACTTCAGGTAGGCCCTGAGGGCCTCGGCGTTGGCGGTGAGCGGCCCCTGCTTGCGGCGCGCAAGGAAGGCAAAGAGACCGCGCAGGTCGGCGGTGTAGGCGGCTTCCGTGTTGGCCGATGCGCCGCGCTCGGCCTTCAGCATCTCGAGGAACGCCTCGCCTTCGCGCGGCAGGGGCTCGGACGATTTGCCCCGCACCGTCACAGCCCGTAGGCGATCGCAACCTCGATCGCGAACAGCCGTGCGGTATGGTCTTCGTCGGCCTCGCGCAGCGCCCTGACGATGGCGCCGACGGCGGCGGGATGCAGCTCGGTGAGCGGCGTCTCGCCGATCGCCGCGGCTGCGAGCAGCGCGGTCTCCGCGCGTCGATGATCGCGCGCCGCCATATCGAGCGCCTGCAGGGTGGCGGGCGGCGGCAGGTAGAGGCGCAGCGGCGGCGGCGCTTCGGGCAACACCGTGGCGTGCGGCGCCAGGTCGTAGCCGGTGGCGCGGAACAGCTGCAGCAGCAGGTTGCCGCGCAAAGGTGCCGCCCGCGCATCTTCCTGGCGGATCACTTCGTACCAGCGGTTGACGTCGCGCACGTCGAGGTGCGTCGCCTTGTCGATGCCCGCGATCATGACCAGCGGCATCAGCCGGTCGAGCG
>DASRFX010000045.1:0-52341 GCA_035651335.1 Reyranella sp. | reverse complement strand
CTTCCTGCGTGCCCGCGACGACGAGGTCGAGCGTGCTCTTCTCGGTCTGCTCGAGGGTCGGGTTGATCACGAACTTGCCGTCGAGGTAGCCGACACGTGCGGCGCCGATGGGCCCCAGGAACGGCGCGCCGGAAATCGTGAGCGCGGCCGACGTCGCCACCATCGCCACGATGTCGGGGTCGTTCTCCATGTCGTGCGCCAGCGTGGTGATCACGACCAGCGTCTCGTTCTTGTAGCCCTCGGCGAACAGCGGCCGGATCGGCCGGTCGATCAGGCGCGAGGTCAGCGTCTCCTTCTCCGACGGCCGTCCCTCGCGCTTGAAGAAGCCGCCCGGAATCTTGCCGGCGGCGAACGCCTTCTCCTGGTAGTTGACGGTCAGCGGGAAGAAATCGAGGCCGGGCTTCGGCTTCTTCTCGAACACGACGGTGGCCAGCACCGTGGTGCCGCCGTAGGTCGCCAGTACAGCGCCGTCCGCCTGGCGCGCGATCTTTCCGGTTTCCAGCACCAGCTTGCGGCCGGCCCAGTCGATCTCCTTGCGGAACACCTTGAACATATCAGACATATCCATCTTCCTTTCCTGCCGGCCGCTCGCCCCCGCTGGCTGCGACCGCCCACCGGCACCCTTGTGCCGGCAGGACCGGGACAGGCCTTTGCAACAGCCCCTGCCTTCCCGGTTGCTGCGATGTCACGACCGCCGGCCGAACGTACGGGGACCGGCGAGGTGACGCGATAAGGCCCCATCCGAACGATGGGGCCGGTTACTCAACGACGCAGACCCAGACGCTCGATCAACGTGTCGTAGCGCTTGCTGTCCTTGGCCTTGAGATAGTCGAGCAGACGACGGCGCTGGCCGACGAGTTTCAGCAGGCCGCGCCGCGAATGATGATCCTTCGCGTGGCCCTTGAAGTGCTCGGTGAGGTTGTTGATGCGCTCGCTGAGGATGGCGACTTGCACCTCCGGCGAACCGGTGTCGGTGTTGCCCTGGGCATACGCCTTGATCAGCTCCGCCTTGCGCACGGCTGTGATCGACATCGGTCATCTCCTGAAAACTAAAGGTTGAACACGCGCACCGGCTTGAAGGCGACGCCGTCGGACCTGACGAGCGCCACAAGCTTGCCGTCCAGCTCAGCTCGACAAAGCGTGCCGGAGGGCGATGCGTCCCGGGTCAAGTCGAGCGGCTGGCCTTGGCGCAGCCGGGTCGCTTGGGTCTCCGTCAGGGCCAGCGCCGGGATGTCGTCCAGCGCGGTCGCGACGGGGGCCAGGGCCCCGAGAAGGCGCGAGTTATGCCCGAGGGCCTCCAGTTTGGGAAGCGAAATGGCCGCCTCCTCCCGGAACGGCCCGGCGGCCGTCCGACGCAGGAAACTGAGGTGGCCGACCGTGCCCAACCCTTCGGCCAGATCGCGGCCGAGCGAGCGAATGTAGGTGCCCTTGCCGCAAGTGACTGTGAAATCAGCATGATTCGGGTCGGGCCGGCCGAGGAGCACGAGCCGCTCGATGGTGACGCGGCGCGGCTTGAGATCGACGGCTTGGCCCGATCGGGCGAGGTCGTAGGCCCGCCGGCCGCCCAGCTTGAGCGCCGAGAAGGCGGGCGGCACCTGCTCGATCTCTCCGGTGAAGCGGGGCAACGCAGTGCGAATGGCCTCGTCGCTCGGCCGCACGTCGCTCACGGCAGTGACCTCGCCCTCCTGGTCGTCGGTCGAGCGCGCCTCGCCGAAGCGCAAGGTGAAGCGATACTCCTTGCGGCCGTCCATGACGAAGGGAACGGTCTTGGTCGCCTCGCCCAGCGCGATCGGCAGGACGCCGGAGGCGAGCGGATCGAGCGTGCCGCCATGGCCCGCCTTCTCGGCCTGGAACAGCCAGCGCACCTTGCCGACGGCCTGCGTCGAGCCCAGCCCGAGCGGCTTGTCGAGCACGACCCAGCCGTCGACCTTTTTCCTGGGCCTCTTCACTGCGGCCGCTTCACTCGTCCTTGATGTCGCGCGCGACATCGGGCCGGCGCAGCAGGGCGTTGATCTTGTCGGCCTCGTCGAAAGTGCGATCGAGCTGGAAGCGGATGTCGGGCGCGGAGCGCAGGCCCGCCTTCTCGCCGACCCGGCCGCGGAACCACGGTGCGGCACGCTTGAGCGCCGCCAGGATCTTCTCGCTGTCCCGGCCGCCCAGCGGCATCACGAAGGCCGTGGCGTTGCGCAGGTCGGGGCTGACATCGACCGAGGTCACGGTGATGGTGGCCTCGCGCAGGTCCGGATCGCGCATGTTGCCGCGCTCGAGCAGCTCGGCCAGCAGATGGCGGATCTCCTCGCCGACGCGCAGCTGGCGCTGGCTGTGGCCGGCGCGATTGTCTTTGTCGGATGAGCGACGCCTGGACATGGCGTGACTCCGTTCTTCCTGCGGAGGTGAAGCAGACTTACAGCGTCGGCTTCACTTCCTCGACGTCGAAGCATTCGATCACGTCGCCGACCTTGATGTCGTCGTAGTTCTCGAACGCCATGCCGCACTCGTAGCCGCTCTGCACTTCACGGACCTCGTCCTTGAAGCGGCGCAGCGTCTTCAGCGTGCCCTCGTGGATCACCACGTTGTCGCGCAGCAGACGGACCTTGTTGCCGCGCTTGACCATGCCTTCGGTGACCATGCAGCCGGCGACGTTGCCGACCTTGGTGATGCGGAAGACCTCGCGGATCTGCGCGTTGCCGATGAAGGTTTCCTTGTAGGTCGGATCGAGCAGGCCGAGCATCAGCGCCTGCATGTCCTCGGTCACCTTGTAGATGATCGAGTAGTAGCGGATGTCGATCTTGTCGCGCTTGGCCGTTTCACGGGCCTGCGCATTGGCACGCACGTTGAAGCCGATGATCAGCGCACCCGACGCCTTGGCAAGCGTGAGGTCCGCCTCCGAGATGCCGCCGACACCGGAGTAGATCACGCGCGTCGTCACCTTGTCGGTGCCGAGGCGTGAGATGGCGCCGGCCAGCGCTTCGGCCGAACCCTGCACGTCCGCCTTGATGAGCACCGGCAGCTCCTTGGCCGTGCCCTCGCGGATGCCCTTCATCATCTCTTCCAGGGTGCCGCGGCCGCCGGCCGCGCGGGCCAGCTCGGCCTGCCGGTCGCGACGGGCGCGGAACTCGGCGATCTCGCGGGCGCGCGCCTCGTTCTCGACGACGTGGAACTCGTCGCCCGCCTGCGGCGTGCCGTCGAGGCCGAGGATCTCCACCGGGAAGGCGGGACCGGCGGCGTCGACGTTGCTGCCGCGGTCGTCGAGCAAACGGCGCACGCGGCCCCACACGGCGCCGGCCACCAGGACGTCGCCGACCTTGAGCGTGCCGCGCTGCACCAGCACGGTCGCCACCGAACCGCGGCCCGGCTCCAGCTTGGCCTCGACCACGACGCCGTCGGCGGCGCGGTCGGGGTTGGCCTTGAGCTCGAGCACCTCGGCCTGCAGCAGGATCGCCTCCTCGAGCTTGTCGAGATTGGTCTTCTTGATCGCCGACACCTCGATCGACTGGACATCGCCGCCCAGCTGCTCGACCTGGATCTCGTCGCGCAGCAGCTCGTTGCGCACCCGGTCGGCGTCGGCGCCCGGCTTGTCCATCTTGTTGATGGCCACGATGATTGGCACGTTCGCCTGCTTGGCGTGGGCGATCGCCTCCTTGGTCTGCGGCATGACGCCGTCGTCGCCCGCCACCACCAGCACGACGATGTCCGTCACCTTGGCGCCGCGGGCGCGCATGGCGGTGAACGCCTCGTGGCCCGGCGTGTCGAGGAAGGTGATCTTCTGCTTCGACGGCAGGGTCACCTGGTAGGCGCCGATATGCTGGGTGATGCCGCCCGCCTCGTGCGCCGCCACGTCGGTGGAGCGCAGCGCATCGAGCAGCGAGGTCTTGCCGTGGTCGACGTGGCCCATGATCGTGACCACCGGCGGCCGCGGCACCTGCGCGCCTTCGGGATCGGCGGTCTCGGTGAGGCCGGTCTCGACATCGCCTTCGGCGATGCGCTTGGGCCGGTGGCCCATTTCGGTGACCACCAGTTCGGCGGTGTCGGCGTCGATGACCTGGTTGATGGTCGCCATCACGCCCATGCCCATCAACGTCTTGATCACGTCGGCGCCGCGCTCGGCCATGCGCTGCGCCAGCTCCTGCACGGTGATGACCTCGGGGATGGTGACCTCGCGATAGACCTTCTGCTGCGGCACGTCGTTGGCATGCTCGCGGCGGCGCTCGCGTTCGAGACGGCGCTGCTGCTGGGCGCGCGAACGGGCGCGGAAATCGTTCTCGCCCTCCACGGCACGGCTGACGTCGACCTTGTCGGAGCGGCGCTTGGGCGCCTCGCGGCGCGCGCCGGGCGGCTGCGGCAGGCGCTTGTTGACCGGCATCTGCGGCCGCATCGGCGGACGGCGCAGCATGCCGCCGGGAGCGCCGCTGCCGGGCGCGCGCATCGGCGGACGGGCGATGCCCGCGCCGGCTGGCGGCGTGCCGGTCTGGATCTCCTGGGTCTGGCGCGCGGCCATCGGCGTCTGCTGCGCGATGGCTGCCTGGTCGAGCCGCTTCTGCACCAGCGCGTCGGTCTTGCGCCGCGCCTCCTCGTCGGCCTTCTTGCGCGCCTCTTCCTCGGCGAGACGCTTCTTGTGCTCCTCGTCGGCGCGGCGCCGCACTTCATCTTCGGCGGCGCGGCGCTTGGCCTCCTCGCTGGCGCGCTGGCGCGCCACTTCGGCATCGCGATTGGCGTCGACCAGGGCCTTGGCGCGCGCTTCCTTTTCCTCTTCGGTCAGCGTGCGCAGCACGACGCCGGCGCCCGAACGCGCCGTGGGCGCGGGACGGGCGGGTGTGGCGGCGGGCTGGGCCGGGCGAGCGGCGGCGCCCGATCCCGGCGTGAGCTTCAGGGTGCGGCCTGGTGTGGCCGGGGTCGCCGCTTCGGCAGCGGCAGGCGCCGGCGCGGCGGAAGCCGGCGCAGCGGTCGCCGGGCGCTTGGCCGACTTCTTGACCTCGACCGTCACCGACCGCGTGCGTCCGTGGCTGAACTTCTGCTTCACCTGCGTTTCGGCGGCACCGCCCTTGGGTGCCGAGCCTGCACGCGCCGTCGAGAGGGTGAGCGGCTTGGTCGGCTTGGTCGTTTCTTTCTGTTCCGTCATTGTTTTCTTGTCCTAGCTCTGTCTGGAGGCGTCAACAGGGAGGAAAGCGCGCCAGCGCCCCGCCCCCTCGGATATCCGTCGAATGAACTGGCCTCCCGCATCGTCGCGTGCGATGGCCACATAGACCGCGTGGTCGCGTCCGAAGACGCGGCCAAGAGCCGGGGCATCCGCCAGCCGCTCGATCGGCAGGCCGCTTGCCCTCAATTTGGATAATCCGTCGCCATCCGCCTCCCTTGCTACGATCAACAATCCCGCCTTGCCCTGGCCGATCATCTGCTCGACCCGCACGAAACCCGCCACGGCACGGCCGGCCCGCCGCGCGCGGCTCAAATCCTCGAGCACGCGCTCCAGCAGGAGCCGTTCGACCCGTGCCGGCAGATCGTCCGCCGCCCTGACCGCGCGCCGGGCGGCCTTGCCAAACAGCTTCTTCTCCACCGCCTGCTCGAGCACGCCGCGCTCGGCCTTGAGCCACATGCCCCGCCCGGGCAACCGCCGCGCCAGGTCCGGCACGACGTCGCCCTCGGGTCCGACGACGAAGCGGATCATGCGCTCGGGCGCCGCCTGCTCGCCGGTCACGATGCATTTGCGCAACGGACCGCCGTCGGCGGATACCGAGAGATGGGACTCCATCATGGCGTGAGCAAGGCTCAAGAGCGCGGACCTCCCTTACCCTATGCCTTCGCCGGCTCGGCGGCGGCTGTTTCCTCGGGCGGGAACCAATGCTCGCGCGCCTTCATGATGATGGCATTGGCGGTCTCGGCGTCCATGGCACTCTCGCCCACGATCTCGCGCAGCTCGTCGGAGGCGAGGTCGCCCAGATCATCGAGCGTCTTCACCCCCTTGTCGCCCAGCGCCACCAGCATGGGGAGGCTGAGGCCCTCGACGTTGCGCACCTCCTCGCTGACGCCCAGCGCCTCGAGCCGCTCGGTGAGCTCGGCGTCGCGCTTCTCGATGTATTCCTTGGCGCGGCGTTGCAGCTCGGTGGCGATGTCCTCGTCGAAGCCCTCGACGGTCTGCAGGTCCTCGATGGCGACGTCCGCCACGTCCTCGACCGTGGCATAACCTTCGGCCACGAGCAGGTGGGCGATGACTTCGTCGACGTCGAGCGTCGCCTTGAACAGCTCGGTGCGTTCCGCCGTCTCCTTCTGGCGGCGCTCGCTCTCCTCGGCCTCGGTCATGATGTCGATCTCCCAGCCGGTGAGCTGCGAGGCGAGCTTGACGTTCTGGCCGCGCCGGCCGATGGCGAGGCTCAGCTGGTCGTCGGGCACCACCACCTCGGTCTTGTTCTTCTCCTCGTCCATCAGCACCTTGCTCACCTCGGCGGGAGCCAGCGCGTTGACGATGAAGTTGGCGGTGTCGGCCGACCACGGGATGATGTCGACCTTCTCGCCCTGCAGCTCCTGCACGACGGCCTGGACGCGGCTGCCGCGCATGCCGACGCAGGCACCGATCGGATCGATCGAGCTGTCGTGGGAAAGCACGGCGATCTTGGCGCGGCTGCCGGGATCGCGGGCCACCGCCTTGATCTCGATGATGCCGTCGTAGATCTCCGGCACTTCCTGGGTGAACAGCTTGGCCATGAACTGCGGATGGCTGCGCGACAGGAAGATCTGCGGGCCGCGCTGCTCCTCGCGCACGTCGAAGATGTAGGCGCGGACCCGGTCGTTCACGCGCAACGATTCGCGCGGAATCGTCTCGTCGCGGCGGATCACGCCCTCGGCGCGCTGCAGGTCGACGGTGATGTTGCCGTAGTCGACCCTCTTCACCACGCCGGACACGATCTCGCCGACGCGGTCCTTGAACTCCTCGTACTGCCGCTTGCGTTCGCTCTCGCGCATGCGCTGCGTGATGACCTGCTTGGCGGTCTGAGCGGCGACGCGGCCGAAATCGATCGGCGGCAGCTCGTCGGTCAGGAAGTCGCCGATCTGCGCTTCCGGATTGCGCCGCTGCGCCTCGACGAGCGGCACCTGGACGTTCTCGTTCTCGACCGGGTCGGCCACCTGCATGTAGCGCAGCAGCTTGATCTCGCCAGTCTTGCGGTCGATCTCGGCGCGGATGTCGTGTTCCAGCCCGTACTTGGCGCGGCCGGCCTTCTGGATGGCCTGCTCCATCGCCTCGAGCACTTCCTCACGCTCGATGCTCTTCTCGCGGGCGACCATGTCGGCCACCTGCAGCATCTCAAGGCGCGGAATATCGGCACTTGCCATGACTTGTCCCTCTTTCAGTGAGTCTGGTCCGCCCCCTCTTGGGCGCGGCGGTGTTCTTCGAGCAGCAAATCGGTCATTTCGAGCTTGGCCCGGGTGACGGAGGAAAGCGGCAGATGCACTTCCTGGCCGTCCTCCAGCTTGAGCTTCACGATGCCGTCCTCCAGGCCAACGAGAGTGCCCTTGAAGCGGCGGCGACCGTCGATCGGCTGGGCGATCTCGACCTTCGCGAGATGCCCGGCCCAGCGAGCGTAGTCCTTTGGCCGGGTGAGCGGCCGGTCGATGCCCGGCGAGCTCACTTCCAGCGTATAGGCCCCCGAGATCGGGTCCTCGACGTCGAGCACCGCCGACAAGGCGCGCGAAAGTGTGGCGCAATCCTCGACATCCATCGGTCGGCCATCGGCCGGCTCAATCATGATCTGCAGGTTGCCGCCGCCGCGGCTCATGGCGATGCGCACCAGTTCGAAACCCATGCCGGCGACGGTGGGTTGAACGATGTCTTCGATACGGCGCAGAAGATCAGTCACGTGTTGGCCAAAGCCTGAAATTGAGGCCCCAGGACGTTTGCCAAAAGAAAAGAGCGGGCGTTCGGCCCACTCTTTTTATTTGGTTCGTCCTGCGAACCCGATGAGGATGGCGCGGATATAGGCCTCGAATGGCGAAAGAGCAAGCTTTTCCTATGGTTTTTTGCGCATTTCTTATTGATGTCCGAACGTCGCCAGCGCCCCGCGTGACGATCTGAAATCATCAATAGATGGAAAATAAATCGCACCGCTATCACGGCTGGTCGGTCGTGTTGTGTTGCTTTGTGGTCGCCCTCTATGGATGGGGGTTCGGCTTCTATGGCCTCAGCCTATATCTGGTAGCCCTCCAGAAGCTCCACGGCTGGACCCCCGCGACAATCTCGGCCGCCGTAACTTTCTTTTATGTCGCCGGCGCCTTCCTGGTGATGCAGGTGGGCGACGTCATCCAGAAGCAGGGCGGGCGGATCGTCGTCATGGTCGGCGCTGCCCTGATGAGTCTCGGCGTCTGTGCCATCACCTTGGTGCGCGAGCCGTGGCAGCTCTATCTCGCTTTCGGGATCATGATTCCGGGCTGGGCGGCAATGGGCGGCGCGGCGATCAACACCTTGATCGCGCAATGGTTCGACCGCCGCCGCGGTCTCGCTGCAAGCCTCGCCCTGAACGGTGCGACCTGCGGCGGATTGCTGTTTGCCCCGGCGCTGGCCTGGGCAATCGACACGATGGGCTTCGCGCATGCGATCTATGCCGCCGCGATCTTCGTGGTGGCGACCTTGTGGCCGCTCGCGGGGTTCGCCCTGCGCGCGCGTCGGCCGGGTGAGCACGATACTGGCGACGGCGACGCCCCCGAGGCCGAGCCGGCCGGCGAGCCACTCAGCAAGGGCGCCATCCTCAGCGAGCCGCGCTATCTCACCATGGTCGGCGCGTTCTCGCTCGGCCTGCTGGCGCAGATCAGCTTCATCGCCCACCAGGCGGCGTTCCTCGAGCCGACGCTCGGACTGAAGGGCGCGGGCTTGGCCATCAGCCTCACCGCGTTGTCGGCGCTGGTCGGCCGGATCTCGGTCGGCTTGATCGTGGACAGAATCGACCGCCGGCTCGCCACCAGCGCAGTGTTGGTCGGACAGATCTCCGGCATGATCGTCCTGCTCTCGTCATCGTCGGTGGCTGCGCTCTACATCGGCTGCCTGTTGTTCGGCTTCGGCGTCGGCAACCTCATCACCTTGCCCGGGCTGATCGTGCAGCAGGAATTCCCGCGCCGCGACTTCGCCCGCGCCGTCAGCCTCAATGTCGCGATCACCCAGCTCGTCGCCGCAATCGGACCCTATCTGCTGGGCGTCTTGCACGATCTGTCGGGCAACTACCGCACGTCGCTGATCGCCTGCCTCGTGCTTCAGGTGGCCGCGGCAATTCTCGTGCTGGTGCGGCCGCGCAATAAAAATTCCAAAGGCCTCAGCGACGTTTCAGCCTGAGGAAGACCGGCTTGCCGGCGATGCGCTTGGTCTCGTAGCGCGTCGCAGGCCAGTCAGCCGGCCGCGTGCGCCAGTTCGCCGGACGCTCGGCAAGCCAGTCGAACATCGGATGGCGGCAGGCATGCTCGACCATCCATGGCAGATAGCTCGGATCGTCCGTCGCCAGCCGCAGCTCGGCACCCGGCTTCATCAATCTCGCCAGCACGTCGAGAGTGGCGCGCTGCACGAAGCGACGCTTGTGATGGCGCGTCTTGGGCCACGGGTCGGGAAACAGCACGAACACACGAGACAGCGACCGCTCGGGCAGCGCATTCATCACCAGCCGCGCGTCGTCATCGAACAGCCGTGTGTTGGTGACACCTGCGCGCTCGATGTGCGCCAGGCACTTGGCGACGCCGTTGATGTAGGGCTCGCAGCCGATCAGCCCGACATTCGGATGCTGCTGGGCCTGCCAGACCAGATGCTCGCCGGCACCGAAGCCGACCTCGAGCCAGATTTCCCGCGCGCCGTCAAAAATGGCCGCCAAATCGAGCTTTTGCGGCTCCGGCGGCAATTTCAGCGAAATCTTAGGCAGCAGCGTATCGAGCAGGGCCTCCTGCCCGGCGCGAAGCTTCTTGCCGCGCCGGCGGCCGTAAAGCGTGCGGTCTTTCTTCTCCGTCACCTCACCGGTCACATGACGACGTCGATCAGGTAAGGACCCTTCTGCGACATGGCATAGGTGAGCTGCTTGGTGAGCTCGTCGAGGTCATGCGCCTTGGCCGACGGCACCCCCATGCCCTTGGCGAGATCGGTGAACTGCAAGGTCGGGCGGTCGAGCGTCAGCATGTCGATGGCGCGCGGGCCCGGGTTGGCGGCGCCGACGTCGGCGAGCTGGCTGTAGAGGATCTTGTAGTTGCGATTGGAGAAGATCAGCACGCAAACGTCGAGGCTCTCGCGCGCCATCGTCCACAGTGCCTGGATGGTGTACATCGCCGAGCCGTCGCCGATCATGCAGATGACCTTGCGGTCGGGGCAGGCGACAGCGGCGCCAACCGCGACCGGCGCACCGAAGCCGATCGAGCCGCCCATGTTGTTCAGCCAGTCGTGCGGTGGCGCGCCGACGGAGAACGGGAAGAAGCCGCGCCCGGTGGTCACCGATTCGTCGATCACGATCGCGCCCTCGGGCAATGTCGAGCCCAGCGCCTGGCCGAGGCCATCGAGCGTGAATTTGCCGCTCGGGCGGTCGGGCCGCTTGGCCTCGGCCACCTTGGGCTTTTCGTTCATGGCGTCGAGCTCGGCGGCCAGCGCTTCGAGCGAGCCGAGCGGATCGCCGTCGACCGGGCAGAGCGTCGTCACCTCGCAGCCTTCCGGCACCAGCACCGACGGCTTGCCGGGATAAGCGAAGAAGGCGGCCGGCGCCTTGGCGCCGACCAGCACCATGTGCTTGGTGCCCTTTAGCATTTCGAGCGCCGTCTCGACCACAAAGTGCAGGCGCAGCACCGGCACACGACCGGCGCCGCGCTCGATGCGCGCCGTGCCGCCCGCCGCCTGCACTTTGCAGCCGGTCTTTGCCGCGATCTTGCCGGCAAGCTCCAAGCCACGGGCGCGCAGGGCCCGGCCGCCAAGGAACAGCATGGCGTTGCCGCCCTTCAGCGCCTTGGCCGCGGCGACGACCTCTTCGTTCGAAGGCTTCTGCGGGCGCGGCGTTTCAGGCGTGTCGGCCGCACCGTCGGCCTCGGTCCACGCCGTGTCGGCGGGAAGGATGAGCGTGGCGATCTGGCCCGGCGCAACGCGCGCGGCCTGGATTGCCGCGGCACCATCCTTGGCCACGGTCTTGGCGGTCGGCGAGGTCTTTACCCAGTGCGAGAAGGGCCGCGCGATGCCTTCGATGTCGGCGGTGAGCGGCGTGTCGTACTTGATGTGGTAGAGCGCGTGCTCACCCACGATGTTGACGATGCCCGAGCCGGCCTTTTTGGCGTTGTGCAAGTTGGCCGCGGCATTGGCGAGGCCCGGTCCCAGATGCAGCAGCGTCGAGGCGGGCTTGTCCTTCATGCGGTAGTAGCCGTCGGCCGCGCCCGAGCAGACACCTTCGAACAGACCGAGCACGCAGCGCATGCCTTCGACGCGATCGAGCGCGCCGACGAAATGCATCTCCGACGTGCCGGGATTGGCGAAGCAGACCTCGACGCCGCCCTTGACCAAGGTCCTGACCAGACTTTCCGCGCCGTTCATCGCTTCCCCCAAAAACACGTACATCACGTACATAAAGGTCGGCGCGCACCCTAGAGCAGCGCTCTGCCGAACCCAAGCCTCGGCAATTCAGAGCGAAAAATCCGGCGGTAAATTTATCTGTTTATTTTCAGCTACTTGAAGGATATAGTTAAACTAACTTTCAGAACGAAAGACAAATCATATGAGCCATTCGGTCCCCTCCGACAGCTCAGTCGCCGACCGCCTGGTCCTGGTCGGCGCCGATCTGGTCACCTTCGACCGCCGTGACGTGCCGATTTATGCAACGCCTGCTTCGTTGTGGGCTGATGCCGGCAAGGACGCACCGCTGTTCGGCGCTCCGATCGACCGGCTTTTCGGCGATCCAGGCGACATTTTTGTCGCCACTGTCCCGCTCGCCGAGGAGCCGCGCGACCTCGGCCTGCCGGCCGACGACTCGCTGGTCGTGATCTCCAGCATTGGCGACGGCTTCACGCTGCCGATGTGCGAGCACCAGCCGGGCTACGATCTGCCGCTGCATGCCGCGCACAGGCCCGACGTCGCTACGGTCTACGACTTCTCGGGCGATTCGCACTTCCTGTTGCCGGTGCATGCCGGCTCGGCTTGGGACCTCGCCCGGCCCGAGTGGTTCTACGACCACCACATCTGACTTCCGGCGCCTCAGGCGGCGCCGTCACCCAGCTCGAGCTGCACCAGATTGACCCAGTAGGCGGCACCCGTCGTCAGGATCTCGTCGTTGAAGTCGTAGAGCGGCGAGTGGACGTAGTGGCAGCCGCCCTCTTCGGCGCCGCCATTGCCGATCATGATGTAGGCGCCGGGCTTCTTCTCCAGCATGAAGGCGAAATCTTCCGCGCCGGTGATCGGCGGCGTGTTGGGCTCGACCCGCTCGCGTCCCACCGTGAGTGCCGCCGCCTCGATCGCGAGCGACGTCTGCTCGACCGAGTTGATGAGCGGCGGATAGCGGCGAAAATACTTGTACTCGGCTTCGCACCCCGCGCCCTGCCCGATGCTTGCCGCCACCTCGCCCAGCCGGCGCTCGAGCAGCGCGCGCACTTCCGGCGTGTAGCTGCGCGCCGTGCCGCGCACCAGCACCTCGGACGGGATCACGTTGGGCGAGCCGAACGTGCCGGCGGCGATGTGACCCACGCTCAGCACGGCGGTTTGCGTCGGCGGCACGTTGCGGCCGACGATGCCCTGAACCGCGACGATGAACTGCGCCGCCGGGAAGGTCGGGTCGGTGCCCATGTGCGGCATGGCGCCATGCCCGCCGGTGCCCTTCATCTTGACCTGCCAGCTGTCCGACGCCGCCAGCATCGGGCCGGAGCGGATGGCGAAGTGACCGCGCGGCAGGCCCGGCATGTTGTGCATGCCGTAGACCGCGTCGCAGTTGAAGCGATCGAACAGGCCTTCCTCGATCATGACGCGGGCGCCGCCCTCGCCCTCCTCGGCCGGCTGGAAGATGAAATGGACGGTGCCGGCGAAGTCGGGCTCGCGCGCCAGATGGCGCGCGGCGCCCAGCAGCATGGTGGTGTGACCGTCATGGCCGCAGGCATGCATCTTGTTGGCGTTCACCGAGGCATATTCGAACTCGTTCTTCTCCTGCAGGTGCAGCGCGTCCATGTCGGCGCGCAGGCCGATCGTCTTCTGGCCGGGCCGCTGGCCCTTCAGCGTGCCCACCACACCGGTCCTGGCGAGGCCGCGATGCACCTCGATGCCCCATGACTGGAGCTTGCCGGCCACGATCTCGGCCGTGCGCTGCTCCTCGAACGCCGTCTCGGGATGACGATGGATGTCGCGGCGGATGGTGGTGAGCTCGGCCTTCTGGTCGGCGAACTGCTCGGGCGATACGCGGCTCATGCGGACCCCTTCGGATGAAGGGCCGAGAGTAGGACCGCCGCCCGGAAAAGAAAACGGCGAGACCAGTTTCCTAGTCTCGCCGCTTCGCACGCACCTTCAGCGAGCGTTCGTCGCACTCGCCGCGGGGCGCGGCTGGCCACAATCCCTTGCAGGACCGCGAGTGGCCGGTGAAATACGGGTTCCCCGCCCGCTACCACCATCCTCGGGGCACGTCCGGTCCATGCGCATGGACCTTTCGCATCGGACCCCAGCACCGGTTTCCCGTCAGCAGCCCCTCCTCGAGAAGGGGTGCGGTGCCTCGACAAAGACGACTTCGCGAGACACTCCAGAGGCCCATCAGCAGCTTTCGCCACCGCGAGGAACCTTGCGGCCCCTCTCTCCGTCCGCTGCCCGCTTTCGCGGCCACCGAACTTCGTGAGCAGAACCATGTGCCCGCAGCGACGCCCTCTCAACCCTTGTTTTGCAGCGTTTCCGGTGGATTGGCGGGATAACGAGGATGGATTGCGACGCACCACTATAGAGGGTGGCGCGGGGGTGCCCGACGCGCTAAATCCCGCGCCGCAATGATCCTTTTTCCCGCGATCGATCTGAAGGACGGCAAGTGCGTGCGGCTGCTGCGCGGCGACATGACCCGCGCCACGGTGTTCAACGACAGCCCGGCGGCGCAGGCCAAGGCTTTCGCCACCGCCGGCTGCGAATGGCTGCACCTGGTCGATCTCAATGGCGCGGTCGAAGGCCATCCGGTCAACCGCGCCGCCGTCGAAAGCATCCTGAAGGAGGTCGAGGTGCCGACGCAGTTGGGCGGCGGCATCCGCACCATCGAGAGCATTGCGCAGTGGTTCGAGGCCGGCGTGAAGCGGGTGATCCTGGGAACGATCGCGGTCAAGGAGCCCGGCCTGGTGAAGGCCGCGTGCAAGCAATGGCCCGGACAGGTCGCGGTCGGCATCGATGCGCGCGACGGCATGGTCGCGGTCGACGGCTGGACCAGGCAGAGCACGGTGCGCGCGCTCGATCTCGCGCTGCGCTTCGAGGACGCCGGCATTTCGGCCATCATCTACACCGACATCGATCGCGACGGCGCGATGGGCGGCGTCAACATCGACGCCACGATCACGCTCGCCCAGCACCTCACCACTCCGGTCATCGCCTCGGGCGGCGTGAGCTCGCTCGACGACCTGCGTGAACTGCGGCCGGCCGAGGAGTACGGCATCGTGGGCGCCATCGTCGGCCGCGCGCTCTACGACGGTCGCGTCACCGTGCCCGACGCGATCCGCGTGCTGAGGGGCGAGTGAGGGCATGAGCATGCTCAAGGTCCGCATCATTCCCTGCCTCGACGTCAAGGACGGCCGGGTCGTCAAGGGCGTGCAGTTCCTCGACCTGCGCGACGCCGGCGATCCGGTCGAGCAGGCGCGGTTCTACGACGACGCCGGCGCCGACGAGCTCACCTTCCTCGACATCACCGCGAGCCATGAGAATCGCGACACGATCTTCGACGTCGTGGCGCGTACCGCCGAGCAGTGCTTCATGCCGCTCACCGTCGGCGGCGGCGTGCGCACCATCGAGGACATCCGCAAGCTCCTGCTGGCCGGCGCCGACAAGGTGTCGATCAACTCGGCCGCCGTGGCGCGGCCGGAATTCGTCAAGGAAGCGGCCGAGAAATACGGCGACCAGTGCATCGTGGTCTCGATCGACGCCCGCCAGTCGAGCCCCGGCAGATGGGAGGTGTTCACGCATGGCGGCCGCAAGGGCACCGGCCTCGACGCCGTCGAATGGGCGCGCCGCATGGCGGCGAGCGGCGCAGGCGAGATCCTGATCACCTCCATGGATCGCGACGGCACCAAGGCGGGCTTCGACTTGCCGCTGACGCGCGCCGTATCGGACGCCGTGCCGGTTCCCGTCGTAGCGTCGGGCGGCGTCGGCACGTTGGACGACCTGGTCGACGGCGTGCTGAAGGGCGGCGCCTCGGCCGTGCTCGCGGCGTCGATCTTCCATTTCGGCGAGTTCACGATCGCCCAAGCCAAGCAGCGCCTCGCCGAAGCGGGTGTGCCGATCCGGGAAATGTCGCGTCACGCGTGAATTTGCGGTAGGATAGCGAATACGCCCGCTCAAGAGGCGTCCGGTAGAGTCCCCTCGTCATGGCCAAGAACAAGAAAGCCAAAAAGAAAGCCCTGAAAAAGCAGCGCGAGGCCCTGAACGGCCACGCCGATCACGTGCTCGATCGCCTGTATGTCGTCATCGACGGGCGCCGGGGCGCCGATCCCGACACTTCGTACACGGCGCGGCTGTTCGCACGCGGCCGCCAGCAGATCGCCAAGAAGCTGGGCGAGGAGGCGGTCGAGACGCTGATCGAGGGCATCCGCGGCGACAAGCCCAAGCTCGTGGGCGAGAGCGCCGACATGCTCTACCACCTGCTGACCTTGTGGGCGGCAAGCGGCGTCAAGCCCAAGGCTGTGTGGGCCGAGCTCGCCCGCCGCGAAGGGCTGAGCGGCCTTGCAGAGAAGGCGGCGCGCAAGCACAAGTGAGGGCATGCCCTCGGCTCTGCCCTACGATCGCAACAACATCTTCGCCAGGATCCTGCGTGGCGAAGCCCCCTGCACCAAGGTCTACGAGGACGAGCACGTCCTCGCCTTCGAGGACATCCATCCCAAGGCGCCGGTCCATGTGCTGGTGGTGCCGAAGGGCGAATATGTCTCGATCGTCGATTTCACCGAGAAGGCTACTCCCGACGCGATCGCCGCCTTCTGGCGCGCCGTCACCAGGATCGCGCGCGAGCTCGGCATCGGCGACGGCTATCGCGTGGTCTCCAATCACGGTCCCAACGGCGGCCAGCTGGTCTTTCATTTCCATGTGCATCTCACCGGCCGGAAATGATCGCTCGCCGCACCCTGCTGGCGGCAGCGCTGGCGGCGCCTGTGGCGGCTGAGACGCCCACGGGGGCTGAGGCGCAGGCCTTCAAGGCGCGGAACCTGCGCTTTGCCGGTGCCGGCGGCATCGAGCTTGCCGGCACCTTGCTGCTGCCGGCCGACAGCGCGACCAAGAAGGTGCCCGGCGTCGTGCTGATCGCGGGCAGCGGGCCGACCGACCGCGACGGCAACAATCCGCTGCTGCCGGTGAAGGTCGATCTCCTGAAGGAGATCGCTGAAGTGCTGGCGGGTGCCGGTATCGCCAGCCTGCGCTACGACAAGCGCGGCATCGGCCAGTCGACCAAGGCGCCCCAGACGCTCGCGGCGCAGGAGCAGTTCTTCGGCTGGGAGAATTTCATCGGCGACGTGCAGCTGGCGCACGCCGAGCTGATCAAGCACGACGAAGTAAAACCGTATGCCACGGCGCTGCTCGGCCACAGCGAGGGCGGACTGTTCGCCATAGCCACCGCCCAGATGAGCATCGCACAGCCGCCCTACGCGCTGGTGCTGGCGTCGACGCCCGGCCGGCCGCTGCAGGACATCATCCGCGAGCAGCTCGAACGCGCCGCGCCTGCTCTGGTCGATGCCGCCCAGCGCATCATGCTCGAGATCCGGAAAACCGGGCACGTACCGGCCGACGTGCCGCACAGCCTCGCCGCCCTCTTCCCGGCCTATATCGGCCCCTTCCTCAAGGGCGAATTCGGCTTCGAGCCGGCCGCCACGCTCGCCAAGCTGAAGCAGCCGTGCCTCCTGCTACAGGGCGGCGCCGACCAGCAGGTCGTGCCGATGGGCGACGTGCAGCCGCTGATCGATGCGCTGTCACAGCGCACCGCGCCGGGCGAAGTGCAGGTCGTGCCCGCGGTCAGCCACAACCTCAAGGCCGTCGACGGGCCCGCCGATCCGGGCCTTGCCGGGCCTCTGGCACCTGCGATCGCCACCAGGCTCACGAGCTGGCTCGCGGCCACGCTGGGCGCTTGATAGTATCCCTCCAGGACGGAGGAAACCCATGAGCATCACCGTAACGCCGCTGACCAAGGCGGTCGGCGCGGAGCTCTCCGGCGTCGATCTGCGCGAGCTGAGCGATCGGGATTTCGCCGCCGTGCAGCGCGCCTGGTACGACCATTCGATGATCCTGCTGCGCGGCCAGCGCTTGAGCGACGACGACCTGCTGGCGTTCAGCCGGCGCTTCGGCGAGCTCGACCCGCCACCCAACCAGGAGCGCGGCAAGATCAGCCCGCCCGGCTATCCCGACATCTATGTCGTCTCCAACGTGCTCGACAAGAACGGCGATCCGATCGGCGCACTGGGCGCCGGCGAAGCGGTCTGGCACACCGACATGAGCTATCTCGACAAGCCGCCCGACGCCTCGATGCTCTACTCGCTCGAGATCCCGCCCTCGGGCGGCAACACCTGGTTCTGCGGCATGCAGGCGGCCTGCGATGCGCTGCCGAAGGAGCTGCGCGCCAGGATCAAGGGCCGGCGCATCAAGCACGACGGCACCTACAATTCCGGCGGCTATCTGCGCAAGGGCGTGACGGCGACCGACGATCCGATGGCGGCGCCCGGCGCCTGGCATCCGGCGATCCTCAAGCATCCGGCCAACGGCCGCGCCACGCTTTATCTCGGCCGGCGCCGCAATTCATATGTTGAAGGCTACTCGCGGGAAGAATCTGACGCCGTGCTCGAGGCGCTGTGGGCGCACGTCACGCAGCCGCAGTTCGTCTACGAGCATCGCTGGCGCGTCGGCGATCTCGTGATGTGGGATAACCGTTCGACCATGCATCGGCGCGATCCGTTCGACGGCGAGGCCCGGCGCATCATGCACCGCACGCAGATCAAGGGCAGCGGCACGCCGGTCGCGTTCGCCGTTTAGAGGTCGAGGACAATGCGTCGTCAGAAGAAGTTCTACGCCTGGGGTTATGCCGACGAGGACCTTTCGCCGGAGGAGATCAAGCCGTGGGAGGCCGAACTCGCCGAGCGCTATGGCGTCGGCGGCTTCGACGTCACGCCGCCGCCCAAACCGGACGAGATCACCCTGCGCAAGCCCAGGATCGATGTGCCGTCCGCGCTTCAAGCGATGGTGCGCACCGATCCCCTGACCCGGCTTGAGCACAGCTACGGCAAGGCGAGCTTCGATGCGATCCGCATGTTCCAGCGCTCGGTGCCCAATCCGCCCGACGCGGTCGCCTTCCCGGACAACGAGCAGGATGTCGTGCGGCTGCTGGAATGGTGCGACAGGATCGGCGCCAAGGTGATCCCCTACGGCGGCGGCTCGTCCGTGGTGAAGGGCATCGAGCCGCAGGCGAATTTCGACAAGGTCGTGACCCTCTCGCTGCGCCACCTCGACAAGGTGCTCGAGGTCGACCCGGTGAGCCAGGCGGCGCGCATCCAGGGCGGCATCTACGGCCCCGCGATCGAGGACCAGTTGCGCCAGACGCCGTTCACGATGCGCCACTATATGCAGGCCTATCGCTGCAGCACGCTCGGCGGCTGGATCGCCACGCGCTCGGGCGGCCACTACGCCACGCTCTACACCCACATCGACGATTTCGTCGAAAGCACGCGCATGGTGACACCGGCGGGAATCATGGAAACCCGCCGCCTGCCGGGTTCCGGCGCCGGCCCCAGTCCGGACCGCCTGGTGCTGGGCTCCGAGGGCATCCTGGGCATCATCACCGAAGCCTGGGTGCGATTGCGCAAGAAGCCCACCTTCCGCGCCTCGGCCTCGGTGCGCTTCAAGGATTTCTTCGCCGGCGCCGACGCGGTGCGCGATCTCACCCAGGCCGGCCTCTATCCCGCCAATTGCCGGCTGCTCGAGGCGCGCGAGGCCCTGCCCGGCATCCCGTGGAGCAATACCGAGGCGGTGCTGGTGCTGGCATTCGAGGGCGCCGACCATCCGCTCGATGCCTGGATGAAGCGCGCGCTCGAGATCTGCGCGGATCACGGCGGCGCTGCCGACAAGTCCGACCCCGACGACGAGAACGCCCATCGCTCGGGCGCGGCCGGCGCCTGGCGCAACCGCTTCATCCGCGCCCCGCACTACAGCGAGCATTCGGCCGCGCGCGGCCTGCTGTCGACGACGTTCGAGACATCGATGACCTGGGAGCGCATGCGCGACTTCCACGGCAAGGTGACGAAGATCGCGCACGACACCATCAAGCGCGTGACCGGGCGCGACGGCACCGTCACCTGCCGCTTCACCCACGTCTATCCCGACGGGCCGTGCCTCTACTTCACCCTGGGCGGGCTGCTCGACAAGAAGAAGCAGCTCGAGCAGTTCATGGAGATCCTGACGACCTGCACCGCGGCGACCGTCGAGCACGGCGGCACGACCACGCACCACCACGCCGTCGGCCGCTTCCACCGGCCGTTCTACGACAAGCAGCGGCCCGAGCTGTTCGCCCGCGCGCTGCGCGGCGCCAAGCGCGAACTCGATCCCAAGGGGATGATGAATCCGGGCGTGCTGATCGACCCCTGAGCCGCTGCAACCCGATGCGCGCCCCCGCTGTTGATCGGCAGAAGCCCATCAACGGCAGGAGGCAGCAATGCAGGTGCGCGAAGTGATGACCCCGGACGTGACGGTCGTCTCGCCCTACGCCAGTGTGTGCGAAGCCGCACAGAAGATGGACCGCCTGAACGTCGGCGGGCTGCCGGTCTGCGACGGCAACCGGCTGGTCGGCATGATCACCGATCGCGACATCGTCGTGCGTTCGACTTCCGCTGGCGAGCACCCCGAGGAATGCGAGGTGCAGGAGGTGATGAGCAGCAATGTTCGCTGGTGCTATGACGATGAGCCGGTCGAGCAGGTCCAGCAGGCGATGACCGATATGCAGATCCGGCGCATGCCGGTGGTCGATCGCGACAAGCGGCTGGTCGGCATCCTGACCATGGGCGACCTGCTGACCGAAGGCGCGCCCGAGGCCGAGGGCACCCTGAAGGCGATCTCCCAACCCTCCGAACCGGACCGCGACTATGGCGGCAACCTGTTCGAGGAGGACGGCGGCTACCGGGCCATGCGGCCGGACGGCGGCTACCCGCCCAACGCCCGTTCGCGCTTCTAGGTCGCCCGAGTCCCACCGGCCTGAGACAGCTCCGATGCCGGCGGCATAAGGCTTTTGCCGCCGAGTCTCACGAAACGCTCCCACTCCCCTGGTGAGACAGCGTGAGACGCCTGAGACGGGTGAGACGCCCCGACTGCAAATTGTTTGGGGACTCACCCGCGCTCAGCGGTAGGCCTCGCGCTCGAAATTGGAAATGCGATCGAGGCTGAACCTGTAACGGGCGTTCTGGCCGGGGCTATGGCCATCGCAGGCGATGGCGGTGAATGGCTCTCCGTTTGCTGCGGTCTGGACCAGGCATTCGCCGCGGGAATCGCCCAGATCCCGGTCCGGCGCCTTTTCCGACGCGATTCGAATCATGTCGACGATCAGGGCAAAGGAATTGGCGCCGCGCTGCTGCACGCGGCTGCCGGAAAAGGAGTAGAGCACGCGCTCGCGCGAGAAGGCGAACAACGATCGGCCGTTGCCGAATTGCACGAACGTGCCGGAGGGCGTGCAGGAAACCGCCTGCCCCCCGATCTCGGCCCGGCACTGGCCGTCCATCATGGCCATCGACTTGATGTCGATCTGAGCCAGCGCCGGACGGCCGGCGCCGACAAGACCGGCAAGCCCGGCGAATAGCATCAGAAGTCGGCGCATCGTTCCTCCTATGCCGCCAACACCGCGCGCGGTTCGGAGCGACGGTAGCTCAAGGCCTCGGCGATGTGCAGCCGACGCACGCTGTCCGAGCCGTCGAGATCGGCGAGCGTACGCGCCACCCTGAGCGTGCGATGCCAGGCGCGGGCCGAGAGGCCGAGCCGCTCGGCGGCGCGGGTGAGCAGCGCGCGGCCCTCGGCATCGGGCTCGGCGATCGCGGCGAGCAAGATCCCGTCGGTATCGGCGTTGCAGCGCGGCTTGCTCCAACCGCGCGCCAGGTCCGAGAGCAGGCCTGCGGTGGGCTCGGCCTCGATCTCGGTGAGCTTGCCCTTCCTGGCGAGGGCCGCCAGCCGCTCGCGCTGCACGGTTCGGGCGGCGGCCACGCGCGCCGCCACGTCGGCCGAACTCTCGGCCGGCGGCGGTAGGGCAAGGTCGGCTGCCGCGACCTTGGGCACGTCGATGCAAAGGTCGATGCGGTCGAGCAGCGGACCCGACAGCTTGCCCTGGTAATCGAGACCGCAGCGCGGCACGCGGCCGCAGCCTGCGCCCGGCTCCATCAGGTGGCCGCAGCGGCACGGGTTCATCGCCGCCACCAATTGGAAGCGCGCGGGGTAAGTGACATGCGCGGCAGCGCGGGCGACCGACACGCGGCCGCTCTCCAAAGGCTGGCGCAGCGCTTCCAGGGTGGCGCGGCTGAATTCCGGCAGCTCGTCGAGGAACAGCACGCCGTGATGGGCCAGCGATACCTCGCCCGGCCGCGCCCGCGGGCCGCCGCCGATCAGCGCCTGCAGGGTCGCCGAATGGTGCGGATCGCGAAAGGCGCGGCGGCGGCAGAGCTTGCCATCGCCGGTTTCTCCGGCGAGCGAGCGCACCATGGTGGCTTCGAGCGCCTCTTCGGGCTCGAGCGGCGGCAGCAGCCCGGGCAGCCGCGCCGCCAGCATCGACTTGCCCGAGCCTGGCGGGCCGATCATCAGCAGATTGTGGCCGCCCGCCGCCGCGACCTCGAGCACGCGCTTGGCCGTCTCTTGCCCCTTGATCTCGGCAAGGTCGGGATAGGACGAGGCGGTATCTTCGGCGATCTGCGCCTGCGGCGGCGGCAAGGTCTGCTGGCCGCGCAGATGATTGATCAGCGCCAGCAGCGACGGCGCCGCCAGCACGCCCGGCCGATCCTCGTCATTGGCAGCACGGTCGAACCCGCCCTCCCCCAGTCCGCTGAGGGCAGCCTCGCCGCCGCAGGCGGCCGGACAGATGATGCCGCGCCCGGCCGCCGCCGCCGCGATCGCCGCCGGCAACACGCCCGGCACCTTGCTGA
Source organism: Reyranella sp. (assembly GCA_035651335.1). GTDB lineage: Bacteria > Pseudomonadota > Alphaproteobacteria > Reyranellales > Reyranellaceae > Reyranella. The sequence goes on along the minus strand of DASRFX010000045.1, from coordinate 30,054 downwards.
GCGCCCCGTCGAGCGCCAGCTCACCTAGCGCGACGTAGCCCGCCACGCTCTCCTTGGCGATCACGCCCATCGCCGCCAAGAGCCCGAGCGCGATCGGCAGATCATAGTGGCTGCCTTCCTTGGCGAGATCGGCCGGCGAGAGGTTGACCGAGATGCGCTGCGGCGGCAGCGACAGGCCGAGCGCCCGCAGCGCGGCGCGGATGCGCTCGCGACTCTCGCCCACCGCCTTGTCGGCGAGCCCGACCATGGCGAAGGCGAGCTGGCCCGGCGCGATCATCACCTGCACGTCGACCGGCAGGACGTCGATGCCCTGAAACGCCACGGTGCGTACGCGTGCCTGCATGCCGGTCTCCCGTTTGAAAACTGGAACAATTAAAGAACGAGTTGCCTATAAGTAAAGCACGCTTTGGTTGTATTCTGTCGGCAGCGGCCGCCGGATCATGTCCATAGTTCTGTCGACGTCCGGCGTTCCGATTGCTTCAATGCCGCCCATGCTTCGCCGCTCCGTCCTGCCGCTTGCCGGCAGCTTCCTCCTGGCCCGCGCCGCCTCGGCCGCCTGGCCCGACCAGCCGATCAAGATCGTGGTGCCGTTCACGCCCGGCACCGGCCCCGACATCATCGGCCGCTTCCTGTCGGAGCGGCTGGCGCCCAGGCTCGGCCAGTCGGTGATCGTCGACAACGTGGCCGGCGCCTCGGGCAATATCGGCAGCCAGCAGGTGGCGCGCGCCAAGCCCGACGGCACGACCCTCATGTCGTCGGTCAACACGCTGGTGATGAACCCCGCGCTCTACACCAACGTGCCCTACGATCCGGTGACCGACTTCGCGCCGATCGGCATGACGGCGTGGGGCACCTTGGTGCTGGTCGCCAATCCGGCACAGAAGCCCAACACGCTGGCCGAGTTCGTCGCCGCGGCGAAGGCCGCGCCCAGGACCATCAACTACGGCAGCCCGGGCGTCGGCACGCCGCATCATCTTTCGATGGCGCTGATCGAGACCCAGGCCGGCATCGAGCTGGTGCACGTGCCCTACAAGGGTACTGCAGGTGCCGTGCAGGACCTGCTGGGCGGCCAGATCGGCTACATGTTCCTGCCGGTGCACGTCTCGGTGCAGCACATCCGCGCCGGCAAGCTGAAGGCGATCGCCGTCGGCAGCCCCAAGCGCGCCGCGCAGTTGCCCAGCGTGCCGACCTTGATCGAGCAGGGCCTGAAGGATGCCGACGTCGACATGTGGTACGGGCTGTTCGCGCCCAAGGGAACGCCGGACGACACGATCGGACGACTCAATCGCGAGATGAATGCCGTGCTCGGCGCCCCCGAGGCCAAGGCGTTGTTCGAGCCACAGGGCCTGGTGCCCGCGACCTCGACTCCCGCCGGACTTGCCGACCTTGTGAAGCGGGACAAGGCGCGCTGGGCCGATATCGTGCAAAAGCGTGGTATCAAGGCGGAGTGACCCGCTCACCGGCTGATGTCCTGATCGTTGGCGGCGGCATCGGCGGCCTGGCGCTGGCCTTGAGCCTGCATCAGGCCGGCGTGTCGGCCTGCGTCTACGAGGCGGCGCCCGAGATCCATCCGCTCGGCGTCGGCATCAACCTGCTGCCGCATGCCATGCGCGAGCTCTCGGAGCTGGGGCTGCAGGGCGCGCTCTCGGCACTGGCGATCGAGACGCGCACGCTCGCCTACTACAGCCGCCACGGCCAGCCGATCATCAGCGATCCGCGCGGTCGCTATGCCGGCTACGACTGGCCGCAGCTCTCGATCCATCGCGCCGACCTGCACAAGGTGCTGCTCGAGACGGTGCGGGCGCGGCTGGGCGACGCTGCGGTGCAGCTCGACCATCGCTGCGTCAGGATCGACCAGGACAGCGCGGGCGCGACCGTGCATTTCGACAATGCCGCGCCGACGCACGGCAAGCTCGTGATCGGCTGCGACGGCATCCATTCGGCGGTGCGCGCCCAGCTCTATCCCGACCAGGGTCCGCCGAAATATTCCGGCGTCAACATGTGGCGCGGCGCGGTGCGCTGGCCGGCCTTCCTAGGCGGCGACACCATGGTCTCGACCGGCTGGTTCACCGTCGGCAAGACGGTGATCTATCCGATCCGGCCCGGCACGCCCGAGACCGGCGGCAAGCCCCTGATCAATTGGGTCGCCGAGCTGGCGCGGCCCGAGGCGGTGCGCCAGGACTGGACCGGGCGCGGCCGTCTCGAGGACATGATGCCCGCCTTCGCCGGCCTGAAGTTCGACTTCCTCGACATCACCGGCATGATCGAGGCGACCGAGGAGATCCTCGAATACCCGATGGTCGACCGCGACCCGCTCGACCGCTGGACGTTCGGCCGGGTGAGCTTGCTGGGCGATGCCGCTCACCCGATGTATCCGCGCGGCTCCAACGGCGCCGGCCAGGCGATCGTCGATGCGCGCTTCCTGGCGGGCCAGATCAAGCGGCACGGCGCCACGGTCGAGGCGCTGCAGCGCTACGAGGCGGTGCGCCGGCCGGCCACGGCGCAGGTCGTGCTGACCAATCGCAGCGATCCGCCCGACGCCATCCTGCGCGAGGTCTGGAACCGCTCCGGCGGACAACGCTTCGAGCGAATCGAGGACCTGATCCCGGCCGCCGAGCTGCAGGCCATCCTCGAGCGCTACAAGAAGGTGGCGGGCTTCGACATCGAGACGCTGAAGAACCGGCCGAGCTTCGTCTGATCGCGGGTCCGCTCGCCAAGCGGACCATGTCCGATAGCGAACACAGGGCCGATCCGCTAGTGTTCCGGCGGCATGGGGCTGGGGGGCAACCTGCGGAAATGAAAAGGCGGCATCTTCTTGGCGTGGCGGCTGCACTGCCGGCCATGGCCCATGGAGCGCCGGTGCGCGCCCAGACGAGATCCGACGGAAAGAAAGTCGGCTACGTCTATGTCGGCACGCAGTCACTGGTCGACGCGCGCCTCGAGGTTCTCCTGGCGGGCGTGCACTCCGCGGGCCAGCCCCTGTCGAAGCAAGATATCGTCGTGCGCGTGATCGACGGCGACATGGGCAGGCTGGGCGGTGCCATCAAGGAGGTGCTCGACCAGAAGGTCGCCGCGTTCATCGCCGGCGGTCCGGTGGCGCTGCGTCTGGCCCAGCAGGCGACCAAGTCTGTCCCGATCCTGGCTTACGATTTCGAGACCGATCCGGTGGCGAGCAAATACGCCGGCAGCATCGCACGACCGGGCGGAAACGTGAGCGGCGTCTTCCTCGACCAGCCGGCCTTTGCCGGCAAATGGATCGAGCTGTTGCGCGAATGCATGCCGCAGGTTTCGCGAGTCGGACTGATCTGGGATCCCGGCACCGGCCGATTGCAGGCCGATTCGTTGATCACGGCGGCCGGCACGCTCGGCATGAAGACCGATCTCCTGGAGGTTCACGGTCTGGCCGACTACGGGCCGGCCTTTGCCGCGGCCCGCGCGCACGGGGCGCAAGCCGTCGTGCTGTTGTCCTCGCCGCTGGTCTTCATCCAGGTCAAGGCGCTGGGCGAGCTTGCCGCGCGCGAGCGCATGCCCGCGATCACGATGTTCGGCGAGTTCGCCAAGGCCGGCGGCATGATCGCCTACGGCCCGAGCCTGCTTGGCGCGTACAAGCAGACGAGCTTCATGGCCGGCAAGGTTTTGGGCGGCGCATCCGTGGCGGCGATGCCGATCGAGCGGCCCTCGACCTACGAGCTGATCGTCAACACCAAGGCCGCCGAAGCGCTGGGCGTCACGATCCCGGCCTCGATCCAGGCCCGTGCCGACGAGGTGGTCGAGTGAAGAGGCGGCATCTGTTGGCGCTGGCGGGCGCGATTCCTTTCACCGTTCAGGCCCAGGCGCAGACGATGAAACGCGTCGGCGTGCTGGTGACCGGCGATCCGGAGCCGACCTGGAGCCAATTCCGGCGTGGCATGAGCGACCTCGGCTATGTCGTGGACCGCAACCTGCGCTACGAATTCCGCGCCGTCGACGCGCCCGGTCCGCGCCTCGACGCGGCGGCGGCCGAGCTGGCGCAGCTCAAGATCGACGTGCTGGTCGCCATCCTGACGCCGGCGGTCGCCGCCGCCCGGCGCGCCACGTCGACCATTCCGATCGCCTGGCTGGGGGCCGACCTGCAGGCCACCGGCATCAGGTCCCTCGGCCGTCCGGAAGGCAACGTCACCGGCGTCCTCAGTCCGAGCTCGACGCTTGCCGGCAAGGCGCTGCAGCTCTTCCACGAGATCAAGCCGGACACCAGGCTGTTCGGTTTGCTGCTCAATCCGGGTGACCCCTTCCACGTGCCATTGCAGCGCGACGTTTCGGCGGTGGCGGCGGCCGAGAAGATCGAGCTCGCCGTCGAGGAGCCCAGATCGCACGAGGAGATGACACCGGCGATCGACGCCCTCGCCAAGCGCGGCGTCGCGGGAATCATGGTGCAGCCAAGTCTCGGCCTCGACATCGCCGCAAGACTCACGCTCGAGCGCAAGCTGCCGGCAATTTCCTTCCGGCGCGAATTCGCCGAACAAGGCGGGTTGCTGTCCTATTCCTCGGACTATGCCGATCTGAGCCGCATCCTCGCCCGCCAGGTCGACAAGATGCTGAAAGGCATCGCGCCGGCCAACATTCCGGTCCAGCAACCGACCCGCTTCGAGCTGATCGTCAACCGCAAGACGGCCGGCTCGCTGGGCATCGGCCTGTCGCCCACTTTCCTCGCACGGTGCGACGAGGTTCTCGAATGAAGCGTTTCGGCCCGGCGCGGCCAGAAGCGCTGAAGCGCCGCGCCTTCCTGGCGGCGGTGTCGGCCCTGGCGGCACCGACAGCGCATGCGCAGACGAGCGCACCCAAACTGATCGGTTTCCTGCACAGCGGCGCGCCGAACTACATTGCTGGCATCATGACCCGGCTGCGCCGTGGCCTTGCCGATCATGGCTTCATCGACGGCAAGAATTTGCGCATCGAGACCCGCCTGGCTGCCGGCCATTACGAGCGCATTCCGGCGCTGGCGAGGGAGCTGCTGGCGCTCAAGGCCGACGCCGTACTGGCCGTCGGCGGCTCCGAACCGGTCAAGGCCTTCAAGGCCGCGACCTCGACCGTGCCGATCGTCTTCATGAGCGCGATCGATCCGGTGCGCGCGGGTGTCGTCGAAAGCCTCGGCCGGCCCGGTGGCAACGTTACCGGCATCAGCCTCGTCGGCGCGTCGCTCGAGCCCAAGCGGCTCGAGGTGCTGGCGCAACTCGCGCCGGGCAAGGGGCCGCTCGGCGCGCTGATAAATCCCCAATACCCTGGCGCCGAGTTGCAGCGCGAATCGCTGCGCAGCGCGGCAGCGGCAATGGGGCGACCGCTCGAATTCGTGACGGCGACAAGTGCTACAGAGATCGACGCGGCGATGGCGGCCGCCGCCGACCGTCATTGCGCGGGTCTGGTGCAAGCGCAGGACCCGCTCTTCGCCAGCACCATTCCGCAGATCGTCGCCGCGGCGGAGCATGAAAAGCTGCCGGCCGTCTATCAAGGCCGCGAATTCGTCGATCTCGGCGGGCTGGCAAGCTACGGCACGGACTTCATCGCCGCTTTTGGCGACGCGGGAGGATATCTTGGCCGCATCCTGAAAGGCGCCAAGCCGGCCGACCTCCCCGTGATGCAGCCCACCAAGTTCGAATTCGTCGTCAGCCTCAAGGCGGCAAAAACCATCGGCATCGAGATCCCATCCAGCCTCCTCTCCACCGCCGACGAGGTGATCGAGTGAACAGGCGGCATCTGCTGGCACTGGCGAGCGGCATTCCCGTTGCTGCCGGCCTTTCATCGCAAGTACGCGCCCAGCCAGCGTCGTTGCCGCGCATCGCCTATGTCAGCGGCCGCTCGCTCGGCACCGACGGCCATCTGCTGCAGGCTTTCCGCAACGGCCTGAAGACGCAGGGTTTCGTCGACGGCCAGAACGTGACGATGGACGTACGCTGGGCCGACGGCGACTTCAGCAAGGTGCCGGGACTTCTGAAGGAGCTCATCGCACTGAAGCCGACGCTGATCGCCGCCCTCGGCGGCAATCCGGTGGGCATTGCCGCCAAGGCCGCGACCACGACCATACCCGTGGTGTTCGGGGCCGGCGCCGATCCGACGCAGATCGGGCTGGTGAACAGCTTGAACCGTCCGGAGGGCAATCTCACCGGGATCACGCTGTGGGCAGGCGAGCTCGACGTCAAACGCCTCGACCTCCTGCGCGAGATGGTGCCCGGCGTGAAGAAGGTGGCGCTGCTCACCAACCCCACGAATCCCGGCGCCACCAAGGAACAGGAAGCGATGGAGGCGGCGAGCGATCCGCTCGGCATGAAGCTCGAGACCTTCAAGGTCACCGGCACCTCCGATATCGACCGCGCCTTCGAGCAGATGCCGCCCGGCAAGTTCGATGCCCTCGCGGTGGTGGGCGATCCGTTTCTGATCAGCCGGCGCGACAAGATCGTGGGGTTGGCGGCGCAGCGGCGGCTGCCGACGATCTATCCGGCGCGCGAATTCACCGAGAGCGGCGGCCTTGCGAGCTACGGCGCGCGCTGGGCCGACATGTACGTCATCATGGGCACCTATGCCGGCCGCATCCTCAAGGGCGAGAAGCCGGCCGACCTGCCGGTGCAGCGGCCGACCACCTACGAGCTCGTCATCAACCAGCGCACCGCCAAGGCGCTAGGCCTCGTCGTGCCGCAGATCCTGCTCGCCCGCGCCGACGAGGTGATCGAGTGAGCTTGCCGGTCGAGCCGCCGGCGCGCATCCTGCCTGTGGCACATATGAAAATCGCCTGAGATTGGCCCGGTGAAGCGCGGTCTCTTCCTCAAATACGTCACGCTGTTCGTCGGCCTGGTCGCCGCCGTCGGTGTGATCAATGCCGCGCTCGATCTCTATTTCGTCTACCGCGACAACCGGCAAGCCTCGATCAACGTGCAGCGCGAGAAGGCGGCCGCCGCAGCGCAGACGATCGAATCGTTCGTGAAGGAGATCGAGCGCCAAATCGGTTGGGTGGCGTATGCCCAGTTCGACCTGCTGCCGGCCGACCAGCGCCGATTCGATTACGTCCGGCTACTGCGCCAAGTGCCGGCCATCACCGAATTGGCGCAGCTCGACCGCACCGGCCACGAGCAGCTGCACGTGTCGCGCCTCAGCATGGATGTGGTCGGCTCCAACCTCGATCGCTCGGCGGAGCCTGCCTTCATCGGGGCCAAGGCCAACAAGGTCTATTACGGGCCGGTCTATTTCCGCAAAGGCAGCGAGCCCTACCTCACCATGGCGGTGGCGCATGGCGGCCGCGGCGGCGTCACGGTGGCCGACGTCAACCTCAAGCTGATCCTGGACGTCATCTCGTCGATCAAGATCGGCCAGAACGGCTACGCCTATGTCGTCGACCGCGAGGGCCACCTGGTGGCGCATCCCGACATCTCGCTGGTGCTGCGCGGCACCGACATGAGCAAGCTCGCCCAGGTCGAAGCGGTGCTCAAGCAGCCGGCCAACGATCTGGCCGACCAGAACTCCACAGTCGATGCGCGCAACCGCAATGGCGTGCCGGTGCTGTCGGCCCACGCCGTCATCGACTCGCTGAACTGGATCGTCTTCGTCGAGCTGCCAACAGCCGAGGCCCGGCAGCCGGTCATCAACTCCGGCCTGCGCGACCTCGCCCTGCTGGTGCTCGGTCTGATCATCGCGGGCGCGGCGGCGGCGCTGCTCGCCCGGCGCATGGTGGTGCCGATCCGCGCGATGCAGGCGAGCGCCCAGCGCATCGGCGGCGGCGACCTCGCCCATCGCATGTCGATCAAGACAGGCGACGAGCTGGAGGCGCTGGCCAACCAGTTCAACCGGTCGACCGAGGCGCTGCAGGAATCGTACGAGACCCTGGAGCAGCGGGTCGAGGACCGCACCGCCGAACTACGCGAGACGCTCGAGCAGCAGACGGCGACGGCGGACATCCTGCAGGTCATCTCGAGTTCGCCGACGGACACGCAGCCGGTCCTCGACGCCGTCGCCAAGGCGGCCCTCCGCTTCTGCGGCGCCACCGATGCCGTGATCTTGCTGCGCGACGGCAGCGAGATCGCAGTCGCCGCGCATGAGGGTACGCTCACGACACCGGTCAATCGCTTTCCACTTGATCGCAGTTCCTTCTCCGGGCGCGCCATGCTCGACGGCCGCACCATGCATGTTGGTGACGTGACCACCGTCGATCAGACGGAATACGGAATCGCTCTTACTTTGGCTCGCGGCGCCGAATATCGCGCGACGCTCGCCGCCCCGATGATGAACGAGAGTGTCGCCGTCGGCAGCATCGTCCTGCGCCGAGCCGAGCCTGGCGAATTTACTCCCCGTCAGGTCGGATTGCTCGAAAGCTTCGCCGCCCAGGCCGTCATCGCCATCCAGAACGTGCGGCTGTTCACCGAGCTGCGCGAGACCCTTGAGCAGCAGACCGCGACGGCGGAGATCCTGCGCGTCATTTCCAGCTCACCGACCGACGTCCAGCCCGTGCTGGATGCGGTCGTCAATGCCGCCCTTCGCTTCAGTGGCGCGGAGGATGCCGTCATCGTTCTGCGCGAGGGCAACGAAACGGTCGTCGCGGCGCACGAGGGGACGCTTTCCACGCCGATGGGCCTGCGTCGCCAAGCCGGGGGCAACAGCATCACCGGACGCGTCATCTTCACCGGCGAGACGCTGCATATCCCGGATATCGACACTGTCGACCGCACGGAGTTCGCCGATTCGATCGCCCTGTCGCAGGAACACGGCTGGCACGCGGCCTTCGCCGTGCCGATGCTGCGCGAGGGCAGTGCTGTCGGCGCCATCATGCTGCGCAAGGCCGAGCGTGGGCCCTTCACGCCGCGCCATATCGAGATGGCCGAGACGTTTGCCGCGCAGGCCGTGATCGCCATCGAGAACGTGCGCCTGTTCACCGAGATCCAGGAGAAGAGCCGGCAGCTCGAGGTCGCCAGCCAACACAAGTCGCAGTTCCTGGCCAACATGAGCCATGAGCTGCGCACGCCGCTCAACGCCATCCTTGGCTACACGGAAATGATGGTCGACGGCCTCTACGGCGACCTGCCGGCGAAGGCGCAAGCCACGCTGGAGAGGGTGCAGAGCAACGGCAAGCACCTGCTCGGACTGATCAACGACGTGCTCGATCTCTCCAAGATCGAGGCCGGCCAGCTTTCGCTTGCCATCGAGGAGTACAGCGTACCGGACATGGTGGCCACGGTGATGTCGGCCACCGAATCGCTCGCCAAGACCAAGGGGGTCGCGCTCGTCTCGACCCTGCCGGAGGGCCTGCCGCGCGGCCATGGCGACGCGCGCCGGCTGACGCAGGTGTTGCTCAACCTGGTGGGCAACGCCATCAAGTTCACCGACGAGGGCAAGGTCGAGATCCGCGCCCGCCAGCAGGGCGAGCGTTTCAAGATCTCGGTGATCGACACCGGCCCCGGCATCGCCAAGGCCGACCAGGCCAAGATCTTCGAGGAGTTCCAGCAGGTCGACAACACCAGCACGCGCAAGAAGGGGGGCACGGGCCTCGGGCTCTCGATCTCGCGCAAGATCGTCGAGCTGCATGGCGGCTACATCAGCGTCGAGTCCGAACTGGGCAGAGGTTCGAACTTCAAGATCACCATTCCCATCAATGCCGAAACCGCGAAGGTAGCCGCGCAATGACCGCCAAGAAGATTCTTGTCGTCGAGGACACCGAGGACAACCGCCAGATCCTGCGCGATCTCTTGAGCATGGCGGGCTACGACATGGTCGAGGCGCACGACGGCGCCGAGGGCGTGGCGAAGGCGGCCGAGCACAAGCCCGACCTGATCCTGATGGATATCCAGATGCCGGTGATGGACGGCTACGAGGCGACGCGGCGTATCAAGGCCAACCCCGAGCTGAAGTCGATCCCGATCGTGGCGGTGACGTCGTACGCGCTGTCCGGCGACGAGGAGAAGACGCGCGCCGCGGGCTGCGACGGCTATATCGCCAAGCCCTACAGCCCGCGCCAGATGCTGGCCAAGGTGCGCGAGATCCTGGGCGCCTAGGACGAAGGATGAGAGACCCCGCCCACATTCTGGTCGTCGACGACGTCGCCGACAATGTCGAGATCCTGCGCATGCGGCTCGGGGCCCTGGGCTACGAGGTCGCCGAGGCCAATGACGGCGAGCAGGCGCTGGCCAAGATCGCCGCCGACCCACCCGACCTCGTGCTGCTCGACATCATGATGCCCAAGATCGACGGACTCGAGGTGGTGCGCCGCCTGAAGGCCGACAAGTCGCTGCCGTTCATCCCGGTGATCCTGGTCACCGCCAAGGTGACGCCCAAGGACGTGGTGGCGGGGCTCGATGCCGGCGGCGACGACTATCTCACCAAGCCGATCGACCATGGCGCGCTGGTGGCGCGCGTGCGCGCCATGCTGCGAATCAAGCAGTTGCACGACGAGGTGCAAGCGCTGAACCAGGGGCTGGAGGCCAAGGTCAAGGCGCAGGTCGAAGAGCTCGAGCGCGTGAGTCGGCTGCGCCGCTTCCTGGCGCCGCAGCTTGCCCAAGCGGTGATCTCGGCCGGCGACGAGAAGGTCCTGGACAACCACCGCCGCGAGATTGCGGCCCTGTTCTGCGACCTGCGCGGCTTCACCTCGTTCGCCGAAACGGCGGAACCCGAGGACATCATGTCCCTGCTCGCCGAATATCACGGCGCCGTCGGGCCGCTGATCCGCAAGCACGAGGGCACGCTCGATCGCTTCACCGGCGACGGCATGCTGGTATTCTTCAACGATCCGCTGCCCTGTCCCGACCCGGCGGCGCGCGCCACCAGGCTCGCCATCGAGATGCGCGATGCCGTGGCCAAGCTCGTGCCGACCTGGGCCAAGCGCGGCCACACTCTCGGCTTCGGCATCGGCATGGCCCAGGGCTACGCAACGCTTGGCCGCATCGGTTTCGAGGACCGCTTCGACTACACGGCGATCGGCGCGGTGGTCAATCTCGCGTCGCGCCTGTGCAGCGAAGCCACCGACGGCCAGATCCTGGCGAGCGGCCGGCTCGCCTCGGCGGTCGAGGACATCGCGGTGATCGAGGATCTGGGCGAACGCGCGCTCCGAGGCATGGCGCGGCCGGTCGCCGTCAGAAACCTGACAGCACTGAAGAACTAGAGCGGAATGGGTGATCGCGGTTCCACAGGGCATGATGGTTCGGCTGTCTCCTTCCAGCCGAACCATCATGCTCTAGCCTTCGGTCAACGGATGGTGGCAGGCCACGAACTGGCCGGGCGCCACCGCGCGCAGCTCGGGCACCAGATCGGCGCAGGTCTTGTCGGCGCGCGGACAGCGCGTGCGGAAGCGGCAGCCTGACGGCGGATCGAGCGGCGATGGCGGCTCGCCGGTCGCGAGGTTCGAGGCCGGCCTGACCGTGGGATCGGGCACCGGGATCGCCTCGAGCAGCAGCGCGGTGTACGGATGCGCCGGTTTGGCGAAGATGCGGGCCGTCGGCGCCACCTCGCACAGCCGGCCGAGATACATCACGGCGATGCGGTCGCTGACCGCCTTCACCACCGCGAGATCATGGGCGATGAACAGCAGGGTGAGGCCATAGCGCCGCTTCATCTCCTCGAGAAGATTGAGGATCTGCGCGCGGATCGATACGTCGAGCGCCGACACCGGCTCGTCGCACACCACGAACTCGGGCTCGAGGATCAGCGCGCGCGCGATCGAGATGCGCTGGCATTGGCCGCCCGAGAACTCGTGCGGCAGGCGGCCCATCGCGTTGTCGGGGTCGAGGCCCACCGCCAGCATGACCTCGCGCACGCGCTTCTCGCGCTCGGCCTTGTCCTTGACGCCTGCGATGATCAGCGGCTCGGCGATGATGTCGCCGACGCAGCGCCGCGGATTGAGTGAGGCGATCGGATCCTGGAAGATGAGCTGCAGGCGGCGGCGCATCAGCCGCATCGCCTCGCCGTCGAGCGTGGTGAGCTCGATATTGTCGAACCTCACCTTGCCCGACGTCGGCGGCCGCAACTGCAGCACCGCGCGACCTAACGTCGACTTGCCACAGCCCGACTCGCCCACCAGGCCCAGGGTCTCCCCCTTGCCGATCGACAGGCTGACATTGGCCACCGCCGACAGCACCCGGCCTTCGACGTGATATTCGACGTTGAGGCCGTCGATCGAGAGCAGCTCGCTCATGGCCCCCGCCCCAAGGGATGCCAACAGGCATAGAGCGCGCCCGCTTGCTCGGGATCGACCAGCGGCGGCTTGGCGTCCTGGCACCGGCCATCGGCGTATTTGCAGCGCGGTGCGAACGAGCAGCCCGGCATCGGCCGCGTCGCGTCAGGCGGGCGGCCGGCAATCGCCGGCAGAGCGGTGTGCGGCGGCGAATCGAGCTTGGGAATCGCGGCGAGAAGCGCGGCCGTATAGGGCATGCGCATGTTGGTGAACAGCTGGGGCGTGGGCGCGCGCTCGACCACCCGGCCGGCGTACATGACCGCCACCTCGTCGGTGCGGCCGGCGACAACGCCGAGATCGTGCGTGATCAGGATCATGGCCATGCGACGGCGGCGCTGCTCGCGAGCCAGCAGGTCGAGGATCTGCGCCTGCACCGTGACGTCGAGCGCGGTCGTCGGTTCGTCGGCGATCAGCAGCTTGGGCTCGCAGGATAGCGCGATCGCGATCGCCACCCGCTGGCGCATGCCGCCCGACAGCTGATGCGGGTACTGCCGCAAGCGCTGGTCGGGCGCGGGGATGCCGACCTCGGCGAGCAGCTCGGCAGCACGGCGTGAGGCCGCCGCCGTGTCGAGGCCGAGATGGGCCTGCAAGGTCTCGACGAGCTGCGTGCCTATGGTCAGCACGGGATTGAGCGACGTCATCGGGTCCTGAAAGACCACCGCAAGCTCGGGGCCGCGCAGGCGGCGCAGCTCCTCCGCCGGCAGCCGCGCGAGATCGCGGCCGTCGAACGTCACGCGGCCCGAGAGCCGGGCGCGCTTGGGCAAGAGCTGCAACACGGCGCGCGACAGCATGGTCTTGCCACAACCCGACTCTCCCACGATGCCGAGGGTGCAGCCTGCCTCGAGCGTGAGATCGACCTTGTCGACGGCCACGAGAGGTCCGCGTGGCGTGGGCAACGTCACACCAACCCCTTCAATCGACAGCAGCGGCCGTGTCGCCATCAGAGCTTGCCCGGCCGCGGGTCGGTGAGCGCGCGCAGGGTGTCGCCAATGACGTTGAAGGCAAGCACGGTGAGGAACATGAAGATCGCCGGCAGGAAGGCGAGCCACGGCGCGATGTCGAGGCTCTCACGGCCCTCGCCGATCATGCTGCCCCACGACGGTGCCGGCGGCGGCACGCCGAGGCCGAGGAAGGAGAGGGCGCCCTCGACCACGATGGTCACCGCGACGCCGAGCAGGAAGAAGGCGACCAGCGGCAGGGCCACGTTGGGCAGCAGCTCGCGCAGGATGATGCGGCTGTGGGTGGCGCCGAGTGCCCGCGCCGCGGTGACGAACTCGCGCTCGCTGAGCGACAACGTCACCGCCCGCGCCACACGGGTGAAGGCGGGAATGCCCAGCACGCCGATCACCAGGGTGATGTTGGCGATCGACTGGCCGAGATAGGCGGTGACAGCGAGCGCGAAAACCAGCGGCGGGAAGGCGAGCAACACGTCCATGCCGCCGGTGATGAAGGTCTCGAGCCGGCCACGGAAATAGCCGGCCAGCATGCCGAGCGCGCCGCCGATCGTGACTCCGATCACCGGCGCGAGCAGGCCGACCGTGAGCGAGATGCGGCCGCCATAGATCAGGCGCGAGAGCACGTCGCGGCCCAGCACGTCGTTGCCCAGCCAATGCTCGGCGCTCGGCAGCGCGCGCTTGCCCAGCATGTCGATATCGGTCGGGCTGGGGATCGGCAGCAGATCGGCGAAGATAGCGCCCAGCGCCACCAGGGCAATCCAGATCAGCGCGGCGATGAAGAGGCCGCCGACGCGCCGCTGTCGGCGCACCGGTGCCACCTGCGCGGTGTCGACGCCGACATCAAGGGCCGTCCCCTCACGCGCGACCATGGCGGATCCGGGGATCGAGGACGGCGTAGAGCATGTCGACGATGAAGTTCACCATCACGAAGCCGACGGCCACGAAGAGCACGCAGCCCTGCAGGATGATGAAGTCGCGGGCGTAGATGGCGCCAACCAGCAGACGGCCGATGCCAGGCAGGGCAAAGATCGTCTCGACGATCACCGTGCCACCGATCAGGCGACCGATATTGATGCCGGTCACCGTCACCAAGGTGAGCGACGACGGCTTGAGCGCATGAACCAGCAGGATGCGCGCGGGCCTGAGACCTTTGGCCTTGGCCATCGCGATATAGTCCTCCTGCAGCGTGGCGATCATGTCGGAGCGCAGCACCCGCATCAGCACCGGCCATTCGGCGATCGCCAGGGTCAGCGCCGGCAGCACGAAGCTGCGCAGGTTGGCGACCGGGTCCTCGGCGAACGGGATCCAGCCGGTGGCGGGCAGCAGATTGAGCGACACCGCGAACAGGTAGATCAGCAGGATCGCGACCATGAACGGCGGCAGCGACAGCTTGCCGAAGGCGAGACCGGTCAGGAAGCGGTCGATCGCGCTGCCGTTCCTGACCGCGCACAGGATGGCGAGCGGGATGGCGATCAGCAGTCCCATCGCCTCGGCGATCACCATCAGCTCGAGCGACACCGGCAGACGGTCGGCGACGGCGGCCAGGACCGTTTCGCCGGTGCGGAATGAGCGGCCGAGATCGCCGTGCAGGACGTCCCACAGCCATAGCAGGTAACGCTGCCACAGCGGCAGGTCGAGCCCCATCTGGGCGCGCAGGGCGGCCACCTTCTCCGGCGTCGCCTGGTCACCGAGGATCGTGTAGGCGAGATCCCCCGGCAGCAGCGAGGCGATCAGGAACGTCAGCAGCGTGACGGCGAGCAGGACCGGCAGCAGGTAGGCGAGCCGCCGGCCGACGAACCTGGCCATCCCTTCGCTATTCCAGCCAGGCGTGGGACACGTCGATGACGCCCCCGTAGAGCTTTGGCACGCCCTTCACTTTGGCCTTGGCCATCGCGTAGTAGGTGTTCTGGAAGGTAAAGAACCACGTCGCATTCTGGTTGATGATGCGGCTGGCCTCGCAATAGTGCTCGGTGCGCTTGGCCTCATCCGGCGTGGTCCTCGCCTGCTCCAACGCCTTGTCGAGGTCGGGATCTGCGAAGTTCGCGAGGTTGAGCGGGCTCTTGCTGTAGAAGTTGGCGAACATCTGCACGTCGGGATCCGGGAAGTCGACGATACGCCAAGGCGTGATGTCGAACTTGCGCTGGAAGGCGCGCGCGGGGATGGTGGCCTGGTCGACCTGCTCGATCTCCATCTCGGCGCCGACGTTTTTCCAGAACTGCTGCAGCACCTGGCCGTTGGCACGGCCGCGCGGCGTGGCGGTGAACAGCATCTTGAATTTGACCGGCTTGCCGTACTCCTTGATCAGCGCGGCCGCCTTCTTGGCGTCCTCCGGCAGAGCGCCGTCGTCCTTGCACTTGACCCAGGAGCCGTCGCCGTAGGGATTGCTGGCCGGCCGGGCGAGCCCGTTGGTGATCGCCTGCGACATCTTCTTGCGGTCGAGCGCCATGACCAGCGCCTGGCGCACGCGCAAATCGTCGAGCGGTGCCACCTTCGTATTGAACACGTTCACCGCGGCGCCGGAGCCGGCATAGCTCAGCACCTGCAGGCTCGAATCTTTCTTGGCGCGCTGGATGTTGTCGGCCTCGAACTCGTCAGCCCACACCAGGTCGACCTCGCCTGACTTGAGGCTGGCGAAGCGCGATTGCGAATCGGGCAGCGGCCGCAATACGACCCGATCGAGATAGGGCTTGCCCTTGTCCCAGTAGTCGGGATTGCGCTCGAGCACCATGCGATCGCCGGCCGTCCACGATTTGACCATGAAAGGACCGGTGCCGATCGGATTGCGGTTATAGTCGTCACCCTTGGCCTGGACCGCGGTCGGCGATTGCACCGAACTGTTCTGGTCGGGCCGTGTCAACAGCACCGGGAAGTTCACTGCCGGATCCTTGAGATGATAGACCAGCGTCACCTCATCCGGTGCGTCGACGCTCAATGTGTTGGCAATGTAGAACGCGCAGCGGCAGTTGTTCTTGGGATCCTTCTGTCGATCGAAGTTCCACTTCACAGCCGCGGCGTTGAATGGCGTGCCGTCCTGGAACTTGACGTCCGGCCGCAGCTTGAACGTCCACGTCTTGAAGTCGTCGGAGTTCGACCACGAGACTGCGAGCTTCGGCTTGGCCTTGCCGTTGTCGTCGAGCCCGACCAGCGTGTCGAAAATAAGCGCGGCAGCGATATTGGCTGATGTGTCGTAGACGCCAACCTTGAGCGGATCGAAGCCCGGAATGTCGAGCTCCAGCCCGACCGTGAGCGTGCCGCCCTTTTTTTGCGCGAAGGCCGGACTTGCGATGCCGAACGCCGCGACAGCCGCGAGCGCCAGCCACTTGAACGATGACTTCATCATGTCCTCCCGGATATTTCGGCCTTCGAGCCCTTGTTTTGCGGAAAGCCTACTAGAGGCCGAACCGACTCGCGACTCCAAATCAATCGGCGAGAGCTTGGGCGATCGACCGGAAATCGCCATGATGCCTGCATACACCGCCGGTCACGCGCGCCGGCGTGCGGGCATCGATATGGAGGCGGCGCTCGGCCACGGCGGCATCGACCGAAGCGGCGGCCATCCGGCCGTAGGACAGCGTCCCCACCCCCTCCGTCACCAGCGCACCCGCCCGCAGCGCGCCCAGCAGCAGCACGCCCCGCTCGGCAGGACTGGTAACCGGGGGAAGAGCGAGCGCCCTCCTCTCGGGCCCATAGCCCTGGGCAATCAGCCACGACGCCACCGCGCCGCTTTTCGCCCAGGCTTCGGCGTTGGTGAGACCGGGCAACAGCACGTCGCGCGGCCGTTCGTGCGCGGCGCGGCAGAGCTGGTCGATCACAAGATCGTCAGCCGTCATTCGAGCGGGATATCGAGCAGGCGATGGCGCAACTCGCGCGCCAGGAGCTTGTTGGCGAAGGCACTCGGGTGCCCGTCATGCGGGATCTGCAGCTCGGCGCTCTCATAGCCCTTGGTCTCGTGATCGGCGAACAGCATGGGCAGGCGCTCGGCGCGCAGGCGGTCCATCAGTTTGACCAGCGGCGGATGGGTGGTCGGCGAGACGTCGGCATCAGGCCATGACGCATCGTCGAGCCAGGAATAAACGACCATCAAAGGGGCGTTGAACTTTTCGCGGACAAGCTCGCGCAGGCGCAGCATCAGGGCGATGAAGAGCTCGCCCTGCTCGTCCTGGCGCTGGCGCTCGCCGATCGCCTTGACGAAGGAGAACTGCTCGCCCGCCACGTAACGCAGGCCGGCGAGCGGGTCGGACCAGCGATGCGCGGTGAACGAGCCGGTGTAACGCGGCTTGCCGTTCTCCAGCACGTAGCGCGGCGAGGAGCCGAGCCAGCCGCCGTCGCCGGTGACGCGCGCGAGGTGGGCGGGAATGATCCAGGTCACCACCGCCTTCACCGGCTCGCGCCGGTAGTGGTCGAGCAGGCCTGCTTCAAGCGCCCGCACCCAGTGGTTCGGCCCCCAACCCGAGGCCGAGAAATTGACGGCGCGCACCTTGAGGCCGGCCTCGCGCGCGAACTGCGCCGGCAAGGTGTCAGCGTCAGCCAGGCCCTCGCCGAACATGAAAGAGTCGCCCAGGAAGATATAGGTGTCGGCGCCAGCGGGCGCGGGCGCCGTTGCGCGCGAGCCGTCGGCCAGGATGGTGTAGGTGCGGTCGAACACCGTCTTGCCGTCGAACGTCTCGCGTGCTCGGACCCTGGTGTTGGCGATCGGCTGGTAGCCGAGTTCGGCCTGCGGCAGCAGCCAGTCGGCTGGGTCGGTCGTCTTGACCGATCCCGCGCCATGCGCCTGCGGCGCCAGCGCGCCCGCCAGCAGGTCGACGCCCAGGGCGCCGGTCGCCACTGCGGCGAGGACCAGCGACCCCGTGCGCCAACGATTGCCGCGCAGCAAAATCACGCCCGCCAGCGCCAGCACGATCACGAGGCCGAGCAGGACCTCACCCATTGCGGTAGGCTCTGAACAACAAAGGGAGAGGAAGGAAAGCGTCCATGAAAGATCGGTTGCCGCTTTCGGGCCTGCGCGTGCTCGACCTTGCGAGCTTCATCGCCGGCCCGGTCGCCGCCACGGTTATGGGCGACTACGGCGCCGAAGTCATCAAGATCGAGCCGCCCGGCGAAGGCGATCCGCAGCGCAAGCTCGGCCAGGCTCATTCGATCCCGCAGCATCCGGTCAATTTCTGCTGGCACCTGGTCAACCGCAACAAGCGGGCGATCGTACTCGACCTCAAGAATCCGGACGGCTACGCGGCGTTCGAGCGATTGGCGAAGACCGCCGACGTGATCGTCGTCAATTTTCCGCTCAAGGTGCGCGAGCGGCTCAAGATGCGCTACGCCGACATCAAGCCGCTCAATCCCCGCATCATCTACGCCTCGATGACGGGCTACGGCGAGCAGGGTCCCGACGCCGAGCAGCCGGGCTTCGATTCGACCGCCTTCTTCGCCCGCTCGGGCCTCCTCGATGCGCTGACCTATGAGGGCGGACCGCCGGCTTTCTCGCTGCCGGCGCAGGGTGACCAGATGGCGGGCATGAACCTGTTCGCCGCCATCGCCATGGCGCTGCTGCATCGCGAGCGCACTGGCGAAGGCTGCGAGGTCTCGACCTCGCTGCATGCCTCGGGCCTGTGGTCGAACGGGCTGCTGGCGCAGGGCGCGCTGCTCGGCGCTTTCGTGGCGCCGCGGCCGCCGCGCACCAAGCCGCGCAGCGCCTTGGCCAACCAATACCGCACCTCCGACGGCCGCTGGATCCAGCTCACCATCGTGCGCGAGGACAAGCTCTGGCCCGAGCTCTGTCAGGCGATCGAGCGGCCCGACCTGCTCGACGATCCGCGTTTCGCCACCACCGAGATCCGTCGCGTGCATGCGCCGGAGCTGGCCGCCATCCTCGATCCGATCTTCGCCTCGCAGCCCTGGCTCGAATGGAAGAAGCGCCTGCGCCAGCGCGAAATAACTTTCGGCCTGTTGGGCGTGGTGCGCGACGTGCCGGCCGATGACCAGGCGGTCGCCAACGGCTCGATCGTGCCGAGCGCTGCGCCGGATATGCCGCGCACCATCAGCGCGCCGATCCGGCTCTCCTTCGCGCCCAAGCCGGTCGATCCGGGCGCCGGCCCGATGCACGGCGAGCACACCGACGAGGTGCTGAGCGAGCTGGGTTACGACAAGAGCGAGCTCGAGCGGTTGCGTGCGAAGCGCGCCATCGCCTGAGGGGGTTCGTTCCGATCGCGGCCGATTTCGGCCAGACCGATATCAAGGTCGGGAACGGCATGATCGTCAGCTAATTGCCGCCGGATGTCCGCCGCACGGTGTTTCAGCGCCGCGTTTGGCGCGCGCTACAGAATATTCCTGCCAAGACTATTGTGCCTGAGCTCGGCCGGCGATCGGCTGCTCCCGCAGCCACTTCCGCGCCTCGTGTATACTGGCGAACACTTGAGCCGGGCGCTCCTTGGCCGTGAACTGGGCGAACAGCCGCGCCAGCGGCCCATTGCGGTCGCTGGTCACTAGCGCCAGCGGTCCATGGGCGCGCGGCCGGCCGCGCATGCGCTCGCGGTAGGCGACGAAGTCCTCGATGCTCAGCCGGCTCGTGCCGCCCATAACGTCGACGATCTTGTGGTAGCCGGCGGCGCCGTTGCGCTCGATCTCCAGCGTGAACTCGATCACGTCCTGCAGGGTCACATCGCCCTCGGCGACGCCGACCACCGTTCGCTGGACATGATCGACCTGGAAGCGGAGCGGCATGCAGCGATGTTATCGGCGCAATCGGCGAGCCCGCAACCGCCCGGCGTCCGGCGGCGTTCAACTCTCAACCCCAAGGAGGACCCGTATGGCGAGAGCTACCCTGGACGCCGTCACCCTGCTCAAGGACGACCACCGCACCGTCGAACGGCTGTTCGGGCAGTTCGAGAAGGCCCACGACGACGATCGCAAAGCCGAGTTGGCAAAGCAGATCTGCACGGCGCTCACCGTCCATGCCATGATCGAGGAGGAGATTTTCTACCCCTCGTGCCACGGCAAGATCGAGGAAGAGGACATGCTCGACGAAGCCTATGTCGAGCACGACGGCGCGAAGGTGCTGATCTCCGAGCTGTCGCAGAGCAGCCCCGACGACGAATTCTTCCACGCCAAGGTCAACGTGCTTGCGGAAATGATCAAGCACCACGTCAAGGAGGAGGAGAAGCGCGGCACGGGCGTGCTGGCGCAGGCGAAGAAGGCCAAGCTCGACCTCGACGATCTCGGACGACGCCTGATGCAGCGCAAAGAGGAGCTCATGGCGGAATTCGAGGGCGGCCGGCTGCCCGATCCGGAGACGCGCAGCTACACCGGCCACAAGCTCGTGCAGAGCGAGCCCCTGGAGAAGCCCAGCAACTAATTGGGCGAGGCCGGGCCCGACGACGGGCCGGCCGCACCGACCTTCAGGCTCGCCTGGCCTTACGGTGCAGGCCGAGCCACGTCACCAGTCCGGCCGTCACCAGGCCGGGGCCGACCGCGAACATCATCACCTCGTTGGGCGGCAGGCCGAGCCCCAGCAGCGCGCCGCCGACGATCGGTCCTGCGATGCCGCCCAGCCGGCCAACCCCGAGCGCCCAGCCGATGCCGGTCGAGCGCGTCGCCGCGGGATAGACGGCGGCGCAGAAGCCGTTCAGCCCGAGCTGGCTGCCCACGAATCCGCCGCCGGCGCCGAACAGGACGAGCAGGACGCCGCCATGCGGCAGGTGCGCGCCGGCCAGCAAGCCGATGCAGAGCGCACCGAAGGCCAGGCTGACGGCGAGCGTGCGTTCGGGACCGAAGCGGGCGATCACCGGCCCGAGCAGCAGCGTGCTCAGCACACCACCAGCGGCATACATGCTGGTGGCGAATGCCGCGTCGGCGGGCGACAGGCCGCCCAGATTAAGCACCGTCGGCAGCCAGTAGCTGATCAGGTACATGTTCAGGAGGTTGATCAGGAAGATCGCCCACAACAGCACCGTGCTAAACGCCAGGCCGTCCTTGAACAGGCCGCTGACCGGGTTCTCCCTGGCGGACGGCGGCCGCGCGCCGTTCTGGAATTGCGGCGATTCCGGCAAGGCGAACAGCAGCACCACCAGCAGGACGAGCGGCACGATGCCGCCGACCAGGAAGATGCCCTGCCAGCCCCAATGGGGCAGCACTTGCGCGGCGATCTGGCCGGCGAAGAAGCCACCCACCGTGTTGCCGGTGAACATGAACATCACGGTCGGAGCGCGCCAGCGCTCGGACGAGTAGTCGGACGTTAGCGCCACCGTGGTCGGCATGGCGCCGCCGATGCCGATGCCGGTGAAGAACCGCATCGCCACCAGCATGCCGAGCGAGGAGGCGTAGGCCGACAGCAGCGAGAACACGCCGAACAACGCCACCGAGACCAGCAGGATGGGCTTGCGGCCAAAGCGGTCCGCGAGCGGGCCGGACGACAACGCGCCCACCATGATGCCGACGCTGGAGAGCGCGAACGCCTGGGTGAAGGCGGGAGGCGGCAGCGACCAGGCCTTGATGAGCGACGGCACGGCGAGGCCGATCGCCGACAAATCGTAGCCGTCCAGCATCTGGATCAGGCCGCACAGGACGGCGACGCGAATCTGCAAGCTCAACGCGGACGACGGGACTGACGCTTCGACTCCTTTGGTGATCGCCATGGACTGTTCCTCCCTAGTGACGGTTCTCGTCCGGCTTAGTCTCCGGGTTGGCCGGCGAGCCAGGCGTCGACCTGGTCGAAGCCCTGCAGCAGCCGGCGATGACGCGCCTCGATCCAGGCGCGGGTTTCGGAATGGGTGAAGACGAAGAATTCGTCGTTGCGGATCGCCGCCACCGCACGCGCGCCCGCCTCGTCGGGCGAGATCGCTCTGGTTGGCATCGGCCGGCTCGCGGCGATCGCCGGCGGCGCCGCCGGGCGATAGGGACCGCCGAACCGCTCGGGACGGCGATTGCCCGAGCGCATCAGGTTGGTGGCGACCAGCGCCGGGCAGAATACCGAGACGCCGATGCCGCTGCCTTCGAGATCGAGCGCCAGCGTCTCCGACATCGCCACGACGGCATACTTCGTCATGGCGTAAGGCCCGTTGCGCAGTTGCGGATTGACCTGCAGGCCGCCGATCGAGGCCGTGTTCAGGATATGGCCGCCCTCGCCGTGCTTGCGGATGAGCGGCACGAAGGCGCGCAGGCAATTGAGCGCGCCGAAGACGTTGACCCCGAATATCCAGTCGAATTGCCGCTGTGGCACGCCAAGCAGCGGCGATCCGGCGAAAGTGACGCCCGCATTGTTGACCAGCAGGTGCAGGCCATCGAAGCCCGTCGCCACCTTCTCGGCCGCGCGGTCGACGGCGGCCTCGTCCGACACATCGAGCGGCATGCCGAACGACCTGACGCCGAGCGCCGCTATTTCCGCCACCGCCTTGTCGAGCGGTTCCTGCTCGATGTCGGCCAACGCGACGTTGACGCCTTCCCGCGCCAGCGCGCGGCAGATGCCAAGCCCGATGCCGCTCGCGGCGCCGGTGACGAAAGCGTTCTTGTTCCTGAGTTCCTTCATGCAGCGCTCAGGATGCCGGTTTGGTCAGCGCCGCGAAACCCGCCTCGATGCGCCGGAAGCGCTTCTCGACGTCGGCTCGGCGCGCGGCATCGGTGAAGATATAGAGCCGGTTCTCGCGCATCGCCTGCATGACGAGCGGCGGCACATGATCGGGCTCGAGCCCGTTCTCGACCGCGGCCAGGAAGCGCGCGTTGCGCTCGGCGTTGGCGGCATCGTCGGCGAGCGCGAACCTGCCGCCGAAGCGCGCCGGCCGGTTGCGGCCATTGTCGACCATGCGCGTGCGCACCCAGCTTGGACACAGCACGCTGACGCCGATGTTGCTGCCGGCCAGCTCGTCAGCCAGCACTTCGCTCAGGCCGACAATGCCGAACTTGGTGGCGGCATAGGGACCGGACAGCGCGCCCGGCGCGAGGCCCGCCATCGACGCGGTGTTGACGACATGGCCGCCCTCGCCATGCTCCTTGATGTGCGGCAGGAAGAGCTGGATGCCGGCGATAGTGCCCAGCAGATTGACGCCGATCACCCACTCCCAGTCGCTCGGCGCGATCTTCTCGACCGGCCCGGCGCGCGACACGCCGGCGTTGTTGCACAGCACATGGACCTTGCCGAATTTGGTGAAGGCTTCGCCGGCCGCGCGCTCGAGCGTCGTGCGCTCCGAGACATCGGCCAGCACGCCGGCGACGCGCGGCCCATGGTTGGACAGGCCGCGCAGCGCCGCCTGCAACGCCTCCTCTTCGATGTCGGCCAGCATCACGTTCATGCCGGCCTCGAGGAAGGCGCGCGCCATGGCAAGGCCGATGCCGCTTGCCCCGCCGGTGATGAACGCGGTCTTGCCGGCGAAGTCCTTCATGCCATCGTCACTCTGCCGCCTGCTCGAGCACCGGCACGCGCTTCACTTCATGCGCCTGCAGGGCGGGCAGCACGTCCTTGGCGAAGCGGCGGATCTGCTCGATGAACATGTCATGCGGCATGGCCCCGCGATTGAGGCTGACCTGGATCATGTTGGCGCCGGCCTGCTCGGCCTGGGCGATGATGCGCTCGGTCACTTCCTTGGCCGTGCCCCACGGCCACTGCTCGGCCTGCCGCTCGATGTCGGCCATGGTGAGGTTGCGGAAATCCTCGCGCAACAGCGCCGCGGCTCGCTGGTTCTGCGGGCTGACGTAATCCGTCGAGTTCTTCGTCGAGTAGCCGGCCTGCTGCTGCAGCGCCGTCTCGGTGAAGTTGCCGTGACTGAACAGGGTGCGATTGAAGTAGAGATGGTAGGGGCCCATCTCCTTGATCGCCTGCGCCTTGGAATCGGCCACGTAGGCATTGATGCCGAGCGACAGGTGAGACGGCGTGAGCCGGTGGCCGGCATCGGCCAGGCACTTGGCGTAATAGCGGATGATGTCGTTGCGCAGCCCGCCGCCGCCGAGACCGGGCGTGATCGGGATGTCGTGGCGGCCGGCGAACTCGATCGACTCCTTGCTGCCCACGATCGGAATCCAGATCTCGGGCCGCGGCCGCTGCACGGGTCGCGGCCAGATCGCTACGTCCTTGTACGACCAGAACTTGCCCGAGTAGGAGAACACATCCTCGGTCCAGGCACGCGTCACGATCTCGAATGCCTCCTCGAAGCGGGCGCGCGATTCGGCGAGCGGCACGTTGTGCACCTGGTATTCGCGCGGGATGCCGCGCGCGAAACCCGAGATCAGCCGGCCATTGCTGAGGCAGTCGAGCATGGCGAGCTCTTCGGCCAGGCGCAGCGGCTCGTGCAGCGGCAGGAGATTGCCGTAGATCAGGAGCTTCAGCTTCTTGGTGCGTTGCGCCGCGGCCGACGCCATCAAGTTGGGCGAGTTCATCAGGCCGTAGGGCGAGCAGTGATGCTCGTTGAAGCCGACGCCGTCGTAGCCCAGCCTGTCGAGCTCCTCCCAGGCGGCGAGATGCTCGGCGTAGGTGCGCACCGCCACGTCCGCCTTGAAGTGCTTCTGGCTGAGCGGATAAGGCAGCTCGGCACCCTGCTTGATGTGGTCGAGGTTCTCGCCGTAAGCGAGCAGGTCGAACACGAAGACTTTCATGCGTCCTCCCGGGACACGACTGCGTTCAGTTGGGACCGGAGGCTAGCCCCGCATCCATCGATGGGCGAGTCTTTCGCCTGATGAGCGATCGGCGCTTGCCCGTTTGGTGCGCCGGTCCGACAATCGTCCGAACAACGAACATCGGAGGACGCCATGAAGGTCGGAATGGCCATGAACATGCTCTACGAGCACGGCCGGCCGGACGTCGCCGTGGTGCACGAGCACTTCCAGGCGGGCGATCTCGTCGAGCCGCTCGGCTTCGATTCGCTGTGGGCGCTCGAGCATCATTTCACCGGCTACGCCATGTCGCCCGCGCCAACCCAGCTCCTGGCCTACTACGCCGGCCGCACCAAGCGCATCCAGTTGGGCACCGCGGTCATCGTGCTGCCGTGGCATGATCCGGTGCGGGTCGCCGAGCAGATCGCGCTGCTCGACATCATGTGCGGGGGGCGCTGCCTGTTCGGCTTTGGCCGTGGCGCCGCCACCACCGAATACGAAGGCTTCCGCATTCCCATGAGCGAGGCCCGGCCGCGTTTCGCTGAAGCCGCCGAGATCGTCGTCAAGGCGCTCCGCGACGAGGTGTTCGAGCACAGGGGCCAGTTCTTCCAGATTCCCCGGATGTCGATCCGGCCGCGGCCGATCTCCAACCCCGAACGGCGGTTCTATGCGAGCTCGGTCAGCCCTGAATCGGCGGAGATCATCGCCAAGCTGGGGTTCGGCATGCTGTTCATCATGCAGAACGAGTGGAGCAAGTGCCGCGAGGACATCGAGAAGTTCCACGCCATGTCGGCCGCTGCCGGCTTCGCGCCCAAGCCACCGATCATCCTCACCAACATCTCTTGCGCCGAAAGCCGGCAGGAAGCCGAGGAGAAGGCCTTCAAGTATCTCGGCCGCAAGTGGCAGTCGATCGACGACCACTATCATTTCTCCGACGGCCATCTCGCCAACGTCAAAGGCTACGAAGCCTACGGCAAGACGGCGAAGACCTACGCCAAGCTCAAGGACCCGGCCAACCTCAAGAAGGCCACCGACTTTTATGTCTCGATCCAGATCGTCGGCACGCCGGACGATTGCCTGCAGCAGCTGGGCGAACTGCAGAAGGTCACCGGGCTTGAGCATCTCGTCGCCGAGTTCTCGTTCGGCAACCTGCCGCACCACGAATCGGAGAAGAACATGCGGCTCTTTGCCGATCGGTGCCTGCCCACTCTGCAGCGCGATCCAGCCTACGCCGCGCCGAAGCAAACCGCGGCCACGAGCGATGCTCCCCGGCGAGCCGCCCAAGGCGGCATCTTCGCGCCGGCCTGACCGACCCGGCATGTGCTAGAGCATGATGGGTTCGGCCGGAATCGGCTGGAAGGAAACAGCCGAACCCATCATGCCCTGTGGAACTGCGATCATCCGTGCGCGCGAATGGGATGAGATGGAACCGTATCCGGTTCCATCTCCTCCCATCCCGCTCTAGTCTTGCGTCATGCAGGACCAGCATGTCCCGGCCATCACGCGGCTCTATTGGCCGGCCTTCGCCGCGGCGACCCTGTTCGGGTCGAACGCGGGCGATCTGCTGGTCGGCCCGTTGCGGCAGTGGGGTATGGCCTGGCTCTACCTGCCGCTGCTGACTGTAGTCTTCATTGCCATCCTCTATGTCGAGGCGCGCGATCAGTCGCCGTCGC
This sequence comes from Reyranella sp., assembly GCA_035651335.1. GTDB lineage: Bacteria > Pseudomonadota > Alphaproteobacteria > Reyranellales > Reyranellaceae > Reyranella. The sequence continues at coordinate 3,679 of DASRFX010000045.1, read as the reverse complement.
TGCGCTGGTACTGGCTCGCCGTCATCCTGGCGCCGACCGCGGCCAACCAGCTCGCCGATCTCTCCTTCGCCTATCTGGGCGTGCGCCGCATCTGGGTGTGCGCGGGCCTGCTCGTCCTGCTGGTGGTGGCGCATCTTGCCTTCCAGTCCGACACGACGCGCCTGATCGCGCTCCGCCTGCAGCAGCGCCCGCGTCCCACCGTGCCGCTCACGGACGCCACCTATTGGATCGCCATGGTCGTGGCGAGCACGGCCGGCAATCTGGCCAGCGATTTCCTCACGCTCGGCCGCAGCTTGGACATCCGCGCGGTCTGCGTGATGCTCGCCGTGCCGCTTCTCGCCGCCGCCGCGCTGCGGCGTTGGACCGACTTCAACCGGACATGGACCTACTGGTCGGTCGTGGTGACGGTGAATGCGCTCGGCACCGCGGTCGGCGACCTGCTGGCCGACGATTCGCAATACGGCGTCGGGCTGGCGCGCAGCGTGGTGCTGTCGGGCGCGATCCTGGTGGTAGTGCTGTTCCTCGCATCCCCGGCCCGGGAGGGCGTGGCACGCACGCGTTGACACCATGACGGGCCGTCTCGCCATCGCCTGCCTGACCGCCCTGCTCGCCTCGGCAGGCGCGGCCGTGGCCGAGCGCTATCACGACGACGAGATTCGCCGGATGATCGTCGAGGATTCGCTGGCGCGCTTCAGCGGCGATTGCCCGTGCCCGTACAGTTATGCCTGGAACGGCCGGCAGTGCGCGGACAACAGCGCCTACATGAAGCGCGTGCCGGGCCTTTACTGCTATCCGCAGGACGTGCCGGCGCACGAGATCCGCCTGTTCCGCGAGCGCAACGGCGGCGGCTAGAAGCGGCGAGCGCTAGCTAGGGTTCTCCAGGCTGAAGATGCCGCTCGCCTCGTCATAGGCGAAGATCTCGCCATAGCGCGCCCATGAAGTGACCGACCGCAAGGTCTGCTCGGCAAGATTGTCGGTCATGTGATCCTCGAGCTCGTCGCGGAAGCGGCTGGCCGGCGCGGTGTGCGATTCGCGATCGTCGAGCACGCGCTTGATATGGCCGGCCAGCGGCACGTAAGCCATCACATGCTGGGCGAACAGCCGCTTGCGGCCGTCCGAGTCGAGATTGACGAAGCGCAGGCCGGCATCGGTGAGCTTGATGTCGCCCTCGGCCACTTCGGCGAAACGCAGAAACTGCAGCGTCTCGGCCACCGGGAAGAGATCGTCGATCTCCATCTGCAGCGGCCCGGCAAGCGCCGGCAGATCGGCCCGGCCGCGATAAGGCTCGGCCGCCACCGCCTCGGCGAGGCCGGCCAAGAGGTTGGGCGACACGCGCGGCAGCACCATCGAGATGCCGGTGCCCGGGAAGTGGCCCTGGCCGGTCTTTCCGGTGGCCGGGCGCGCCGTCATCAGGGCATAGATCGAATCGACCAGCTGGCGGAAGGCAGGATCCAGGCGATTGCGCGGCTGCGGCAGGTCGACCCTGATCTCGGCGGTGACCCGGCCGGGATTGGACGAGAACACCAGGATGCGGTCGCTCATCAGCACCGCTTCCTCGATATTGTGCGTCACCAGCACGATCGAGGAGATCGGCATGCGGCCTTCACTCCACAGATCGAGCAGGTCGGTGCGCAGCGTCTCGGCGGTCAGCACGTCGAGTGCGGAGAACGCCTCGTCCATCAGCAGCACCTTGGGATGCACCACCAGCGCGCGCGCCATGCCGACCCGCTGGCGCATGCCGCCCGACAATTCCTTCGGATAGGCGCTCTCGTAGCCGTCGAGGCCGATCAGGTCGATGGCGGCGAGCGCCCGCTTGTGGCGTTCGGCCGGCGGCACGTTCAGCGCCTCCAGGCCGACCTCGACATTCTCCTGCACGGTGAGCCAGGGGAAGAGCGCGAACGACTGGAACACCATGGCGACGTCGGGCGCCGGCCCGTCGACCGGCCGGCCGCCGATGCGGACCTCGCCGCTGGAGGCCGGCATCAGGCCGGCGATGATGCGCAGCAGGGTGGTCTTGCCGCAGCCCGAACGGCCGAGCAGCGAGACGATCTCGTTGTCCTTGAGCTGGAGGCTGACATTGTCGAGCACCAGCACGTTCTCGCCGGCGCCCTTGGGATAGTGCTTGCGCACCCGATCGACGGCGACCAGCGCGTCGGTCCGGGCGGCGGGAGCGGTCAGCGTTTCCATCAATTCTGCTCCAGTCGAAAGCGGCGCTCGGCCAGTAAATAAAGCGGCCGCCACAGGATGCGGTTGCAAGCCACCACCATCACCGCCATCACGCCGATGCCCAGCACGACCCGCGGATAGTCGCCGGCGGCGCTGGCGTCGGCAATGTAGGAGCCGAGCCCCGCGGCGCGCAGCTTGGTGTCGCCCCAGCTCGCCACCTCGGCCACGATGCTGGCGTTCCACGAGCCGCCGGCCGCCGTCAGCGCGCCCGTCACATAGTAGGGCAGGATGCCCGGCACAATGACCTGCCGCCACCATTGCCAGGTGCGCAGGCGGAACATCGTCGCCACCTCGCGCAGGTCGGTGGGAAAGGCGCTGGCGCCGGCGATGACATTGAACAGGATGTACCATTGCGTGCCCAGCACCATCAGCGGGCTGAGCCAGATGTCGGGGTTGAGGTGGAAGGCCACGATCAGCACGACGGCGATCGGGAACAGCACGTTGGCCGGGAAGGCGGCCAGGAACTGCGCCACCGGCTGCACGAAATTGGCGATGCGCGGCCGCAGCCCGATCCACACGCCGATCGGCACCCAGATCACGCTGGCGAGCGTGATCAGCACGACGACGCGCGCGAGGGTCATGAACCCGAAGCCGAGCGCGGCCCACAGATCGTCGAGGCCGATCGAGGCGCGCGTGAACAGCACGATGCGCCACAGCGTGTAGCCCGCGACGGCGAAGATCAGCGCCGACCACAGCCAGTCGAGCCAGCGCCGCCGCCGCTCCTCGCCGAAATGGATCTGCTGGGCGCGCGTGAAGGGCAGCGGCAGCGCCGCCACCCGGTTCACCATCCAGCCGGTCGCGGCCGAGAACTGGCGCACCAGCTGGCCGCGGCGCCACAGGTCATAGAGCCACGAGCGCGGGCGATAGCGCGCCGCCACCTGCTCGAAGCGGAACTTGTCGGCCCAGGCGACGATCGGCCGGAAGATCAGCTGGTCGTAGGCCAGGATCACCGCGCCCATCATCGCCACGGCGAGCAGCACGGCGCGGATGTCCTTGTGCTCGATGGCGAGCGCCAGCCACGAGCCGATGCCGGGCAGCGTCACCGTGGTGTCGCCGATGGTGATCGCCTCCGAGGCGACGACGAAGAACCAGCCGCCCGACATCGACATCATGGTGTTCCAGATCAGGCCGGGTGCCGCGAACGGCACGTCGAGCCGCCAGAAGCGCAGCCACGGCGACAGGCGGAAGTGGCTCGAGACGTCCTCGAGGTCGCGCGGGATGGTCTTCAGCGACTGGTAGAAGCTGAACGCCATGTTCCAGGCCTGGCTGGTGAAGATGGCGAACACCGCGGCGCATTCCGCGCCGAGCTCGCTGCCCGGGAACAGGCGCAGGAAGAACACGACCGTGAAAGTGAGGAAGCCCAGCACCGGCACCGACTGCAGGATGTCGAGCGCCGGCACGATCACCAGCTCGGCCTTGCGGCTCTTGGCGGCGAGCGTGGCGACGACGAAGG
>DASRFX010000044.1:0-36835 GCA_035651335.1 Reyranella sp. | reverse complement strand
CATGACGTTGCTCCCCTCTTCCCGTAGACTGTCGCCATGAGTTCAGCCGCCCCCAACGAACCGGTTCTCCTGCGCCGTAACGAGGGCCGGGTTGCGATCCTGACGCTCAACCGCCCGCATGCCATGAACGCGCTCTCGGGTGAGCTTATAGACGCCCTGCAGGCGGAATTCGACAGACTGGCGAAAGACGAGGAAATCCGCTGCGTCGTGATCGAGGCCAAGGGCCGCGCCTTCTCGGCCGGCCATGACCTGCGCGAGGTGCGCTCCTCCGACGATTACGGCTTTCATCATGACCTGGTCACGCGCTGCTCGGCCATGATGATGAGCATCCGCCGCCTGCCGCAGCCGGTGATCGCCAAGGTGCATGCCATCGCCACGGCGGCGGGCTGCCAACTCGTCGCCGCCTGCGACCTCGCCGTCGCCTCCACCGATTCGAAGTTCGCCACGCCGGGAGTCAATATCGGCCTGTTCTGCGGCACGCCCTCGGTGCCGCTCGGTCGCAACGTCGGCGCCAAGCGGGCCCTCGACATGCTGTTCACCGGCGAGCCGATCGACGCCGCCACTGCGCTGCGCGACGGGTTGGTGAGCCGGGTCGTGCCGGCCGACGAACTCGACAAGGCCACGATGGACCTGGCCCAGACCATCGCGAGCAAGTCGCCGCTGGTGCTCGCCCAGGGCAAGGAGCTCTTCCACAAGCACATGGAGATGGAACTCGAGCAGGCCTACGCCTATGCCACCAACTACATGGCGGGCGGGCTGATGCGCGAGGATGCCAAGCTGGGCATCGATGCTTTCGTCAACAAGAAAGGCCTTCCGGACTGGAAGGGACGCTGAACGTCATCCCAACGATCGGTTGACGGACTCCAAACAGCGACCGCCCCGAGCATCCGGCCGATTCGGTCCGCGAGGCCCAAGTCCTTATTCGGTAACGACTCACGCCATGCGGACGCATAGCGAACGCAGTGCGTTCGCTATGCTCTTCAGAGTCAGAGTCAGAGCCATAACCATATATAATATCTTGAGAGCCAGCCCAGCGAAGGCGCGCGGCGTACCCGCGCCTTCGCTGGCCAGGCTAGGCCTCGAAGATCAGGCACGTCGTCGTGCCGTGCGCCAGCAGCTTGCCCTGCGAATCGGTGAGGCGCCCCTCGGCGGTGCCGACGCGGCGGCCGCAGTTCAGCACCGTGCCTTCCGCCTTGATGAGGCCGGTCTCGGGCATGATCGGCCGCACCAAGGTGATCTTGAACTCGACCGTGGTTTGCGCCAGCCCCTTCTTCAGCATTGTCAACACCGACAGCCCCATGCAGCTGTCGAGCAATGTCGCGGCCACGCCGCCATGCACCGTGCCCGACGGATTGAGGAGCGCGTCGCTCGGCGGGCACCTGATGACGACGCGGCCCTCCGCTGCCGCGACGATGTCGTAGCCCAGGGTCCGCGCCATGGTGTTGAGCGGCAGGCCGCCGGCGGCCAGGCCCTGCACGAATTCCAATCCGCTCATCTGCCGCCGCTGCTCGGCCGGCACCGTACCGTAGCTCTTCATTGCTCCTCCACACCCTCAGGGTGACGTCTTTTTGCATGGAAGCCATCCGATTTCTCGCAGGATTCGGACCTCAACAATCCGATTGCATGACTTGTCATCTATTTATGAATCATCTAATTGCATGACATGTCATCCATATCTGCCTCCGGCCGCAATGCGTTCGGCTCGCTGCTCGCCCACGCCTATCGGCAGTGGCGGCGTTCCGCCGACCTTCAGCTCCGCCCCTTCAACCTCACCGAGGCGACCTGGCTGCCGCTGGTCCATATCGGCCGCGCTCCCGCCCCGCCGCGCCAGAAGGACCTCGCGGCCTCGATGTCGGTCGACGGCTCGGCGGTCGTGCGCCTGCTCGACAACCTCGAAGCCGCCGGCCTGATCCAGCGCAAGGAAGCCGAGACCGACCGGCGTGCCAAGACCATCCATCTGACACCGCGCGGCCGCGCCATTGCCGACAAGGTCGAAGCCGTGGCGCGGCGCGTTCGCCGCGATGCGCTGGCCGGCGTCTCGGAGAGGGACATCGAGGCTACGATCCGCGTGCTCGGCCACATCTGCCGTGTGCTGGAAGGCGGCGAGAGCAAAGAAGCCGCGGCATGACAGCTCCCCTCTGGCTGCTGACGCTGATCACCTTCAGCGGCACTTTAGCCATGCACATTTTCGTGCCGGCGCTGCCCGAGGCGGCGCGCGATCTTGGCGCCAGCGTCGCTGCCATGCAGATGACGATGAGCGTCTACATTTTCGGCCTCGCCGTCGGCCAGCTCGCCTATGGCCCCCTCGCCGATCGCTTCGGCCGCCGCCCGGTGCTGATGGCGGGCCTCCTGCTCTACGCCGCCGCGGGCGTCGCCGCCGCCTTCGTGCCCGACGTCCATAGCCTGATCGTCGCCCGCCTCTTGCAGGCGCTGGGCGGCTGCGCCGGCCTGGTGATCGGCCGTGCCATCGTGCGCGACACGGCGCTGCCGCAGGAAGCGGCCCGCCGGCTCGCCACGATGAACCTGATGGTGGCGATCGGCCCCGGCGCCGCGCCGGTGATCGGCGGCGCGCTCGCCTCGGCGTTGGGCTGGCGGTGGATCTTCGTTGGGCTCGCCCTGCTCGGCATCGTGAACCTGCTGTTCAGCTGGCGCCTGTTGCCCGAGAGCAAGTCGCGGTCCGCGCCGTCCAAATTCTCCGCCGTGGCGCACAATTACGGCAAGCTCCTGGTCTCGCCGCCGTTCCTCGGCTACGCGATCGGCGGCGGCTGTGCCACGACCTCGATGTACGCCTTCCTAGGCGCCTCGCCGTTCATCTTCGTGCACCAGCTGCATCGCCCCGCCTACGAGGTCGGCATCTATCCCGCGATCATGATCGGCGGCGTGTGGATCGGCTCCATGCTGGCGACGCGCCTCATCCCGTGCGTCCCGATCGACCGGCTCGCGGTGTGGGCCAACCTGGTGAGTGTCGTGGCGTCGCTCGTCTTCCTGGCCGCGGTCCTGTCGGGGCGCCTTTCGGTGCCGCTCGCAATCGTGCCGATGTTCATCTTCGGCGCGGGTGCGGGCGTCGCCTCGCCGGCGGCGCTCAGCCAGGCGGTCAGCGTCAACCCGCATGTGATCGGCTCAGCCTCGGGCCTCTACGGCTTCTCGCAGATGGGAGTCGGCGCGCTCTGCACCGCGCTGGTCGGCATGGGCGCCGATCCGGCGCTCGCGTCGGCCGTCATCCTGGCCGGCGCCGGCGTGATCGGCCAGGCCGCCTTCTGGATCGCGTTGCGTTACCGCAAGCCGCCGCTCGCCTCGTCGTAAGTCCGCTTACTGCGCCCAGTTGGTGCCGCGGCCTTCGATCTGGCGCAGCGCCGCGCGCCAGTCGGCCATGCCGAACTCGGGCGACGCGCGCTGCACCTTGGCGCGCTTGGCGTAGCCTTCGATCACTTCGGGGGCGATCGGGTTGGGCTCCTCACCGAGGCCGCGGGCGATAATCTCGACCTCACAGGCGCGCTCCAGCATGTACATGCGCCTGAGCGCACCCTGGACCGTCGCGCCGACGGTCAGCAGGCCGTGGTTGCGCAGAATGACCGAGTCGCCCTTCTGGCAGGTGATGCCGAGCGCGTCGCATTCGTCCTGCGAAGCCGGCATGCCATAGTCGTGATAGGCGAGTTCGTCATAGACGGCGAGCGCATCCTGGGTGATCGGCCGCAGGCCGTTCTTCAGGACCGACACGCCGGTGCCGGCGCGTGTGTGGGTGTGCATCACGCAATTGGCGTCGGGCCGCGCCTTGTAGACGCCGCTGTGGATGGTGAACCCCGCGGCGTTGAAAGCGCCGTCCTTGCTGTGGACGTTGCCGTCGAGATCCATCTTCACCAGGCTCGAGGCGGTGATCTCGCCGAACAGGTCGCCGTAATTGTTGATCAGGAAGCATTTCGGCTCGCCGGGGATGCGCATCGAGAGATGCGTGTTGATCGTGTCGGTCCAACCATAAAGGTCGCAGATACGATAGAGCGCGGCGAGATCGCAGCGCGCCTGCCACTCCTGATCGGTCATGTTGGGACGGTCGACGCGCGTCGCGACGTTCATCTCTACTCTCCTTGCCGAAGGCGGAAACCTTCGGCCGGAGTTTACGGCAAGTCCCGCGCCAACGCGACCCGGGCTGCGAAACGCGGATCCGCTTTATTTCGCCGCCTTGGCCTGCAGTTCCTTCACCACTGCCATCGTGTTCTCGACATGCTTGTCGGGATTGAGGTCGGTGAAGGCGTAGACGATCTTGCCGTCCCGATCGATCACGAACGAGGTGCGGTTGGCGACCGTGGCGCCGGTCGACGGGATCTTCCAGGCATTGTCATAGGCGTTGATGACCTTGAGCTGCGGGTCGGCCGCCACCGGGAACTTGGACGCGCATTCCTGGGTCGAGAATCTGTGCAGGGTGTCGATGTCATCGGCCGACATGCCGATCAGGGTGGCGCCCGCCGCCTTGTACCGCGCCGCCGCTTCGGCGAACTCGTGCGCCTCGGCGGTGCAGCCCTTGGTGAAGGCCTTGGGGAAGAAGTAGAGCACGACCGGTCCCTTCTTCAAGGCCGCCTTCAGCGAGAAGTCGAATTCCTGGCCGCCGACCGCGGCCCTGGCGGTGAAGTCGGGTGCCGCGGCACCGGGCTTGAGCGCGGCGAACGCCGGTGTTGCGAGGATGCAAACTGCGACTGCAATCGTCGAAAATCTGACCATGGCCCACCTCCGATTTCTACAAACCGGACGGATCATAGGTACGAGAACTCTCGCGGCGCGGTCACATGCAGGTGACCAGGGCTATCTGTTTTGTCACTGATTAGCCATCGAGGCGCGTGAACGGGGCGCCGGCGCTCACTTTGTTGCTGCTGCCCTGGGCCCTCGACACCATGACCGTCATGCGACCCGAGTTGGCATCGCTCCAGTCCAGCTGAATCTTGGGCGCCTTGGTCGACGGCACGAACTCCAGGGCCTTCCCGGAAAACGTGCCATGAAAAAAGCGCCAGCCGGAATTTCCGGTCGCACGCTCGCGAAGCGACATGACGATTTCGGCTCCGGCCTGGTCTTCGGCCGATAGGATCACCATGACCGCCGGCCCACCGAACGAATCTGTCGTCTTGTAGGAGCCGACAATCCGCCCCGCGCCTGATTTGCCGCCGGGTCGATGGGCGATCAAGCCGGACGGGAGCAGCAGCCCGCTCTGCTGCGCAAATGCATATGCGTTGGGCAATTCGATGATTCTCGACGGATCGCCCGCCCAGCTCGAGCGGCCCGCTGCAGGTCCCCTGCCGGGCGGACCTGTGAGTACGAACGGCGCCTGGTAGGTGTTGCGGTCGAACAGGACCTGACGACCCTCGGTCGCGATCAACAGGTCACGGCGCAGGGCGGCGGGCAATGCTTGCAGGTCGACGGACGGGGCATCGAGCTGGCGCATCAAGGCGGCGGCGAAAGGGCTGAAGTCTCCCGGTGGACCGTCGACCGCGACACGGCCGGGCGCCGTCGAGAAGAGCGCCAGCGTATTGGGCGTACCGGTATTGACGTTACCGACGTAGTTGCCGGAATAGTCCGCAACTTCCTTCTGACGCCAGCCATCGGCGGGATTGTTGCGGCAGTTGTCGTACACCATGAGGCGATGGCTTGCGCCTTCCATGCCGTCGCGCAACGACGTTACCGGAAGCAGTGTCTTGACTGTGCTGGGATCGCTCAGGTCGGCATCGACCGGTACCAGAAACGTATCCTTCCCCCACGCCGCTCCGTGTCCGGCAAAGTACACTGCCGCGAGATTCGCGCCGCGTGACGAGGACACGAAGGCGTCGATCGCCCGTTGCATGGCATCGCGGGTGACGTCCTGCACCAGGTTTGTCTTGAGTCCCAGCGCCTGCAGGCGCTTGGCGACCTCGGGCACATCGCGCTTCACGTTCGGCAGCGACGCTTCCCAGTGATACTTCGAATTGCCGATCACCAGGGCCACGCCCTGCGCCTGCGCTCGTGCATGAACTGCCGGAAAGGCCAGTGCAGCGCCGGCGCTTCCCAGAACCTGCCGCCTGCCTATCCTCATCAGCCCCCGATCCCTTTCATATAGGTCGACGGAATCACATCCTTGACCGATTGAGCACGCTTGGCGAGCCAGTAGGCCTGGGCCGGCGGGACAGAGGCGAATTGCCTGTCGACACCGAGCTTTTGCGCCGCGTCCATCGGCCAATTGGGATTGTAGAGCAGCTCGCGGGCGAGCGCGATCAGGTCGGCGCGGCCGTCCTGCAGGATCTGCTCGGCCTGGTCGGCGTGCACGATCAGCCCGACCGCCATCGACAGGATGTTGGCTTCCTTGCGCAGCCGCTCGGCATACGGCACCTGGTAGCCATAGGTGACCGGCCCCGCACTCACGACCGGCGAGCCGCGCATGCCGCCCGAGCTGCAGTCGATCACGTCGACGCCCTTTGGCTTGACCAGCTTGGCGAGCTCGACGCTCTGCGCCGGCCCCCAGCCCGAATCGTCCTCGACCGACAGCCGCAGGAAGAGCGGCTTCGACGCCGGCCAGTGCGCGCGAACGCTCTCGACCACCTCGATGCAGAAGCGCATGCGGTTCAACTCGCTGCCGCCATACTCGTCGTTGCGCAGGTTGGAGAATGGCGACAGGAACTGGTGGATCAGGTAGCCGTGCGCGCCATGGATATCGAGGACGTCATAACCCGCCTCATGCGCCCGCCGCGCCGCCTGGCCCCAGTTTTCGATCACCTTGGGGATTTCGTCGCGCGTCAGCGCGCGCGGCGTCGGGTCGGTTTCGGGCGAGTTGACAGCGCTCGACGAGACGAGCTCCCAGCCCTCCCAGTTCCACACGTCCGGGCCGTTCTTCAGCGGCGCGCCGCCTTCCCACGGCCGAAAGCGCCGCGCCTTGCGGCCGGAGTGGCCCAGCTGGATGCCGGGCACGGCGTTGTGCTGGCGGATGAAATCGACGCAGCGCCTCAGTCCCGGAACATGCGCGTCGTCCCAGATGCCGAGGTCGCCCACGGTGCCGCAGCCGCGCCGTTCGACCTTGGTGCTCTCCATGATCACCAGGCCCGCCCCGCCCGCGGCATAGCGGCCGGCATTCATCAAATGCCAGTCGGTGGCGAAGCCCTTGTCGGCCGCGTATTGGTGCATGGGCGCGACCACGACGCGATTCTTGAGCGTGACGTCGCGGATCGAAATCGGTTCGAAAAGCTTCGGGCCGGCCATGTATACTCCCCGCATGTACGACGACGCCTATTTGCGCCGCATCCTGCGCGACACCAAGACCATTGCCATGGTCGGCGCCTCCGCCAACTGGAATCGTCCCAGCTATTTCGCGATGAAATATCTGCAGGACCGCGGATACAAGATCTATCCGATCAACCCCGGCGCGGTCGGCCAGGAGATCCTGGGCGAGAAGGTCTACGGCACGCTCGACGAGCTGCCACAGAAGGTCGACATGGTCGACATCTTCCGCAATTCGCAGGCGGCCGGCCCGATCACCGACGAGGCGATCAAGCACGGTGCCAAAGTGGTGTGGATGCAGCTTGGCGTGGTGAACGAAGACGCCGCCAAGCGCGCCGAGAAGGCCGGCTTGAAGGTGGTGATGGACCGTTGCCCCAAGATCGAGCACTCGCGGCTGTCGGGCTCGATCGAATGGCACGGCATCGCGAGCGGTGTGATCAGCAGCCGCAAGCGGGCGCTGTGATGAAATTCGGCATCTTCGACCACATGGACCGCGCCGGCGGCGATCTCGGCCGGCAGTTCGAGGAGCGGCTGAAGCTGATCGAGCTCTACGAGAAGAGCGGTTTCCACGCCTATCACATCGCCGAACACCATGCGACGCCGCTCGGCATGGCCCCCTCGCCCAGCGTGTTCCTCGCCGCCGTCGCCCAACGCACGAAGACACTGCGCTTCGGCCCGCTGGTCTACACGCTCAACCTCTATCATCCGCTGCGGCTGATCGACGAGATTTGCATGCTCGACCAGATGAGCGGCGGTCGACTGGAGCTCGGAGTCGGCCGCGGCATCTCGCCATACGAGGTCGGCTATTTTGGCGTCGATCCGGCGACTGGCCCGGAGCGCTTCGCCGAAATGCTCGACGTCGTGCTGAAGGGGCTGGCGCACAAGACGCTCGACCACGCCGGCAAGTATTTCACCTTCAAGAACGTGCCGATGGAGATGCAGCCGGTGCAGCGGCCGCATCCGCCGCTATGGTATGGCGCCAATTCGCTCGAGAGCGCCGATCGGCTGGCCAAGCAGGGCTGTAATTCCGTGGTCGGCATGAAGGCCGAGGGCGTTGGCCAGTTCGCTGCCCGCTATCGCGCGGCATGGAAAGCGCTGGGCCGCGCCGAGGCCGACATGCCGCTGATTGGCCTCAGCCGCCACATCGTGGTCGGCGACAGCGACAAGGAAGCCCAGGGCGCCGCCAAGCGCGCCTTCGCTCTGTGGTACGACGCGCTCATCCATCTCTGGCGCGCCAACGGCGTTGGCCTGCCGCGGCAATTGATCCCGGAGAAATTCGAGGATGCGCTGGCGCAGGGCTACATCATCGCGGGCTCGGCCTCGACGGTGCGCGAGCGCATGAAGCGCGACAACGAAATCGCCGGCATCAACTACTGCCTCTGCCGGCTGGCGTTCGGCGACCTGTCGTTCGAGGAATCGAAGCGCTCGGTCGAGCTCTTCGCGCGCGAGGTCATGCCCGCTCTGTAGGCGTTGAGCTATGCGGTTTCGCAGGCGACTTCCGCGTCAGTTGTGTATAGGATGGGACGACAACCCCTCTCTCAAAAAGTTAAATGAAATTCGCCGTCTTCGATCACCTGGACCGGTCCGGTCCCGATCTTGCGCGCCAGTACGAAGAGCGGCTTCGCCTCATCGAACTCTACGAGTGGGCCAACTTTCACGCCTATCACGTGGCCGAGCATCACGGCACGCCGCTCGGCATGGCGCCCTCGCCCGGCCTCTTCCTCGCCGCCGTGGCGCAGCGCACGACGAACCTGCGCTTCGGGCCGCTGGTCTATCCGCTCGGCCTCTACCATCCGCTCAGGCTGATCGAGGAGATCTGCATGCTCGACACGCTGAGCGACGGCCGGCTCGAGCTCGGCGTCGGCCGCGGCGCCTCGCCCTACGAGGCCTCGTTCTTCGGTGTCGACCAGAAGACCAGTGTCGAGCGCTTCGAGGAAATCCTGCAGATCCTGGTGAAGGGCGTCGGCGCCGAGCGGCTCGACCACCAAGGACGCTTCTTCACTTTCAACGACGTGCCGCTTGCCGTGCAACCGGTACAGCGCCCGCATCCCCCGCTCTGGGTGGCGACGCGCTCGATCGATGGCGCGCCGCACCTCGCCCGCCAGGGCAGCAACATCGCGCTCAGCCTGCCCACCAGGGAGGCCGCGCTGTTCACCGCGCGCTTCCGCGCCAGCTGGGCCGAGCTCGGCCGCGGGCCGGACGACCTGCCCTTCATCGGCAACACGCGCAACGTTGTTGTCGCCGAGAGCGAGCGCGAGGCGGTGTCGTCGGCGCGCCGCGCCTTCAAGGTCTGGTACGGTTCGCTGGTCCATCTGTGGCGCGCGCAGGGCCTCGAGTTGCCGAGCCAGATCTTCCCGTCCGATTTCGACGAGGCAGTCGGCTTGGGCTATGTCGTCGCCGGCTCACCGGCGGCGGTGCGCGACCGCATGCGCGAGGCCGACGCGGCGTCGGGCATCAACTACTCGATTTGCCGCTTCGCCTACGGCGATCTCGAATACGAGGAGGCCGCGCGCTCGGTCCGCCTGTTCGCGCGCGAAGTGATGCCGGCTTTCGCCGACGTGAAGGCGCCGGAGCGCGCCGCCATCGGTAGCCTCGAGGGCGGCCTGCGCTGGATGGGGCCCGAAAGCCTGACCGACATCGGCTTCCTGTTTCGCTAGCGCGTCCTCAATCAGGGGCCCAGACGCGGCAAAGCCGGCGATGGTGGGGCCACCGCCGGCTCCGTCAAGAGGACGGGTTACGCCGCCCGGGGAGAGACAGCGACGAACCGCGTTTGACCCTCTCGAAAGATTTTCATCAGGACAGGCTTCTTGCTGTCCTTGGCTTCGCGCAGCTTGGCCACCGCCTGCTTGGGCGAGTCGATCTCGTCGTGGCCGATCTGCTGCAGCACGTCGCCGGCACGCAGACCCTGCTCGTCGGCTGGGCTGCCCGGCTGGACGGCGGCGATCAACGCGCCCTTGACCGAGTCCTTGAGACCGAGCTGCTGGCGCGCCTCAGGCGAGATCGGCGCCAGCGACACGCCAAACGACAGCGGCTCCTTGGCCTGCGACTTGCTCTCGTCGGCCTTGGCCTCGCGGGTCGCCGTCGAGTCGCCGAGCTTGGCCTGCACGGTCATGTCCTTGCCGTCGCGGATCAGGCCGATCTTCACCGTCGTGCCCGGCTGCGCCGAGGCGATGGTACGGGTCAGGTCCTTGACGGTGTCGATGGCCTTGCCGTCGACGGTCTTGATCACGTCGCCCGACTTGATGCCGGCCTTGAGGGCGGCGCTGTTCGGGTCGACCTGCGCCACCAGGGCGCCTGAATCGGAGCCGAGCGACAGGCTCTTGGCGATCTCATCCGTCACGGGCTGGATGTGAACGCCAAGCAGCCCGCGCTCGACCCGCCCATGTTCCTTGAGCTGGGTCACCACCGGCTCGGCGAGGCTGGACGGGATGGCGAAACCCAACCCGATGCTGCCGCCGGTCGGCGAGAAGATCGCGGTGTTGATGCCGATGACCTGGCCGTCCATGTTGAACAGCGGGCCGCCGGAGTTGCCGCGATTGATCGCGGCGTCGGTCTGGATGTAGTCGTCGAACGGACCCGACTGGATGTCGCGGCCGCGCGCCGAGATGATGCCACTGGTCACCGTGCCGCCGAGGCCGAACGGATTGCCGACGGCCATGACCGGCTGGCCGACGCGGGCCTTGGTCGAATCGCCGAACTCGACATAGGGCAGCGGCTTGTCGGCATTGACCTTGAGCACCGCGAGATCGGTCTTCTCGTCGGCGCCCAGGAGCTTGGCCGGGAACTTGCGGCCGTCCTGCAGGGTGACGGTAATCTGATCAGCCTTACCGGCGACGTGATTGTTGGTCACGATGATGCCGGACGGATCGATGATGAAGCCCGTGCCGACGGCCTGCGCCTTGGGTTGAGGCAGGCGCTGGACGTGGCCGCGCTGGCCGAAGCGTTCGGCGAACTGGCGCATGAACTCTTCCATCTCCGACTGCGGCGAGCCGGACATGCTCATCTCGTCTTCGTCGGAATCGGCCTTCATGGTGACCTGCACGTTCACCACGGCAGGGGTAACCTTGGCGGCAAGATCGGACAGATCGTGCAGTGCCTCGCCGGCCACGGCGGGGGGCGCCGTAACCAGCGGAACGACGATGGCCGGAGCCACCAGCGCGGTGCTCAGCGCCAAGGCAGTCAACAGCCCGGATTTCTTCTTGGTCATTGTGCGAAGCCTCCTGTTTGCTCGCAGGAGGAATATGGGAGCCGGGTCATGGCACCCCAGTGGCCGGAACATTGAATGTTTGTATAGTTGGCGGGCCCTTTCGGCCCGCTATATGGGCTTTCGGCGCCTCCTACCGGCCAGCGGTGGGAGCGCCGATCGGTGCCGGGGAAGAAAGGAACGCGTGAAGATTCTCCTGGTCGAAGACGATAGGCAGACGGCTGAGTATGTCGCCAAAGGGTTGCGCGAGCACGGCCATGTCGTGGACAGCTCCGACAACGGCCGCGACGGCCTGTACCTCGCCTCCGGCGAGCCTTACGACGTGATGATCGTGGACCGCCACATGCCGCACATGGACGGGCTGTCGATGGTCAAGGCGGCACGGGCGGCCAACGTCAAGACGCCGGTGCTGTTCCTCACCACGATGGGCGGCGTCGACGACCGGGTGGCCGGCCTCGAGGCGGGGGGCGACGACTACCTCACCAAGCCGTTCGCCTTCGCCGAGTTGCTGGCGCGAGTGTCGGCGCTGGCGCGCCGGCCGCCAATGGTGGCGACGACCAAGCTCAGCGCCGGCGACCTCGAGGTCGATCTGCTCACGCGCACGGTGACGCGCGCCGGCAAGCGCATCGAGTTGCTGGCGCAGGAGTTCAAGATCCTCGAGTACCTGATGCGGCACGCGGGCGAGATCGTGACGCGCACGATGCTGCTCGAGAAAGTGTGGGACTTCCACTTCGACCCCAAGACCAACATCGTCGAGACCCATATCAGCCGCCTGCGCAGCAAGATCGACAAGGGCTTCGACCGGCCCCTGCTCCACACCGTGCGAGGGGCGGGCTATGTCATCCGCGCCGACTAGCCCGCGCTTGACCAACTTCGGCCGCATCCTGCGTTCGGCCAACTTCCGGCTGGCGCTGGTCTATGCCGGCCTGTTCGTCGTCTCGGCGGTGGCGTTGTTTGCCACGGTCTACGTGATCGCCACGGCGGCCATGCAGAACGACATGCAGGCGGTGCTGCGCACCGAGGCCTTCCAGCTTGCCGAGATCCACAAGCGGTTCGGCCTGCTCGGTCTCGCCAACGAAATCACGCGGCGCATGAATTTCCGCACCCACGGGCCGATCTACTATCTTCTGCAGGCGCCGACGCGGCAGGTCGTGGTCGGCAACCTTCCCGGCATGCCGCCCGTCAACGGCGTGATCGACTTCGTGCAGGACAACGACGACGAGAACCGGTCGAACAGGGTGGGCAAGCTGATGGGCTTCGGGCTCACGCTCGACGACCATTCGTTCGTGCTGGTAGCCGAGGATTCGAGCCGGCTGGTCGACATGCAGCGCGCCATCGAGCGCGCCTTCGCCTGGGCAGGCGGGTTGACGCTGCTGCTCGCCATCACCGGTGGCGTCATGCTGGGCAACAACTTCCTGCGCCGCATCGACACGATCGGCCGAACCAGCAGGGTCATCATGGAGGGCGACCTGTCGGCGCGTCTGCCGACGCGCGGCACCAACGACGAGATCGACCAGCTGGTGGCCGGCTTCAACACCATGCTCGATCGCATCCAGCAGCTGCTCGAGGGCGTGCGCCAGGTGTCGAGCGACATCGCGCACGACCTGCGTACGCCGCTCGGCCGGCTACGCCAGCGCCTCGAGGACGCGCGCGAGCACGCCACGACTACCGAGGACTACGCTGCAGCGACCGAGGCCGCGATCGGCGAAGCCGACCAGTTGCTTGAGATCTTCTCGGCATTGCTGCGCATCGCCCAGCTGGAGGTCGGCGCGCGGAAGAGCGGCTTCACCGGGGTCGACGTGTCGGACGTGGCGCGCAGCGTCGGCGAGGCCTATCAGCCCGCCGCCGAGGACTCCCAGCACAAGCTCGAGCTCGCCATCGAGGACGGCCTCAGCCTGAACGGCGACCGGCAACTGCTGGCGCAGATGATTTCCAACCTGGTCGAGAATGCGCTGACCCACACGCCGGCGGGCAGCACGGTCTGGCTGGCGGCGCGCAAGACGGCCAAGGGCGTCGAGATCGAGGTCGAGGACAACGGCCCGGGCATCCCCGAGGCCGAGCGCGACAAGGTGTTCGACCGCTTCTACCGGCTCGACCGCAGCCGCACGACCGCCGGTAGCGGCCTCGGCCTCGCGCTGGTCAAGGCCATCGCCTCGCTGCACGGTCTTTCCATCAGGCTCGAGGATCGCAAGCCCGGGCTCGCCGTGATCATAGGGGGGAGTTGATCGCCATGTTTGCCTATGTCGGCTGCTACACCACGCCCGAACGCAAAGGCCACGGCGACGGCATCAACGTCTATCGCGTCGATCCCAGGAGCGGCGCGTTGCGCCACGTCCAGCTTCTGGCCGGACTGGAGAATCCCTCCTTTCTCGCCATCAACAAGGCAGGCACGCGCCTCTATTCCGTGCATGGCGATCGCAGCGAAGCGACGTCGTTTCTCGTCGATCAGGAAACCGGCCATCTGGCCAGACTCAACCGCCAGTCGACCGGCGGATACAACGTCATCCATCTCGCTTTCGACGCCGACGAGAAGTTCCTGGTCGTCACCAACTACGGTACAGATTCGATCGCCGCGCTGCCGATGGACAAGGATGGCGCGCTCGGTCCCTACTCCACCCTGACGACCGTAACCGGCACGCCGGGCCCACACCGGCGCGAGCAGAACAACATCCGTCCCCATCACAATCCACTCGACAGGGAAGGCAAGCACTTCTTCCTACCGTGCAAGGGCGGCGACGCCGTGATCGCCTACCGGCTCGACCGCAAGCGCGGCGTGGCGGTCGAAGCGGCGCGCGTCACGTCACGCCCCGGCGCCGGGCCGCGCCACATCGACTTTCATCCGAGCAAGCCGCTCGCCTATGTGATCAACGAGCTCGATTCGACGATCACCACCTACGCCAAGGCCGGCCCCAGGCTCACGCCGATCCAGACCGTGCCGTCCTGCCCGGAAAGCTTCACCGGCTACAGCACCGGCGCGGAGATCTGGGTCGATCGCGCCGGCCGCAACGTCTATGTCTCGAACCGCGGCCATGACTCAATTGGCGTATTCGCGATAGATCCTTCCAAGGGAACATTGCGGCCCAGGCAATGGGTTCCAACCCACGGCAGCGTGCCGCGTTTCTTTGCGTTCGACCCGGCCCAGCGTTTCCTCTATGTCGCCAACCAGGGCAGCAACACGATCTTCGCCTACAAGGTCGGCCGCGACGGGAAGCTGTCGCCGACGCGCATCAAGGTCGAAGTTGGCAGCCCGGCCTGCATCGTCTTCAGTCGGGGAGTATCGATATGAGTCCAAGCAACTACGGATTTGAGACCCTGTCGGTGCATGCGGGCGCCGCGCCCGATCCGGCGACCGGCGCACGCGCCCAGCCGATCTACCAGACAACGGCCTACGTCTTCGACGACGCCGACCATGCCGCGGCGTTGTTCAACCTGCAGACCGTGGGCTTCATCTATTCGCGCCTCACCAACCCGACCAATGCCGCGCTCGAGACGCGCATCGCCACGCTCGAAGGCGGTCGCGGCTGCACGGTGACGGCATCCGGCCACTCGGCGCAGGTGCTGGCGCTGTTCCCGCTGATGTCGCCCGGCAGCGAAGTCGTCGCCTCGTCGCGCCTCTACGGCGGCTCGCTGCAACAGATGCGCAACACCTACCCCAAGTTCTCGTGGAAGGCGCACATCGTCGACGCCGACCAGCCGGACAATTTCAAGCGCGCGCTCAGCGACAGAACCAAGGCCTTCTTCATCGAGAGCCTCGCCAACCCGGGCGGCGTGATCAGCGACCTCGAGGCGATCGCCAGGATCGCCGACGATGCCGGCGTGCCTCTGATCGTCGACAACACCATGGCGACGCCCTACCTCTGCAAGCCGATCGACTACGGCGCGACGCTGGTCATCCATTCGACGACGAAATTCCTGAGCGGCACCGGCACTTCGATGGGCGGCGCCGTCGTCGATTCGGGAAAGTTCGACTGGACGAAAGGCGGCAAGTTCCCAAGCCTTGCCGGCCCGGAGCCGGCCTATCACGGTCTCAACTTCTTCGAGACGTTCGGCGACATGGCCTATACCTTCCATAGCCACGCCGTGGGCTTGCGCGATCTCGGCCCCAGTCAGGCGCCTTTCAACGCCTGGCTCACCATGCTCGGCATCGAGACGCTCGGCCTGCGCATGGAGCGCCACTGCGCCAATGCGCTCAAAGTCGCGCAGTATCTCGAGCAGCACAAAGCCGTGGCGTGGGTGAATTACGCCGGCCTGCCATCGAACAAGTATCACCAGCTCGCCAGGAAATACCTGCCCAAGGGCGCCGGCTCGATCTTCACCTTCGGCCTCAAGGGCGGCTATGCGGCCGGCGTGAAGCTGGTCGACAGCGTCGATCTCTTCTCGCATGTCGCCAACATCGGCGATGCCAAGAGCTTGATCATCCATCCCGCTTCGACGACACATCGCCAGCTCACCGACGAGCAGCGCGTGGCGGCCGGCGCGGGTCCGGACGTGATCCGCCTGTCGATTGGCATCGAGACGGCAGAGGACATCATCGCCGATCTGGAGCAAGCTCTGGCGAAAGCGACAAGTTGACGGAAGGGCCATGTTGAGCAAGGCGGACAACGATTTCCTGACGAGAAGTGGCGCAGAGACACCGATGGGCGGCTTGCTGCGCCGTTTCTGGCAGCCCGCCCTGCTGTCGCGCGAACTGCCCGAGCGCGACGGCCCGCCCAAGAAGATCAGGATCCTCGGTGAGGATCTGCTCGCTTTCCGCGACAGCAATGGCCGGGTCGGCATCGTCGAGCCGCATTGCCCACACCGCGGCGCCAATCTCTATTTCGGGCGCAACGAGGAATGCGGGATCCGTTGCGCCTTCCATGGCTGGAAGTTCGATGTCGACGGCAACTGCCTCGACCTGCCGACCTCGCCGCCCGAGTCCTCGTACAAGGAAACGATCAAGCTTCTGGCCTATCCGGTGCGCGAATGGGCCGACATGATCTGGGTCTATATGGGTCCCAGGGAAACGATGCCCGAGTTGCCGCAGCTCGAAGTCGGCCTGGTGCCCGAGAGCCACCGCTACGTCACCAAGAAGTGGCAGGACTGCAACTGGGTGCAAAGCGTCGAGGGCGCGCTCGATACTTCGCACTTCACGTTTCTCCATGCCGTGCTCGCCAAGGACGACGCCGCGGCGCGCGCTGCGATGGCCAAGGCCGCGATCGCCGACCAGGCCAAGCCGGACGATCGCATCCGCTGGATCCACAACGATCCGCGGCCGAAATTCACCGTGTCCGGCCACGATGCCGGCCTGCTGATCGGCGCCGCGCGCAAGACCGACAGCGCCGATCTCTACTGGCGCATCTCGCAATTCCTGATGCCCAACCACGCCTATACGCCGACCGCGTTCCCCGGCGAGATCTACTATGGCCAGAGCTGGGTGCCGGTCGACGACACCCACTGCTGGATCTACACCTACAGCTGGAATCCCGAGCGGCCGTTCACCAACTCCGAGCGCGCCAAGTTCGACTCCGGCTTCAACGTGCATGCCGAGGTCGACGAGAACTTCGTGCCGCTGCGCACGCTCGGCAACGAATACATGCTCGACCGTGCGGCGCAGAAGAACGCGACCTTCACTGGCATCACCGGCGTCAGCGAGCAGGATGCCGCGATCCAGGACAGTCAGGGTCCGATCCAGGACCGCACGCGCGAGCATCTCGGCCCCACCGACGTCGGTGTCGTCGAGTTCCGCAAGCTGCTGATGGGCGCCGCACGCGCGCTTGCCGACGGGCAAGGGCCGAAGGCTGCGAGCCGGGCCGCGCGCTACGCCGTGCGTGCCGGCGGCTGGGTAGCCTCACCGGACAAGGATCTCGCCGCCGTCATGCTCGAACGCTTCGGCGATCGCGACGGCTACGTCGGCAAGCAATATGGGCTCGGCGACTGATGCTGAGCCGCACCGACAACGAGTTCCTGACTCGCAGCGGCAAGGGCACCCCCATGGGCGAGCTGCTGCGGCGGTTCTGGCTGCCCGCGTTGCTCTCCGAGGAATTGGCCGAGCGCGATGGCCCGCCCAAGAAGATCAGGATCATGGGCGAGGAGCTGCTCGCATTCCGCGACAGCAACGGAAGAGTCGGCATCGTCGAGCCGCACTGCCCACACCGCGGCGCCAATCTCTATTTCGGACGCAACGAAGAGTGCGGCCTGCGCTGCGCCTTCCATGGCTGGAAGTTCGATGTCGACGGCAACTGCGTCGACCTGCCGACCTCGCCGCCCGAATCGACGTACAAGAACAGCGTCAAGCTGCTCGCCTACCCGACGCGCGAATGGGCCGACATGATCTGGGTCTACATGGGCCCCAGGGAAACGATGCCCGACCTGCCGCAGCTCGAGCTCGGCCTGGTGCCGCCGGGCCATCGCTACGTCTCCAAGAAATGGCAAGATTGCAACTGGGTGCAAAGCCTCGAAGGCGCGATCGATACCGCGCACTTCTCCTTCCTGCACAAGATCCCGACCAGCGACGAAAAACAGAAGCTCGAGATCCTGCGCAAGACCTCCGCGCTTGGCGCCGGCTCGGAGCTGCAGGACCGCAATCGCTGGCTGATGGACGATCCGCGGCCAAAATTCTCGATCCACAGCCACGACGCCGGCCTGGTGATCGGCGCGGCACGCAAGACCGACACCACCGATCTCTACTGGCGCATCGCGCAATACCTGCTGCCCAATCACGCGCTGGTGCCGGTCGCCTTCCCCGGCGACGTCTACCACGGCCAGTGCTGGGTGCCGGTCGATGACGTGACGTGCTGGATCTACACCTACAGCTGGGTGCCCGACCGGTCCCTCACCAACGCCGAGCGCGAGAAGTACGCGTCAGGTCTCAGCCTGCACGCCGAAGTCGACCAGCACTATGTGCCGGTGCGCAACATCCGCAACAACTACAAGCTCGATCGCGCGGCGCAGAAGACCACGAGCTTCACCGGCATCACGGGCGTCAGCGAGCAGGACGCGGCAATCCAGGACAGCCAGGGGCCGATTCAGGACCGCACGCGCGAGCATCTCGGTCCGACCGATCTCGGCATCGTCGAGTTCCGCAAGCTGATCATGGCGTCGGCCCGCGCGCTCCAGGGTGGTGCCGCACCGAAAGCGGCAAAGGCGGCGAAGAACTACGCCGTTCGCGCGGGCGGTTGGGTCGCCGCGGCGGACAAAGATCTCTCCACTGTCATGGTCGAGCGTTTCGGCCACCGGCACGCCTATGTCGGTCACGAGTATGGACTTGGGCGTTAAGCGTGCTTAACGTCCTGCGCGATTGGGATTGGGGGACGATGTGACTGTCAAGATCTATGGACCCACGGCATCGCGCGCCGCGCGCGCGCTCTGGATCGCGCACGAACTCAGCATTCCGTTCGAGCACATCCCCGTGGAGATGAAGGACCTGAAGGGCGCCGACTACCTGAAGGTCAATCCCAACGGCAAGGTGCCGGCGCTGATCGACGGCGACTTCAAGCTCTTCGAATCGATGGCGATCAATCTCTACCTCGCCGCCAAGTACAACAAGGACGGCTTCCTGCCGTCCGACCCGCAGCAGGTCGCGCTCTGCCACCAGTGGAGCTTCTGGGGCATGACCGAGGTCGAGAAGCCCCTGCTCACCATCCTGATCGACATGTTCATGACGCCACCCGACAAGCGTAAGCCCGAGGCCGTCGCCGAGGCGCAGAAGTCGCTGCCCAAGCCGTTCGCCGTGCTGAACGGCGCACTGGCCGGCCGCGACTATCTGCTCGGGCCGAAATTCACCGTCGCCGACCTGAATCTCGCGTCGATCATGAGCTGGTCGAAGCCGATCAAGTTCGACTTCGGGCCGTTCCCCAACGTCGGCGCCTGGCTCGATCGCTGCCTGGCGCGGCCGGCCTACAAGGCGGCGCGCGCCACCAAATAGACGTCGCTTGCGGCCCACCGGCCGGCGCGCTACAC
The DNA here is from genome assembly GCA_035651335.1 of Reyranella sp. Classification (GTDB taxonomy): domain Bacteria; phylum Pseudomonadota; class Alphaproteobacteria; order Reyranellales; family Reyranellaceae; genus Reyranella. The sequence goes on along the minus strand of DASRFX010000044.1, from coordinate 17,466 downwards.
GCGCTTCTCCGGTCGGGGCGTAGCGCAGCCTGGTAGCGCATCAGTCTGGGGGACTGGGGGTCGCAGGTTCAAATCCTGTCGCCCCGACCATTTCATCCGCACAAGACGGACGGCACAATCACCGGCAATGAACGTCCGGCGCGCGCTCTTCTTCATCTTCTGCACCGTGACGCTCGACATGCTGTCGCTGGGCCTGATGATCCCGGTGCTGCCCAAGCTCGTGCTGTCCTTCATGGGCGGCGACACGGCCGGCGCCGCCAAGATGTTCGGCCTGTTCGCCACAGTGTGGGGCCTCATGCAGTTCTTCAGCTCGCCATTGCTCGGCGCGCTGTCAGACCGCTACGGCCGCCGTCCGGTCATCCTGATCTCGTGCCTGGGGCTCGGCCTCGACTACATCTTCATGGCGGTGGCGCCCTCGCTCACCCTGCTGTTCGTGGGCCGCGTGATCTCGGGCATCACCGCGGCCACCGTCACCACCGCCTTCGCCTACATCACCGACATAACAGCGCCCGAGAATCGGGCGCGTGCCTTCGGCATGGTCGGCATCGCCTTCAGCGTCGGCTTCGTGCTCGGTCCCGCCGCCGGCGGCCTGCTGGCGAGCGTCGAGCCACGCCTGCCGTTCTGGGCCTCGGCCGCGGCCTGTCTCGCCAACGCAGCCTTCGGCTGGTTCGTGCTGCCCGAATCGCTGCCGGCCGATCGCCGCATGGCGTTCTCGTGGGCGCGCGCCAATCCGGTCGGCTCGTTCCGGCTGCTCAGCCGCCACATCCAGCTGATCGGCCTCGGCGCTGCGGGTTTCCTCGCCCAGTTCGCCCACCAGGTCCTGCCCTCGGTGTTCGTGCTCTACGCCGCCTACCGCTATGGCTACGGCGAGAGCATGGTCGGCATCACCCTGGGCTTCGTCGGCATCTGCTCGGGCATCGTGCAGGGCCTGCTCACCGGGCCGTTCATCGTCCGCTTCGGCGAGCGCAGCGCGCTGGTCGGCGGGCTGCTGGCCGCCGCCGTGGGCATGGCGATGTACGGGTTGGCGCCGACCGGCTGGGCGTTCTGGTGCGGCGTGCCGGTCATGGCACTCTGGGGCCTGAGCGGGCCTGCCACCCTGTCGATCATGACCCGGCTGGTGAGCCCGTCGGAGCAAGGCCAGCTCTCGGGCGCCAACACCTCGCTCGCCAGCATCGCGGGTTTGGTCGCACCGGGCATCTTCACCCCGGCCTTCGCGCACTATCTGAAGGAACTGCCCGGCCTGCCGTTCCTGCTGGCGGCAGCGGTCCTGCTGCTGGCCGCCGTCATCGGCTGGGCGGTGACGAGAAGGCCTATAAAGTCTCGATCAGCCGGCGGCCTGCCGCGGTGAGCTTGCACACCAACCAGTCGGGCTTCAGCGGATTGTTGAACCAGGGCTCGGCCCAGCCGCGCTCGATGCAATGGCGCACGACGGACGGATCGACGTCCTGGCCATCCAGGTCGAACAGCGGCAGCTTGCCGCCCGGCTGCTCGAGCCCGCGGCGCAGGTAGAGCACCTCGACGAGCGAGGGCTCGCTCCCCTCGGGCGAGTTGTCGTTCAGCGCGCAGGAATCGAACGGGCGCGGCGCCAACCGCGCGGTCTCTCGATCGGTCAACACGGCCCACGTCCCCCTCTGACGATGCCGCAAACAGGTCTTGCTGCTGGCAGGATACGCTTGTCGACTCAAAACCCAAGAATAATCAGCCGGTTGGCAACAATCGTTACCCGAAACAGCTGCCTGACTTTACGTCGTAAAGATTGGGTCGAAAACAAAGGCGACTGCCTTCGCAGCCGCCTTTGCTGTCTCGATCCCTAGTTCTGCGTCTTCAGCGTGCTGCGCAGCTGCGTCAGCGCCTGCTCGAGGTCCTCGAGCACGGTCTCGATCTCGCGCCGTTTGTGCAGGTCGAGCATCGCCGCCCGGGGCGTCGTGGTCGACGGCTGCGGCCCGGTGCGCGGCAGCGGACGCGCATTGCCCGACGCCATCGCCTCGGCGCGCGCCGACACGATGCGCAGGCTCTCGAGCGCGCTCTCCGCCACGTGGTCGAGCCGCTGCGCCGGCAGGCGGCCGCGGCCTTCCTTCAGGAGCCTCTGAACGCCCTTGATGGTATAGCCATCATCGTAGAGCAGCGTCCGGATGCGGCGCAGCAGGTCGATGTCCTCCGGCCGATAGTACCGGCGGCCACCGCCCCGCTTCAGCGGGCGCACCTGGCTGAACTTGCTTTCCCAGAACCGCAGCACGTGCTGCGGCACGTCCAATTCGGTCGCAACTTCGCTGATCGTGCGAAATGCCTGCGCCGACTTCTCAATCCGCCTTTCGACGGTCTGCACCGAAACGGCCATGTCCTAACCCCCACACTTCCGTTTACCCCTTCACAGCTTCGCCCGGCGTCCCGTTGATCAACGACTTCAGGACGTTCGAGGCGCGGAAGACAAGGACACGTCGAGGCAGGATTGGGACTTCCTGACCCGTTTTTGGATTTCGACCGACACGCTGTCCCTTGTCGCGGACCGTGAAGCTCCCGAAAGACGAGATCTTCACCGATTCCCCCCTTGCCAAAGCCTCGACGACTTCGGCGAGAATCGTTTCCACAAGGTCGCTCGATTCGTTTCGTGACAGGCCCACTTCCTGGAACACTGCCTCGCTGAGATCGGCACGCGTGATTGTCCGGCCTTCCATCCGGTACCCTTCCTTCCCCCACTTAATCCATACTCTTAGATTGGAAAGCGGTCAATATCAGGAGGATAGCGGCCACACTTGAATCACAGGGTGTTTTCGCGTGTCGGCGATTAGTTTTGTTTCAATGGTTTAGCTCTACCAGCGGACGAGCGAGGCGCCCCAAGCCAGGCCGCCGCCGATCCCCTCGAGCAGCAGCAGGTCGCCCTTTTTGATGCGGCCGTCCTTCACGGCGGCATCCAGCGCAAGCGGAATCGAGGCCGCGGAGGTGTTGGCATGGCGATCGACGGTGACCACCACCCGCTCGGGCTTCAGGCCCAATTTGCGGCCGGTGCCGTCGATGATGCGCTTGTTGGCCTGGTGCGGCACCAGCCAGTCGATGTCGGTTTCCTTGAGGCCGGCGGTCTGCAGGACCTCGCCCACCACGGCCGCCATGTTGACGACGGCATGCTTGAAGACCTCCTTGCCCTCCATGCGCAGGAAGCCGGTCGAGCGCGTCGAGGAGGGCCCGCCATCGACATAGAGGATGTCGTGCTGGCGGCCGTCGGAGTGCAACGCGTTGGCCAGGATGCCGCGATCGGCCGCCGTTCCCTTGCCCTGCTCGCCTTTGAGCACGATGGCGCCCGCGCCGTCGCCGAACAGCACGCAGGTGCCGCGGTCGTTCCAGTCGAGGATGCGCGAGAAGGTCTCGGCGCCGATCACCATGGCGGTTCCCGCAAGGCCGTTCTTGATCAGGCTGTCGGCCACCGAGACGCCGTAGATGAAGCCGGCACAGACCGCCTGCAGGTCGAAGGCCGCGCCCTTGGTCATGCCGAGCGCCTTCTGCACGACCGTGGCGGTCGCCGGAAAGGTCTCGTCGGGCGTGGCGGTCGCCAGCACGATCAGGTCGAGGTCGGAGGCGTCGAGGCCGGCATGGTCGAGGGCGCGCTCGGCGGCCTTTATGGCGAGGTGCGAGGTGAACTCGCCGTCGGCTGCGATGTGGCGCTGCTTGATGCCGGTGCGCTGCTGGATCCACTCGTCGGAGGTATCGACCTTCCTGGCCAGCTCGGCGTTGGTGACGATCTTCTCAGGCAGGTAGGCGCCGCACCCCTGAACGACGGAACGTATCACTCATCCCCTCCGGTTGCCCGCAACGCGGGCGACTCCGCTGCGCCCGGCGGCTCGGCCGTCGTCGCCCGCTTGAGCTTGGCCAGGCTCTCGACGAGCTTGCTCTTGTACTCGTAGCGCACCAGGTCGACGGCCACGCCGATGGCGTAGGCAAAACCCAGATCGTCGGTGCCGCCATGGCTCTTCACGCAGAGGCCGTCCAGGCCCAGAAACACGCCGCCATTGTAGCGCCGCGGGTCGACCCGCTTGCGCAGCTTCACCCAGGCGCCGGCGGCGAAGAGATAACCGATCTTGGCGAAGGTCGAGGTGCGGAAGGCATCCCGCACGAAGCTGGCCCACAGCTTGGCCGTGCCCTCGATCGCCTTCAGCGCCACGTTGCCTGTGAAGCCATCGGTCACGACGACGTCGACGACGCCGGTGCCGATGTCGCTGCCCTCGACAAAGCCGTGAAAATTGACCGACGCGCCATCGCGGCGCAGCAGGGAAGCGGCCTGGCGGATCTCCTCGTGCCCCTTCTGGTCCTCCGAGCCGACATTGAGCAGGCCGACCTTGGGCGAATCCAAGCCGAGCAGCACGTGCGCGAAGACGCTGCCCATGACGGCGAATTCGGCGAGATTCTCGGCATCGCACTCGATGTTGGCACCGAGATCGAGCATCACCGTCTCACCGCGGTTGCTCGGCAGGAAGGAAGCAAGCGCGGGCCGATGCGCACCCTCGATCATGCGCATGGCGAACATCGAGATCGCGAGCAACGCCCCGGTATTTCCGGCGGAAACGACGCAGTCGGCGCGGCCTTGGGCGGCGGCATCGCAGGCCAGCCACATGCTCGACTTGCGGCGCCGGCGGAGCGCGAAGGTCGGCTTGTCCTCGTTCAGGACGGCGTCCTCGGCCGCCACGATCTCGACGACGGAGGCCAGACCCTTGCGCTTGTCGACCAGCGGCTTCAGCCGAGCCGGATCGCCGAACAGCAGGAAGGTCGTGCCAGGATAGCGCTCGCGGGCGATGTCGGCGCCGTTGACCACGACGGCGGGCGCGTGATCGCCACCCATACCGTCGAGCGCGAGGACGACCTTGCCCGCGCTCATCCTATGCTCCGTGGACTACTTCTCGGCCGACGCGCTGTCGGCCAGGACGGGCATGTCCTCGCGGTAGTAGCCGCAGTGCGAGCAGACCGAATGCGGCCGCTTCAGCTCGCCACAGTTCTTGCACTCGACATAGGCCATCGACGGCAGCGCGTGGTGGGCACGGCGCATGTTGCGGCGCGACTTGGAAACCTTTTTCTTCGGAACAGCCATAACACGATCTCCACGAGGGGGTGGTCGCCAACTCCCGTAGGCACCCTGCCCCCAGAAACACGGCAGCCGCGCTCTAGCGGCGCGGCGGGCCGCTCTCTCTAGCCAAAACGTTACACCGCCGCAACAATTTAGCGGCCGCGGCGCGGTTTGTCTCTGAGGGCCGCCAAACCGGCAAAAGGATGCCTTTTCTGCTCCTTGGGCGGCGGCCGGCCGCCGCGGCGGACCGCCGGTTTGGGCATCACGTCGTCGAGCGACACCCCGGGCTTGCGCGGGTATGGATCGGCCGCCAGGGAGAGCTGCTCTGCGACGATTTCGCCGACATCGAGCAGGTTTCCCTCCAGGGGCTCCGGCGCATCGGCTTGGGCGCTGACCACGGCGTCGCCGCTCTCGGGGTCCTTCTCCTCGACGAAATCGCGCTTGAAGACGAGGCGGAACGTCTCATTCAGCTCCTGGGCCACTGGATCGAGCGTCAAGATGCAGGCCTGCACGATCTTTCCACGCAACCGGCCTTCCACCACGATCTGGCCGCCCAGGGCACGATCCACGGTCACGCGCGCCGAAAAGGCCGGCAGGCCGAGAAAGCCGAACCGCCGGGCCAACGCGGCCCGCTCGCCCTCGCTGGCGGCGATTTCGAGCGCCGAGCCGCCCGGGCCCATGCGGTCGAGGTCGACGATGCGCTCGATCTCGGATTTCTGCGCTTTTTGAGGAGCTTGAGACATATTCCTGATCTTAGTCGGCCAGTTCCTTGCGTGGCGTCGCGGCGAGCCGCTGCGCCTCCGCCCGCACATAGGCTTCCAGCAATGCCACGCCCCGCGGATCGGGGCTCGGCCTACCGCCATAGGCATTGCGGCGCAAGGCCTCCGCCAGGGCCTCGCCGCTGCCGGCCAGGGCCTCCCGGTAGGCCAGCGCCCGGCCATGCAGGCCCTCGGCCATGATCTTGATGCGCCGGCCAACGCCCAGATCCTGCACGCCGATCTCGCGCAAGGTCAGGTCGAGGTGACGGAACATGGCGTCGAAGAAAGCCTGGGCCAGCGCCTCGCCGTCCGGCTCCTGGCGCAGCCGCTCGATCATCAGCGATGCGTGCAGGGCAAGCGCATCGAAGCGCCCGTCCAGCGTATCGGGCACCCCGCATTGCTCGAACAGATAGGCCGCCCGCGCGCGCTCGGCGGTACGGCCATAGAGGGCGCTGGCGAATTCCTCATGCGGCAAGGGCTTGCAACGAAACATCTGGATCATCTATCGCCCTGTCGGGCATAAAACCACACCATGCGTATCCCGTTCCTGCTTGCCGCCACGACCGGCGCCGCCCTGGCGACCCTTCTTCTGTCGGGCTGCGAGAACAACATGGAGATGCGCGGCTTCGCGCCGACCCCCGGCTCGGTCGAGAAACTCGAGGTCAAGACCCAGAGCCGCGAGGACGTCGTGCGCCTGATTGGCAGCCCCTCGTCGGTCGCCACGTTCAACCCGAACGTCTGGTACTACATTTCGCAGAAACAGGAACAGTTCGCCTTCATGAAGGCGCATGTCATCGACCAGAAGGTCCTGCAGCTCACCTTCAACGAAGCTGGCCGCCTACAGTCGATCAAGAACTACGATCTGGCCGACGCCCAGGACATCACCATGGTTTCCCGCATCACGCCGACGGCCGGCAAGGAGTTGACCGTGCTCGAGCAGATCATGGGCAACGTCGGCAAGTTCTCGGGCCCGGCCCGGCAGGAGCAGCCCGGTGCACCGACCAGCGGCGGCATCTAGGCTTTTGAGACAATATTGCCCCGAATCTCAGCCGCCTGAGACGCCTCCGATGCCGGTAGCGTAAGGCTTTCTGTCTCGAGTCTCACGAAACACCCCCACCCCCCTGGTGAGACAGCGTGAGACACGTGAGACGGCTGAGACGGCAAAACTGCAAATAGTTGCGGCCCCTCAGTCGCCGAGCATGGCTTCGACCTTCTCCGCGAGCGTCTTCCTGGAATAAGGCTTGATGATGAACTGGGCGTCGGACGGCGCCTCGGGCGGCAGAAAATCGCCGGACGAGAACAGGACCTTGAGCCCGGGATGCGATTGAACGGCGCGCTCCGCCATTTCGACCCCTCCTATGCCGGGCATGGTGACATCGACGAACAGCAAATCGACGTCGGCACTGCCTTCCAGCAGCGACAGCCCCTCCTCGCCGCTGGCGGCCGCCGTCACCCGGTGGCCCAGTCTGGTGAGCATCCGCATGACCTCGGGACGCAAATCGTCATCATCGTCGACCAGAAGGATATGCGCGGCCTTCATGGACCCAGCTCCGCACCGCTGATTGAAGTCGCAAGCGCTCGGCGACATCACGACCATAGTGCATAACAGGTGCAAGACAAACTACATATTCAACCATGCGATTGGCCGGCGCGCCGGCTATCAGCGTTCCGCCGTCCAAATACGGATGGGGGCGCTGCGGCCGCGTAGCGCGTGCTCGCCTCTATCGTGCAATGGGATCGGCAAGGTCCCTTCCCCGATCTGCTTCAGCACCGAATCGGCCACCACCAGCGGCGTCCCGAGTTCGCGTGTCAGCGCCTGCAGGCGACTGGCGATGTTCACCGTATCGCCGATCACGGTGAAGGCGAGCGTGTGCTCCGAGCCGACGTCGCCCATCACGGCCGGACCGTAATTCACGCCGATACCGATGCCGAGCGGCAGCCCGCCCTCTCCGACCCTCGCCGCGTTCCACGCCTTCAACTCCTTCAGCATCAGCCCGGCACAGCGCAGCGCGTTCGCGGCATCGTGCGGGCTGGGTGTCGGCAGGCCGAAGACGGCGAAGATCTCATCACCGATATACTTCTCGATCGTGCCGCCGCAGGCGAAGATCTGTCCGGCCATGCGCTCATGGAACTCGCGCAGCATGCCGACGACCTCTTCGGGCGCCATCGCCTCGGCCATGCGCGTGAAGCCCACGATGTCGACAAAAAGGACGGCCACTTGCTGGCGCCGCACCGGGCCCAGCGGCTCGTCGCTCTCGGCCAGCAAGTCCACGATGTTTGGCGAAAAGTAGCGCGAGAGGTTGGCGCGGGCGCGCTCGGCCTCGGCCCGCTGCTGATCGAGCTCGCGCACATGGGCAATCGTCTCGAGCGTCTTGTCGATCGTGATCTCGAGGTCGTTGAGGTCGACCGGCTTGGTGACGAAATCGAAAGCGCCGCGGTTCATGGCGGTGCGGATATTCTGCATGTCGCCGTAGGCGGAGACGATCACCGCCCGCGCGGGCGAACGTCGCTCACGCAATTCGGACAACAGCGTCAGCCCGTCCATCACGGGCATGTTGATGTCGAGCAGCAGCAGGCCGATATCGGGCTCCTCCTTGAGCACCGACAGGGCCTCTTCCCCGTGGCGCGCGAAGCGGAAGGCGAGATCGCCCTTGCGGATGCGCTGGCGGAAGCGCTGCTTGATCAGCAGCTCGAAGTCGGGCTCGTCGTCGACAGCCAGGATCTTGGCGGGTTCGCTCATCCAGCAAACATCCTCCTCTCCTCCGTTAGGGGGAGAGGTTGGGAGAGGGGCCAAAGCATGTCCCCGCCCCCTCTCCTCGCCTTTCCCCCTGGCGGGGAGGAGGAATATGAGGCGGCCACAGTCATGCCGATGCCCCCAGCTGCTGCAGCTGCTGCTTCAGGAGGTTGAAGTCCACAGGCTTGGTGACGAACTCGGCCGCGCCGAACTCGGCCGCCTTGCGCCGACGCTCATCGTCGCCATAGGCCGTCACCATGATCACCGGCAGATCGGCGCGCCGCTCCTTGACCTTGCGCAACAGGCCGAGCCCGTCCATGCCCGGCATGTTGATGTCGGAAAAGACCACGATCAACTCGGGCTCGACTCCGGTGTTGAGCTTGTCGAGCGCCTCCTCGGCCGACTGCGCGAAATGGATGACGTACTGGCCCTGGCGGACCTCGCGCCGGAACTGCTGGCGGAACAGATCCTCCACATCGGCCTCGTCATCGACGACAAGTATACTCACGCTCATCACGCTCCTCCAGACGATGACCTCATCCTGAGGAGCGCCGAAGGCGCGTCTCGAAGGATGGGCAACGACAGCACTGGTACCCACCCTTCGAGACGCATCGCTACGCGATGCTCCTCAGGGTGAGGCGATTTCATTTTCTCAACCATTCGACACCCGTCTTGCGCGCGGCAGGCGCACGGTGAACTCCGTGAACCGTCCCACTTCGCTCTCGACATCGATCGTGCCGCCGTGCTGCTGCGTGACGATGTCGTAGCTAATCGAGAGGCCAAGCCCGGTACCCTCGCCCGTCGGCTTGGTGGTGAAGAACGGCTGGAAAAGCTTGTCGCGGATCTCGGGTGGAATGCCGGTGCCGTTGTCGCGCACTCTGACCTCTACGCCGTCGCCTGTTTCCCGAGTCGTCACTTTCAGGGTCGGCCTGAACCCCGTTTCCTTGCCGGCCATCCTGCGCTTGTTGGCGGCATAGAAGCCGTTTCCGATCAGATTCAGGAACACGCGCATGACGTCCTGCGGCACGACCTCGATCGCCTTGGTCGTCTTCCCGAGGTCGCGTTCGAGGGTGACGTTGAACTCCTTGTCCTGTGCGCGCGCGCCGTGATAGGCGAGGTTCATCGCCTCCTCGACCAGTGCATTGATGTCCGACGGCGCCCAGTCGCCCGAGCCGCCGCGGCTGTGGCTCAGCATGCTCCTGACGATGCCGTCGGCGCGCTTGCCATGCTCGGCGATCTTGCCGAGATTTCCGGTCAGCAGCTCCATCGTCTCGTCGAGCTCGGCGCGCTTGTCCTTGTCGAGCGTCGCCAGCGCCGGCCCGGCCACCTGCTTCAATTCATCGAGTAGGTCGACCGACAGGGTAGCGAAGTTGTTGACGAAATTCAGCGGATTCTTGATCTCGTGCGCGATGCCCGCGGTGAGCTGGCCGAGCGAGGCCATCTTCTCGGACTGCACGAGATTGGCCTGCGCCGCTTTCAGGCGCTCCAGCGAGTCGCGCAATTCGGTGAACAGGCGCACGTTCTCTACGGCGATGACGGCCTGCGCAGCGAAGGTCTCGAGGAGTTCGATTTGCTGGGGCGTAAAGGCGCCGGTCTCGACGCGACGCAGCGATATGGCGCCAATGGCGGTCCCTTCGCGCAACAAGGGCGCAACAAGCACGGCACGGAAACCGAGCTCGCGCGCAAATCGATGGGCGGCCGCGAACTCGACGGGATCGAGAGCCAGGATGTCGGGACGATGGATCGTGGACCCATCGAGCATGGCGGCCCCGAAGCCTGTCTCCCGGTTGAGCGGGACTCGCTGGTGCATTTCTACTCGGAGCGGCCCCTCATGGGCGGCAAGGATCACGTCATTGCCGTCCCGCATATGGATGTTGGCATCGGTCGCGCCGCAGAACCGCACCGCCGCCTTCGCCAGGACATCGAGCACGGGCTGGACGTCGGTCGGCGAACTCGCGATCACCTTCAGGATGTCGGCGGTCGCCGTCTGCCGTTCTAGCGCCGCCTCGGCGGCATCCCGCGCGGCACGGATCTCGGCTTCGGCCTTCTTGCGCTCGGTGACGTCGGCGTAGATCAGCACCGCGCCGCCGCCCGGCACCGGATTGTTCCGCACTTCGATGATGCGGCCGTCGGGCCGCCTGCGCTCGGCCGACCACGCCTCGTTGGCGCGCTCGCGATAGCGCGCGATCTCCTCATCGGGGTTTTGGTGGCCCACTTCGCCGCGCTGGACGAGAAGGCGAACATAGTCCTCCAGCCCCGGTCGGCTGGCGAGGAACGAGTCGGGCACGTCGAGCAGCTCCTGGAAGTTCCTGTTCCATGAGGCGAGCTTCAGGTCGGCATCGAACATGACCACACCGTCACCCATGTGATCGAAGGTGACGCGCAGTTCCTCCTCGCGGCGCGTCAGCTCGCCAAGCAGGCGCGCGTTCTCCATGGCGATCACGGCCTGATCGGCGAAGGTCTCGATCAGCTTGATCTGTCGCTCGCTGAAGGCCTCGACCCGGTCACGCAGCAGGGTGATGACGCCGACCACATCGTCGTCGCGCAGCAAGGGCACGGCGAGCGTCGTTCGCGCAGCCGTCGGGGCACCGGGCGCGACGCGCTCGGAATCGGTGCTCTGGTCGAGAACGTGGACGACCCGCCGCTCCATAAGCGCCCGCGCGGCCGACGTCGCGCGGCCCGGCGTGGTGATCCGTGACTTAAGCCAAGCCAGCTCCTCGGGTGTCGGGCCGATGAAGGCGACGTGGCGAAACACGTCGCCCTGTCGAATGGCGATATCGCCCTTTTGCACACCGCACAGACGGGCCGCCGACGCCAGCATCGTGTCGAGTACCGGCTGGATATCCGCGGCGGAACGGCTGATGACCTCCAGCAGCTCGCTGGTCGCCGTCTGGTATTCGAGCGACTCGGCGAGATCGTCGGTGCGATGCCGCAGCTCGCCGAGCAGTCGTGCGTTCTCCATGGCGATTACCGCCTGGGCAGCGAAATTCTCCAGGAGTGCGATCTCCTTGTCGCTGTAGGGACGCACCTCGCGCCGATTGGCGGAAATGAAGCCCAGAACGGCGTCATCCTTTCGCAGCGGGATGATCAGGTTCGTGCGGATGCGCGAGCCTGCCAAAAAGCGCGGACCGAATTCATGCGGTCCCTCGCTCGCCCGATCTCGCTCATAGACGCGATGGAAGATGCGCTGCCCGGCCATGAGATCGAGCATCGCGGGAATTGGACGGTGCGGCTCGCGGAGGATTTCGTCGATGTCCGGGTCGTAGCCCAATGTCACGACCGCCCGAACGTGAGTGCCATCCCAGGTGAACAGGGAGCCCATGTCGGCGCCGCAGGTGCTGTGGGCCTTCTCGAGGATGACTTGGAAGACCGGCGTCAGGTTCCCCGGCGACGTGTTGATCACTTGCAAGATCTGCGCCGTCGCCGTCTGCTGGTCGAGTGATTCACGCAGCTCGCCGAGCAGTCGTGCGTTCTCCATGGCGATCACGGCCTGTTCGGCAAAGGTCTTGATCAAGCCGATCTGCCGATCCGTGAAGGCCTGGGGTTCGCTGCGGGAAACGGTCAGCAGGCCGATCGCTTCGTCTTCGCGCAACAGCGGCACGTGCAGGATCGTGCGATGGCCACCCAGCTCGACGACGGCCCGCTCCACCTCCATGCCGGCCTTGTAGGCCTCCGTTTCCATCACGTCGACGATCTGCACCGGCACCCTGTCGAGGACGGCGTCGCCGACGGGAATGCCGCGTTCGACAGGGATCGACGTGCGCGTCTGCCAATGTTCGAACTCCGGCGTCTGACCGACCAGAGCGACGAACTCGAGACTGTTGCCGCGCCGCACCGACAGCCCACCCGTCTTGACGCCGCACAGCCGAACCGCCGCCGCCGTCATCGCTTCAAGCACTGGTTGCATGTTTGCCGGCGAGCGGCTGATGACCCCCAGCACCTCGCTGGTGGCGGTCTGGTAGTCGAGCGACTCTTTGAGCTCGGTGAACAGGCGCACGTTCTCGATGGCGATCACCGCCTGGGCGGCAAAGCTCTGGAGCAATACGATCTGCCGTTCCGAGAAGGCACCGGGCGTGGTGCGGTGCAAAATGATGGCCCCGATCGCTTCGTCCTGGCGCATCAGGGGCGCCGCCACAGCGGCACGGAAGCCGACCTGCCGCGCGACGCCGCGGTCGAATTCGGTCTCGGGATCGGCGGCCGCTTCAACGTCCGGTATTTGCGTGACGGCACGGTCGAGCATGGCGCGGCCGGGCAGGTCCTTGCGGCCGATGGCATTCGTCATGCCCTCCGGCGACTTCAAGATGCCGGCATGGGCTACGCATCGCCAGATCTCGCCCTCGCGCAGATCGATCGCCACGTCCTCGGCGCCGCAGAAGCGCAGCGCCGCATTGGAAACCGCCTTCAGCACGGGAGCCACGTCGGTGGGCGATTGAGCGATGACGCGCAGGATGTCGGCGGTCGCCGTCTGCTGGTCGAGCGACTCCTTGAGCTCGGTAAACAGGCGCACGTTCTCGATGGCGATCACCGCCTGCGCGGCGAAGGTTTCCAGCAGTTGAATTTGCCGCGGCGTAAACGGTCCGGGCTCTGGCCGGCGAAGCGTCAGGCAGCCGATGGCGCGGCCGTCGCGCAGCAATGGCGTCGATATGGTGGCGCGGAAGCTCAAGCGGCGGCCGATCTCGCGCGCCAGCGCGAACTGCTCACCCTCCAGAGCCTCCAGGTCGGCGACGTGAACAGTCGTGCCGGTGTGAATGGAACGCCCACGTGTGCTCGTGCGATCGAACGGGTCGCGGGCGCCCACTGCACCTGCCACCGAGCCGTCGTGGGCGGCAATTACCAGCTCGGACCCGTCGAGCAGTGTCACAGATGCATCGACTGCGCCGCAAAAGCGCCGGGCAGCGGCAGCCACCGCGTCCAGCGCCGGCTGAACGTTCGTGGGCGACTGTGAGATGACTCGCAACACCTCAGATGTGGCGGTCTGCTGGTCGAGCGACTCCTTGAGCTCGGTGAACAAGCGCACGTTCTCGATGGCGATCACGGCTTGCGCGGCGAAGCTTTCGACCAACTCGATTTGACGCGGCGTGAAAGCGCCTGGCTCGGCACGCCGCAAGCCAACCGAACCTATGGCAACGTTGTCGCGCAGCATCGGTGCGACGAGGGCGGCGCGGAATCCGCCGCGCTCGGCGTTTCGGTATTCGCCGGCGTACTCCACCGCATCAAGAGACCGGATATCCGGGAAGTGTACGGTTCGGCGGTCGAGCATCGCCAGGCCCGGTCCGGCGTCCCGCGTCAGCGGCTGGCGCTGGCCGCCACTAGTTGGCATCGAACCCTCGTGAGCGGCGGCGTACCAATGATCTCCATCTCGGAGCTGGATCACGGCGTCCTCTGCGCCGCAGAAGCGGACGGCAGCTTTGGCCACCACCCTCAGTACCGGATCGACGTCGGTCGGCGACTGCGAAATAACGCGAAGGATGTCGGTGGTTGCGGTCTGCTGCTCGAGCGATTCCTTGAGCTCGGTGAACAGCCGCACGTTTTCGATGGCGATCACGGCCTGGGCGGCAAAAATCTCCAGGAGCTCGACCTGCCGGGGCGTGAACGGTCCCGCCTCGGGTTTGCGCAAAGCGATCGACCCGATTGCCACGCCATCGCGCAGCATCGGCGCGGCCAGCGCGGCCCGCTGGCCGAACTCAATCGCAAGACGCTGTGCCGATGCCCACTCGACCGGGTCGAGCGCCGCAATGTCGGGCAAGTGGCATGTCCGACCCTCGAGGATGGAACGGCCCATAGAGGATTCGCGATTGAGCGGCTCACGCCGCCCAAGCTCCAAGGCGAGCGGACCGTCCTTGGCCACCATCCGAAATTCGTTCTCTTCCCGCAAGCCGATCACAGCGTCGGCCGCGCCGCAGAAGCGAACGGCCGCCCTGGCCACGGCATCGAGTACCGGCTGGACGTCGGTCAGCGATTGCGAGATCACGCGCAGGATGTCGGCCGTCGCCGTCTGCTGCTCCAGCGCTTCGCGCTGCTCTGTGAGCAGACGGGCATTCTCCATGGCGATCACGGCCTGGGCCGCGAAGTTCTGCAGCAACGCCACCTGCTTGTCCGAAAATGCGCGCTTCTCCTTGCGATACATGATGATCGCGCCCTGCAAGACGTCATCCTTGCGCAGTGCCACGAAGATTGCGGTGTTGGCGCCAACCGCGACTAGCGCCGTCGCGCCGATGAATCCGGATCGATAGATCTCGGTATTGGGCAGGTCGACGAACTGGACGACGGATTCTCCGTTGACGAGGCGTCCAAGGCCGGAAATGGGCGGCGGCGAAGGCAGGTGTCGCCCGGCCTCGAGCAACGACGATGGCACATTGCGGTCGGCCACCAGCTCGAAGTCGCTGCCCTGATAGCGCGCGAACATGCCGAAGCTCGCCTCGCAGAGATGCATCGCCTTGTCGATCATCGCGCCGAAGACGGGTTCGAGGCTTCCCGGCGAGGCATTGATGACTTCCAGCACCTCCGTCGTTGCCGTCTGCTGCTCCAGCGCTTCGCGCTGCTCGGCGATGAGCCGCGCGTTCTCCAGGGCAATCACGGCCTGAGCGGCAAAAGCTTCGACCAGGGCCACTTGCCTGTCGGTGAACGGCTGCACCTCGTGGCGGAAGATCATGAACAGGCCGATCACGCCCCGTTCGTTGCGCAGCGGCACCTGAAGGAAGGTGCGAATGCCGCCGAGTTCGACGCCTGCCACCGCCAGAGGCAGTCTCTTGCGATAGCCGTCGACGTCGCGCATGTCGGCACGCTGGAGTGTCTTGCCGTCGCGGCGCACCAGCTCGAGATTCGTCCCGGCGATGCGCTGCGGGGTCTTCCAGAAATCGACGAGGGCCGGCCGCACGTTGCGCAGGGACACCGCCGTCGCAATGTCGCCGTCGAAGGTGACTAGTTCGCCGCCCGCCGCCCCGCAAAGCGCGATCGCCTTGTCAGCCAGCAGGTCGAACACGGGCTTGATGTCGCTGCCGGCGCTGTTGATCGCCTGCAACACCTCGGCCAAGGCCGCCTGTTGCGCACGTGCCTCGTCGCGCTCGGCACGCATGGCCTCGAGCTGGCGGCGCAGCATTTCGATCGTGCGCCCTTCGCTGCCGTCAGGCGTGGCCGCCATTCTCCCGCTACCCCCTTCCCCTATGTACGCCACCATACCTACGGGCGCGCCCAGCAAAAAGCCCCGGTGTTTCCACCGGGGCTTTTCGTTTCGAGCCTGTCTGTCGCTCTCAGTGCGCGAGCACGGCGAGCAGCAGCAGGGCCACGATGTTGGTGATCTTGATCATCGGGTTGACGGCCGGGCCCGACGTGTCCTTGTACGGATCGCCGACCGTGTCGCCGGTCACCGCGGCCTTGTGGGCGTCCGAGCCCTTGCCGCCAAAGTGGCCCTCCTCGATGTACTTCTTGGCGTTGTCCCAGGCGCCGCCGCCCGCCGTCATCGAGATGGCGACGAAGATGCCGGTGACGATCACGCCGAGCAGCATGGCGCCCACCGCCGCGAAGGCGTCGGCGCGGCCGGCGATCGCCGAGATCACGAAGAACACCACGATCGGCGACAGCACCGGCAGCAGCGACGGGATCATCATCTCCTTGATCGCGGCCTTGGTCAGCATGTCGACGGCGCGGCCGTAATCGGGACGGTCCTTGCCTTCCATGATGCCGGGCTTTTCCTTGAACTGCCGGCGCACTTCCTCGACGACCGACTGCGCGGCGCGGCCGACGGCCAGCATCGACATGCCGCCGAACAGGTACGGCAGCAGGCCGCCGATCAGCAGGCCGACCACGACGTACGGGTTCTGCAGCTCGAACACCACCTGCTTCACGCCGAGCTTGCCCTCGCCGATGAAGTAATGGAGGTCCGAGGTGTAGGCAGCGAACAGCACCAGGGCGCCGAGACCCGCCGAGGCGATGGCGTAGCCCTTGGTGACGGCCTTGGTGGTGTTGCCGACGGCGTCGAGCGCGTCGGTGTTCTTGCGCACTTCCTTGGGCAGGCCCGACATCTCGGCGATGCCGCCGGCATTGTCGGTGACCGGGCCGTAGGCGTCGAGCGCCACGACCATGCCGGCGAGCGCCAGCATCGCCGTCGTGGCGATGGCGATGCCGAACAGGCCGGCCAGCACATAGCAGATCACGATGCCGGCGCAGATCAGCAGCGCCGGCATGGCGGTCGCCTCCATCGACATCGCGAGGCCGGCGATGACGTTGGTGCCATGGCCGGTGACCGACGCCTGGGCGACGGCCTTGACCGGGCGGTAGTCGGTGCCGGTGTAGTACTCGGTGATCCACACGATCAGGCCGGTGATGGCGAGGCCGACCAGCGAACACCAGAACAGCGACAGGCCGGTGAAGTTGTGGCCGTCGACGGTCATCTGCGTGCCCATGCCGACCAGTCGGTCGGTGGCGACCCAGATCGCCGGGATCGACAGCACGGCGGCGGCGATCACGCCCTTGTACATGCCCCACATGATGTTGCCGTCGGAGCCCAGCTTCACGAAGTAGGTGCCGACGATCGAGGTGATGATGCAGACGCCGCCGATCACCAGCGGGAACAGCATCAGCTTGGAGAGCAGCGCGGGGTTCGCGGCGAAGAAGATCGAGGCCAGCACCATGGTGGCCACGGTGGTCACCGCGTAGGTCTCGGACAGGTCGGCCGCCATGCCGGCGCAGTCGCCGACATTGTCGCCCACGTTGTCGGCGATGGTTGCCGGGTTGCGCGGGTCGTCCTCCGGGATGCCGGCCTCGACCTTGCCGACCATGTCGCCGCCGACGTCGGCACCCTTGGTGAAGATGCCGCCGCCGAGACGGGCGAAGATCGAGATCAGCGAGGCGCCAAAACCGAGGGCAACCATCGCGTCAACCACGGTGCGCGACGTGGGCGCAAGACCGGCGATCTGGGTCAGGAT
>DASRFX010000043.1:0-86176 GCA_035651335.1 Reyranella sp. | reverse complement strand
CGCGGTTGTCCCAGATCACCGCATCGCCCACCGCCCAGCTATGGCCGTAATGGAACTCGGGCTTGCGGCAGTGCTCGGCGAGCTCGTCGAGCAGCGCGTCGCTCTCGGCGCGCGCCAGGCCGACGATGCGGTCGAGCCGGTTGAAGTTGAGATAGAGCGCCTTGCGGCCGTTGTCGGGATGGGTGCGCACCAGCGGATGCTCGACGTCCGGCGTTTCGGCGATCTCCTCCGCCGTGCGCGGCGACGGCCGGTTGCGCGCCCGCACCGTGTCGTAGCCATGGATGGCGCGCATGCCGTCGATGCGCTTCTTCGTGGCCTCGGGCAGCGCCTCGTAGGCCGCGCGCATGTTGCAGAACCAGGTGCGGCCGCCGCGGCTCGGGATGTCGATCGAATGCAGCAAAGTCGCCTTGGCCGGCGTGGCGAAATAGGAATCGTCGGTGTGCCAGTCCTCCGAGCGCAGCGCGGTCTTGTCGGTCGCGCCGTCGGCCATCAAGGTGCTGACCATGATCGACACTTCCGGCACCTCGCCGCTGCGCTTGTAGCGCAGCAACTGCGGCCGCGGCTTGCCGAACACGGCGGCGAGATCGCGAGTTTGCTCGGGCGTCATCGGCGCGCCGGGGATTTCCAGCAGCAGATGGTCGGCCAGTGCCTTGCGCAGTTGGCCGGCGATCTCGGGCTTGGCAATTTCACTGCGATCGAGGCCTTCGATGCGCGCGCCCAGCGCCGCCCTGGTCGGGGTGATTTGCATCGCGAAAGTCTAGCGCGCGAACAGCCCGGCGACCAAGCCCGCCAGCCAGGCGCGCACATCGTCAGCCAGCTTCGCCGCCATCTTCCATGCCGGCAGCGCTTTCACGAAGGCGTAGGCCTTGTCGCGCCAGTAGAAGAAATGCGTGTCGGCCCACGCGAACCAGCCGATCGTCATCAGGTTGGGCCGCAGGATGCGGTAGAGCCGCGCCAGGATCGCCGTGCCGATCACCTTGCCGGCCAGCACCGAGGCGAAGGCAAGCGCGTAGTGCCGGTGGTAGCCGAACCAGACCGCCGAGAACTTGACCGGCAGGATCAGGATCGAGGGAGCGGCAAAAGTGGCGAGCGCGCCGTATGGCGGCAAGGTGACCAGCCACGCCTCGAGGCGCGCCACCCACGGCAGGCGCGCGAACGCCGCCATGGCGACGTTCAGGTATTTGATCAGGACCTGCTCGACGAAGACGACCGCCGCGGCGATCGGCACGAAGACGAGCTCGAGCCCGCGCTTGATCTGCTGTTTCATCAATCCCCGCTCAGCACCTGGGCCGAGGCTTGTGCGGCAGAGATGGCCCGGTCAGGCCGTCTTTACAAGCTCGGCAATTGCCGCGCCGACGGTCTTGGTGTCCCCATTTCCGCCCAAATCCTTGGTGCGCGGACCGCCCTCGACCAGCGACGCAGCGATCGCGCGCTCGATGCATTCGGCCGCTTCGGGATAGCCGAGATGGCGCACCATCATGGCGCCCGACCAGATCTGTCCGATCGGGTTGGCGATCCATTTGCCGGCGATGTCCGGCGCCGAGCCGTGCACCGGCTCGAACATCGACGGGAACTTGCGCTCGGGATTGATGTTGCCGGACGGCGCCACGCCGATCGAGCCGGTGAGCGCGGGGCCAAGATCGGAGAGAATGTCGCCGAACAGGTTGGAGCCGACCACGACGTCGAACCAGTCCGGGTTGCGCACGAAATGCGCCGTCAGGATGTCGATGTGATACTGGTCGGCCTTGATGTGCGGATACTTCTTCTTCATCTCGGCGAAGCGCTCGTCCCAGAACGGCATGGTGTGGATGATGCCGTTGGACTTGGTGGCCGAGGTCACGTGCTTCTTCTTGGTCGTGCTGGCGAAGTCGAATGCGAACTTCAGCACGCGATCGACGCCCTTGCGCGTGAAGATCGCCTGCTGAATCGCCATCTCGTCGTCGGTGCCGGCGAACATGCGGCCGCCGATCGAGCTGTATTCGCCCTCCGTGTTCTCGCGCACCACCCAGAAATCGATCTCGCCCGGCTTGCGGTTGGCGAGCGGCGACGGCACGCCCTCGAACAGGCGCACGGGGCGCAGATTCACGTACTCGTCGAACTCGCGACGGATCGGGATCAACAGGCCCCACAACGAGACGTGATCCGGCACGCCTGGCCAGCCGACGGCGCCCAAGAAGATGCTCTCGTACTGCTTCAGCGTTTCCATGCCGTCATCCGGCATCATCTTGCCGGTCTTGGCGAAGCGGTCGCACGACCAGTCGTACTCGGTGAACTGAAGCTCGAAGTTGAAGCGCCGCGCCGCGGCCTCCAGCACGCGCACGCCCTCAGGCAGAACTTCCTTTCCGATTCCGTCACCCGGAATGAGGGCGATCTTGTGCTTGGCCATGTATTTCCTCTCCTTGCTCGGCAAGACGTATACTGCAGGCCCTGTAGGGAGCAAAGCCATGGCGTTTGATCTCAAGATCACAGGCGGCACCATCGTCGACGGCACCGGCAAGCCTGCCTATGCAGGCGATCTCGGCATCAAGAACGGCAAGGTCGTCGCTCTCGGCAAGGCCGACGGCGGCGCCACGTCGACGATCAACGCCACGGGCCGCGTCGTGGCGCCGGGCTTCGTCGACGTGCACACGCACTACGACGCGCAGATCCTGTGGGATCGCATGCTCAGCATCTCGCCGTGGCATGGCGTGACCACGACGGTGATCGGCAATTGCGGCTTCGGTGTCGCACCGACCAAGGCGATCCATCGCAAGCTGATCTTGCAGACGCTCGAGAAGGTCGAGGGCATGAGCCTCGATGCGCTGCAGGCGGGTGTCGGCGACAACTGGCCGTTCGAGACCTTCCCGCAATACCTGGACACGCTCGAGAAGCAGGGCTCGGCCATCAACATCGCCGCCCTGTTCGGTCACACGCCGCTGCGCATGTACGTGATGGGCGAGGAATCGACCGAGCGTGCCGCGACGGCCGACGAAATCGCTGCGATGAAGAAGCTGGTGCATGAGGCGATGGACGCGGGCGCCATCGGCTTCGGCACTTCGGTATCGGTGAGCCACAACGGCTACGCCGGCAAGCCGGTGCCCTCGCGCCAGGCGACGGTCGAGGAGATGGACGCCCTGGTCTCGGTGATGGGCGAGCTGAAGCGCGGCCTGATGCAAATCACCATCGGCCGCGATTTCTCGACCCGCCACATGGCGGAAGTCAGCCGCAAGTACAACGTGCCGGTCACCTGGACCGCGCTCCTCTCCTACCTCTATGGCCCGGGCGGCCATCGCAAGCAGCTCGAAACAGCCGCCGAGCAGCGGAAGTCGGGCGCGCTCGTCATTCCGCAAGTGAGCTGCCGGCCGCTCAATTTCGAGTTCACCTTCGCCGAGCCGTTCATCTTCGACGTGATGAAGTTCATGAACGAGCTCACCGTCGCCGACGCCAAGGAGCCGGGCACGCGCCGCCGCGCCTATGCCGATCGGGCGTGGCGCGAGAAGCTGCGCAGCGAGGTGACACCGCTGTTCCGCAACTGGTGGGAGCGTGTGGTCATCGCCTGGGCGCCGTCGGCCCGCGAGCTCGAAGAGCAGCCACTCGCCCAGGCCGCTTCCAGGCTCGCCAAGGATCCGGTCGACCTCGCGCTCGATCTGGCGCTGGCCAGCGACCTGCAGGCGCGCTTCCGCATGGCGGTGATGAACTTCGACGAGGCCGAAGTTGCCGAGCTGATCACCGACCCGCACACGATCATCGCGCTCTCGGACGCCGGCGCCCATGCCAGCCAGCTCTGCGACGCCTGCTATTCGACGCACCTGCTCGGCCACTGGGTGCGCGAGCGCAAGACCTTCACCATCGAGCAGGCCGTGCATCAGCTGACGCAGCGACCCGCCGAGATGTTCGGCATCACCGACCGCGGCGTACTGGCCGTGGGCCGGCCGGCCGACGTCGTGGTGTTCGATCCGGCCACCGTCGGTCCCGGACCGCTGAAGCGGGTCTACGACCTGCCGGCCGGCGCCGGCCGGCTGGTTTCCGAGGCCGCGGGCGTCGATGCCGTGATCGTGAACGGCAAAATCATCCGGCGCGGCGGCAAGGACGCCGTCGCGGCCAACGACAAATTGCCGGGGCGCGTGTTGCGCCACGGGCGTGCACACTAACAGGAGAAGACCATGATCCACGTCATCGCCATCATCACCGCCAAGCCCGGCAAGCGCGACGAAGTGCTGAAGAACTTCAAGGCCAACGTGCCGGCGGTGCATGCCGAGAAAGGCTGCATCGAGTACGGCGCGGTCGTCGACACCGACGGCGGGCCGTTCGCCAAGTTCGGGCCCGACACGTTCGTCGTGATCGAGAAATGGGAGAGCATGGACCATCTCAAGGCCCATGGCGCTTCCGAGCACATGAAGGCCTACGCCGCCAAGAACAAGGACCTGCTGGCCAATCGCGCGGTCCACGTCCTGCAGAACGCGTGATCTCGACCGACGACGTCGCCGCTTACGACCGTGACGGCGTCGTCTGCCTGCGGCGGCAGTTCGACGATGGCTGGATCGAACGCCTGCGCACCGCGATCGACCGCGACATCGCCGCGCCCGGGCCCAACGCCACCAACTTCGCCGAGGGCAGCACGGCGGGCACGTTCTTCGGCGACATGTTCATGTGGCGGCAGGATGCCGACTTTCGCGCCGCCGCGCTCGAATCGCCCGCCGGCTCAATTGCCGCGAGGCTGATGGGCGCCTCGCGCGCCGACTTCTTCTACGACCAGCTCTTCGTGAAGGAGCCGGGCACGGCCCATCCCACGCCGTGGCACCAGGACCAGCCTTACTGGCCGGTGAAGGGCTGGCAGATCCCCTCGGTCTGGATCGCGCTCGACCATGTCGACCGCAGCAACGGCGCCGTCGCGTTCGTCGCCGGCTCGCACAAATGGGGCGTCAATTTCCGACCGACGCCGTTCCGCAAGGGCCATGAGGTCAAGTTCACCTCGAGCGACCTCGTGCAGATCCCCGACATCGACGCCGATCGTTCGAACTACGACATCAAATGGTGGGAGATGGAGGCCGGCGACTGCCTCGTCTTCCATGCCATGATCGTCCATGGCGCGCCCGGCAATTCCACGCCCAGCGCGCGCCGGCGCGGCCTCGCGCTGCGCTATACCGGCGACGACGTACGCTACGATCCGCGGCCCGGCACGTTTCAGTTCCCGCACAAGCCGGACCTGGCCCCCGGTGCGAAGATGGAATGCGCGCTGTTCCCGAAGGCGTGGCCTTAAAGTTCTATACGACAGAATCCGGTTCCTTCCAGCACCGGCCTTATGATGGCGGCATGGTCGCCATTGCCTGTCCTCCCTGCGCGCAACATTCGTTCGCAATGATCGGAAGGAATCGTGCCGGAGCCACAAGGCTCTCGTTATTTTCATGTTATTTTAACACGAGCGACCCAACTAATAGTAGGTCAGGAAATGACCTTACTCGCGCCATCCCTCTCTCAGTGCGAAGCGTGTCAGGCGACGATGCCGTTGGTCGCGAGGTCGATCATGCCGTCGATCAGCTGCTCGCGCTTGGTCCAGGGGAATTCCCGATTGTTGATCAGCGCCGAGACCAGTCCATGCAGGCCCATCCAGAACAGCTCCGCCGCGGTGTCGGCCGGGTACCTGAGCCTGATGCCGGCGGCCTCGATGGCCTTCAGCTGCTCGACCAGCCGGGCGAAGGCCGCGGCGCCGGTCGATTTCGCGGTGTCGCCCGATATGAAGGTGAGCCAGTACTCGCTCGGATGCTCGAGGCCGAACCTGATGTATGCCCGCCCGCAGGCGCGCAAGGAGTCGACTGGGCCTTCGCGGTCGATGCGACCCATCTCCTCGATCAGGAAGCCGAAGGTCTGGTCGCACAGCGCCAGCAGGATCGCCTCCTTGTCGGCGAAGTAGAGGTAGAGCGCGGGCGCCGACACGCCGACCCGGTCGGCGATCTTGCGGATCGTCGTGGCTTCGTAGCCCTCGCGCAGGAACAGCTGCTTGGCCGCGGCCAGGATCTCGTCACGGCGGGTGTGTCTCTCGCCCCGACGTTTCCGGCTCCCCGCAGCAGGCATTGCATGAGCCGCCAAGCTTGACCTCGCGCCTTTCCTGCCTACGTGACATGCTCAAGCTACCATCGTTCCGGAGATCCAGCCATGCCGCTCGCCGCCTCTCTGCTGGCCACGGCGAGCGCGGCAATCGTGCTCGCGTTCGGGCTCCTGCACCTCTTCCACACCTTTCGCGGCAACATGCTCCACCCGCGCGAGCCGGGCGTGATGGAGGCGATGCAACAGTCAGGCCTGCGCCTCACGCGGCAGACGACGGTGTGGCGGGCCTGGACCGGCTTCAATGCCAGCCACGGCATCGCCCTGATCCTGTTCGGCGCGCTCTACGGCTACCTTGCACTCGCGCTGCCGGGCGTGCTGTTCGGCTCGATCATCCTGCGCGCGATGGGCCTCGCCGCGTTGCTGGCTTATGTCGGCCTGTCGAAGCTCTACTTCTTCCGCACGCCGCTGCGCGGAGTCATTGTTGCTACGGTGCTTTACGTGGCCGGGCTGATCGCGGCGGCGTTTTAGGAGACGCGGCCCTCGGCGGTATGGATGTCGCTGGTGCGGCGGGCGCTGACCGCGACGATGATCTCGATGCCCTTCACGATATCGTCGAGCGCCATCGACGGCGCAGGCGCGCCGCGCGCCACCATCTCGGGCAGGTACGGCACGTGCAGGAAGCCGCCGCGCATCGGGATCGGATGGCCGGCGGCGATGTCCATCAGGGCGTAGAAGATGTGATTGCAGACGAAGGTGCCGGCGGTGTTCGAGACCGCGGCGGGCAGGCCCGCCTTGCGCATCTCGGCGACACACGCCTTGATCGGCAACGTGGCGAAATGCGCCGCCGGTCCCGCCTTCACCACCGGCACGTCGATCGGCTGATTGCCGTCATTGTCGCGGATGCGCGCGTCCTGCACGTTGATCGCCACGCGCTCGAGGCAAAGCTCGGCGCGGCCGCCGGCCAGGCCGGCGCACAGCACGATGTCGGGCTTGACCTCGTCGATCGCCGCCTTGAGCGCCGCCACCGAGTGCGCGAACGAACACGGCAGCTCGGCCGTGTGCACCACGACCTCGTCGATGCGTTTCCTGAGCCTGGGCAGCGCCAGCGACGACGGATTGACGCCGTCGCCGCCGAACGGCTCGAAGCCGGTGACGAGCGCCTTCAACTACTTGTTGGCCGCATCCACCGCGCGCCGCGCCATCACGTTCACCAAGTGGGCGCGATATTCGGCGCTGCCGTGGATGTCGCTGTTCAGCCCGTCGGCGGGGATCTTGATGTCCTTGATGGCGGCCGAGGTGAAGTTCTTGGCCAGCGCGTCTTCCATCGCCTTGATGCGGAACACGCACGGCCCTGCCCCGGTCACGGCCACGCGGACGTTGTTGCCCGTCTTGGCCACGAACACGCCGACCATGGCGTAGCGCGACGCCGGGTTGGGGAATTTCATGTACGCCGCCTTGTCGGCCTTGGGGAAGCTGATCGAGGTGATCAGCTCGCCGTCCTTCAGCGCCGTCTCGAACAGGCCCTTGAAGAAGCTGTCGGCGGTATGCTTGCCCGCGGTGGTGTTGATCGTGGCATTGAGCGCCAGCACCGCCGCCGGGTAGTCGGCCGCCGGATCGTTGTTGGCGACCGAGCCGCCGATCGTGCCGCGGTTCCGCACCGCCGGATCGCCGATGTGGGCGGCGAGGCCGGCCAGCGCCGGGATGGTCTTCTTCACATCGGCGGACGACGCCACATCATAGTGCTTGGTCATGCCGCCGATGGTGACCCCCGAGCCCTCGACCTTGATGCCGGCCAGCTCCTTGATGCCGCCGAGGTCGACGACGTCGGAGGGCTTGGCCAGCCGCTGCTTGAGCGTCGGGATCAGCGTCATGCCGCCCGACATAGGCCGCGCCTCCGGCTTGCCCTTCAGGGCAGCCTGCGCCTCGGCGAGCGTCTTGGGACGGTGATAGGCGAAATCGTACATCTCACTTTCCTCCGTGGATGGCCTGCCACACGTTCAGCGGCGTGGCCGGCATCTCGACATGCTTCACTCCCACGACCGCGAGGGCGTCGTGGACGGCATTCATAACGGCGGCGGGCGCTGCGATCGCGCCTGCTTCGCCGCATCCCTTCACGCCCAGCGGATTGTGCGGACATGGCGTGACCTTGTAGCCCGTCTTGATCGACGGAACGTCGTCGGCGCGCGGCATGGTGTAGTCCATGTACGAGCCGCTCACGAGCTGACCCGTCGCCTTGTCGTAGACCGCGTTCTCGAGCAGCGCCTGGCCGACACCCTGGACGATGCCGCCATGCACCTGGCCCTCGACGATCATCGGATTGATGATGTTGCCGAAATCGTCGACTGCGGTGAAGCTCACGATGTCGGTCTCGCCGGTCTCCGGGTCGATCTCGACCTCGCAGATCTGCGTGCCCGCCGGATAGACGAAGTTCGCCGGATCGTAGAAGGCGTTGGCGTCCATGCCCGGCTCGAGCTCTGCCAGCGGATAATTGTGCGGCACGTAGGCCGCAAACACTGCCTGGCCGAGCGGCACGTTCTTGTCGGTGCCAGCCACCTTGAAGGTGCCATTCTCGAACACGACGTCGTTGACCGACGCCTCCATCAAGTGGGCTGCGATCTTCTTGCCCTTCTCGATGATCTTGTCGGCCGCCTTCATGATCGCCGACCCGCCAACAGCCAGCGAACGGCTGCCGTAAGTGCCCATGCCGAACGGCGTGGTCGCCGTATCGCCATGCACGACCTCGATCTGCTCGAGCGGCACGCCGAGCTTGTCGGAGACGATCTGCGCGAAGGTCGTCTCGTGGCTCTGGCCGTGGCTGTGCGAGCCGGTGAGGATCTGCACGTTGCCGGTGGGATTGAACTTGATCTGCGCCGACTCCCACTGGCCGACACCGCCCCCCAGCTGGCCGATCACCTGCGACGGCGCAAGCCCGCAAGCCTCGATGTAGGACGAGAAGCCGATGCCGCGCAGCTTGCCGCGCGACTTGGCCTCGGCGCGCCGCGCTTCGAAGCCCTTGTAGTCGGCGATCTTGATCGCCTCGTCGATGATCGGCTGGTAGTTGCCCGAATCGTACTGCAGCGCCACCGGCGTCTGGTACGGGAAGGCGTTGGGCGGAATGAAGTTCTTCCGGCGCAGTTCGGCCGGATCCATCTTCAGTTCCTTCGCCGCCTTGTTGACCAGGCTCTCGACGACGAACGTAGCCTCGGGCCGACCGGCGCCGCGATAGGCGTCGACCGGCGCGGTGTGGGTGAGCGCAGCCTTCACGTTGGCGTAGATGAGCGGCGTCGTGTACTGGCCGGCCAGCAGTGTTGCGTAGAGATAGGTCGGCACCGCCGTCGAGAAGGTCGAGAGATAGGCGCCCATGTTGGCGATGGTCTCGACCTTCATGGCAAGGAACTTGCCGTCCTTGTCGAGCGCCAGCTCGGCATGGGTGACGTGATCGCGGCCGTGCGCGTCGGTCATGAACGATTCGCTGCGCTCGGCCGTCCACTTGATCGGCCGGCCGACACGGGACGACGCCCAGGTGAGCATCGTCTCCTCGTTGTAGCAGAAGATCTTGCTGCCAAAGCCGCCGCCCACGTCGGGGGCCACGACCCGCAGCTTGTGCTCGGGGATGCCGAGCACGAACGCCGACAGGATCAGCCGCAGCACGTGCGGGTTTTGCGACGTCGAGTAGAGCGTGTAATTGCCCGTGCCCTTGTCGTATTCCGCCGCGGCGGCGCGCGGCTCCATGGCATTGGGGATGAGGCGATTGTTCACGAGATCGAGCTTGGTGACGTGCGCGGCCTTGGCGAACGCCGCGTCGACATCAGCCTTCACGCCGATTTCCCAATCGTAGATCAGGTTGCCCGGCGCCTCGGCATGGACCTCGGGCGTGCCTTTGGCGAGCGCCTTGGCGAGATCGACGTTGGCCGGCTTTACGTCGTAGTCGACCTTGATCGCCTCGGCGGCATCGCGTGCCTCGGCCACGCTGTTGGCCACCACCATCGCCACCGTGTCGCCGACATAGCGCACGGTATCGAGCGCCATCACCGGATGCGGCGGCGCCTTGTGCGGCTGGCCGTTCTTGTCCTTGACCACCCAGCCGCAGATCAGCCCGCCCATCTTGGCGTCGGCCGTGTCCTTGCCGGTGAAGATCTCGACCACGCCCGGCATCTTTTTCGCCGCCGCCGTGTCAACCTTGTTGATCTTCGCATTCGCATGCGGCGAACGCAGGAAATACGCGTAAGTCGCTCGAGCGAGCGGCAGATCGTCGACATAGCGGCCCGTGCCGGTCAGGAAGCGCTGGTCTTCCTTCCGCTTGACCCGGGCGCCGATTCCGGTGGCGGCGGTCATGGCGTTACACCCCTGCTGCTTTCATGGCTGGCGCGGCGGCCAGGATGGCTTTCACGATGTTGTGGTAGCCTGTGCAGCGGCAAAGGTTGCCCTCGAGCTCGCTGCGCACCGTGGCCTCGTCGAGCTGGTAGTTGTGGCGCTTCACCATGTCGATGGCGCTCATCACCATGCCCGGTGTGCAGAAGCCGCACTGCAGGGCGTGGTTTTCGCGGAACGCCTCCTGCATGGGATGGAGCTTGTCGGCGCTGGCGGCGAGGCCCTCGATCGTCAGCACGCTCGCGCCGTCGGCCTGGACGGCAAGCATGGTGCACGACTTGATCGACTTGCCGTCGACATGGACCACGCAGGCGCCGCACTGGCTGGTGTCGCAGCCGACATGCGTGCCGGTCATTCCGAGATGCTCGCGCAGGAACTGGACCAACAGCGTGCGGGCCTCGACCTTGCCGGAAACGGACTTGCCGTTGACGGTCATGGAGACGGAAAGTGTCATTTACTCTTCTCCCTTGCCTGTTGGTTCGCGGCCGCGTCGTGCGCGTCTGCCGGGCGTTGGCCGGGACTCTCGCAAGCCGTTCGGCTGCGGGTCAAGCGAATTACGGATGACGCACAACGCTCGGCCGGCCGGCGCTTTAACGTCGCAGCAGAAACACCACGATCAGTATGGCCGCGCCGATGCCAATCACGAGCCAGTGACGATAGCCGCGCCGGACCTGATCGTCGGGCGCGGGCATCAGTTGGTCCCGGCCGCCGTGTCGGGCGCCGTGACCGGCGGCGGCGCGCCGACGCTCTCGGCGAACTTGCCGAAGAACTGGTCGGCGAGCTTCTTCGCCGTGCCCTGGATCAGACGCGCGCCGACCTGGGCGATCTTGCCGCCCACCTGGGCGTCGACATCGTATGTCAGCACCGTGTCCGCGCCATCCTGCGCGAGCTTCACGGCCGCGCCGCCCTTGGCGAAGCCAGCGACGCCGCCCTGGCCCTCGCCGGAGATCTTGTACCCGTTGGGCGCATCGATGTCGGACAGCGTGACCTTGCCGCTGAAGGCCGCGCTCACCGGGCCGATGCGCAGCCGCACCTTGGCGGTCATCTCGGTATCCGAGAGCTTGTCCAGCGATTCGCAGCCCGGAATGCAGGCCTGCAGCACCGCCGGATCGTTCAGCGCGGCAAAGACCTTGTCGCGCGGCGCGGCAATCCGATATTCGCCCTTGATTTCCATTCGGCACTCCGCCCTTCGAGGCTACTACCACTTACTCGTATAGGAGTCCGGCGGCGGTTCGGCCAGCGGCTCGCGCAACGAGACATATATGGTGGCGAGATACGGAACCGCCATCAGCAGCGCAATGCCCGCGAACCAGTCGGCCTGGGTGTTCCAGAACAGCGTGCGGATCACCCAGCGGCCGC
This sequence comes from Reyranella sp., assembly GCA_035651335.1. Lineage (GTDB taxonomy): Bacteria > Pseudomonadota > Alphaproteobacteria > Reyranellales > Reyranellaceae > Reyranella. The sequence continues at coordinate 74,422 of DASRFX010000043.1, read as the reverse complement.
CGTCCGCGGCGACGAAGCCGCCCGCGCCGCCATCGTAGAGCTTGATGGCGCCTTCGGTGATCAGCATCGCCACAGCCCACAGGAAGAGCAGGGCCGACAGGATCACTTCCGGCAGGACCGGATGCAGACGGCTGAGCGACCGTTCCATGCGTACGAACCCGGTGCTGCCGTCGTAGCCCAGCAAGCGGCCGAAGGAGAGCGCGCGCATCAGCCGATCGGGACGCGAGACCTTCTCTCGGCGCAGCACCGTGCTCAGCTTCCACGCCATCAGCACGATCGACGGCAGCACGAAGCTCCAGATCGGGAAGTCGCGATAACGGCCGTCGATGCAGAATTGGCGAAAGAACGTGCCGATGCGGATGCCGCCGTCATACCAATCGATGGTGATCACGACGAGATAGAAGATGCAGAGGACGGTCAGCGCGAGATAGAGCATCTGCGCCATCAGGTCGACGCGCTGGAAGATGCGCCGCCGCGGCAGTGCCCGCCAGGCGCGCCAGGACTCGCGCACCCGCGCACCATAGAGCGACGGGTCGGCCATGCGGCCTGTCAGGCTGTCCGCCACACCGCGCAGCAGGGCGTAGCTGAAGGCGGCCAGAAGCAGCGCCCAGAACACCACACCGAGCATGCGCTCGAGGTAGAAGGTGCGGGAGACGTCGGTCCATGCAGCTTCGACGTAGACGGTGGCCACGATCTGGGCGAACAGGGCGAAGATCGCGATCTGCTTGGCCTTGGCGAGCCGACGCCAGGTGGCGAAGGCCAGCACCAGCAGGCCGCTTCCCAAGGTCGACAGGGCGAACAGGATGCGCCAGTGCGGCTCGGCGACCACCGGCTTGCCGAGCTCGAACTTGTCGTGGCGTTGCGCGTCGAGCAGCCCCCAGGTGGCGCCGACCGTGCCTTCCTGGCGCGACTTCCAATATTGATCGAACGCCTCGACGAAATTGTAGTCGAAATGCTCGCGCTCGGCGATCTTGCGGAACAGCGAGAAGTAGCGCACCTGCTCGATGCGCCCCGGCCGCGCATCGGCGCGCATGCGCCCGTCGCTCGGCCAGCCGGTCTCGCCGATCACGATCTTCTTGCCGGGAAAGCGCGCCTGGACCCTGTGATAGATGTCGAGGATGTGCTTCTCGATGCGCAGCGAGCCGTCGGCCTCGCGCCGATCGAGCCCGATCGGCTCGTCCTCCCAGTATGGCAGCAGATGGACGGTGACGAAGTCGACGTCGTCGGCAAGCGACGGATTGCGCAGCCAGAATTCCCAGACGTCAGCGTAGGTCACCGGCTGCTTCACGCGCTGCTTGACCTGGCGGATATAGCCGCGGAGCTGGTTGACCGTCAGGTCCTTGCGCAGCAGCACCTCGTTGCCGACGATCACGCGCTCGATCGTGTCGGGATAGCGGTTGGCGTGATCGATCAGCAGGTTGATCTGCTCGAGGTTTTCCTTCTCGTTGTCGTTCAGCCAGGCGCCGTGCCAGACCTTGAGGCCGTACTTTCCGGCGACCTGCGGCACCGTCTCGAGGTTCTCCGCCGCCGAATAGGTCCGGACCGCCAGCACCTTGCCCTTGAGGCGCGCGAGGTCCTGCTCGATCTGCTGCGGTGTCGGGAAATCCTTCGACAGCGGGCTTTGGCCGGGCCGATAGGGCGCGAACGACACGCTCTGCAGCGGCTGGTCGGTCCAGCCGGCGATCTCGACCGGCCTGTTTGGCCACCACCACCAGAGAAAATTGACGGCAGCGACGGCCACGAACGCCAGCAGTGCTAACACGGCACGCATTGAGGCTTTGTAGCAGGATCGACGGCCGGATGAGCGGCTTTTTCGCCCTTGTCCCCAGCGCTAGATCGGCCCTCGTTGAACGCCGGCGATGGCTTGGCGCACGATCTGGTGGCCGCGGAACAGCACGGCCTCCTTCCAGTCGTCGGTGTCGGGATAGAATTGCCGACGCATGGCGGCGCGGATCGGCCCTGCCTCCTTGCCCAGCGGGTCGCCGTATTTGTGCAGCCAGTGGTCGGCGCGGAACGCACGCTGGCCGCTCTCGCGGTCGAAGGTGCCGAACTCGAGCGTGCAGATGGTGAAGCGCGTCTGCGGCTCCTGCAGCACGCGGTTCAGGCCATAGTGCGTGAGGCCATCGCGTGCCGCCGACTGCGTCTGGCCGCGCTTGGACTCCGTCACCGATTCGCCCCAAAAGGCGCGCACACGGCGCGATCCCGGCGAATCAACGTCGTAGTGTGTGATCGGCTCGCCATAGCCATAGGGACCGAGGCCGGTATGGAAGTCGACGGCGGCGACGTCGCTCCTGCCCTTCAGGAACCTGTCGACGATGGCATGCATGGTGCGGTTCGCCCATGACGGCCCGCCGCCGCCGAAGAAGAAGCCGTCGGGATGGCTGTACTGGCCGCCGGACATGGCGACGAAATAGGCCTTGTCGCCCACCTTCTTGCGGTACTCTGCGAGCTTGCTCTCGACCATGGCGACGCTGTTGTGGCCGAGATCCTTGGGCACCAGCCAGTCGGCGATTTCGAGGTACCCTTGGTTCACCGGATAGGGCTTGGTGTGATCGACGTAGTTGCGGTTGAGGTCGTTGCCCTCCTCCGTCACGCGCCGCGTCCAGCTGAAGCCATAGGGGTTGATGGCGTGCACGAACAGCACTGCCGTGCCGGGCGGCAGGCCGGCTGCGCCGACGCTTGCCAGCCAATCGACCTGGAAGCCCGAGCCGCTGTAGCCCTCGGCACCGTGCGTGCCGGAGATCACCATGACGATCTTCTGGGCATCGTCGGGCCCAAGCCGCGCCACGCCGCAGGACAGCGCCTCGCCGTTGGGGCCCTTAGTCGGGTTGTCGTAGCGATAGGTGGTGGCATTGGCCACCTTGGCGGCGGCGAGGAACTTGTCGCGCGCCTCGCCATAGGTCGCGGCGAAGGACTGAATGTTCGACATGCTTGCTCTGCTATGTACGAAGGGTGAGACCGCCATCGACGACGAGCTCATGGCCGGTGATGAAGTCGGCATCATCCGATGCCAGCAGCAGCGCGCCGCGGGCGATGTCGATCGGCTGTCCCAGCCGGCGCAGTGCCGCCTTCTTCTCCCACACCGCGCGGATCTCGGGATTGTCGAAGTTCGTGCGCGTCATGCCGGTGTAGATGGCGCCGGGACAGACGTAGTTCGCCGTGATGTTGAACTTGCCGAGCTCGAGGGCCAGCGTGCGCGTCAAGCCGCCGACGCCCGCCTTGGAGGCGCAGTAGGCCGCGAGCCCGTAATCGGTGTCGAACGCCATCACCGACGCGGTGTTGACGATGCGCGCCCGGCCCTTTTCCTTGGCGCGCGCCTTGAGCGCCGGAATGGCTTCGCGGCAGAGGCGGAACATCGCGCGGACATTGACGCCGTTCACGCGGTCCCAGTGTTCGTCGGTCATCTCCTCGACGAAAGCGCGCCCGCTGACGCCGGCATTGTTGAACAGGATATCGAGCGCGCCGAATCGCTTGACGGCCTCGCCGACGATCTTCCTGGGTGCATCTTCTTCGGTGATGTCACAGACGAAGTTAGTGGAATCGGACGCAGTCCGGTCGACCGCCAGCACTTCGGCTCCTTCGTCGGCAAAGAGCTTGGCCGAGGCCGCGCCGATGCCGGACGCGGCTCCCGTCACGATTGCGATCTTGCCGGTCAGACGTCCCATGCGCGCCTCATGCCATCGTCAGCACGACCTTGCCTGTCGCCTTGCGCGACAGGAGGGCGTTCATCGCCTCGGCGCCCTTCTCAAGCGGGAAGCGCATGGAAATGTGCGGCTTCAGCTTGCCTTGCGCGTACCACGCCAGCAGCTCGTCGAAATTCTTGCGCGCCTCCTTGGGCTCGCGTCCCCGCCAGGCGCCATAGAAAATGCCGCGCACGTCGCAGCTCTTTAGCAGCGCGAGATTTGCCGGAAGCTGCGGGATGCGGCCGGCGGCGAAGCCCACGACCAGAAGCCGGCCATACCAGTTGATGCAGCGGATCGCTTCGTCGAAGGCGTCGCCGCCCACAGCGTCATAGATGATGTCCGCGCCATTGCCGCCGGTCAGCTCCTTCACTTTATCGCGCATCTTCTCCCTGGCGTAATTCACGAACATCGTGGCGCCGTACTTCTTGCAGATCTCCATCTTCTCGTCCGAGCCGACGGCCGCGATCACCTTCAGGCCCATGAGCGCACCAAGCTCGACGGCAGTGAGGCCGACGCCGCCCGAGGCGCCGGTCACCAGCAGTGTCTCGCCCGGCTTGTAGGAGCTGCGTTGCTTCAAGGCGTAATATGACGTGCCATAGGTCATGGTGAACGCCGCGCCATCCTCGTAGGACATGTTCGTCGGCATCGGCAGCAGCGCGGACTGATCGGCGACGACCTCGGTCGCATATCCGCCATGGCCGATGGCCGCAATCACGCGATCGCCTTTCTTGTATTCGCTGACACCTTCGCCAACTTCGGTGATGTCTCCCGCAACCTCGTGGCCGGGCGCGAACGGACGCGGCGGCTTGAACTGATATTTGTCGGCAATGATCAGCGTGTCGGGAAAATTGACGCCGGCCGCCTTCACCGCAATCCGCACCTGGCCCTTGCCGACCGGCTTGGACGGCACTTCCATCAGCTTCAGGCTCTCCGGACCGCCCGGCGTTTCGCTCATCATTGCGCGCATCGCTTGCTCCCGCGTGCTCGAGTTTCGTTGTGTGGGCGCATTGATACGATGGCCGCCGAAACGCGTCCATCCGTGCTAGAAAGGCCCCGCTTTCGCAGAGGAAAAGGATGGCAGGACTCTATTTCGAGGAACTGACGGCCGGCCGCACGTTTGATCACGCTTGGACCCGCACGGTCACGGAAATGGACAACGTGCTGTTCAGTTCGCTCACCATGAACGTACAGCCACTGCATCTCGATGAGGAGTTTGCCAAGGGCACCGAGTTCGGCCAGCGCATCGTCAACAGCCTGTTCACATTGGGCCTGATGATCGGCATCACCGTGAATGACACCACGCTCGGCACGACGATCGCCAATCTCGGCATGACCGACGTGCGCTTTCCCAGGCCGGTGTTCCACGGCGACACGCTCAAGGTGACGACGACCGTGCTGTCGGCGCGCGCCAGCAAATCGCGCCCCGACGCCGGCATCGTCGAATTCAGCCACGCCGCTACGAACCAGCGCGGCGAGCTGGTCGCCGAATGCAAACGACAAGCATTGATGAAGAAGAAGCCCAAGGCCTGAGCCATGCGATCTTTCCTGTTCGTTCCCGGCGATTCCGAGCGCAAGCTCGCCAAGGGTCCGTCGTCGGGGCCCGATGCCCTGATCCTCGATCTCGAGGACTCGGTCGCCGCTGACCGCAAGAAGGTCGCGCGAGAGATGGTGCGCGACTACCTGAAGGCGCCGCGCCGCGGCGGTCTGAAGCTCTACGTGCGCGTCAACGCGCTCGACACCGGGCTCACGCTGGGCGATCTCGCCGTCGTCATGCAGGGCAGGCCGGACGGCATCGTGTTTCCGAAATGCGTCGGCCAGAAGGATCTCGACCTGCTGGCGACCTATCTCGACGCGCTCGAGGCGCGTGAAGGCATCGAAAGCGGCGCCACGAAAATCCTCACGATCGCCACCGAGAGCGCCGCCGCCGTGCTGGCGCTCACCGCAGCGCCCGCCAGACATGCTCGCCTGGCAGGCCATTCGTGGGGCGGCGAAGATCTGATGGCCGATCTCGGCGCCTTGGCCAAGGGTCCTGCGCCGGGCGTGTATGACGATACGTTCAGGCTCGCGCGCACGGTCAACCTGATGGCGGCGGTCGGCGCCGGCGTCACCGCCTATGATACCGTCTATCCCGATATCAAGAATGTCGACGGCTTGCGCGCCGAGGCACGCGACGCCCGCCGCATGGGCTACGGCGGCAAGATCGCGATCCATCCCGACCAGGTCGCCATCATTCACGAGGTCTTCACACCGAGCACCCAGGAAGTTGACTGGGCCAAGAAGGTCATCGCCACGTTCGAGAATAACCCGAGTGCGGGCGTGCTGACGCTCGACGGCAAGATGCTCGACCGTCCGCACCTCGTGCTGGCGCAACGCTTGATGGCCCGGCTGGGCAAATGAGCGAGCGCATCGCGCTCCTGCCGACGCTCGATCGACTGTTCGCCGGGCCCCGCGATTCCGTCCTCTCCCTCAAGGAGTTCCTGCAAGGTCTGGAGACGCGGTCGTACGCCTTCGCCGTCATGGCGCTCGACGTCATCAACGTGGTGCCGACGGGCATTCCCTGGCTCAGCACGGCGACGGGCGTACCGATGCTCTTGCTGGCCGGCCAGTATTTCATGGGACGCGACACGCCATCGGTTCCCGATTTCCTCGGTCGACGCGGCATGCAACGCGGCCGCCTGCAAGACTTTCTCATCAAAGCGGCGCCTCACATCACGAGGCTGGAACGCGCGGTCCACCCGCGTCGGGAATTCTGGGTTTCGGGCCTGCCCCGCCGCCTGCTGCAGATCGTCTGGCTGCTGCTGATCGTCGTGCTCGCTTTGCCGATCCCGTTCGACAATCTCCTTCCTGCCCTGGCGATCCTGTTTTTCTGCCTGGCGCTGATCGAGGGCGACGGCGTAATGGCGATCCTGGGCTGGGTCGTGACCGCGGTCACGGTCGTGTGGACGGCATTCCTCGTCGTTGTCGGACCACTCGTCGTGATCCGCGTCATCAAGGCGCTGTTCTAGTAAGATCGCGGCAGGCCGAGCACGTGCTCGGCGACGAAATTCAGGATCATGTTGGTCGAGATCGGCGCCACCGTATAGAGCCGTGCCTCGCGGAACTTGCGCTCGATGTCGTATTCCTCGGCGAAGCCGAAGCCGCCGTGCGTCTGCACGCACATCTCGGCCGCTGCCCACGCCGCTTCCGAGGCCAGCATCTTGGCCATGTTGGCCTCGGCACCCGCATTGATGCCGGCCTCGAACATGGTCGCGGCCTTGCGCACCATCAGATCGGCTGCCTCGATCTGCGTGTAGGCGCGCGCGATGGGATACTGCACCCCCTGATTTTGGCCGATCGCGCGACCGAACAGCTTGCGCTCCTTGGCGTAGTTCACCGCCTTCTCGATGAACCAACGGCCATCGCCCAGGCATTCCGAGGCGATCAGCACGCGCTCGGCATTCATGCCGGACAGGATGTAGCGGAAGCCCTGCCCTTCCTGGCCGATCAAGTTCTCGGCGGGCACTTCCATGTTGTCGAAGAACACTTCGGTGCTGTTGTGGTTCATCATCGTGCGGATCGGCCGGATGGTGAGCCCCTTGCCCAGCGCGGCGCGCATGTCGACCAGAAAGACCGAAAGACCTTCGGTCCGTTTCTGGCTCTGTTCCTTGGGCGTGGTACGCGCCAATAGCAGCATCAGGTCGGAATGCTCGGCACGGCTGGTCCAGACTTTCTGGCCGTTCACGACATAGCTGCTGTTGTTCTTCTTCACTGCCGTCGTGCGCAGCGACAATGTATCGGTGCCGCTGGTCGGCTCGGTGACGCCAAACGCCTGCAGGCGCAGTTCACCGGTGGCTATTTTGGGCAGGTAACGTTCCTGCTGCTCCTTGCTGCCGTGCCGCAACACGGTGCCCATGATGTACATCTGGGCATGGCAGGCGGCGGCATTGCAGCCAGCCCGATGGATCTCCTCGAGCACCGCGCTCGCCGCCGAAATGCCGAGGCCCGCGCCGCCGTATTCCTCGGGAATCAGGATCGACAGCCAGCCCGCCTCGGTCAGCGCCTTCACGAATTCCGTCGGATAGCCGCGCTCGCGATCGAGCTTGCGCCAATACGCGCCATCGAACTTCAGGCAGAGGGCACGGACCGCGTCGCGGATCTCGGGATGCGTCGGTGCGTAGGGATTCTCGGAGGCAGCGTTGTCCATGGCGGCGTTCTAGAGCGCCGCGTCCTCGCAGGCAATCTGCCGAAGTCTTTCGATCAGCGGGCCGTGCACGTCGGCCCCGAACCCGTCGACGGTGGGCTCGCGCTTCGCCGTCACGCCGTCGACCGCTCCCGCGGCGACGACGGCTTTGGTCACGGCGAGGTCGCGTTCCGCCGACAGGAACGGGAGTATCCGGTCGCGCCATTCCGGCCGAAGCACCGCCAGCCCGGCCATCAGGCCATAGGCGCCCCAGTTGGAGACGCCGGCCACCACGAGATGGTCGCAGCCGGTGACGCTCGCGATCGCCTCGCCGTTGGGCACGGTGGCGCCGATCAACGAGGGGGCGAGTTTGCCCATCCCGATCTCGTTGCCTCCGTCGCCGACCGCGAGCTTCGTCCAAGGGCCGCCAGTGAACAGATCGTCGAGAGGCAGCGTCCATTGCGACACGTCGGCGCCGCGCATGTTGCGCGGCTTGCCGTCGACGCTCTTGCCGCAGCGCTCGATGGCGAGCGCGCAATCGACACCCGCGCCCTGCCATGCTCTCACCGCGCCCGCGATGTCGGCGACCTCATCGACTTCGATGCCCGGCGCAGCCGCGCGCACGACCCCGATGCACGGTGCATCGGTGGCGATGCGCGTCCTCATTCCGCAGGCCTCGAGTGCCATCGCCAACAACCCGGCGCCGACCGGTCCGTCGGTCTCCGCCGCCGGCGTCTCGCCGCGCGGCACGTAGAAGCCGGTGATCAAGCCGACCGACCTGGCGCGCGCCAAGCTCTCCGCCGCCGCGGCCAGCTCGCCGCGAGTCGCCTCGATCAGCTTCTGCGTTCCCCGCCCGACATCGCGACAAACCAGGCTCTCGATCGCCGACAGGCGCTCACTTCTCCTTGGCGACATACACTCCCGACCAGTCCGGCGGCGAATCGTCGATCAATGCGTCGATCCTGGTCCGCATCATCTCGTAATAGCCCTGCTTCCAGCCCGCGGCGTCGGCCGCGATGACGCACTCATCGATCATCGTGCGGGCCTCCGCAAAGGCGCCCTGGCGATAGAGACCGAGGAACTGTTTCTGCTGGACGACCAGAGCCTTGTACGGCTCGGTGCCAGCCATATCAGCATCGCCCAACAGCGCGTAGACATGCTCGGGTTCGGTCTTGCCTTTCACCATGGCGAGGTCGAGTTCGAGCGAGGCCAGGTCCGGCGCGGCGGCACGCGTATTCTCGCCGATGAGAATGCCAACGCCATAGAGCTTGCACAGCCCTTCGATGCGCGAGGCAAGGTTCACCTCGTCGCCGAGGCAGGAATAGGTAAGCCGCTGCTCCGAGCCGAAATTGCCGACCGAGGCGAGACCGGTATTGATGCCAATGCCCATGCGGACCGGGATGTGCGCATTGCCCGCGGCTTTGGCCTCGGCCTCCCACTCGCCATTGAGGACCGTCAGCTGGGCCTGCATGGCGAGCGCCGTGTCGCACGCCATCGCCGCATGCGTCGCGACCGGCAGCGGCGCGTTCCAGAACGCCATGATCGCGTCGCCCATGTATTTGTCGATGGTGCCGCGGTGCTTCAGGATGAGGTCGGTCATCGGCGTCAGGAAGCGGTTCATGAAGCGCGTCAGGCCGTGCGGATCGAACTGCTCGGAGATGCGCGTGAAGCCGCGCACGTCGGTGAACATGACGCTGATCTCGCGCTGCTCGCCGCCTAACGCCAGCAGGTCGGGATTGCGCACGACCGCCTCGACCTGATCGGGCGACAGATAGAGGTTGAAGGCGCCGCGAATCTCGCGCCGGTCGCGCTCGGCCCGCATGAAGGCGAGGGCCGAGCCGCTGATATAGATCGCGGCCAAGGTCGCCGGCGGATAAATCGGGTCGAACAGCAGATGGAAGCGCGAGAAGGCAATCCACGGCACGATCAGGCCGATACTCACGAAGACCGCCGCGACGATCGCCATGCGCGCCGCCGACAGTCGCGGCAACAGCAGGATGAAAACGAGGCCGATCACCAGGAGATACAGGAATTCCGCACCATCGGCGTAGTCCGGCCGCTCGAGGAAGGTCTGGGTGAGCATCTGCTCGGCCAGCTGGGCATGGACCTCCACACCGGGCACCGACGGCTCGACCGGCGTGGAACGAAGATCCTTGAGCCCGACCGCTGAGGTGCCGATGAAGACGATGTTCGACTCGATCTTGTCCGGCGCCACCGTGCCCTTCAACACGTCCTTCGCCGACACGAATCGGCTCTGCTTATGGCCGCTGTCGTAGAGCCACATTCGGCCGTAGGCATCGGTATCGATGTTGACCCGCCCGACGCGGATGCCGCCGACGCCGGTGCGTTGGCCGAAAGCCTCCAGGCCTTGCGCGCCTGACCATCGCACCAGATAGGTCGAGGCATCTTGGGCCACGCGCAGCGCTTCCAGCACCAATGCGGCGTAGAGATCCTCGTCGCGCTGCCCCTTGAGGCGGAACAGCATCGGCACGTGCCGCACGATCGCACTGTCGGCATCGATGGTGACGAAGCCGTTGCCCTTGGCCGCCTGCTCGATCACGCCGATCGTGCGCACCGCCCCGACCTGCTGGGTGATGAATTGGCGAATCAGATCGGGAACCGACTTTTCGTCCTTCTCGCCGCTGTTGTGCGCCATGCCCCAACCGCGCCGCGGCACGCCGCTCCGGCCATTGACGTCGAAGGCGAAACCCGTGACGACGGGGGCATTGGCGATGGTCTCGGCCAGCACCTCGTCGCTGTCGGGCAAGGAGTCGAGAGTGCGCCGCGCATCGCTGTCGCGCAGCGCGTCGGGCAGGTTCTGGGCGATCGCGCGCGGCGAGGAGCGGTCGGGCTCGGCGAATACAGCGTCGAAGGCGATCACCGCCGCGCCGTCTTGTGCCAGCTTGCCGACCAGCTCCGCCACGCGGGTGCGGGGCCACGGCCATTGGCCGTATTCGGCCAGCGCCGCTTCATCGATATCGACGATGCGTACCGGCATGTCGGGCAGCGGCACGCGCGGCTCCAGCCGCTGGTAGGTATCGAAGGCGAGATCGCGCAGGCGCAGCAGGCCGATCGGATCGACGGCGCGCAGCAACAGGGCGTTCAGCAGCACGAGCAGCGCCACCACCACAGGCCCGCGCGGCGCATCTTCTCGGCCGAACAACCAGTTCATGCCCATACGGCGAACGTCCCTCCCGCTGATCTCACTTTACGGAAGGACGTTGCCCAAGCCAAATACGCGCCGTGCCGTCGTCTCCGCCCGTTCACGCCTCGCTGCTCGGCATCTACTGCAAGCTTGGCTCGCTGGTCCTGTTCTGCACCATGGACGCCATGGTGAAATCGCTCGGCGGGACTTATGGCGCCTTCCAGCTCGCCCTGTTCCGCAGCACCATCGCTTTCATACCGCTCGCCGTCGTCATCTGGCGCGCCGGCGGACTGAAAGTCGTGCGCAGCAATCGACCCCGGCTGCAGTTCGTGCGGATCCTTGCCGGCTTCGGCAGCATGTTCGGCTTCTTCTACGTCTTTCCACGCATGCCGCTGGTCGATGCTTACGCGATTTCCTTCGCTTCGCCGTTCTTCATGGTCGCGCTGGCGGTGCCGATGCTGGGCGAGCCGGTGGGCTGGCGGCGATGGACGGCCGTCGTCGTGGGTTTCACCGGCGTGATCCTGATGCTCGATCCCTGGAGCATCGGGGTGCACGTCATGTCGCTGGTCGTGCTGGCGGCGACCTTCTGCTATTCGTTGTCGACCGTGCTGGTGCGGCTCGCCAGCCGGCACGACCATGACGCCGTCACCATGTTCTGGTTCTCGGCGTCCTCGAGCGTTGTTTCGCTCGTGTTGGGAGCGCCGGACTGGGTTTGGCCCGCGCCGATGGACTGGGTCTGGCTTATCGTGCTCGGCCTGCTGGGAGGGGTCGCGCAGATCCTGGTGACCCGGGCTTGGCGACTGGCGCCGGCCGCCGTGCTGGCGCCATTCGACTACGTCTCGATCGTCTTCGCCATGCTCTACGGCTTCCTCTGGTTCAAGGAAGACCCCTCCTGGACGGTCTGGCTCGGCCTGCCTCTGGTGATCGGGTCGGGCCTATATATCCTCCACCGGGAAAGGATCCGGGCCCAGGAACGCGGGAAAATAGCCGCTGTTTAGGGCTTTTTGTCGGGCCAATCCGACCCATTGACGAATCGAGGACCAATCAACATCTTGTAGGGCATGAGCGAGACCCCCTTTTCCGTCTCCGAGAGCGCGGCCAGGCGCATCGCACTCCTGGCGTCCAGGGAAGCCAAGCCCGTGATGATGCGGGTGGCGGTCCAAGGCGGCGGCTGCTCGGGCTTTCAGTACAACTTCTCGTTCGAGGAGACGTCCAACGCAGACGATCTCCTGATCGAGCGCAACGGCGCCAAGGTCGTGGTCGATGCCACCTCGATGGAGCTCCTGAAGGGCAGCGAGCTCGACTATGTCGAGGAGATGGTGGGCTCGGCCTTCCAGGTGAAGAACCCGAACGCGACCTCGTCCTGCGGCTGTGGCAACTCCTTCAGCGTCTAGGCGCCTAGCGTCTCGCTAGCGGCCGCGGGATCGGACAGCTACCCGCGATCCTGTCGCCCGCCTCCGCCTCTGCGATCGTTTCGGGATCGACGTCGGTCAGGAACGTCGCGTGAAAACGGTTCACCATGTTGCTGAGGCCGACCGTCAGGCAGATATCCATGATCTGCTGCGTCGAAAAGTGCTTGGCGAGCGCGGCATAGGTCGAGTCGTCGATCGCCTCCATGCGTGTCGACTTCTGGGCATAGCGCACGATCGCGGCTTCGGCCTCGTCGTAGACGCCGTCGGGCGGCACGTCGTCGCCGACATGCCGCATCTGATCTTCCGTCAACCCGACGCTCCGACCGAGCAGTGTATGGGTGGGAATTCAATAGAAGCAGTTGTTGACGACCGTCGCCGTCAGATAGGCGAGCTCGCCGTGCCGGGGGCTGAGCGTCGAACGCGAGCGGTAGACGGTGCGCACCATATCGGCGAAGACCCGCGCCGCCTCCGGCCGGTTGGCCATCGCGCGGTAGACGTTGAGCATCCGGCCGCGGCCCCGGCCGGTTTCGGCCAGGAAGGCGCGTTGGTCCTCGGTGATCGCGGGATCATTTTCCTGCAGGATGGGAATTCGGGCCATGGCGAGCCTTCTTGGTTTGGGCTAATCGTTCCGATATGAAGATCGCGACCTGGAACGTCAATTCGGTGCGCAAACGCACGGGCAACCTCGTAGCGTGGTTGCAGAAGAACAAGCCCGACGTCGTGGTGCTCCAGGAATTGAAGGCGCAGGAAGCGCAGTTCCCGCGGCTCGAGATCGAGGCCACGGGCTACAAGTGCGAGATCGTCGGCCAAAAGGGCTTCAACGGCGTGGCGCTGCTGTCGCTGCATCCGGTCGAAATCACCGCGCGCGCCCTGCCCGACGGCGATACCCCGGACGAGCAGGCGCGCTATATCGAGGGCCGGATCGAGACGCCCAAGGGCCCGCTCACCGTCGGCGGCATCTATCTTCCCAACGGCAATCCGATCGGCACCGAGAAGTTCGCCTACAAGATCGCCTGGATGGATCGCCTCCGGCAGCGCACCAAGAAGCTGCTGGAGAGCGAGGAGATGTTCGTGCTGGGCGGCGACTACAACGTCTGCCCCACCGACACGGACGTCTTCAGCCCGACCGCCTTCGCCAACGACGCCCTGTGCCAGCCGCAATCGCGCGCCGCCCTGCGCAGCCTGCTCAATCTCGGTCTCACCGACGCCATCCGCGCCGTCAATCCCGACCAGCCCGCTTACACCTATTGGGATTATCAGGGCGGCGCCTACCAGAAGGACAACGGCCTGCGCATCGACCACCTGCTGCTGTCGCCGCAAGCCGCCGACTGCCTGACCACCGCCGGCATCGATCGCGGCGAGCGGGCCAAGGTCGAGCCGTCGGATCACGTCCCCGTCTGGTGCGAGCTCGACGTCGGCGCCTAGCCGCCTAATCGGCTCCCGAGCCGATCACGCCGCCGTCGGCGATGATGGTCTGGCCGCACACGAAGTTGCCAGCCTTCGACGCCAGGAACACGGCGACGCCGCCGATATCGTCGGGTTCGCCGATGCGCCGCAGCGCCGCCTTGTTCTCCTGCGCCGAGCGGATCTGCGGGTTCTCCCACAGCGCGCGGGCAAAGTCGGTCTTGATAAGGCCGGGCGCGATCGCATTGACGCGGATGTTGTGCTTGCCCCATTCCATCGCGAGCGACTTCACCAAGTTGATGTCGGCCGCCTTGCTCATGTTGTAGGCGGCGATGTGCGCCGAGCCGACCAGCCCGCCGATCGACGAGACGATGATGAACACGCCGTCCTTCCGCTCCGCCATCTCCGGCCCGACGAGGTTCATCAGCCAGAGGTTGGACATCACGTTGTTCTGCATGATCTTGAGGAACACGTCTTCCTTGAGGCCCGACAGCGGCCCGAAATAGGGATTGGAGGCGGCATTGCACACCATGATGTCGATCCGGCCGTAGGCCTTGCGCGCCTCAGCGACGAGGTTCTCGAGCTGTGCCTTGTCGGAGATGCTGGCGGCCACCGCTGTCGCTTCGCCGCCACGCGCCTTGATGCCTTTCACGACCTCCTCGCAGGCCGGCAGCTTGCGGCTGGAGACCACGACCTTGGCGCCGTGCGCCGCCATCTGTTCGCAGATCGAGCGGCCGATGCCGCGGCTGCCGCCGGTCACGACGGCGACCTTGCCGGAAAGATCGAACATCATCGGTAGCATCTCCCGTTCATTTGGCGAATAGCGCGATCAGCTCAACATGCACCGACCAGAGGAACTGGTCGATGGGCATCAGTTTCTCCAGCCGATAGCCCGCCTGCTGCAGGACTTTGGCATCGCGCGCGAAAGTGCCGGGATCGCACGAGGCATAGACGACGCGCTCGATGCTCGACTTGGCGAGCTCGGCCACCTGCGCCGCCGCACCGGCGCGCGGCGGATCGAGCACCACGGCATCGAACGGCTTGAGATCGGCCGCCAGCAACGGATTGCGGAAAAGATCGCGCCGCACACCGCCCAGCTTTGCCACGGCATCGACTGCCGGCTTGTCGCCTTCGAAGAGCGTCGAGCGGAACGGCTGCCCGAGGGTCAACGCGCCGACGCCGGCGAAAAGATCGGCCACCTTCTTAGCGCCAGCGAGCCAAGCCGACACCGCGTTCCGCATCGCCTGCTCCGCCCGCCTGGTCGCCTGAAGGAACAAACCGGGCGGCGGGTCTACCGCCACCCCGCCGAAGGCAAGCCGCGGCGTGCGCCGCACGGCGATCGGCTCGGGATGGGCACGGTCGCCCCAGCTCAGTCGCGCCAGATCGCAGGCGTGGGCGAACGCCACCAATCTCTGGTTGGCCTCGAGCGATAGCTTCAGCCGCTTGTGCGGGCGGATCAGCAGGTCGAGGCCGCTGTCGGTCTCGTTGACGAGCGCGTCGGCTGGGGTATCGCCCGGCAGGATCCCTCGCAGCGCCGGCAGCAGGTTGGTCAGCGCCGGCCGCAGCACGTGACATTCCTCGACATTGAAGGCGCGATGACTGCCGCGCTCGTGAAAGCCCGCGAGCTTGCCGCGCACGACGAAGTCTGCACGGCGGCGCTCGTTCAGCGCGCTCTGAACCATCGGCTCGAAGGTCGGCGCCGGCACGCCTTGCTGCGACAGCGCCCGCCCGATCAGATCGGCCTTCCAGCCGCCGTAGGCGTCGAGCCGCCAGTGCTGCAGGGCGCAGTTGCCGCATGTGCCGAAATGCTTGCACGGCGGCGGCACGCGGTGCCGCGAGGGCGCCACAACATCGACGAGTTCGCCCAGCATGCCGCCGCCACGTTGCTCGCGCGGCTGGGCCTCGACGATCTCGCCCGGCAGCGTGAACGGCACGAACCAGCGGCGGCCTGCCTCTTCGGCGAGGCCATCGCCGCGCGCGCCGACCTCGACGATATTGAGGGTCGTGCTCAGCCGAGCCAGCTCTTGGCCCGCCGCATCTCGCCGACCAGGAGCCCCACGACGTTCTTCACCGGCGGATGCAGCAGCTCATCCTTCTGTGCGGCCGGCAGCACGCCGAGATGACCGAGGATGGTCGCCATCGCGATCTCGGCGGCGCGGCCCGCGCCGTCCCACATCTTGACGGCGATGCCGAGCTTCAGCCCCGGCAGCATGCCGCAATAAACGCCCTCGGCGCCGGTCTTGATCTGCACCACGCCGGGCAATGCGCCGTTGAGCCGGGTGCAGAAGCGGCCGGTGCCCGCCATCATGAACGGCTCGGCATTGATCGCGGCACGGATGCGCTGCGCGGCCTCGGCGCGCTTGCTGGAGAGGCGCGACGGGTCGGCCATGCTTGCCATGGCGCGGGCGAGGCTCCTGAGCGGCGTCGCGAGCGTGGGAATGCCGCAGCCGTCCGTGCCGTAGGGATAGTCGTCGGCATTCTCGCCGGCGAGATCGCTCATCACCTCGCGCAAGCGGCGCTGCACCGGATGGTCGTACGTGATGTAGCCCTTGGTCGGCTCGCCGTAGGTCACCGCGGTGGTGAGAAAGCCGCTGTGCTTGCCCGAGCAGTTGTTGAACGCAGGCGTCGGCGCGGCGTTCTCGCGCACCAGCGCCTCGATGCTCGCCTGCAGGCGCGGCGGATGGGTGCCGCATTCGAGATCGGCTTCGCTCAAGCCCACTTTTCCAAGCCACGCCCGCACCGTCTCGACATGCCGCTTCTCGCCGTTGTGCGAGGCGCAGGCGAGCGAGATGTGCTCGTTGCCGAGGCCGAACTTCTCGACGGCGCCGCTCTCGACGAAGGCCATCGCCTGGATCGGCTTGTTGGCCGAGCGCGGCAGGATGCGCGCGTCGATGTCACCCCACGATTCGGCGACCGAACCATCTGCCCGCACGACGGCGGCGATTCCTTCATGGCGGCTTTCGACGACGGGACCGCGCGTGACTTCGATGACGACCGGATGCGTGCTCATGACTTCTGTACCAACTTGATGATCGTGACGTTGTCCTGATGCGGCCGCTTCATCGCCAGCACCGCGTCGATCAGTCCGCCGGCCGAGCGGCCCACGGTATCGACGATACGCTCGTGCGGCAGGCTCTCCACGCCATCGCTGCAC
This sequence comes from Reyranella sp., assembly GCA_035651335.1. GTDB lineage: Bacteria > Pseudomonadota > Alphaproteobacteria > Reyranellales > Reyranellaceae > Reyranella. The sequence goes on along the minus strand of DASRFX010000043.1, from coordinate 57,465 downwards.
AGCAGCAAGGTCGACCCCGCGTCGAGCCGCCGGCTGCCTTCATCGACCAGCTTCAGCGGCTCGCCCATGACGGCTTCGCGCAGGGTATGGCGGCCGGGATGGTGCGCCGCTTCCTCGCGGCTGATGACGCCGCGCCTGACCAGCGCATCGATATGCGGCGCCATCGAATGATCGGCATTCAGCCGCTCGACCTTCCGGCCGGACACGAGATAGAGCGGTGAATCGCCGACGCTGACCCAGGAGAGCTCGTCATCCTTGATGCGCGCTGCCACCAGGGTCGAGCCCATACCGGTCAGGCTGGCGTCGCGCGCCGCATTGTCCCTCACCGCGTCGTTCGCCTCGACAAGACCATCTTTCAGGCCTTTGCCGGCCTCGACCGCCTCGACGAACGTATCGACGACGACCTTGCTCGCAACCGCGCCGCCGGCATGCCCCCCCATGCCGTCGGCGACGACAGCCAGCAGCGCGCCGTCCGGCAAGGTGCGCAGCGCCCAACTGTCTTCCTGGTAAGGACGCGCGCCCTTGTGCTGGCCGCCCTCACCCCGCCATTTCAACTTCATGCCTGATGATGCCACACCGCCGGCAGTCGGGTCAGTCCGCGCAGAGTGAAGTTTTGCTTCCACTCCGCCTTGTCCTTCTCGGGCAGCTCGAGGTCCGGGAAGCGCTCGATCAGGGCGGTGAACACCAGCTCGCCCTCGAGCCGGGCCAGTTGCGCGCCCAGGCAATGATGGATGCCGCCGCCGAACGACATCGGCCGGATGTTCTGGCGGCCGACATCGAGCCGGTCGGGATCGGGATATTGCGCCGGATCGCGGTTGGCGGCGCCGAGCAAGGTGATCACGCTCTCGCCGGCCGGAATGGTGACGCCACTCATCTCGACTGGCGCGTTGGTGACGCGCCCGGTCATCTGGACGGATGAGTCGAAGCGCAGCAACTCCTCGACCGCGTTGGGAATGAGCGACGGGTCTTCTTTCAGCCGCTGCCACTGGTCGGGCTGTCGGTGCAGCGCCAGCAGGCCATTGCCGATCAGGTTGGTCGTCGTCTCGTGCCCGGCGCCGAACAGCAGGCCGATATTGGCGCGCAGTTCCTCGGCGGTCAGCCGGTCACCCGCCTCCTCCGCTCTCACCAGCTCGGTCGTGAGATCGTCCTGAGGGTCGCGGCGGCGCAGCTCGCAGAGCTGGTCGAAATAGGCGTTGCCGGCCGCGACGCCGGCATTGGCATGGTCCATCTCCTCGCGCGTCATCGGCACCGGGTCGAGGATGCGGCCGCTCACCTGACTCGCCGCCAGGAAAGGCGCGCGATGGTTCTCGGGGATGCCCAGCATGTCGCAGATCACGATCACCGGCAGGCGGTGGGCAAGGTCCATGACCACGTCCATACCGCCCTTGTCGGCGACGCGATCGAGCTGCTCGTCGACCAGCTTCCGGATGCGCGGCCGCATGTCGGCGACCCTGCGCGCGGTGAAGGCCTTGGTCACCAGGCCGCGCAGCCGTGTGTGGTCGGGCGGATCGAGCACTAGCATGGTCTTGGCGAGATTGGCGATCGCCGGTTCGTTCATGCGATCGGCGCCGTAACGGCGCGTGATGTTGCCGGCGAAATCCTTGCCGAAGCGGCGGTCCTTCAGCGACAGCGCCACGTCCTCGTAACGCGTGAGCAGCCAGAAGCCCTGCGGCGCCTTGTAGACCGGCGCCGTCTCGCGCAGCCGGTGATAGAAGGGATAGGGATCCGCGATGAAGGCCGGATCGAGCGGATCGAATCGGGGAGGCGCGCGGCCGTCAGCGGCCAGCGGAGTCGCGACATTCATGGATCACTGCTTAGCACGAAGCCCCTTGGCGGGCGAACGAGCGAGGCTCTAGCATCTTCGCTCACCCTGCCTGCGAGAGTGCCTTCCCTTAAACGAGAGTCTGAACGTCAATGCCCGGAACGCCTCCCTACTACGACTGGATCGCCCATCACGCCGGCCGGCGACCGAAGCAGCTTGCGATCAACGATCTTCAGACCAACCGAAAATTCACCTACGCCGAGCTCGACCGGCGCACCGGCCGGCTCGCCGGCGCGCTGGCTGCGCGCGGCATCGGCAAGGGCGACCGCGTGGCGCTGCTCGCGCCCAACTGCGCCGAATACTTCGAACTGCAATTTGCCTGCGGCCGGCTGGGCGCCATCATGCTGCCGCTCAACTGGCGGCTCACCGTGCCGGAGCTGGAATACATCCTGGGCGACGCGACGCCCAAGCTCCTAGTCTATGACAAGAGCTTCGCGCAGCAGGCCAAGGCGCTCTGCAGTTCGCTGCTCGAGATCGACGTCGAGCGTCCCGACAGCGACTACGAGACGGCGCTTGCTTCGGCGCCCAGCGCGCCAGCGCCGGTGCCGCTGACGCACGACGATATCGGCATGATCATGTACACGTCGGGCACCACGGGCCATCCGAAGGGGGCGATCATCACCCACGGCATGGTGTTCTGGAACGCCGTCAATCTGGGCATTCCCGCGATGATCTCGCCCAACACCGTGCAGCTCGTGATCCTGCCGCTGTTCCATACCGGCGGGCTGAACTGCTACGCCAATCCCGTGCTGCATGCCGGGGGCACCATCCTGATCATGCGCAGCTTCGACCCGGGACAGGCGCTCGACTACATTTCCGATCCCGCGCTCGGCATCACCCATTTCTTCGGCGTGCCGGCACCCTATCAATTCATGATGCAGCACCCGAAGTTCCAGAGCGCCGATCTCTCGCGGCTCAGGATCTCGGGCGTCGGCGGCGCGCCGTGCGCGCTCGCCATCCTCGAAGCCTGGGCGGCGCGCGGCGTGGCGCTGATCCAGGGCTGGGGCATGACCGAGACCAGCCCGGCCGGCACGATGCTCGATGCCGCGGACGCCATCCGCAAGGTCGGCTCGGCCGGCAAGGCGATGATGCACACCGAGATCAGGATCGTCGACGACCGGGGCAAGGACGTGCCGCAAGGGGCCATCGGCGAGCTGCTGATCAAGGGCCCAAACATCACGCCGGGCTACTGGAACAAGCCCGAGGCGACCAAGGCCGCCTTTACCGACGGTTGGCTGCACACCGGCGATGCCTGCCGCATGGACGAGGAAGGCTTCGTCTATATCGTCGACCGCTGGAAGGACATGTACATCTCGGGCGGCGAGAACGTTTATCCGGCGGAAGTCGAGAACGTGCTGTTCCAGCTGCCGCAGGTCGCCGACGCCGCGATCATCGGCGTGCCCAATGAACGATGGGGCGAGGTGGGCATGGCGGTCATCGTCAGGAAGCCCGGCCAGGCGCTCGAGGAGGGGGATGTCGTCCGCCACTGCCTGGGCCGGCTCGCCAAGTTCAAGGTCCCTCAATCGGTGCGCTTCGTCGATGCCCTGCCGCGCAACGCCACCGGCAAGGTGCTGAAGCGCGAGCTGCGCAGCCAGTTCGTCGGCGCCGACCGGCCCGCCATCACCTGAGTCTCACCCGCGTGAGACGCCTCGGATGCCGATGGCACAAGGCTTATTGGCCCGAGTCTCACGCAACACCCCCACCCCCCTGTTGAGACAGCGTGAGACGCCTGAGACAGCTGAGACGCCCAACTGCAAATAGTTTGCGGGCCCCTCAGACCAGCGGCACGTAATCGTATTCGCCGATACCCTGCATGATCAGGAAGGTAAGCGAGGTCTGCCCGGCATTGGTCACCAGATGCGGACGCTTTGCGACCGCAGTGTAGGTCTCGCCCGGTTTCAGCCGCACCTCTTCCTTGGGGTTCTGCAGGAACAGCCGCATCTCGCCGGCCAATACGTAGAACGTGTCGGCGATGTTGGTGTGGTAGTGCCACGGCACTTTCTGCGTCGGCGAGAGCTGCAGCTCGGCGATGCGGAAACCCGGGCGCTCGGCATGGCGTGCGCGCCGCTCGACCTCGTAGAGGTGGCTGGCGTCCTTCACCGGCTCGGCTTTGCGGCTACCGTCCATGAGGAAAGCTTAGACCCGTGGCCAGTCATCAACAAGGACAGGTGGGAACGCCGCTGTTAGAAGGTGACGCCATGCTCACGATTTACGGCGCCTTTCGCTCCCGCGCATCCCGCAACATCTGGCTGTGCTACGAACTCGGCCTCCCCTTCAAGCTCGTACCGGTCGTGCAGAGCTATCGCCTGAAGGGCGCCGCGCCGCCACCGGGGACGATCGAGACGCGCTCGCCCGAGTTTCTCAAGATCAATCCGCACGGCCACATCCCGTCGATCGACGACGACGGCGTGGTGCTCCACGAATCGCTGGCGATCAACCTCTACCTCGCCAAGAAGCATGGCGGTCCGCTCGGCCCGGCCAATATCGCCGAAGACGGCGAGATGACCATGTGGTCGATGTGGGCGCTGGTCGAGCGCATGGGCACTCCCGCCTATGTCGCCGACGGCGGCTTCGAATCGATGGCGCTTTCCGTGGCCATGAGCGGCCCCAAGCCCGAGGTGCTGGAGGCGCTGAAGGGCCCCTTTGCGGCGCTCGATCAGGCGCTCGGCAAAACCGGCTGGCTGGTCGGCGGCCGCTTCACGGTGGCGGACATCAACGTGGCCGAGATCGTGCGTTACGCCACCCCCGCCAAGACCCTGTTCGACGCCAATCCGAACGTGAAGAAATGGTACGACACGTGCACCGGCCGCCCGGCTTACAAGAAGATGTGGGCGGAGCGCGAGAAGGAGCCGGCTTAGTCTCTAGGATTTGCCGAGGCCGCCGATCACTCTGTTCGACGCTTGCTCGAGCAACCTCAAGAAGGCGTCCATGCCAAAACCCGCGAAAAAGGCCACGCCGAACACCGCAGGCGAAGAGAACGTCGACTCCGTGAGGCTTGCGTTCGACGACGCGAACATTGCGACGGCGATCACGCCGATGATGGCACCCATGGCTGTACGGAAAATGGTCGGCCCCCAAGGCGGGTTCGGCGTCTTCGCGTCGACAAACCGGCTGAGATAGTAGAGACATACTCCGAGCATTCCGTAGAGCGCCGGAAGGACGAGCAATCCGACCAGCGACAGCCCGACATGCAACTCCCTCAGCATCTTGGTCAGCTTCGCATCCGAATATCGCATCGTGCGATTTAGCTCGGCGAGATAGTAGAAAAGCTTCAAAGAAAGGCCCTGCTGAGAGAATGCGTTCAATCCGGGCTGAAGCGGTTGGAAGCCCGGCACGGCCGGAGCCGCTGTTCCAGACAATGGCTTCTCGGAAAATCCCTGCGGCGCGCCGCCGGTCTCCAGTGCCAATCCCGCGCTCGCGGGAGTCGCACCAGAGACCATTCGGCCGAGCCTGCGCAATAGTGTCTCTTCGACAGCCTCAGGCCCGAACGTCGCCAGGATGTCTTCGGCAGCCTTTGCCTCGTAGAGCATCTTCGTGAACATGTCGGAGACAACGCGCGGTCCGTCGCTGGAGAACAGCGCCTTCACCAGCCTTTCGTCATCGACCAGGCTAAACAGCTTGGCCACGCGTTCGTTCGGCTTGCCTTTCTGGACTTCGACCAGACTGGCGTAATCCAGTGTGGCGCTGCCATAGAGCAAGGTGCCCCAGATGCAAAGGACAACCAACACAAGTCCGAACGCCGCATACCAGAAGACTCCGCGTTTCTTGAAACCCTGCGGCGTCCAGGGCGTCCACCCGTCGCGAAGGTCGGCCAAGGTGATGGGTGAGATGTCGGTCATCGCCTCGTTAAGAAGTGTGCGCACATGCCCGATTGTCTTCGATTTCGGACTTTTCGCTTCGACTTCGGCTCGAAGAATCTCTACGGCTTCCAAAAAGCTTTCGTTCCGTAGTTTTCCCAGGCCGACGGCAACCCGAGTGACAAGATCGGCGTCCCGGATCAGTTCTTCGGCTATTTGCTGGGTGCCCGACGCGGACGTCATGATCTAGCCCAGCACGCCGGGGTACCACATCCAGCCCCCTGGGGACTGAACCGGACAGGCGCAAGCATACCCGGGCGGGCCTGCCGCAGGAGCCCAGCACCAGAATGTCTGGGTAAAGCAGATCGTTCCCGGATAGTGCGGTGGTACCTGGGCGAATGCCGGAAGCGCCCAGAGCGCGATTGCCAGGGCGACGGTCGCAGCCGCTTTGACGAGCAGCCTCATATTCCCCCCGAACTATGAGTTCACTCAATTGTGGCGGGACTCTACCTAAGCGTGTGAGAAATAAAAGTTCAAACTCTCTCTGTTATTGCAGATCACGCCGTCAGCATCAGCCGGTCGATGGAGGGCTGGAAGCCGAAGCCCTCGTAAAAGCGCCGGGCATCCTTGTTGAAGGAGTGCACCGAAACCTCGAGGTGCGTGCCCTTGCGGTCGCGCACCCAGTCCAGCGCAGCCGCCAGCAGGCGGCGCCCGATCTTCTTGCCGCGCTGATCAGGCCGCACGACGACGTTGTCGAGCTCGATCACCTTGCGCGGCACGGCGCCGGCGAACGGAGAAGCCGGGCGCGTCAGCAGGACCGCAAGTCCGACCACGCCCTCCTCGCTCTCCGCCACCAGGATCGTCGAGGCCGCCTCGCTCAACCATCGCGCCACCTGCTCGCGCGTGCGCGCCGGCCCGGCGAAGGGCTGGAACATCTCCGGCCGCGCTTTGCGATGGAACTCGTCGAGCTCGTCGAACAGCGCGCACATCGCCTCGTAGTCGCGCAGGCTGGCTGGACGGATGCGCATCTCAGGCCGCCAGCACCAGCCGGTCCGTACCGTTGGCGAAGCCGAAGCTTTCGTAGAACCGGCGCGCGTCGCGATTGGTGTCGCCGACCATGACCTCCACCTGCGCGGCGCGGCGCTGCCGGGCCCATTCGACACAGGCGGCCAGCAGCCGCCGGCCGATCCGCCGGCCGCGCATGTCGGCGCGCACCACGAGATTGTCGACCTCGACCACCTTGTGCATGCCGCCGCCGGGCTTGGGCATGATGCGGGTGAGCAGCACGGCCACCGCCAGCACGCCCATCTCGCTTTGCGCCACGAGCAGCGTCGTGCCGGCCGTCTCCAGCCAGGTCATCACCTGCTCGCGTGCGTGCTCGGGATTGTCGAGGAGCTCGCACAGCGCCCCGGCGTCGCGGGGGCCGGCGAGGCGCACGCGGATCGACAGCGGCGGCGGCGCCACGGCCTCGATATCAGCTTCAATTGCGATCGACATCTCATCCTCCGTTTGCGGTCCCCGCCGCAGCCCGGAGGCTGGTGTCTCTAAAACAAGGAAGCCGCCGGGATGCGGCGGCTTCGTTTGGTCATGACCTTTCGCGCCGCCTATGTGAGCGACGTAAAATACCAACCCTTCTGGAGCAGGTTCGTGGTCATGCGGTTTCTATAGTCGCCTGCACGCACTCTTGTCAAATCTTCCGGACCGCGAGCCTCTGGCTCGCCTCATGAGCGGGCCGGAGGCCCGCGGTCCAGAAGAGCTTGATCATTCCGCGGCAATCGCCATCGCCTGCTTCAACCCAGGCATGGTGAAGCCGAGCTTGTCGAGCTTCTCGATCATGTCCCTGCCCTGCGCTTCGGTGGTCTCGACCAGCGGCGGCCGCACCGGCGTCCAGGCGCCGTCGCCGCCATAGTGCGCGATGCAGTACTTCAGCGCCGGGATCATGACGTAACCCTGCATGACGCCGCGCACCTCGTTGATCCAGCCCTGAAGCTTCTGGCCCTCGGGCGTGGCGTATTTCTTGTAGGTCTCGGCGATCTTGCCCGGGTTGATGTTCGCCGTCGCACTGATGCAGCCCGCGCCGCCCGACTTGATGTTGTCGATCAGCGGCTTCTCGTTGCCCGAGAACACGTCGAAGCCATCCTTGGCGAAGGCGTCGATCATGCTCTTGGTGTGCGCCCAGTCGTCGGAGCTGTCCTTCATGCCGGCGATCTGCCTGGGGTAGGCCTTCATCAGCCGCTCGACCAGCTTGTGCGTGATCGGCACGGCCGAGACCGGCGGGATGTGATAGAGATAGACGCGCAGCCGGTCGTCGCCGACCCGCTGCACGACCTCCGAGAAGAAGCGGAACAGTCCCTCCTCCGGCACGCCCTTGTAGTAGAACGGCGGCAGCATCAGCACGCCGGCCACGCCCTTCTTGGTGGCATGAGCCGAGACCTTGGCCGCCTCGTTGATCGAGCACGAGCCGGTGCCCGGCATCATGCGATCGGTCGGCACGCCGGCCGCGACCACCTTGTCGAGCAGTTCCATGCGCTCGTCCGCCGACATCGAATTGGCCTCGGAATTGGTGCCGAACATGGCCAGCCCGCAATCCTGGCTCAGCAGCCATTTGCAGTGGGCGATGAAGCGGCCGACGTCCGGCGACAGGTCCTTCTTGAACGGGGTGACGACCGGCGAAAGAACGCCTTTGATCCGCGCTGCGGCCATGAGTTTAATGCTCCCGGAAATGACCCGCCTGTTTTGCAACGAAGAGCCGGAGCCGTCCAGTGGCTGAAATCCTCCCCGAAGATGGCACTGCCGGCACCCTCGTCGGGCGTGTCCAGACCGCGGCCGGGCCGAGCGTCGTGGCGGTGCGCCGGGATGGCGTTTTCGACATCACCGAGGCCGGGCCCACGATGGCCGATCTCTGCAATGCCGCCGATCCTGTGGCCGCTGCGCGCACGCCGGGCAAGCGGCTGGGTGCGCTGGAGGAGCTGATCCCCTCGCTGCTCGCGCCGATCGACCTGCAGCCGATCAAGGCGGCCGGCGTCACCTTCGCGGTCAGCCTGCTGGAGCGGCTGATCGAGGAGCACGCCAAGGGCGATCTCAGTCGCGCCGCCGAGGTGCGCAAGGAGCTGAATTCGATCATCGGCGCCGACGTCACCACCATCAAGCCGGGCTCGCCCGAGGCCGAGGCGCTGAAGAAGAACCTGATGGCGCGCGGCGCGTGGTCGCCCTATCTCGAGGTCGGCATCGGGCCCTACGCCGAGATCTTCACCAAGGCGCCGCCGATGTCGGCCGTCGGCTACGGCGCCGAGATCGGCATCCGCAGCGACAGCGACTGGAACAATCCCGAGCCGGAAGTGACGCTGATCGTGAATGCCAACGGCAGGATCGTCGGCGCGACATTGGGCAACGACGTCAATCTGCGCGATCTCGAGGGCCGGAGCGCGCTGCTGCTCGGCATCGCCAAGGACAACAACGCCTCCTGCTCGATCGGCCCGTTCGTGCGGCTGTTCGACGACACGTTCGGCCTCGACGACGTGCGCACGGCCAAGGTCGAGCTCGACGTGAGCGGACCCGACCAGTTCCGGCTCAAGGGTTCGAGCGATCTCTCGAAGATCAGCCGCGACCCAACCGACCTCGTGGCGCATGCCATGGGCAAGAATCATCAATATCCCGACGGCATGGCCCTGATGACGGGAACGCTGTTCGCGCCGACCGAGCCGCGCAAGAAGGGCGGGCTCGGCTTCACCCATGTCGTGGGCGACATGGTGTCGATCAGCTCGCCCAAGCTCGGCACCCTCACCAACAAGGTGAACCTCTGCGAGAACATCAGGCCGTGGACGTTCGGCACTTCGGCGCTGATGCGCAACCTGGCGCAGCGGGGCCTGCTCAAGTGAGCGAGCTGTGGCAGCTGCCGGCGGCCGAGCTCGCGCCAAAGATCGCCAGGAAGGAAATCTCTCCCGTCGAGCTGATGAAGACAGTGCTGGCGCGCGCCGAAAAGCTGCAGCCGGTGCTCAACTGCTTCATCACGTTGATCCCCGAGCAGGCGCTGGCCGCGGCGCGAGCGGCCGAGGACGCCGTCATGCAGGGCAAGCCGCTCGGCCCACTGCACGGCATCCCCTACGCGGTGAAGGATCTGGTGAACACCGCGGGCGTGCGCACGACCTTCGGCTCGCTGCTCTACGAGAACAACGTGCCCAAGGAAGACGCCGTGGCGAATGCCAGGGTCAAGCAGGCGGGCGGCGTGCTGTTCGGCAAGACCACGACACCGGAATTCGGCCACAAGGCGCTGACCGATGCGCCGCTGTTCAAGCGCACGCGCAACGCCTGGGGCGCGGGGCACACGTCGGCCGGCTCGTCGGGCGGCGCAGCGGTCGCCGTCGCGGCCGGCATCGGGCCGATCGGCATCGCCACCGACGGCGGCGGCTCGACGCGCATTCCCGCCGCGGCCAATGGCGTGGTCGGCCTCAAGCAGAGCAATGGCGTGATCCCGCACAGCCAGGTCGCCGACCTGTTCGGCAACTATACCTACGTGACGCCGATGACGCGCACGGTGATGGACACCGCGCTGATGCTGCAGGCCATGGCGGGTCCCCATCCGTCGGATCCGTGGTCGATCGGCACCGCGCCGCAGGATTACGTTGCGGCGGCGAAGCCTGCCGGCGATCTCAAGGGCAAGCGCATCATGGCGACCGTGACGCTCGGCAACCGCTTCGTGTCGAAGGACGTGCGCGCGGCGTTCGACAAGGCGGTGGCGAGACTCGCGGAAGCGGGCGCCGAGATCGTCGACATGCCGGCCGACCTGCCCGACATGGAACCGATCTGGAAGGTGATCAATCACACGACGTGGCGGGCGCGCTTCGACGACATGATCCGGCGCGACGGCAACCGCATGACGCCCTCGCTGGTCCGCCAGGTGGCGATGGCCGAGCAATGGAGCGGCGCCGACTACCAGAAGGCGATGTTCCAGCGCGCCGACCTCTTCCGCATGGTCCAGAGATGGTTCGAGACGGCGGACTATGTCGTGACGCCCACGCTCTCGCGCACAGCGCTGCCGATCGACCAGGATCTGTTCGACCCGATCAACATCGACGGCGTCGAGGCGGGCGAGCTGCGCCGCAACTGGTTCCCTTACACCATGCCGTTCAACATCACCGGCCATCCCGCGATCACCGTGTGCTGCGGCTTCGGCGGCGATGGAATGCCGATCGGCCTGCAGATCCTCGGCCGCTTCCGCGACGAGGCCTCGATCCTGCACGCCGCCGCGATCTACGAGGCAAGCGAGCGTTGGCTCGACCGGTGGCCGGCGCTCTAGCCCGGCGGCGCGGGCCGCCGCTGTCGGCCGAGGAGATTCAGGCGCGCGTGCTCTATCGCGACGGGCTGATCCTGGTGATCGACAAGCCGGCCGGCCTCGCCGTCCATGCCGGGCCGAGCAAGGGGCCCAACCTCGAGGAGTGCTTCGACGCGCTGCGCTACGGCCTGCCGCGGCCGCCGGCGCTCGCCCATCGCCTCGATGCCGACACGGCCGGCGTCCTGGTGCTCGGCCGCCATCCCAAGGCGCTGGCCAAGCTCGGCCGCATCTTCCAGGCGCGCGAGACCGAGAAGACCTACTGGGCCGTGGTCGAGGGCGCACCGCCCGCAGCCGAGGGCACGTTCGATCAGAAGCTCCTGAAGGTGAACACGCGGGCCGGCTGGTCGGTGAAGGTCTCCGACAAGGGCCAGACGGCGATCACGCATTACAGGGTACTCGGTCGGGCGCCCGGCATGACCTGGCTCGAGATGAAGCCGGAGACCGGCCGCACCCACCAGCTGCGCGTGCACTGTGCCGCCGCCGGCTGCCCGATTATCGCCGACCGGCTCTATGGCCATGCCAAGCCGGGCCAGATGCTGCACCTGCAGAGCCACGCAATCGTGCTGCCGCTTTCCAAGAGCAAGCCGCCGGTCAAGGTCGAGGCGCCGCCGCCCGCGCACATGCTGGACGCCCTGCGGGCCTGCGGCTATCACGCCTGAGCATGGCCGACCTCGACCCTTGGTACCTCGATCACCTGGTCTGCCCGGTCGACAAGTCGGCGCTCAGCTTCGACGGCCATCGGCTGGTATCGGCCAACGGCCGCACCTATCCCGTCGTCGAGGGCCTGCCGGTCATGCTGGTTGCCGAAGAGCAGCAGACCATGGACATCGCGCGCGCCTCGATCGACCGCGCGCAGGGCCGCGCCAGCGCAATCGACGCGCGCGCGCCCGGCTATTACCTCGAATCGCTCGGCATCAGCGAAGAGGAGAAACTGCGCGTCCTCGAGTTGATCGCCACCGGCGCCGGCACCATCGACCCCGTGGTGTCGCTGCTGGTGAGCGGCACCTCGGGCAACGCCTACGTGCACCTGCGCGGCAATGCCGACGTTGCCTTCTATCCGATCCCGACCATCGAGCTTCCGGCCGGCGATGGCCGCAGCTTGCTGGATGTCGGCTGCAACTGGGGCCGCTGGAGCATCGCGGCGACCCGCGCCGGCTATCGCGTCGTCGGCATCGATCCGTCGCTGGGCGCGGTGATGGCGGCGCGGCGCGTGGCGAAATCGCTCGGCGTCGACGTGCGCCACGTGGTGGGCGATGCCCGCTGGCTGCCGTTCAAGCCCGACAGCTTCGATACCGCCTACTCCTACAGCGTCCTGCAGCATCTGGCGAAAGACAACGTGCGACTGGCGCTCGGCGAACTGAAGCGTGTGCTGAAGCCGGGCGGCAGCGCCAAGATCCAGATGGCGGCCAAGCACGGCCTGCGCAGCCTGCAGCACCAGGCGCGGCGCGGCTTTCGCGAGCCGGTCGACTTCGAGGTGAGATATTGGCCGGTCGCCGAGCTCGCGCGCGTCTTCGCCGAGCTGATCGGGCCCACCCGGGTGACCACCGACTGTTACTTCGGGCTGGGCTGGCAATGGTCGGACTACGCCCATATGCGGCCGATGCACAAGCCGATCCTGATCGCCTCCGAGGCGCTGAAGCGGCTGAGCAACATCCTGCCGCCGCTGCGCTACGTCGCCGACAGCGTGTTCTGCACGGCGACGAAAGTCTAGTCGCGCGCCCTCACCCAGACCTTCAGCGGATCGCCCAGCTCGAAGCCGGCATCGAGCGCCGCTTTGAGCTCTTCGCCCGATTCGTAGCCGACCAGCGGCGTCATCGGGAAAGTCCGAGCCGCCAGCACGGCGAGCGCGCGAAAGACGGAGACGGCGTCGGCGGCATCGGCCACGACGTTGCTGAGGCCGACCACGCCGTCCGAGCGGTAGAGCATGCCGCCCGCAACCAGCAGGAAGCCGCGCCTGCCTTCGAACATCGCAAAGTTCTGATCGTCGACCGGGCCTTTGGCGGCGCGTGTCCAGGTGATGTCCGACGCGGGCCCCTGCAGCGGCATGACGTTGCGGATCCAGGCCGCCTCGAGCAGCACGTCGAAGCCGCGCCGGCCAAGCGCGTCGAGCGCGTCGAAGCTGTCCTTGACCGCCCAGCGGCCGGGCAGGTTCGACGATTTCAGGATCTCGATCGCGGCGAGCTGCTCGGCCCGATCGGCATCGCCGTCCTTGAGCGTCACCGCATTGGGATAGAAACGCGGGACCTCCGCCGCGTTCACCCAGCTGTGCTCGAGAAAGCGCCCCGGCACGCCGTGGGCGCGGCAGACCGCATCGCACCAGCGCGCGTTGTTGAGCGCCGCCGATGCGGTCCAGTCCTTCAGGCGCGCACTTCCTCGCGCTGGAAGATCACGTAGGCCGCGGCGAACACCACGATCATGCCGGCGATCAGGCCGGTGACCTGCGGCCAGATCAGCAGCAAGCTCTGGTCGAGCGGCAGCGGCGCGCCGATGATGGCGCCACGCAGCTGAGTCGGCAGCGTGAAGCCGAGCGTGCGCGTCTCGGGATTGAGCAATCCGAGCAGCGCCTCGCTGAACAGCGTGCCCGGCGAGAGCCGCTGCATGCCGATCGCGAATTCCTGGATGCCGACATACTGGTCGAGCGAGGTGATCTCGTTCGGTACGAAGGCCAGCACGATGGCGTTGGCGATCATCGGCCACAGGATGAAGAAGAACAGCCACAGGCCGAGCGCGCAGAGCGCCGAGGTCGCGGTCGAGCGGAACACAACCGAGAAGAACATGGCGATGGCGAGCCACACGCCGCCATAGGCGATCGCCACGACCAGGAACCCGACGGCGCGCGCCACCTCGACGCCGCGCGGCGGCAGGCCGAGCAGCAGGAGGCCCGCGCCGAACACGATCAGCCACAGGCCGATCAAAGCCACCGCGAGCGTGGCCAGGCCCCCCAAAAATTTTCCGATCAGCAGCGCGTCGCGATAGATCGGCTGCGACAGCACGCGGGAGAGCGTCCGGCGGTTGAACTCGCTGTTCACCGAATCGAAGCCCAGGCCGATCGCCATCAGCGGCAGGATGAACTGCAGCGCGGTGATGAACGAGATCGGCACCTGCTGCGGCTCGATGGTGAAGATGCGCAGGAACAGGAAGGCGTCGGAACTCACCACGGTGCGCAGCTGCTGCAGCGACGACGCCACCGGGAAGGCGCCGAACACGATCACGAACAGGGTCAACACCAGCATGCGGATCGAACTCAGGTGATCCGACAGCTCCTTCATGAAGACCGGCCCCAGGCCGGTGAAAGGCGAGCCTTCACGCTGCACGGCGCTCTCCCTGGAAGTAGTGCGTGTAGACTTCCTCGAGGCTGGGCTGCAGCTCGGCGAGCCGGGTCAGCGAGCCGCCGGCGGCGACGATGCGCTGGGCCGCGGCGGCGCGGACGTCGCGGTCGGCGACCACCCGCCAGGCAGCCTTCTCGTTGCCGGGGGTGCCGGCCTCGACCACCTGCTGCACGCCCTCGATGCCGCGCAGGAGGCCGGGAATGTCCGCGCCGGTCGCCTCGACCAGGATCGGATGGCCCGCCCCCAGCACCTGGTTGGCGAGCTCGACCACCGAGCCCATCAGCGCGATCTTGCCGCGGTTGAACAGGGCAACGCGATCGCACACGCTTTGCACGCGGTCGAGCAGGTGCGAGGAGAGCAGCACGGCGACGCCGTTCCTCTTCAGCCCGCGGATCATCTCCAGGAGCTCGACGGTGGCGTGCGGGTCGAGGCCCGAGGTCGGCTCGTCGAGGATGGCGACCTCGGCCTTCTTCATCACGATCTCGGCGATGCCGAGACGCTGGCGCATGCCGCGCGAGAAGGTGGCGACGCGCCTGTCGGCGACGTCGTGCAATTCGACCGCCCTCAACGCATCCATGATGCGCTGGTCGGTCTCGCGCCGCGGGATGTCGAGCAGGCGCGCGGTGTAGTTCATGTTCTCGCGCGCCGTCATGTGGTCGTAGAAGCCGACGGCGTCGGGCAGGTAGCCGACCCTGCGCTTGACCTCGAGCGGCTGGCGCACCGGATTGAAGCCCAGCACGCTGACCGCGCCTCCGCTGGTCTCGGTGAGACCGAGCATCATCAGGATCGTCGTCGTCTTGCCGGCGCCGTTGGGCCCCAGCAGGCCGAAGATCTCGCCGCGGCGGATGTCGAGGTCTATGAAATCGACCGCGCGGGTCGTTCCATAGAGCTTCACCAGTCCGCGGGCTTCGATGACGTTGCCGTTCATCGGTCCCGCCTCCGCCCCTAGCGCCGGCCGAAGCGCGCGACGGCGCCCAGCAGCACCAGCAGCGCCACGGCGATAATGCCGATGCCGACGATGCCCCAGATGGTCGAGGTCGTGACGGTGATGCGGAAATCCGCCGAGCTCGACTCGCCCTTGCCGTTGGCACGGAAGGTCGAGACGTAGTCGCCGGCGATCGCCTTGTCGGACGGCGTCACCGCGGCGTGCACTTCCTTCTTCTCGTTCGGTGCCAGGCTCGCGATGTTCTTGGGCGTGAACTCGACCTTCCACTCGTTGGGCACGCTGCCCGACATCTCGATGTCCTCGACCGGCGCCGTGCCGTCGTTGCTCAGCACCAGGGTGAAGTCGCTCGTCTTGCCGACGGTGGCCTCGCCGCTCAGCCGGCCATCCTTGGTCGACAGCGCAAGCTTGCCCTGACCACTGATCTGCAGCGTCACCTTCTGCTCGGCGGTGGCGCCCTCGGCCGCGACGCGCACGTTCACCGGATAGGTCCCGGCCTTGACGTCACGCGGCGGCGTCACCTTGATCTTGATGTCCTTGGACTGGCCGGCCTCGATCGGAATCTGGCTGATCTCGTTGCTGCCATAGCCCTCGGTGAAGGTCGACTGGAAGCCGCTCGGCGCCTGCGCCGACAAGGCGACCGTGAGGTCCTTGCCGCTGTCGTTGGCGACCGAGAGCGTGTAGTCGAACGACGACTTGGGCGTGCCCATCAGCGACGGCAGCTTGCTCTTGATGGTGAGCTTGGCCGGCGTCTCATTGGCGATCGTGAGCGTGATCGGCAGGTCGATCGACTGGGTCGGCCCCTTGGCGTGCACCACGACATACTGCGAGCCGGGCTTGGCGTCCTTCGGCACGTCGACCCGCAGTTGCAGGCTGACGCTCTCGTTCAGCGCCGCCATCGCCGCGGCGACGGGCTGACCGCCGCCCAGGATGTCGATCTTCCAGCCCGGCGGCGTGCCGGTGACCGAGAGATTGAGCTGCTCGGGCGCCAGGCCCGAGTTCTGCAGCTTGAAGCGC
This sequence comes from Reyranella sp., assembly GCA_035651335.1. Taxonomy (GTDB): domain Bacteria; phylum Pseudomonadota; class Alphaproteobacteria; order Reyranellales; family Reyranellaceae; genus Reyranella. Next base: position 41,225 of record DASRFX010000043.1, on the reverse strand, counting down.
ACGTTGGCGATCTCGCCCGGCCGCACCGTCTGCGACGGGTATTCGGTGAGAAGCCACAACCCTTTTACCGGGGGCGGAGCCGGCGGCTCCGCGGCGATCGCCTGACCGACGAGGCAGACAGGCATGACGAGCAATGCAAGCACAGCAAGTAGACGGCGCATTTTTGTATCCTGCGTCTTTGGTTGTGCGATCCCCGGGTCGCGGCGGCGAAACTAGTCCAGCAAAATTGACGAATCCATGGCAATCGCCGTGGAAGGGCCCAGTTTCCTCAGACGGCGGCGCTTGGTCGCGCTTTCATGCGCTCGAACCAGGCGGCGATGTTCTTGTTGGCAGGATCGAGCGGCTGGCCGACGCCCTTCATGAAGTCGAGGAAGGCGAACAAAAGGATATCGGCCGTGGTGATCCTGCCGCCGGCGACGAACGGCTTGCCGGCCATCAGGCCGTCCAGCCACTTGAGCTTGTCCCGGGCGGTCGCCTTCAACCCGTCGGCCGCCTCCGGGATGCAGCGGATGCGGTTCTGGAACAGCTTCAGCCCCTCGGAGAAGCGAAAGCCGTTGGTCGCCGGCTCGACGATGTTGAGATCGATGCGCCGCGTCCACATGCGGGTGACGGCGCGCTCCGGCGGCGTGTCGCCGATCAGCGAGGGCTTGTCGCTCTTCAGCTCGTCGACATATTCGCAGATCGCCGTGATCTCGGTGATCACCGTGCCGTCGTCGAGCGCCAGCGCCGGCGTCTGGCCGGCCGGATTGACGTCCCTGGTGTAGGGCTCCTTGCGGTTCTCGCCGTTCAGCAAGTCGATCTCGACCCTGGGAACGTCGATCCCCTTCTCCGCCATGAACATGCGGACCATGCGCGGGTTGGGCCCACGCGAGTTGTAGAACTTCATAGCTCCCCCCTTCAGCGCCACGGTTCTACCAGAATTTTGGTATGCCGCTCGGGATTTCCGAGCTCGGCGAAGGCGCCCTTGACGCCGTCCAGGCCGACCTTGCCGGTAATGAGCGCCGCTGCATCGACCTCGCCCTCGGCCAGCAACCGCAATGAGCGCGCGAATTCCTCCGGCGTGTAGCCCAGCACGAACTGCAGGCTGAGCTCCTTCACGATGCCGAACATCGGCTCGATCGTGTCGGGCTCCATGCAGACGCCGACCACCACAACGCGCGCGTCGCGCGGCGCCTTCTCCAAGATCTGCTGGATAATGCCCGGAACGCCCACGCACTCGAAAATCGCCGCCTTCTTGTCGCTGCCAAGATGTCTGTAAAGATCCTCTTTGGCCGGATCGACGACGATATCGGCGCCCATTTTGACCGCCAATTCCCGCCGCTTGGGCGAAAAGTCGGCGGCCACGATCGGCCGCACGTTCTTGAGGCGCAGCGCGGCGATGACGGCGAGCCCGACCGGCCCGCAGCCGACCACCAGGGGCGCCTCGTCGCCCTTCAGTAAAGCCTTCTCGACCGCATGCACGCCCACGGCCAGCGGCTCGGTGAGCGCGGCATGCTCGGTCGGCAGGCCGTTGGGCACTTCGAGCATCAACGGCGCCGACAGCAGCATCTGCTCGGCATAGCCGCCGACATAGGTGTTGGAGTAGCCCATGCCCTTGGGGCCGTCGGCCTCCAGCATGACCGGCATCGCACAGACGCGCGTGCCTGGTTTCAGCTTCTTCTCGGTGTTCGCGCCGTAGTCGATCACCTCGCAGCAGAACTCGTGGCCCATCACCACGTCGCGCGAGAGATCCATCGGCACGCGGCCGGGTATGCGCCTGGTGACGGCGACCATGCGATGGGCATGCTTTGCGGCATGGAGATCGGAGCCGCAGATGCCGCAGGCCAGCACTTTCACCAGCGCCTGGCCCTGCTTCGGCTCGGGCGGCGGCAGAGTGTCGACCACCATGTCGCCGCCGCGGAAGATCGCTGCTTTCACGTCCCTGTCCCCTTCAATGCCTTTCGTACCGACTTGGCGAGTGCCGGCAGCACGTCCTTCTCGAACCACGGATTGCGCTTCATCCAGATACCACTGCGCCACGACGGATGCGGCAACGGAAAGTACGCCGGCCCGTACGTGCCGAAGTCCCGCACGGCATCTGTAAGGCTCTTGGTCTTCAAATAGTGCGCCTGCGCGTAGCTGCCGACCAGGAGAGTGAGGCGGACATCCTTCAGCGTTGCGAGGATGCGTTCGTGCCAGAGCGGCGCGCATTCGCGGCGCGGCGGCAGGTCGCCGCTCCTGCCCTTGCCGGGATAGCAGAAGCCCATCGGCATCAGGGCAACCTTGTCCGGATCGTAGAATTCTTCGTCGGACAGGCCCGTCCATTGACGCAAACGATCGCCGCTGTCGTCGCGCCACGGCACGCCACTTTCATGCACGCGCGAACCGGGCGCCTGGCCGATGATCACGATGCGCGCCTTGCCGCCGAACTGCACGACCGGACGCGGCCCGAGCTTCAGCGCCTTGGCGCACACGGTGCAGGCGCGGATCTCCTTGAGCAGCGCGTTGGCGCTAGGCAATGAAATCCCTCACCGTGCCGACGAAGGCATCGAGCCGGTCGTGATGCACCCAGTGGCCCGCCTTGTCGAACTCCACGACTTTCGCCGTCTTGAAGTGCCTGAGCCGGCCGTCGCGCTCGGGATTGGAAGCCCAGCTCTCCTTGCCGTAGACCAGCAAGGTCGGACAGGTGATCTGCGTCCACAGCTTCTCGATCTCCGGATTGCTCATGTCGTAGGGCGGGTTCACGCGCACATAGTTGTCGAACTTCCAGCTGTAGGTGCCGTCCTCGTTCTGGTTCACGCCCTGCTCGGTGAGATGGCGTGCCTGATCGGCGCTCAGGTGATCGTTCTCCTCCTGCATGCGCTTGAAGGCGTCCTCGATCGTGGGATAGCGGCGCGGCAGGCGGCCCGAGAGCTTGCGCTGCTCCTCGACCCAGTCGCGCACGCGGTCGGACATCGTTTTGACCGCGCGCTCGGCCAGCATCTTGGGCGACGGTCCCAAGCCTTCGATGGCGACCAGCTTGCGCACCTTGTCGGGATAGATGCCGGTGTAGCGCAGGCAGATATTGCCGCCCAGCGAATGCGCCACGATCGTGACCGGCGCCAGCGACTGTTGATGGATGAGCTGCGCCAGGTCGTAGATGTAGGCCGACATCGTGTAATTGCCGTCGGGCGACCACTGGCTGTCGCCATGGCCGCGCAGATCGGGACAGATCACGTGCCAGTCCTTGCGGAACGCCTGGGCGACCCAGTCCCAGTTGCGGCAATGGTCGCGGCCGCCATGGACCAGCAGCAGCGGCGGCGCGCCCTGGTTGCCCCAATCGACATAGTGCATGCGCAGCCGCTGGGAGATGAAATGCCGCGAAGTCGGGCCCGGCATGCCGTCGAGGGTACTCATGGCGCTAGTGTATAGACTGTCCTCCGGAAGAGGAGAAAGCCCGTGACCAAGCCTCTCGCCGGCAAGTGCTTCTGCGGCGCCGTGCAGTACAGCGTGGCGGACGAATTCCTTTACGCCCTGAACTGCCACTGCTCGAACTGCCGGCGCACGACGGGATCGGCGTTCAAGCCGTTTGCCGGCATCGAGCGCGCCAAGTTCGCCGTTACTCAGGGCGAGGACGGCTTGCTGATCTACGGCTCCGACAAGGCGCACGATGCGCATTGCCGCGAATGCGGCTCGCTCCTCTACTCCGTCGTGCGCGATGGCGCGTATGTCCACGTCGCCATGGGCACCCTTGTCGACGCGCCCGGCATCCAGCCCAAGGCGCACATCTTCGTCGGCTCCAAGGCACCCTGGTACACGATCACTGACGACTTGCCCCAGTATGACGGGCACGTGACGCGCTGAACCACCGTCAGTCGTGCAGGTGCTCGCGCAGCGTGCGGCCGGTGTAGTCGGCGCGGAACAGGCCGCGCTTCTGCAGCTCCGGCACGACGCTGCGCACGAACTGCTCCCACGTTCCGGGGAAGACGGTCGGTGTCAGGATGAAGCCGTCGCAGGCCTCGCTCTCGAAATAGTCCTGGAGCTGGTCAGCCACCGATTTCGGCGTGCCGACGATCTGCGGGCAGAGCTCGCTGGTGGCGAAGCGCCTGGCCGCTTCGCCCAAGGTCAGGCCCTGGGACTTGGTGCCCTGCAGGATGACTTCGAACGAACCGCGCGCGCCCTGCTCGATTTCGATATTCTGCAAGGGCTGGTCGATCGAATACTTCGACAGGTCGACGCCGATATGCGTCGAGACCAGCGCCAGCGCCGCCTCGGGATCGACCATCTCGTTGATATAGGCCTGCTTCTCGCGGGCGATCGACTCGGTCTCGCCGATGATCGGATCGACCGACGGCAGCACGTTGCAATCCCCGGGCGGCCGGCCGAACTTCGCCACCCGCTGCTTGATGTCGGCGTAGAAGGCCTGCATGTCGGCCTTGGAATGCTGCAGCGTGAAGATCATCTCGGACCAGCGCGCGGCGAAGTCGCGGCCGCGGTCCGAGGCACCGGCCTGCATGATCACGGGCCGGCCCTGCGGGCTCCGCGGCACGGTGAGCGGCCCCCGCGTCTTGATCCATTTCCCGACATAGTCGACGTAGTGCACCTTGGACGGATCGGCGAAGACGCCGCTCTCCTTGTCGACGATCAGCGCGTCCGGCTCCCAGCTCTCCCACAGCCTGAAACAGGCCTCCATCACCTCGTCGGCGCGGTCGTAGCGCACGTTGCGCGCCGGCAGCTCGTCGTAGCCGAAATTGCGCGCCTCGAGATTGCTGATCGACGACACGACGTTCCAGGCGACGCGGCCGTTGCTCAGCACGTCGAGCGTGCCCAGCGTTCGCGCGATCTGGTAGGGATTGTGAAAGGTCGTCGACAGCGTCGCGCCGAGTCCGATGTGCTGGGTGACCCGCGCCATTACCGCCAGCACCGGCAGCGGATCGAGAAAGCCCATCTGGCCGCCGCCCTTCAGGATGGCGTCGAAATTGCCCCGGTAATTGTCGAACAGGCCGAGCGTGTCGGCGAAGAACAGGCAGTCGAACTTGCCCTTCTCCAGCACCCGCGCGACATGCTCGTACCAGGCGGGGTCGAGGAAATCGTTGTCGGTCTCGGGGGGCCGCCACATGCCGTGGTGGTGGGCGGTCGGGCCGGTCTTGAGGAAAGCGACCAGGCGCATCCTGCGCGTCTTGCCCATTGCGACCTCCCCGCTCCGACCGCCGCTGGTCCTCAGTTGACCCGGCGCTCTTTGTCTTTCCAGTAAGGATCGCGAAGATTGCGCTTCAGGATCTTGCCGGCTCCCGATTTGGGCAGCGGCTCGCTGCGCACCGTGACGGAGCGCGGCACCTTGTAGCCGCCGATGTGCTTGCGGCAAGTGGCGACGATGTCGTCGGCCGTGGCGGACATCTCCGGTTTGAGCACCACCTCCGCATGGACCAGCTCGCCGTATTTCTGGTCCGGAATGCCGAACACCGCGACCTCGAGCACGGCAGGATGCTGGAAGACCGCGTTCTCCACTTCGGTCGTATAGATGTTCTCGCCGCCCGAGATGATCATGTCTTTGGCCCGATCGACGACGAAGAGATAGCCCTCCTCGTCGGCCCAGGCGACGTCGCCGCTCTTGTACCAGCCGTCGGCGGCGAGAACGGCTGCCGTTTCCTCCGGCCGTTTCCAGTAGCCCAGCATGATGTTGGGGCCGCGCACATAGATCTCGCCGATCTCCCGTGGCTTGCAGACCGAGCCGTCGGGCTTGCGGATCTCGACCTCGACGCCGACCACCGGTTGGCCGCAACTGGCCAGGCGGCTCTTGGCTGGCTCGATGCCGCGCGCGCCGTCGCGATTGTCGGTGCGCTGCATGGAGCTCACCAGCGGCGCCGCCTCGGTCATGCCGTAGAGCTGGACGAAATCGCACGGCAACATGCTGCACGCCTTGAGCAGCAGCTCGACCGGCATCGGCGACGCGCCGTACATGAGCAGCCGCCATGACGAAAGATCGCGCGTGGGCGTGGCCGGATGGTTGAGCAGCATGTTGATCATCGTCGGAACGATCAGCGCCACGGTGACCTTCTCGGCCTCGACGACCCGGCCGAACAATTCCGGCTCGTAGCCGCGGATGCAGACATGGGTGCCGCCCATGAAGGTCAGCGCGAACGTCGTCGCGGCATCGGCGGCGTGGAACATCGGCGCGGCATGGATGAAGCGATCGGTCGGCAGCAACGGATTGGCGATCAGCATGTGCTTGGCGTTGGCCACCAGGTTGCCGTGGCTCTGCATCACGCCCTTGGGCGAGCCCGTCGTGCCGCCGGTGTAGGAGATCGCCGCCAGCGTGTCGGCGGTGATGGCGCGCAGCTCGGCGTGGCTCTCGTCGAGCGGCTTCGCCGCGCACAGGTCGTCCCACGGCACCCAGCCCTGCGGCGCCGCCTCCGCGCCGAAATAGACCAGGTACTCGAGCGAGGGGCATCGTTGCTTCAACTGGCGGGCCACCTCGAGGTAGGCACCGTCGGCGACCAGGGCGCGCGCGCCGCAATCGTTGATGATGAATTCCAGCTCGGGCACGGCGAGCCGATAATTGAGATCGTTGAGCACCATGCCGGCGGCGGGAATGCCGACCCAGCATTCGAGATGGCGGAAGCCGTTCTGGCCGATGACCGCGATCACATCGCCGGTCCGCAGCCCGAGGCTGCGCAGGCCGCCGGTGAGCCCGCGCACCCGGCGGCCCCATTGCGCATAGGTCAGGCGGGTTTCGCCATCGACGATCGCCTCATTGTTCGGACGCAACGCCACGGCACGCGTCATTGGCCACGACAAGATTCCCTGGTTCGACATTGTTCCCCATCAACGCAAGTCGGCTACTGACAGGTTCACTCTAGGGTGCCCCGGTCGGTGCGGGCAAGAATACCACCGGCCTCTTCCCTGGCCTCAGCGTTTGCGCCACTCTTGCCGGCATGATGAGCCCCGACCAGAACGAGCTGATCACCCGCGTCGGCCCCGGCACCAAATGCGGCGCGCTGATGCGTCACTACTGGCACCCCGTGGCGCTGGCGGAAGAGCTGCTCGACGAGCGGCCGGCCAAGGCGGTGCGCGTGCTGGGCCAGGATTTCGTGCTGTTCCGCGACCAACGCGGCCGCCACGGCCTGCTCGACCGGCATTGCCCGCACCGCGGCGCGGATCTCGCCTACGGACGGCTGGAGGATGGCGGGCTGCGCTGCCTGTTCCACGGCTGGCTGTTCGACGTCGACGGCAAGTGCCTCGAAACGCCTGCCGAGCCGGAGGGCAGCGTGCTCTGCCAGAAGGTGCGCCAGCGCTCCTATCCGGTGGTGGTCAAGAACGGCATCGTCTTCGCCTATCTCGGCGAAGGCGAGCCACCGGCCTTCCCCGACTTCGACTGCTTCATCGCGCCCGGCACGCACGCCTTCGCCTTCAAGGGCATGATCGATTGCAACTGGCTGCAGGCGCTGGAAGTCGGCATCGATCCCGCGCACGCCTCGTACCTGCATCGTTTCTACGAGGACGAGGATCCGTCAGGCGCCGCCTATGGCCGGCAGTTCCGCGCCAACTCGGCCGATTCGAGCATTCCGATGACGCGCATGATGCGCGAGTACGCGCGGCCGACCATCGACATCGAGGCGACCGATTTCGGCATGCGTCTCTTCGCGCTGCGCCGCATCAGCGAGAAGCACACGCATGTGCGCGTGACCAATCTCGTCTTCCCCTACGCCTTCGTCATCCCGATGAGCCAGGAGATGACGATCACGCAGTGGCATGTGCCGATCGACGACACGTCCTGCTACTGGTACGCGATCTTCACCTCGTTCGGCGCGCCGGTCGACCACCGGCAGATGCGCGAGCAGCGCCTCAAGCTCTACGAGCTGCCCGACTACAAGCCGCGCATCGGCCGGCAGAACAATTATGGCTACGACGTCCAGGAGCAGAAGACCCGCACCTTCACCGGCATGGGCTTCGACATCAACGTGCACGATCAGTGGGCGATCGAAAGCCAGGGACGCATCCAGGATCGATCGAATGAGCATCTCGGCTACAGCGACAAGGCGATCGTCGCCTATCGCCGCATGCTCCTGTCGGCGATCGGCAAGGTCGCGAGCGGCGAGAAGCCGCCGATGTGGCTCGACCGGGAGCACGCCGCCCGCGTGCGCGGGCCGGTCACGGTCGACGGCATGGGACCGACCGTGGGCTGGGAGGCCTACTGGAAGGAGTTCGACGCCAAACGCCGCTCCGGATCAAGCTGGGCCGCCAAAACGCCCTCGCCACTCGTCGCTTAGCGTTGCAGGTCCCGATGCACGCACACCTCACCCTGAGGAGCGCCCGCAGGGCGCGTCTCGAAGGGTGGGCCACACCAGGACTGCCGCTCGTCCTTCGAGACGCATCGCTGCGCGATGCTCCTCAGGACGAGGTTATCCAATGACTCTGGTCGAGCGTGCCGGTCTGTGGACCGCCGATCGCCAGGCCGCGGCGCGCGAGGTCGAGCGGCGTATCCAGGCGGGCGAGCTCACCGTCGTCCGTCTGTCCTTCGCCGACCAGCACGGCATCCTGCGCGGCAAGACCTACGTCGCGGGCGAAATCGCCGGCGTGATGAAGAGCGGCGTCGGTTTCAGCGCCACCATGCTGATGAAGGACACTGCCCACCGCACGGTGTTCCCGGTGTGGGGTCCGGGCGGCGCGTTCGGCGGTAAGGAATGGGAAGGCGCGGCCGACGTCGTGATGTTGCCCGACCCCTCGACGTTCCGCGTTCTGCCGTGGGCACCGCATTCCGGCTGGATGCTGTGCGACATCGTCTTCGCCGATGGCAGGCCGGTGCCGCTCAGCACGCGGCACCTCTGCCGCCAGGCGCTCGGGGCACTTGCCAATGCGGGCTACGACTTCGTCGCCGGCCTCGAGGTCGAGTTCCATCTGTTCAAGCTCGAGAAGACGCGGCTCGCCCTCGAGGACGCAGGTCAGCCCGGCCAGCCAGGTCCGCCGCCGGAAGTGTCGCTGCTCAACCAGGGCTACCAGTATCTCACCGAGCAGCGCTACGACGAGATGGATCCGATCCTCGAGATCCTGCGCACCAACATCGCGGGCCTCGGCCTGCCGTTGCGTTCGCTCGAAGTCGAATTCGGGCCGAGCCAGGTCGAGTTCACCTTTCGCGCCGGCTCGGGCCTCGAACCCGCCGACGCCATGGTGCTGTTCAGGAGCGCGGCCAAGCAGGTCGCCCAGCGCAACGGCTATCACGCCACCTTCATGTGCCGGCCGAAGATCCCCAACGTGATGTCGAGCGGCTGGCATCTCCATCAGTCGCTGAAGGACAGGAAGACCGGCGCCAACGCATTCATGGATGCGAAGGAGCCGCTGTCGCTCACCGGCATGCAGTGGATGGCGGGGCTGCTCGGCCACGCGCGGGCCGCTGCGGCGTTCAGCACGCCCACCTTGAACGGCTACCAGCGCTACCAGCCGTTCATGCTGGCGCCCGACCGTGCGCTGTGGGCGCGCGAGAATCGCGGCGTCATGCTGCGCGTGCTGGGCGGTGCCGGCGATCCCGCCACGCACATCGAGAACCGCGTCGGCGAACCGGCGGCCAATCCCTACCTCTACATGGCGAGCCAGATCGTCTGCGGCCTCGACGGCTTGAAACGCCAGGCCGATCCCGGCCCGTCCGCCGACACGCCCTACGAGGCCAAGGCGCCGATGCTGCCGAAACAGCTCGCCGAGGCTCTGGCGGCGCTGAAGGACGACGCCGCGTTGCGCGCTGGCTTCGGCGATTTCTTCGTCGACTACTACGTCAAGCTGAAGCAAGCCGAGATCGACCGCGCCAGCGCCGGCGGCAGCGACTGGGAGCAGCGCGAATATTTTTCGATTTTCTGAGCAGGCCGAAGTTCTACACGACAGAATCGGCTGCTTCTTATTCCCGACGTATACTGCGTCGATGCCGTGCGACTGGTCACTTTCCGAGACACTACATCTGGGGGCGGTATGGTCGACCACCCCATTAGATTCCCGTTATTTTATTGGCGCCTTTCAAGATGTTGCGTTGAGGTCCGGCACTCAACCGAAGAGGAATTGAGGGACGTTTCATGGAGCTCTGGCAGTACGACGCTACAGACCTCGCTTTCCTGATCCGTACCGGCCGGGCTTCCGCACGGGAAGCCGTCGATTCGGTCTTTGCCCGCCTGCACAAGGTCAATCCCAGGATCAACGCCGTGGTGTGCGTCTACGAGGAGGAAGCTCGCGCCGCCGCCGAAACTGCCGACGCCGCCCGGGCGCGCGGCCATGCGCTCGGCCCGCTGCACGGCGTGCCGATCACGATCAAGATCAACGTCGATGTGGCGGGCCAGCCGACCGACAACGGCGTCGTGCCGCTCAAGGACCTGGTCGCGCCGGAGGACAGCCCGGTCGTCGCCAATCTCCGGAACGCCGGCGCCATCATCATCGGCCGCACCAATGCGCCGGCCTTCTCGATGCGCATCTTCAGCGACAACGCCCTGCACGGCCGCACGCTCAACCCGCTCGACCCGACGGTCACTCCAGGCGGCTCCAGCGGCGGCGCCGGCGCGGCCACTGCGACCGGCATCGGCTGCATCGCACACGGCAACGACATCGGCGGCTCGGTGCGCATCCCCGCCTACTGCAACGGCGTGGTCGGCCTGCGTACCGGCTTTGCGCGCATTCCCTCGTTCAACCCGACCGCGGCCAACAACGGCCGCGCAGTCGGCGGCGTGCTGATGGCGGTGCAGGGCCCGCACACCCGCACCGTGCGCGACGCGCGGCTCGCGCTCGAAGTCATGGCGCAGGGCAACCGCCGCGACTGGCGCTGGAACGACGTGCCAATGCGCGGCGCGCCGCCGGCGCGGCCGATCAAGGTGGCGATCGTGCCGGAGTTTCCCGGCTGCCAGACCCATCCCGGCCAGGCCGCCGCCGTTCGCCAGGCTGGCAAGCATCTGCACGAAGCGGGCTACGTCGTCGAGGAAGTGCTGCCGCCCGACCTCGAACGTGGCGTCGAATTGTGGGCGAAAATCATCGCCACCGAGTCGTTCCACGGCCTCTGGCCGACCATGCAGAAGGTGGGCGATCCCGACGGCATCGCCGCCATGCGCTCCTGGCTCGAGAACCACAAGCCGGTCGACTTGCCCGCCTACATCGCCGCCCATACCGAGCGCGAGGCGGCGCTCTATCGCTGGATGAACTTCATGTCGCAGTGGCCGCTGGTGATCTTCCCCACCCTGGCCGACCTGCCGCCCAAGCAAGTGAGCGACACCACGGTCGAGGGCCAGGCGAAGATCCTGAATTCCATGCGCCCTGCCCTGATCGCGCCGCTGCTCGGCCTGCCCGGGCTCGCCGTACCGGTCGGCCGCACGGACAGGCTGCGCAACGGCGTGCAGATCATGGCGATGCGCAATCGCGAGGATCTCTGCCTCGATGCCGGCGAGGTCATCGAGGCGGCCGAAGGAATCGTGCAGCCGATCGATCCGGCGATGGCCTAACTGCGCGGCGGCAACTTCACGCGGGCGTCGCGCAATGACTTTTCGAGCGCCGGGATCCCGGCGGGGTTGCCGGCGCGGCACTGCTCCAGCGCCACCCGCGCGCCGAGCGAGCCGTTCTGCATCGTATGGCCGGTCTCGACCTTCACGACGTAGCGTTCGTAGGCCGCCGCCAGGCGTTGGCAGTAGGCGGCGTCACCGCTTTGTGCCCGGAGCGCGACCGGCAAGGCGAGCGCCATGACCACGCACACCCATCTCGCGATCGTCATTCGTCACCCTCCACCGGTGTCGGCCCCCAGCATACGCCCGTGCGGGGGCGTCGGATCAGTCCTTCGACGGCTGGCGGAAGATGCAGTCCTTGACGCCGCTGCCCGAGACCGCCGCGCGCTGGGACCACTGCCAGAGCGGCGACCAGTAAGTGTCGAGCAGCTCCTGCGCCGCCTTCCGGTCATCGACGATGTAGCCGAACTCCTGCAGGTTGACCGGATAGAGGTTGTCGGAGCCGATATAGAAGGTGCGATCGTCGACCATCCAGAATTTGGCGTGATTGGCGATCGCGCCACCGTTCGGCCACTTGTCCTCGGGCCCGAAGCGGAACGGCGCCAGATGGACATGCTCGCAGAGCAAGGCGTTGACCGGATCCGGTCCCTTCCTGATCTCGTAACGCTCCTTGGGGTCCCTGGCATCGAGCCGCCGCTGCACCAGCTCCCGCAGATGCTTGGCGAAGGCCGCGAGCGTCACCTCGTTGGAATAGGAGCTGCCGCTGTTGCCGGTGGCGTCGAAGTTCGACAGCACGATGTAGACCTCGCCCTGCTTTCTCAGCAGGAACGTCACGATCTTGCCGAGCGAGCTCTCGGGATAGAGCACGTCGGCGCGGCCCATGGTGAAGCCGACATCCTGTTGCGCGAGGCGGATCACATGCTGCGCCGACCCGAACATCAGGTCGCGCGCGAGCTCGCTCTGGTTGGCGAACTCCTTGGTGATGCCGGCGCCCAGCCGGCCGACCGCCAGGATCGGCGTGCCGCCGGTCGGCGCGGCAGCGCTCGCCCTCGGCAGCGGCGGCGGCGTCATGCAGGTCTGCGCCGGCACGCTGCCGTCCATCGTGAAGTTCGACACCGTGATCTTGCCGCTCTTGTCCAGGTTGGCGCAGACGAAGTCCCACAGCCGGTCGGCGAATCGCGCGGCACTCGCCGCCGCCGGCCCGTGCACGCGCATCGAGAGATCGTGCACCGGATTATCGACGAGATAGTCCTTGGACCAGAGATTGTGCCCGCCGACCAGGGCGTCCGCGCCGTCGACGGCGATGATCTTGGAGTGGTTCCACGAATAGCTGTCGCAATCGTCCCAGGCGATGCAGGAGCGCATCGCCGCGACGCTGACGCGCAACCTCACCTTCGGCGAATAGTCGATCGCCCCCACGAGCTGCATCAGGAAGCCCGCCGCGTCGACATTGTCCGGCGGATACTGTCCGATCAGGATGCGCACGGTGACGGCGCGACCGCTGAGTGCCAGCGTCTGCAGCGCGTCGCGCAGCGCGCCGAGAAAGCGCGTATCGGGCGGCGGCTGCAGCAGGTTGATGTCGACGCGATGTTGCGCCTTCACCACGAGGTCGTGCACGCGCACGGCAAGCTCGTCGGAATGGCCCATGCACACCTTGCGCTTCGCGTGCCGACGATCCGTCGGATCGGGCCAGATCGGCGCGCAGGTGCCGCCGTCGCAATCGGCGTCGCTGCTGCAGGCCGGCAGCGAGAGCTCGTTGCCGCAATCCTTGCAATCGAGCGAATAGAACTTCAGCTCGTTCGACTTGCGACCCCAGGCATTCGGGCTCTGAACGATCCAGTCGCCTGGCAGCATATTGCCGCGCGTGAGATCGTACGTGATGCCCCTGAACTCCCCGCCGCGGTCGCTCTTGGCGATTTGATCGGCCAGCTGCTCGAGGACCGGCGTTGGCGATGAAGCGGTCGGCGATTCGATATGCCGCTCGCTCTCCAGCGCGATCAGGGGCGTGCTGTCGTCTATCGGATAGCGCTGATGCTTGGCGATGTGCCAAGGCACCGCCGTCCCCGGCGGCAGGCCGCTGCAAGAAATCAGACCGACGAGAAGAAGCAGCCCGAAGGCAGAGCGGCGGAGCATGGACAGTGAGTGAATACCCTCGCAAACTGCGGCGCAACGAGCAACGCTCCCTCTCCTTCAAGGTTCCGCACGCATGAACAGCAAGGCCTCGCACGACATCGGATGGATCGGCCTCGGCCGCATGGGCGAGGTCATGGCGGCACGCCTGATCAAGGCGGGCCACAAGCTCTCGGTGTGGAACCGCACGAGCTCGAAGGCCGATCCGCTCGCTCGCATCGGCGCCGAGGTCGTCACCGACAAGACCGCGATGGCGCATTGCGCGACCGTCTTCACCATGCTCGCCACGACCGACGACCTCAAAGAAGTGCTGTTCGGCAAGGGCGGCGTGCTGACCGGCAATGCCCGGCCCAGGCGCGTGGTCGACATGTCGTCGATCTCCGACACCGGCTCGGCCGAGATCCGCAAGGGCCTCGACAAGGCGGGCGTCGCCTATCTCAGCGCGCCGGTTTCCGGCAACGGCAAGGTCGCCAAGGCAGGCAAGCTGCTGGTCGTCGCCTCCGGCCCGAAGGCCGAGTACGACGCGGTCAAGCCGATGTTCGACGCCCTCGGCCGCGCCTCGGTCTATGTCGGCGAAGGCGAGCTCGCGCGCATCTGGAAGATCGCGCACAACACCATGTTCGGCGTGATCATCCATTCCCTGTGCGAGATCACGCTGCTGGCGGAGAAGGCGGGCATTCCGCGGCACGTCTTCCTCGCCTCGATCAACGACAGCGTGCTGGGCTCCATGTACACGCGCTACAAGACGCCGGCGCTGGTCAACCTCGATTTCACCACAACCTTCACGCCCAAGCTGCTGCTCAAGGACATGGAGCTCGGCATGGGCGCGGCCCGGGCGCTCGGCGTCACCATGCCGACCGCGTCGGTCGCGCGCGAGAGCATTCAGTCATTGGCGCATCAATATCCCGGCGACATCGATTTCTCGGTGCTGCTGCTCGAACTGGCGCGCGCGGCGGGCATGAAGCTCGAGAGCGAGAACGTCAAGGTGAGCGACGGGCTCTGACGGCATGGCGGCGCGCAAGCTCCTCAAGTCCGGCATCGTCGTCACGCAGGACCGGGCGCTCGGCGTGCTGCCGCGGGGCGACGTGCTCGTCGAGGGCGAGCGCATCGCCGCGATCGACGCCGACCTGCGCGCCGACGGCGCGGAGGTGATCGACTGCGCCGGCCACTTCGTGATGCCAGGCCTCGTCAACGCGCACATGCATACCTGGCAGACGGCGCTGCGCTCGATCGCGGCGAACTGGACGCTGCTGGAATATTTCCGCCACGTCCATGCCGGCCTGGCGACGGTCTTCACGCCCGACGACATCCACATCGCCACGCTGGCCGGGGCGCTGAACCAGCTCGACCACGGTGTGACGACGCTGGTCGACTGGGCGCACAACAATCCCACGCCGGCGCACAGCGATGCCGGGATCGCGGCGCTGAAGGAAAGCGGCATCCGCGCCGCCTTCTTCCACGGCTCGCCCAAGCCGGATGCCAAGCCGGGCGAGCGGCATTTCTCGGAGATCCCTCACCCGCGGGCCGAAGTCGAGCGTCTGATGAAGAGCGACTTGGGCCCGCTCGTCACGCTCGGCATGGCGGTGCTCGGTCCGCACTACTCGACGCTCGAGGTGAGCGCCCACGACTTCGCCCTGGCGCGGGAGCTCGGCCTGGTCGCCTCGATGCATCAGGGCGGCGGCGAGGCCAAGACACCCGGCGGCTGGGAAGCGCTGATGCAGCGCGGGCTGGTCGGGCCGCACATCAACGTCGTGCATGGCAACAACCTCACCGACGACCAGCTCAAGGCCTTCGTCGAGCTCGGCGTCTCCTTCTCGGTGACGCCGGAGAACGAGATGGCGCAGGGCCACGGCCATCCCATCACCGGCAGGTTACGCGCGCTGGGTTCGCCACCGTCGCTCGGCGTCGATCTCGAATCGGCGATCGGCGGCGACATGTTCACGGTCGCGCGCATGGCGCTCGCCTCGCAGCGCGCGCTCGACAACGCCGCCGAGCGCGGCAGGAACGGCGGCATTCCCGCCACGTCGACGGTCCCGGCTGCCGAAGCGCTGGAGTGGATCACGACGCGCGGCGCCTCGATGCTCGGCATGAACGGAAGCATCGGCAGCCTCAGCGCGGGCAAGCAGGCCGACATCACGGTGATGTCATTGGGCGAACTCGCAATGTGGCCGGTGCACGATCCAGTCGCCACCGTCGTCATGCAAGGCTCCGGTGCGCGAGTACGCGACGTGCTGGTCGCCGGCGAGTTCAGGAAGAAGGACGGCCGGCTGCTGTTCGCCGGTCTCGACGGCGTCAGGCGTCGGCTCGCAAATTCGGGCGAGCGAATCCTTGGGCGCTTGAACGTGCCCAGCATCAGCCGCCACATTGGCGCTGCGTAAGAACACGGGGAGGAAAATTTGCGTCTCTTGATCATTGCGATCTGTCTTCTGCTGGCCGGCGCGGCGCAGGCCGAAACCTGGCCGGAACGGCCGGTCCACATCATTGTCGCCTTCACGCCGGGCAGCGCGACCGACGTCATCGCGCGCTCCCTCTCCAACGAGCTGTCGGAGCGGCTCGGCCAGCCGGTGATCGTCGAGAACAAGCCCGGCGCAGGCGGTACGATCGCCGCCGCCCAGGTCGCCAAGGCGGCGCCCGACGGCTACACGCTGCTGGTCAATTCGTCGGGCCACACCGTCAGTCCGTGGATCTACAACAAGCTGAGCTACGACGCGGCCAAGGACCTGGTGGGCGTGAGCTTGCTGGCGCGCCAACCCAATATCCTCGTCGTCTCGCCCGACAGGGGCTGGAAGGCCGTCGCCGATCTCGTGAACGAGGCGAAGGCTCATCCCGGCAAGCTCTCCTTCGGCTCGGCGGGCGTCGGCAGCGCCACCCACATCAACGGCGAGAAATTCAAGGTCGCCGCCGGCATCGACGTCCTGCATGTCCCGTACAAGGGCACGCCGGAAGCGCTGAACGACGTGATGGGCGGCCGCGTCGAATACTTCTTCTCGCCCGTGGTCTCGGCCCTCTCGCTGGTCCATGAAAAGCGGGTGATCGCCTTGGCGAACGGCAGCCCCAAGCGCTCATCGGTGCTGCCCGACGTACCGACCACCGAGGAAGCAGGCTACAAGGGCAGCGGCTACGACTACTGGGCGGGCCTGCTGGCGCCCGCGGGCACGCCGCCGGCCGTGGTCGACAAGCTCAACAAGGCGCTGGTCGACGTCCTGGCCCTGCCCGCCGTCAAGGAGAGGCTCGCCAAGATCGGCGGCGATCCGGCGCCGACCACGCCCAAGGAATTCGACCAGCTGGTCGTGCGCGAACTGGCGGAGAACGCCCAACTCGTGAAGGCCGCAGGAATAAAGGCGCAATGAAATGAGCGACATGCTGCTGCAAACCACCGTCGTCGGCTCCTACCCGCAGCCCGACTGGCTGATCAATCGCGAGATGCTGAGCAAGATCGTGCCGCGCACGCGCATCCGGGAGATCTGGCGCGTGCCCGAGCCCTTCCTCGAGCAGGCGCAGGACGACGCGACCCTGCTCGCCATCCGCGACATGGAGCGGGCCGGCATCGACATCATCACCGACGGCGAGATGCGGCGCGAAAGCTACTCCAACCGCTTCGCCACCGCGCTCGACGGCATCGACGACGAGCATCCCGGCGAGGTGATCAACAACCGCGGCCAGAAGACGGTCGTGCCGCGGGTCGTCGGCAAGATCCGCCGCACCGGACCCGTGGAGCTGCGCGACATGCAGTTCCTGCGCGCCAACACCGGGAAAGCCGCGAAGATCACCCTGCCCGGCCCCTTCACCATGGGCCAGCAGGTCAAGGACGAGTTCTACAAGGACGCCGAGGCGATGTGCATGGACTATGCCGCCGCGGTGAACGAGGAGGCGCATGACCTCGTCAAGGCCGGCGCCGACGTGATCCAGCTCGACGAGCCCTGGCTGCGCAACAATCCCGAGGAGGCCAAGCGCTACGCGGTGAAGGTGATCAACCGGGCGCTGCAGGGCATCACCGTACCGACGGTCGTGCATCTCTGCTTCGGTTATGCCGCCGTGGTCACCGGGCTGAAGCCGACCGGCTATTCCTTCCTGCCGCAGCTCTCCGACACCATCGCCCAGCAGATCTCGATCGAATCGGCGCAGCCCAAGATCGATCTCGGCGTGCTGAAAGATCTTGCGCCCAAGAAGGTCATGCTGGGCGTGATCGACCTCAGCGATCCCGCTGTCGAAACGCCGCAAAAGATCGCCGAGCGCATCCGGGCCGGGCTGAAGCACCTGCCGCCGGACAAGCTCCTGCCGGCGCCGGATTGCGGCATGAAGTACCTGCCGCGCGCCACGGCATTCGGAAAGCTGAAGGCGTTGGCCGAGGGGGCGGCGATCGTGCGACGCGAGCTCTAGGAATTAGCGACGGATGGTCGTGCTGTCGGGCATGACCGTGACGTTGCGCTGCACGCCGTTCTGCGTCGCCGTTCCGACCCACCTTCCGTCGGGCAGCCGATGCAGGTCATGGACGCCGGAATAGCCCTGGCTCTGCAGCCGCGATTGCACGCCGGCCGGTCCGGCGGCGGTCGACTGGTTGCGCGTCGGCGGCGTGGTCTGTGCCGCTGCGGGCAACGACACAAGAAGAAGAAGAATCGCGAACCCTTTCATGAGGCGAGCTTTCCCTTGAGGACGGTTCCGGCGTGCATGCCGGTCGCTTCTCCATTTTCGAAAGCCACCGCGCCGTTCACGATCGTGGCGCGGATGCCTTCGGCCTTCTGAACCAAACGCCGCGCCCCGCCGGGAAGATCCTTCTCGACCGTCGGCAATTGCGGGCGGATGCGGTCTTCTTCGAACAGCACGAGATCGGCATGGTAGCCCTCGCGCACGACGCCGCGTCCCGTCATCTCCCAGGCGGCGGCGTTGTCGTGCGTCAGCTTCTTGATCGCCTCCTCCAGGGTGAAGGCGCCGCGCTTGCGCACCCAGTAGCTCAGGAAATGGGTCTGCAGCGAGGAGCCCATCTCCTGGCAGACATGCGCACCGGAGTCCGAGAACGTCGCCAGGGTGCGCGGATGCTTCAGGATGCCCAGCACGTCGTCGGGCGTTTCGTTGACCAGCGGCTGGACATAGATCTGGTTCTCGTTGGCGAGCGAGAGGTCGATCATCACCTCGACCGGGTGCTGGCCGCGCTGCCTGGCAAGCTGGTCGACCGTCGGATCGTCCCAATCGACGCCGTTCAAGGCGAAGAGGTTGGAATAGTCGGGCTTGCGCGGATCGGTGGTCGCGGCCCCACCGCCCTGGAAGGTGTTGTCGCGCGGCTTCATCCGGCTTTCGGCCTCGACCAGCGCGCGGCGCACTTCTGGATCCCGAAGCCTCCTTTTCTGCTCGTCCATCGGCAGCGCGCGGATCGGCTTCCACGCCGGCAGCACGTCGAACGGCAGATAGGATCTCAGCGAGAAGATGGCATTGATCGAGCGCGTCGTGCCCTGGCCGAACATGCGACCGCCGGCAGCGATCGTGTCGTCGATATACCGGGTCTGATAGTGCCAGGGATTGGGATCCTCGCCCTGCCTGGTGGCGAGCACGCCGAACATGATCGGCCGCCTCGATTGCAATGCCACCTGCCGCAGCCGCTCGAGGAAGGCGCGATGGCGGGCGCCGCTCGCGATGTCGGGCCCGATCTGGAAGATGCCGGCATCGAGCTCGGCCATTGCCGCCAGGATGCGATCGATCTCCTCCCACTCCGCGAGCCGACTGGCCACTGGCGTGTCGTCGGGCGTGAGGTGGGTCGACGCGCGCGAGCTCGAGAAGCCCATGGCGCCGGCCCGGAGCGCCTCCTGCACCGCGGCAGCCATGCGCCGCATGTCGTCCTCGGTCGCCTTTTCCGACAGTGCCCGCTTGCCCATGACATACATGCGCAGTGCCGAGTGGCCGATATACATGCCGTAGTTGATCGCCTTGGGCAGGCGCTCGACGGTCTGCAGATATTCGGGGAACGTCTCCCATGTCCAGTCGATGCCCGCCGCCATTGCCTCGGTCGGGATGTCCTCGACCGCCGACAGGCAGCGCGCATACCAGTCGCGATCCGACGGCCTGCACGGCGCGAGCGCAAAGCCGCAATTGCTCATCACCACGGAAGTGACGCCATGCCAGCACGAGCAGCTGCCGAGCGGATCCCATGCCACCTGGGCATCCATGTGCGTATGGCCGTCGATGAAGCCTGGAGAGACGATCAGGCCCGCCGCGTCGATGGTCCGCGCCGCCCGCGTGGTCACCTTGCCGATCTCGGCGATGCAACCATCCCTGATGCCGACATCGGCCTGGAAACGCGCCTTGCCTGAACCGTCGACAACCGTGCCGCCGCGAACCAGCAGATCGAGTGTCATGGCGTTCCTCCTGTCCTGGCGACTCCCGGCAGCGACACCGAGAGCTGGAAGCAATTTTCGCTCGAGCGCGGCCGCTCCGCCGGCGGCTCGCCGTCGCCGATCTCGAAGCGCTGCCGCGCCAGCAACTGGTTGGCCCGCCACAATTCGAGCGTCCAGGGGCCGCGTACCAGTTCCCAGTCGTGGTCGAACCCATAGCCGATATAGGAAGTGGCGCCGATTTTCATCTGCACCTGATGCTGGGTCACCGACAGGGCTTGCGGGCCGCCCGGCGGTTTTAGCGCGACGGGGAAGCGCGTCACGCGTGTGAGCTCGACCACCGCCCCCGCAGGAACGCCATCGAGCCGGTAACGGAAGCCGAACTGCACGCCCCTCCTCATGGGAATCGCCTCGGTCGTCGCCACGTGGCAGATGTTCTGCACGACGTTGGTGTTGAAACCGCTCGGCAGCCGCTCGGTGCGGACGGTCTCGGCGGTGTAGATGCCATGCTCGATGATGGTGATGCCGATATCCTGCGCGGCCGCCGGCCAGGCAATGCACAGGAGCAACGCGACGGCGAGCACGCGCATTTCAGCGGCCTGCAACACGCGCGTTGTGCGTCCCGACCTCCGACACCAGGAAGCATTGCGAATTCTCATCGGGCACGACCTTGAAGCTCTTGTCCCGCGTTACCGTGAAATTCAACTCGGTAAGCCTGCGATCGCCATAGAAGAACGCGACCGTCCAAGGACCAGGTCGCGTATGTTCGTCGATGCCCCACCCGCCATATGACAAAGCGCCAATCGGACGCTTGGTCGTTCCTTCCGTCGTCACGTAGGACCCCGCGGGTGCCGCCGGGTCCGGGAAACGGACCGTCCGCCTTATCTCGACCAACTTGCCTCGTGGACTGCCTTCGATGCGATAGGCAACGCCAAAAAGACGTTCGTCATCGGCCGGCACGATCCATGTCGTCATCACGTGACAGATGTTTCTGGCATTGGATTGCGGAAGCTGCGCACTTGGATTCTGCTTCGGCGGCGAAAGATCGGCCCTGTAAATGCCGTAGCTCAGGATGGTGATGCCGCTCACCTCCTGTGCGCCAGCCAGTCGTGCGACGGCCAGCAGAGCAACCGTGATCAGGACCGACCGCATTGCCACGTCAGAGCCGATCCTTGTGCTCGACGATCTTCCAGTAAGTGTCTTTGGCGCAGATCTTGCCGCCGCGGAACGTGTAGATGTCGCAGCCCTGGTAGTTCAGGTCCTCGCCGGTGCTGCCCTTACCCCTCACCGTCCACACCGAGATCGCGCGATTGCCGGCGAAGATGTACTCCTTGTGGTCCCAACGCATGTCGGGAATCACCTTGAAGCGATCCGCGAGCGTCTTGCGGATCATCTCGCGCCCTTTGAGCGTGCGGCCGACCGGCTCAGGCCCACGCGCCAGCCAGAAGGTGGCGTCTTCGGTGAAGAACGAGGCGATGCGGTCGACGTCGCGGCTGTTGAAGGCAGCGGAAATCGCCTTCATCAGTTCCGGCGTGGCGATGTCATCCTTGCTGGCGGTGCTGGCGTCCGGCATGCGTTCCTCCGATGGGACATGCGGCAACGATTGCAGGCTTTCCCTTGTCCAGCAACGCAGAAAGCCCGCTCCGGCGGGAGCGGGCTGCTCTGTTCGCGCGACCTCGGCACCGTGCCGGAGTTGCTTGACCGGCTTTGTCGATAGGGTTTGCGCTCGCCATGCTGGCCGCACCGATGGACGCCGTTCCGCAGCGAGAGCGGGGCTGCGCACATTTGCCTCCATCCGTGCTAAAGGTGCGGAAAAAGAGGAAACGTCCAGACAATGGCCACCATGTACGACTACATCATCGTCGGCGGCGGCTCCGCCGGCTCGGTCATGGCCCACCGGCTCTCGGCCAGAAGCGCCAACAAGGTGCTGCTCTGCGAGGCCGGCCAGGACACGCCGCCGGGCCAGGAGCCGCCGGAGATCCGCGACTCCTACTCGGGCACGGCCTACTTCGATCCGCGCTTCCACTGGACCGAGCTCAAGGTCACGACGCAAGTCGTCTCGCACAACAACCCGCACGAAAACCGGCCGCCGCTGCGCAAGTACGAGCAGGCGCGCGTGCTGGGCGGCGGATCGTCGATCAACGGCCAGATGGCGAACCGCGGCGCGCCGACAGACTTCGCCGAGTGGGTCAATCGCGGCGCCGAGGGCTGGGGTTGGGATGATGTCCTGCCCTTCTTCAAGAAGGTCGAGCGCGACCTCGACATCCAGAATGAATGGCACGGCAAGGACGGCCGCATTCCGGTGCGGCGCATCCCCGTCGAGCACTGGACCGGCTATGCGAGAGCGGTGAGCGAAGCTTGCAAACAGGCCGGCATGACCTTCCTGCCCGACCAGAACGGCGAGTTCGTCGACGGTTATTTCCCGGTGACGCACTCCAACGCCTCCGAGCAGCGCGTGTCGGCGGCGATGGGCTATCTCGATGCCGAGACCCGCAAGCGCTCCAACCTCACCATCTCGACCGAGACGCAGGTGAAGTCGCTGATCATGGAAGGCACGCGATGCGTCGGCGTGGTCGCGTCGGTCAAAGGTAAGGAACAGGAATTCCGCGCCAACGAAGTTATCCTGTCGTCGGGCGCCATCCATTCGCCGGCGCATCTGCTGCGCGCCGGCATCGGCCCTGTCGGCCACCTCAACGAAATGGGCATTCCGGTCGTGGCGGCGCTGGAAGGCGTCGGCCAGCGGCTGATGGACCATCCGTCGATCTCGCTGTCGTCGTTCATCAAGCGCGGCAATCGCATGAACGAGCATACGCGGCGCCACATCCAGCTCGGCATCCGCTACTCGTCCGGCCTGCCCGGCATCCCCAGGGGCGACATGTTCACCGCGGTGGTCAACAAGTCGGCCTGGCATTCGGTCGGCGAGCAGATCGCCTCGCTGCTCACCTTCATCAACCGCACCTATTCCGAGACCGGACAGGTGAAGCTCGCCTCACGCGACTGGCGTGCCGAGCCGGTCGTCGAATTCAATCTCCTGTCGGACCGCCGCGACGTCGATCGCCTGAAATACGGCTTCAAGAAGATGGCGGCGCTGCAGATGACGCCGGTCGTCCGGACGGTGGCCGACACGCCCTTCCCCGCCTCCTACACCGACAAGGTGCGCAAGATCGGCGTGGTCAACACCAAGAACAAGATCCTGACCGCGGTGATCGCCCAGTTTCTCGACGGACCGCAGGCGTTGCGCAAGTACATGATCGAGAACTTGGTGGTCGAAGGATTCACGTTCGACCAGGTGATGAACGACGACGAGGCGCTCGAGGAGTTCGTGAAGAAGAACACGATCGGCGTATGGCACGCGTCCTGTACCTGCCGCATGGGCCGCGCCGCCGATCCGATGGCCGTGACCGACACGCAAGGCCGCGTGAAGGGCGTGCAGGGCCTGCGCGTCGTCGACGCCTCCGTGTTCCCCATCGTGCCCTGCGCCAACACCAACTTCCCCACCTTGATGACGGCGGAGAAGATCGCCGCGGCGGTGATGCAATGAGCGTGATCCTGGGAGAAGGCAAGCACCGTTACCGCGTCGTCGAGAACTGGGCCAAGCTGCCCGACGGCTGGGAGTTCCGGGACGTCGCCGCGGTCGCGGTCGATAGCAAGGATCGCGTCTACGTCTTCAATCGCGGCGAACATCCGATGATGGTGTTCGATCGCGACGGCAATTTCCTGCGCTCGTGGGGCGAAGGCCTGTTCAGCCGGGCGCACGGCATCGATATCGACGAGGACGACGTCCTCTACTGCACCGACGACGGCGACCACACCGTGCGCAAGGTCACGACCGACGGCAAGGTGCTGATGACCATCGGCGTGCCGGGCAAGCCCGCGCCGTTCCTGAGCGGCAAGCCGTTCAACCGCTGCACGCACACGGCACTCTCGCCCAAGGGCGAGATCTACGTCTCCGACGGCTACGGCAACAGCGTCGTCCATAAATACTCGCCCAACGGCAAGCACCTGATGTGCTGGGGCACCACCGGCACCGATCCGGGCCAGTTCAACATCGTGCACAACATCGTCACCGACGAGGACGGCTGGGTCTATGTCGCCGATCGCGAGAACCACCGCGTGCAGGTGTTCAACGGCAAGGGCAAGTACGAGACGCAGTGGAACAACATGCACCGGCCTTGCGCACTCTATTGCTGCGGCGGCAAGAAACCGAGATTCATCATCGGCGAGCTGGGCTCGGGCATGCCGGTCAACACGCGCCACACCAACATCGGCCCGCGCCTCACCATCGTCGACCACAAGGGCCGGACCATCCAGCGGCTGGGCGGCGAAGCGGGTCCCGGCCAGGAGCCGGGCAAGTTCCTGTCGCCGCACGGACTCGCCGTCGACAGCAAGGGCAGCATCTATGTCGGCGAGGTGAGCTACACCAACTGGGCCGGCACGCATCCCGGCACGCCGGTGCCGAAATACCTGCGCTCGCTGCAGAAGCTCGAGAAAGTGAAGTGATGCAGGCGAGCGAGCGCCTGCACCTGATCGGCAGCATCCCGCTTTCCAGCAGCGAGGAGGTGTTCCGCACGCTCGGCAGAGAGCTTGGCCGCTATTTGCGCTGCATGCCCGACGGCGAAACCGGCGAACGCTCGCGCTGGGTCTATTTCCAGGGCCAGATGCTGCGCGCCCATCCCGCCATGGAGATCGACCCGACCGTGCCGCCTTTCCCGTTCGTGCAATGGGACGGCAAGGTCGTGCGCGAGATCCCGCAGGTGCGTTTCAAGCCTGGCGTGGATCCCGACAAGGTCATGTTCAAGACAGGCTACGACGAAGCGGCCGCCGCATCATATGAAGTCTTCAAGAAGATGCGCGACAGCGGCACCATTGCCAAGCACGTGCGCTTCCAGGTCTCGCTGCCGACGCCGCATTCCAGCGGATACCTCTATGTTAGCGGTCCGGCGCGGCCGACCTACTTCCGGGTCTACGAACGTGCGCTGCTGGATGCGCTGGCCAACATCGTCAAGGCGATCCCGGCAGCCGATCTCGCCATCCAGTGGGACGTCTGCCAGGAAGTTCTGGCCTTCGAGAACTATTTCAAGGATCGTCCCGCCGACTACAAGAAACAGACCTTCGACATGTTGGCGCGCCTGGGCGATTCGGTGCCCAGCGATGTCGAGATGGGCTACCACCTCTGCTACGGCTCGCCCGCCGACGAGCATCTCGTGCAGCCCAAGGATGCCGCCATCCTGGTCGAGATGATGGAAGGCATTGCCGCGGCCACCGGGCGGCGCATCGACTTCTTTCATATCCCCGTGCCCAAGGAACGCAGCGACGCCGCCTACTACGCGCCGCTTAGGAACTGGAAGCACGATCCCAAGACGAAGCTCTATCTCGGCCTGCTGCATTTTGACGATACAGTGGGCGACAGGGCGCGCATCGCGGCGGCACGCCGCGCCGTGCCCGATTTCGGATTTTCTGCCGAGTGCGGCTGGGGCCGCACCGAACCCGGCCGCCTGCCCGGCTTGCTCGCAGGTCATCGCTCTGCTGCGGAGGCTTTCTAGATGGTTGAACGTATTCTGGTTGTCGGTCCCAAGGACACGATCTCGATGGTCGACGACCTCGCCCCCAAGGGCTTCGAGATCGTCAAGGCGTTGCACAATTCGCCGGAGCAGAAGGCGGCGCTGCCGGGCGCGCATTACTTCGTTGGCTTCGTGCAGCAATACGTTAACGAGCAGCTCTACAAGGACGCCCCGCACCTGCGGCTGATCCAGCTATTGAGCGCAGGTTACGACCGCGCCGACCTCGCCGCCGCGATCAAGCACCGCATCCCGATGTGCAACAACGGCGGCGCCAACTCGGTCGCGGTGTCGGAGCATGCGCTGCTGCTGATGCTCGCCGTGTCGCGCCGGCTGATCACCCAGCACACCAACGTCACCGCCGGCCGCTGGCACGGCAATGCGCCGCCCACCGTGCACCAGGTGCGTGACAAGGTGCTGGGCATCATCGGTCTCGGCACCATCGGCAAGAAGGTCGCCAGGCTGGCCCAGGCCTTCGGCATGCAGGTCACCTATTACGACATCGCCCGACTCAAGGAAGAACAGGAGGACGCGCTCGGCGTGCGCTTCCGCCTGCTGCCCGAGATCATCAGGAACTCCGACATCATCTCCCTGCACGTGCCGCTCAACGACAGCACGCGCGGCATGCTGGGCAAGCAGGAGATCGCGGCGATGAAGAAATCGGCCATCATCGTCAACACCTCGCGCGGTCCGGTGATCGACGAGAAGGCGCTGACGGCGGCGCTCTCCGAGGGCCGGCTGTTCGGCGCCGGCCTCGACGTGTTCGACGAGGAGCCCACGCCGCCCGACAATCCCCTGCTCAAGCTTGGCAACGTGGTGCTGACCGCGCACCTCGCCGGCCCGACCTGGGAGAGCAATATTACGCGGTTGCGCAACGGCTTCGACAATTGCCAGCGTGTCGCCCGCGGCGAGGCCCCCCTCTGGGTGGTCGAGGAGATGCAGGGCGTGTCGCTCAAATACTCGTAACGGCAGAGGGAGCCGTCTTGCGCCCGGGCGACCCCCGGGCCAAAATTGGCTCGGGGACGGGGGCCGATGCGATTCTGGGGAGTTGTGCTGGTCGCCATCATCGCGATGGCGGGACCGGCGCGGGCCGAGACTTACGAGCAGCTGAAGAAGTGGTGCTACGGCAAGGCCACCGACGAGCAGTCGCTGCACGGCTGCGCGGCGGTGATCGCGGCCGATCGCGAGGCCAAGACCGACATCGCCGTCGCCCTGCTCAATCGCAGCCTCGCGTTCAGGAACATTGGCGAGATCGACCGCGCCATCGCCGACCTCTACCGCGCCGTCGAGCTTCGGCCGATCTTCCCCGAAGCCCTGTCGGCGCGGGCAGGCCTGCGGTCGGCCAAGGGCGATCTCACGCGCGCGCTGCAGGACTACGACCTCGCCATCCGCCAACAGCCAACCTTCGAGGACGCCATCCATAACCGCGGCACGGTGCGCGCCGCGCTCAAGGATTACGACCGCGCGATCGCCGACTACGATCTCGCCATCAAGCTCGCTCCCCGCGATCCGTTCCCCTACTCCAGCCGCGGCAACGCCTGGTTCAACAAGGGCGAGGTCCAGCGCGCGCTGCAGGACTATACCCGCGCGCTCGTCCTCAAGCCCGACCACCTGCCGGCGCTCTACAATCGCGGCCGCGTCTACGCGACGCTCGGCGCCTACGAGCGCGCCCTCGCCGACTTCACGGCGGCACTCGCGGTCAAGGAAGACTTCGACACCCTGATGAGCCGCGCTTTCCTGCGCCTGCTGCGGCACGACTACGAACTGGCCATCGCCGACTACGACCGCGCGGTGCGCGTCAACCCCACGTCGGCGGTGGCCTACAACGACCGCGGCAAGGCGCACGGGCGGATGGACGAGATCGACCTTGCGATCGTCGACTTCAACCAGGCGCTGCGGCTGCAACCCGACTATCTCGAGGCCCTGAACAACCGCGGCCTTGCCTACAAGGCCAAGGAAGAGTTCGACCTGGCCTTCGCCGATTTCGACCAGTCGGTTAAGCTCAGGTCCGACTATGCGCCGGCTTTCTTCAGCCGCGGCCTCACCTTCGAGGCGATGCGGATGTACGAACCCGCGATCAGGGCTTACGACCGTGCCATCGCGCTGAAGCCGGACGAGGCGGCATGGCTCAGCCAGCGCTGCGCCGCGCGCGCCAAGATCGGCCGGCTCGACGCTGCGCTCGACGATTGCAACCGCTCGCTGAGCCTCGAGACCGCCAATGCGACGACGCTCGACCGTCGCGCTCTCGTCCATCTGAAGCTCGGCCGCTACGAAACGGCGATCGCCGACTACGACGCGGCCCTGCGACTGGCGCCGGCGACGGCCGAGCTGCTGTTCTGCCGCGGCGTCGGCCGACGGGCCGTCGGAAACATGTCGGGCGCGGAAACCGACTTCGCCTTGGCGCGCAAGATCAATCCCGACATCGCCGACGAAATGATGAAGCTCGGCGTCTCCAGCGAGCTGCTTCGCTAATCCGGCAGCTTGACCGCCTCCAGCGGCGCGCGGCCGCGGATCATGTCGGCCGCCTTCTCGGCGATCATCAGCACCGACGCATTGAGGTTTGCCGACGGCATGGTCGGCATGATCGAGGCGTCGACCACGCGCAACGCCTCCATGCCGCGGACCCGCAGCTGATCGTCAACGACCGCCGTCGGATCGCTCTCGGGCGCCATGCGGCAGGTCCCCATCAGGTGGAACGTCGTCGTGCCGCGCGCCTTGGCAGCGGCCATCAGATCGTCGTCGCTCTGCGCCTGCGCGCCGGGAAATTCCTCGCGATCATAATATTTCTGCAAAGGCTCCGAGGAGATGAGCTTGCGCGCGATCTTCATGCCGGCGAGCAATACGCGTCGATCGCTCTCCGCCATCAGATAATTGGGCTGGATGACGGGAGCGGCGAACGGATCGGCTGACTTCGCCCGCACGTAACCGATGCTGTCGGGCCGCTGCTGCCAAGACGCGATCGTCATGCCGGGAAAATCGTCGAGGGTCGACTGCACGCCCTCCTTGTAGCTCGCCGGCGTGAAGGTGAACTGCAGGTCGTAGTTCTCGATGTTGGGGTCGGACTTCCAGAACACGTAGATCAAGGTCGGATTGAGGGCGAGGATGCTTGGACGCCCCAGCGCATATTTCGCGATCTCGCCGACCAGCTTCAGGCCCTTCGACTTCTCGTTGATCGTCTCGGCTCCCTTCACGCGCGCGACGAAACGCGGCGCGTAGTGGTCGCGCAGATTCTCGCCGACGCCTGCGAGCTCGTGCCTCACGGTGATGCCGAGCGATCCCAGCAACGACGCCGGGCCGATGCCCGAGATCTGCAGGAGCTGCGGACTGTTCACTGCGCCGCCGCACAGGATCACTTCCTTGCTGGCGTGCACCTCGACGGGCGCGCCGCCGCGCCCGCCCTTGAGGTAGCGCACGCCCACAGCGCGCTTGCCCTCGAGGATCAGGTTGGTCGCGTGCGCATGCGTGCGCACGTCGAGGTTCGGCCGCTTCATCGCCGGGTATAGGTAGCCGCGCGCCGCACTGACGCGGCGGCCATTGCGGATGATGCGCTGCACGTAGCTCACACCCGCCTGCTGCGTGCCGTTGTAGTCCTTGTTGCGCGGGATGCCCATCTGCACCGCGCCCTCGATGAACGCCTCACAGAGCGGATCGCGCCATTCGAGATCGGTGATCGGCAAACTGCCGTCGCTCCCGCGGAACGTCGGATCGGCCGAGCCCGCCTCGCTGGCGATGCGGTTCTCGGTGCGCCGGAAGTACGGCAGCACGTCGCGATAGCCCCAGCCGAGATTGCCGCGCTGCGCCCAGCCGTCGAAATCGAGGCGCTGGCCGCGATTGTAGATATGGCCGTTGATCGAGCTCGAGCCGCCCAGCGTCTTGCCGCGCGGGGCGGCGATGCGCCGGCCGCCCGTCCATTCGCTCGGTTCGGACGTGTACAGCCAATTCACGCGCGGATTGACCAGCGTGTACATGAAGCCCGCGGGAATATGGATGAACGGGTGCCAATCCCTGGGGCCGGCCTCGAGCACGCAGACGCTGGACTTGCCGTCTTCGCTCAGCCGGTTGGCCAGAACGCTGCCGGCCGAACCGGCGCCGACAATGACGTAGTCGAACCTTTCCACGCGTTTCCTCTTATTACAGGTCGATCAAGGCTTTAGCCCGGAAGCCGCCGGGCCGGCAACGGCGGCCGCCCCCGATTGGTCACACGTCGTCCCGACGGCGTTATGTCGATATGGGTGCGACTATTGAGGGATGGGAAAACGCTCATGGTCCGATACGGCGCAAGGACGCCTCCGCGCATACTCGTTGCGGAGGACAATTTCTTGATGGCGGAAGTGATCTGCGATTTCGTTCGCAGCTGCGGGCTCGAACCGGTCGGGCCAGCAGGCACGGTCGAAGCCGGCCTGCTCCTAGCCCAGGACGAGACGATCGACGCGGCAGTCCTCGACATCAACTTGCATGGGCGGATGTGCTTCCCGATCTGTTCCGCGCTGGCCGAACGGCACATCCCGTTCGTCTTCCTCTCGGGCTACGCCTCCCTTCCCATGGTGCCGCACGAGTTCCGTGCCACCCGCCACGTCGAAAAACCGTTTGTGCCCGATGAGTTGGAGGCCGTTCTTGTGAATCTGGTGAGCGGGCGCGCGAACGGCCATAACCAGCGCCGTCAGGCGGCGCTCTAAGTAGGGTCGGTGGAACCGTTACTTTTTTGCCACAACGGAGGCAACTAGTCGCTCTCGGTCGCGTTTTGTCTGAATGCAACGCCATCCGGGCAACTTCGTTACGCCGTGCCGCGTTCTCGTGCTCGAAGACAATTTCCTGCTTGCGGGACATGTCTGCGACTTCCTGCGCGAGTGCGGCATGGAACCGGTTGGCCCGGCGCCCCGCGTCGATGCCGCTGCCCGGATTCTGAAGACCCAGCGAATCGACTGTGCGATCCTCGATATCAATCTTGGGAGCCAGTCCTGCTTCCCGATCTGCACCCATCTCAGGCGCTGGCAGGTGCCGTTCCTGTTCCTGACCGGCAGCGATACGTCGGCTATTCCGAGCGAATTCCGGAATGTGCCGTTGCTCGCGAAGCCGTTCGTACCCGACGAGCTGCGCTCGGCGCTGACCTCGCTGATGAAGTCGCACGCCATCGAATACGCTGCCTGATCGGCAAAAGAGAATGGCGGAGAGGATGGGATTCGAACCCACGATACGGGTTATCCCCGTATAACGGTTTAGCAAACCGCCGCCTTCGGCCACTCGGCCACCTCTCCGCAGCCCGCTAAGACCCCGGCGACCCAATTCACGGCGGATGCGCCGCGGTTCTACCGGCCGCCCGGCGGAGAGTCAAACGACGAGCTTGTTTCGCCCGCCTTCTCAAGGACTTGAGAGAAGTTTCTCGCGGTCGAGAAAGCGCTCGATTTCGTCGGCGATCAGCGCATGCGCCAGCGCGTTGGGATGACCGTCGTCGACGACGTAGAGCGGCGACCCGCCCGCCGCCTTGTGCCGAAGGAACACGGGCGTCATGTCGAGCAGCCGGGTGCTGCCGATATGGCGCCCCAGTTCCGGCGGCGGCGCCTCGTAGTTGGTGGGGATGAACACGACCAGCAGCTCAGCCCCCATGTCGGCCACCGTATGCTGAAGGTCCTCCAACAGGTAGGCGAACGCCTTCTCACGCCAGGTCTTGTCCGGTATCCGGCTGCGATACCAGCCGTATTCGATGCGGCCGCGGATCACGTCGAGGCCGTGCATCAGCCAGGCGACCGGATTCCAGCCGGTGCCCATCAGATGATCGTAGGCGCGACGCGCGCCATCGCTGGGCGGCGGCGCGATGTAGGGCTTGCCTTCGCCATCCCAGGCGACGTGGGCCACGCCCATGCAGAACGGATGGTAGGTCGGCCCGCACGCCTCGACGTTCCGGTCGAGATGGGCGTAGATGAAGCCGTAGATCACCAGCCTGGGTTTGAGATCGCGATTGCGCTTGAGCAGCAGGAGCGACTGCGTGGTGGCGTAGCCGGCGAGCGCGAGATTGGAATTGGATACGCCGAGCCGGCGCGCAAGACGCGACGCATAGGTATCGCGACTCTCGATCGGCTGCCCCCAGGTGAACGAGCAGCCGAGCGTCACGATGTCGGAATGGGCTGCGCTGTGCTGCTGCTCCGGACCATCGACGCGGGCGCCGCGATCGTCGGTATAGATGTCGTAGGTCATTGCCGGCCGATTGGGCGTCGCGCCTTCGCTCCGTCTGGCGTGATGACTGGGCCGCGCGACGAGGCCGATCTCGCGGTCGAACGCCAGGAAGTTCCCGCCGTCGATGGTCATCTGCGGATTGGGCACCGTCAGATAGCCGGCGACCCACACTCCCGCGATCACGGACAACAGGGTCGAACCCAACCCCAGCGCGATGTTCCGCAACTGCATGCCCGCCACACCTACACCGATCTGGCACGCCACAACAATCGTCGCCTATGATCGCCGTCGCATGCCCAGTGAAACCGTATCCTCGATCGAAATGCTGAAGCGCCTGGTCGCCTTCGACACGACCTCGCGCAATTCCAACCTCGAGCTGATCGAGTACATCCAGTCCTACCTCGACGAGCATAAGGTGCCGAGCACGCTGGTGCCCAACGCCGAAGGCACCAAGGCCAACCTCTACGCCACCATTGGGCCGGACAAGGAAGGCGGCATCGTTCTCTCCGGCCACACCGACGTCGTGCCGGTCGACGGCCAGCCGTGGACGACGGATCCATGGACGTTGACCGGCAAGCCGGACGGCAATCTCTACGGTCGCGGCACCTGCGACATGAAGGGCTTCATTGCCGCCTGCCTTGCCAACGTCCCGACCTTCCAGCGCGCCCGGCTGAAGGTGCCACTGCACTTCGCCTTCAGCTACGACGAGGAGATCGGCTGCCTGGGCGCGCCGGCGCTGGTCGAAAAGCTGATCGAGGGCGTACCACGTCCGCAGGCGGTGATCGTCGGCGAGCCGACGATGATGGGCGTGGTCAATGCGCAGAATGCCGGCGGCGGGCTCAACGCCATCTTCACCGGCTTCGAGGCGCATTCGTCGATGACCCATCTCGGCGTCAGTGCCATCCATTTCGCCGGCGAGTTCATCCATTGGCTGAACGAGCTGCAGGAAGAGCTGGCGCAGCGGCGCGATGCGAAGACCGACACCGTGCCCAATCACACGACGATCAATGTCGGCATCATCAACGGCGGCACGGCCGGCAACATCCTGGCGCGCGAGTGCACGCTCAACTGGGGCTACCGCACCCTGCCCCATGGCGATGCCATGGAGGTGCAGCGCCGCGCCGAGAAGTACGTTGCCGAGCTGCTGCTGCCCAAGATGAAGGCCAAGCACCCCGAGGCGAACATAACGATCAAGCGCCGTTCCTTCGTGCCTGGCCTCAAGCCCGAAGAGAATGAGGAAGCGGCCAAGCTCGCCCTGCAATGGACGGGCGGCAACCGCACCTACGCCGTGCCGTACGGCACCGAGGCCGGCATCTTCCGCGCCAAAGGTATTCCGACCGTGATCTGCGGCCCCGGCGACATCTCGCAGGCGCATCAACCCAACGAATTCGTCGCCAAATCACAGATGGATGCCTGCGACGCCTTCATGGGCAAGATGGTCAAATGGGCCGAGCGCTAGGCCCGAGTCTCACGGCTCTGAGACACCACCGATGCCGGCAGCACAACAGGACGGACCCTACGCCCCGGCGCATACCGGGTGTTCGACCCGGAAGACGCTGTGCTGGGCGAAGCGCCGGGCGTAGGCGTCCATGACCGCCTTGATCTGAGGTTCGTGTCCGGGCGCATCGAACACGACGACCACCAGCAGCTTGGTGCGCTCGCGCGTGATCTGGCCCGGCGGCTCGCGATATTGACCTGCCACATCGAACACGCTCAGCCCGTCGGGGAAGCGCGGCGTCACCTCGTCGGCCAGGAACTTGGCCCATTCGGTCTCGGTTACCTCGCCCCTCGGCGTGTTGCGGCCGAAATAGAGATCGACCTGCAATGCGGGTTTCAGCCCTTCCGGGCACGACGACGCCGGCGGGGGCTGCGGAGCGCATGCGCCCAGCAGCAGCAACAGCAGTGACGTAGTCCACCACCTCATGCTGAGGAGCCGGCGTAGCCGGCGTCTCGAAGCATGGGCAACCACACGATGGCACAGCATCCTTCGAGACGCGCTCTATGAGCGCTCCTCGGGGTGAGGTCTCCGCGAACCGAACGCCTAGTTGAGATAGGGCACCGCCATGCCCTTGGTCACCGCGGGCCGCGCATTGACCGTGTCGTACCAGCGCTTGACGTTCGGGAAGTCGGCAAGATTCACCGTGTGCCACTCGTGCCGCGCCGTCCATGGGAAGATCGCCATGTCGGCAATCGTGTAGTCGGCGCCGGCGGCATAGGCGTTGCCGGCGAGCTGCTTGTCGAGAACGCCGTAGAGCCGTTTCGCTTCATCGACATAGCGCTTGATGCCGTATTCGATCTTGGTTGGCGCCGCGCGCAGGAAGTGATGCGCCTGACCGAACATCGGGCCGACACCGCCCATCTGCCACATCAGCCATTCCAGCGTCTTGTACTTGGCGACCGGCTCCTTCGGCAGGAACTTGCCGGTCTTGTCGGCAAGGTAGATCAGGATCGCGCCTGATTCGAACACGCTGATCGGCTTTCCGCCCGGGCCGTCGGGATCGACGATCGCGGGGATGCGGTTGTTCGGGCTGATCTTCAGGAATTCGGGCCTGTGCTGCTCGCCCTTGGAGATGTCGACCTTGTGCACGCTGTACGGCAAGCCGCATTCCTCGAGCATGATCGAGACCTTGCGGCCGTTGGGCGTGCCCCAGGTGTGAAGTTCGATTGTCGCCGCCAATTTCTCCCCCTCTGGATGACGATCAGATGTCGTTCGAGCCGTCGAAGCCCGAGCCGTCGTCGATCGAACCGTCGTCGGCGGTCGTATCGTAGTCGTCGGCCGAACCGTCGTCCTGTGCCAGATCGGCAGAGGAGAATTGCTGCTGAGAGGTGTCGGAGAAATTGCCCGGCAGGTTGTCCGGCGGCATCAACGGCGACGCTTGGGCCGCGCCCCACGAGCCATGGCCGAACATGTCGCGAAGACCCTCGAACAGCAGCGCGCCGCCGGCGACGCCGGCCGCCGTCGCGAGCGCCGAGCGGAAGAAGCCGCCGCCCTGCGTGAATGCCGCTGGGGGCTGCAGCGGTTGTGGCGCCGGGGCAGGCGCCGCAGGCTTTGCGCCCCATGGACCTATGTTAGGTGCCGACCCCAGGAAGCCGCTGCCGCCATTCGTCCTGGCCTCGAGCTCGGCGATGCGCGCCTGCGCTGCCTTCAAGGCGTGCTCCTGCACAAGCACGGTCTGCGTCAGCAAATAGGGAATGGAAGGTTGGCGCGCGACCTGATCGGCGATCAGTCGCTCGGCCTCCGGATCGCGCGGCTGTGAATCATAAGGCCGAAGCCTTTCGAACAATCCGGTGATGAGATCGCGTTCTTCCGACTGCATGGCGATGCCTCCCGCATTCCCCGGCACCGCCAACGTGGTTGTCACCTTCCGCAGCGTCAAGTGGCGGCGAGTGCGCTCAACCGTTCTCGCCACGCCGCATTTTGCCGCCGCACCCGGTTACACCTTCGTGAAATCCATGTACCAGTTGGTCTCCCAGCTGCTGCCGGAGCGGTCGGGCGAGAACGCCTGCTCCCAGCGCGCCGAATCTTCGCCGGTGCGCGACCACAGGTAGCGCACGCGAATCGGCCGCCCTTTGAACTCGTCCTCGCCATGGAAGATGCCGATACCCTTTTCGAAGGCACCCTTCACCGGCGGCGCGAGGCGGCCGGGAAAGCGGCTGTCGAACCAATGGATCGTCCACAGGCCTTTGCGCGGATCCCACGTGCGCACGCTCATGCCGCGATAGGAATCGCCCGGCAGATTGATCTGGCTCTCGTCGCTATTACCCCAGCCACCGAGGATCTTTCGCGCCGCGCAGCAGCCATCGAACTCGATCCAGTCGTGGCAATCGGCCAACCGCTCGACCAGGTAGCGGTGCCGGCATTTCCAGATGCCCATGAGGAAGTCGAAGTCCCGGCTCGGCTGATTGCAGGGGTTGAGGAGCGGCTTGAGGGCTGACTTGAACATGGCAGTCTCCTTCGCCCGCTCCATTACCTCTCTATACCTGTCAGTTTCCGTCAGGTTTTGGTATTAGCCTCGGGAAATGCGCGCTTCACGGCTGATGTCGATCCTGCTGACCCTGCAGAATCGCGGCCGGCTCACCGCCGAGCAACTTGCCGCCGAGTTCGAGGTCTCGGTGCGCACCATATATCGCGACATCGATCAGCTGAGCGCCGCTCAGGTGCCTGTCTATGCCGATCGCGGACCGGGCGGCGGCTTCCAGCTGCTCGACGGCTACCGCACCAAGCTGACCGGCCTCACGGAGTCCGAAGCGGAGACGTTATTCCTTGCCGGCCTGCCGGGGCCGGCAGCCGAGCTCGGCCTCGCTGATGCGCTTGCCACTGCGCAGCTCAAGCTCACTGCAGCCCTGCCCGAACGCACGCGCGGCAATGCGCGCAAGATCGCGTCGCGCTTCCACCTCGATCCGGTCGACTGGTTCCGTAGCGCCGAATCGGCCCGCCTGCTGCCGGCCATCGCCTCAGCGGTGTGGAGCGAGAGCAGCATCGACGTCCGCTATCGCCGCGCCGGCATTGAAAAGATCGTCTCGCGCCGGCTGAAGCCGCTCGGCCTCGTGCTCAAGGCCGGCACCTGGTACCTGGTCGCCCAGGTCACCGACCAGCCGCGAACCTATCGCGTTTCCAACATCCTCGACCTCAGGCTGACCAGCGAACGCTTCGAGCGGCCCCGGGACTTCGACCTCGTCCGCTTCTGGAGCGCGTCGTCCCGGGCCTACGAGGTCGGCCTCTATCGCGGGACGGCAGAGCTCCGGCTCACGGCGAAAGGCATGATGCGGCTCGAAGCGCTGGGCGCCACCGTCCAGCAGGCGGCGAAGGAATCGGCACGGCGGTACGGATCTGGGCGGACGGTCGTGACCATTCCGATCGAATCGATCGATCAGGCAGCAATCGATATCCTGCGCATCGGCGCCGAAGCCGAGGTCGTGAAGCCCTTGCGGCTGCGCCGCTGCGTTGCGCGTTTGGCTCGCCGGGTGGCAGAACTCAACAAGTAGTCAACCGACTTTGACTGGCGGCGCACAAACACCCTGTTGACTTTTTTCCGTCCGGCTGCACATTGCTGCCGGGGCGAATGGTGTGGAAACGACAAGTTGACTGACGAGGTCAGCGCCACGGGGAATGCGCGCTAGACGATGCTGAGAACTTATCATCTGGATCACGCGGAAAGCGGGGAATCGCAGGTTCTCGACGGGTGGTCCTATTTCTGGGGAGCGCTCGCCGGACCGGTTTACGTGTTCGTCAAAGGCTTCCGCCTGCTGGCGCTGGCCATGCTGGGGATCAGCTGCGCGATCATCATCGTCGCCTTCCTCGCCCTGAGCTTTGCCGTCACGATCTTCGACGATCCTCTGTTGAGCGTGCTGGCGATCGTCGGCACGGTCATCGTGGCCATCGCGATGCAGAGTTCGGTGGCCGTGGAACTGGTGCGCTACGGCCTGGTCCGCCGCGGCTGGCGTGAAGGCTACTATTAGCGCACGACCGTCGCCGTCTGCCCGAACAGGATCTTGCGCTGCTCCTCGGTATTGATGCCGGGCGTCGGGCGCAGCTCGGCGCCGACTTTCCTGCCCTTCTGCACCGCCGGGCGCTCGCCCATCGATTTCTCGAAGTAGCGCTTGAGGTTCGGAAAATCGTCCATGTTCTGGCGGAAGTTCTTGAAGCCGACCAGCCACGGCCAGATCGCGAAGTCGGCGATCGAGATGGCGCCCGCCACGAACTCGCGGTCCGCAAGCCGCTTGTTGAGCACGCCGAACAGGCGATTGACCTCGTTGCTGTAGCGGTCCTGGCCGTACTTGAGCGCTTCCGGCGGGTTGAACTGCGGCGCGTAGACGTTGAAGTGATTGGCCTGGCCCGCCATGGGGCCCAATCCGCCCATCTGCCAGTTCACCCACTGCAGCACCTCGTACTTGCCGCGCAGGTCCTTGGGCAGAAACTTCCCGGTCTTCTCGGCGAGATACTGGAGGATGGCGCCCGATTCGAACACCGAGACCGGCGCGCCGCCGCCCGGCGGCTCATGGTCGACGATCGCGGGCATGCGATTGTTGGGGCTGATCTTCAGGAACTCGGGCTTGAACTGCTCGCCCGTGCCGATATTCACCGGCACGATCTTGTAGGGCAGCCCGCACTCCTCCAGCATGATGGAAATCTTGAAGCCATTGGGCGTCGGCCAGTAATGCAGGTCGATCATGGATGTCTCCTGAACGGGGTTTGGCCGTGACACTAGCGCGCCCTGCCGCCCCCGCGAAATGAGCTTCCCTCATTCGAGCGGGAGCGGAACTCGGCCGACGGGGCGGCGTTTGCTGAGCACATGGCCTACGTCACTTCCGTTCTGCAACCCGGCGAAACGGTCATCGCGGTCGGCCGGCCGCACTGGGTCGTGTTCATGCGGGCTCTTCTGCTGCTCGTCGTCGGCCTGGTGCTGCTCATTTTTTCCGACACCGATACCGGCCGGCGGGCCGCGCCCATCCCGCTGGTCCTGGGCGGCGTCATCTTCGTGTTGGGCGTGCTTGCCTTCCTGCTCGCCTGGTTCGAACGCTCGATCGTCGAGCTCGCCGTCACCAATCACCGCGTGATCTACAAGAAGGGCTTCATTCGCCGTCACACCGTCGAGATGAACATGGACAAAGTCGAGACGGTGAATGTCGACCAGAGCCTGTGGGGCCGCCTTCTCGGCTTCGGCACCATCCGCGTGCTGGGCACCGGCCAGGGCATCGAGACCCTGAACCGCATCGCCTCGCCCATCCGCCTGCGCAACGCCATCACGGCTCGTTGAGGCGGTTGCCGCGGTCTTGTAGGCTGCCGCCATGCCGCAGCATATCGGGATCGTCGCCTGCTCCGCCGAAGGCGCCGCGCTTTGCTACAGGACGATCTGCGTCGAGGGCGCGGCGGCGATGGGCGTGGCGCATGCCCATCCTGAAGTATCGATGCACACGCCCTCGCTCGCCGACCACATGGCGCGGATATACCGTGGCGACTGGCCGGGCGTTGCCGAGCTGATGCTCGCCTCGGCCGAGAAGCTTAAGCGCCTGGGCGCCGATTTCCTGATCTGCCCCGACAACACCATTCACCAGGCCCTTCCATTCGTCCTGCCGCGCTCGCCGCTGCCGTGGCTGCATATCGCCGAGGTCGTGGCGGCCGAGGCCCTCGCCCGCGGCTTCCGCAAAATCGGCCTCACCGGCACTAAATGGCTGGTCGAAAGCGAGGTCTACCCGGACAAGCTGTCGGCGCGAGGCCTGACCTATGTGCGGCCGTCGCCCGCCGAACGCGAGGAATGCAACCGCATCATCATGGACGAGCTGGTGTGCAGCACGTTCGCCCCGAAATCGGTGGCCTACTTCCAGGACGTGATCGGCCGGCTGAAGCAGCAAGGCTGCGACGCCGTCGTGCTGGGTTGCACAGAGATCCCGCTCATCATCAGCGATGCCAACTCGCCGCTGCCGACGCTCGATTCGACTCGACTGCTGGCGCGTGCCGCGCTCAAGCGCGCCGTCGAGGCGCCCGGCAAGCCGGCCCTCGCGGCCTGACTTTCAACCCGAGGAGAACCATGGCTTTTTCACTCTATGACATGTGCGTGCCGGCCTTCCTGCAGACGGTTGGCGCCGTCGAGGGCTTCCTCGCCAAAGGCGCCGGGCACTTCAAGGAAAAGGGCGTCGACCCGAATTCCGTGCTCGACGAAAAGCTCGCACCGGACATGTTGCCGTTCGCCTTCCAGATCCGCTCGGTGGCGAACCATTCGATCGGCGCGCTGCGCGGCGTCAAGGCCGGTGCATTCTCGCCGGGCGGACCGGCACCCACGCTCGACTATGCGGGCCTGCAGAAGCTCGTGGCGGAGGCGCGCGAGGCCCTGCAACAGGTCAAGCCCGATGACGTGAATGCCTGCCAGGGCAAGGACGTCCTCTTTTCGGTGCGCGACATCAAGATGACCTTCACCGCCGAGGGCTTCCTGCAGACCTTCTCCATGCCCAACTTCTATTTCCACGCCACGACCGCCTACGACATCCTGCGCCACAAGGGCGTGCCGGTCGGCAAGCGCGACTTTCTGGGCAAGATGCGCCTGAAGAGCTGACGGCCGGGAACGGCCGGCCGGTCCCGGCGTTGTCCGATGGTTCAACCCATCGGCAGCCGGGATGCGCGCCCTCTATTCCTTCGTCCTCCTTGTCGTGGTCGCCGCGTCGGCGGCCAGCGCCGCCAAGTTCGTCCCCGAACCCGACGCGATCCCGCAGCCCCCGACTTCAAAGGCCAAGCCCGCTCCATCGCGGCCGCCAATCGACCGTTTTCAGGCAAAAGGGGCTCCTGTGCCGCTTGCCTGGAGCTTCAAGCATGCCGCCGTGGCGGTGCCTGAGGAAGAAAGCGGCCCCAGCATCTCGGACATCATCAATCAGGCCATGGCCGAGCCGGCGGCGCCTGACAGCGCCGGCCAGGGCATTGACCAGGATCAGAGCGGTCCGGCCGCGGCCAAGGCGGCGATCGAAGCCGACGGCTACAAGGGTGTGCGCGATCTGGCGCCCGGACCCGACGGCCGATGGACGGCCCGCGCATTGCGCGGCACGACCGAGATCACGGTGAGCGTCGGCCCGGACGGCAGCGTTTCCGCCAATTAGTTAACCGACAAGTTCCTTCCACGAGGGGCAGGGCCGCCGCTCCATCGGCAGCTTCCACTGTGCGACGTTGGATCGGTCGATCAGAACCGTCGGCACCATGATCTCGCGCGGCACCCTTTCGCCGCGCAGGTGGCGGACGGCCGCTTCGGCCGCGAACCGCGCAATCTTGAAGGCGCTGAAATCGACCGTCGCCAGCATGCGGCCCTTCTCGACATTGTCGATCGCCTCGCTGAGACCGTTGACGCCGACGACCTTGGCCCGGCGGCGGGCCGCCTCGAGCGCCTCGAGCGCGCCGTAGGCCATCACATCGTTGGCGCACCATACGCCGTCGATCTCCGCGTGCCGTGCCAGCAGCCGTTCCATCGCCTGCCGGCCCTCAGGCCGGAGGTTCATGCCGCAATCGACGCCCATCAGTTGGATGCGCGGGAATTCGGACAGGGTTTGCCGCACGCCCTGCGCGCGGTCGCGGCAGGTCGGGGCGGCCATCGGCCCGTCGATCTGCACCACCGTGCCCTGGCCGCCCAACCCTTCGAACAGGGCGCGGGCCGAGATGCGGCCGACCTGCACGTCGTCCGAGCCGACATGGCTCACGACTGTGCCCTCGATCCGGTTGATGCAGGTGACCACGGGAACGCCGGCGGCCGCGAACCTGGCGAGGTCCGGAACCATGGCGACGTCGTCGACCGGCACGAAGACCACGGCATCGGGCCTGAGCTTCAACGCCTCACCGACCAGCGCCTTCTGCTGCTCGATGTTGTCGGCCTTCTCGGGCACGAAATGCAGGGTTCGGGCGCCTGCCTCACGGGCGACCATGTCGGCCGCGAGCCGCGCCGCCTCATAGGCCGGATTGAAACGGTTCTTGGTGAAGACGGCGAGCGTCGGCACTCCTTGCCGCATCAGTTGCCGATCAGCGCCTGATAGACGAGGTCGCGCATCAGATAGCGGTACTGCAGGCGCGCGCTCATCGACTGCATCATGAACACGACATACATGTGCTCGCGCGGGTCGTGCCAGAAGTAGGTGCCGAAGGCGCCGCC
>DASRFX010000042.1:0-60495 GCA_035651335.1 Reyranella sp. | reverse complement strand
CCGGCGCACCTTCGGCTACGACTATGCCGGTCAGCAGCAGATCGAGATCGTCAATCTCTGCGTCTCGGGCTTCGGGCTGGTCGAACGGCCCGCGGTGCCCAAGCTTGCCGCGCGCGACGCAACGCCGGCGCGCAAGGCAGTGCGGCCGGTCTATTTCGGCAATGGCTTCCAGGACACGGCGGTTTATGACCGTGCCTCGCTGGTGCCGGGCTTCCGCGTCAACGGTCCGGCCGTCGTCGAGGAGTTCGGCTCGACCACCGTGGCTTTTCCCGGCCAGCACATCGATGTCGATCCCTATGGCATCATGATCGTCCGGCCGAACAAGCATCTGGAGGTCGTCCGATGAGCTCGACCCAGTCGTCCGTTCGGCCCTGGCCGAAGGCGCCGGCGACGGCGCGCAAGACCTACGATCCGATCATCCTGCAGATCGTCGAAGGCACGCTGAATTCGATCGAGGCCGAGATCGAGCACGCCATCGAGCGAACGGCGCGCTCGCCGATGATCCGCGAGGCGCACGACTATCGCGTCGGCCTTTTCGACCGCTATTGCCGCAAGCTCACCGGCCGCTCCTATTCGGCGATGCCCAACGCGGTCGTGCGCGACTTTCCGCCGGAGACGATGCGGCCGGGCGACGTCTTCCTGATGAACGACACCTATCTCACCGAAGGCAGCATCGGCCATCTGCCGGATCTGTGCTCGACCGTGCCAGTGTTCCACGACGGCGAGATCGTGGGCTACATCCAGGCCTTCGGTCACCACGACGATATCGGCGGCCGAGTGCCGGGCTCGATGCCGGGCACGGCGGTGACGGTGTTCGAGGAGGGCCTCGCGATCCCGCCGGTCAAGCTCTACAGCGAGGGCGTGCGCAACGAGGCGCTGTTCACCGTGATCAAGCGCAACACGCGCGTGCCTGAGATGCTGGCGGCCGATCTCGACAGCGAGGTGCAGGCCTGCATCATGGGCGCGCGCCGCATGGCCGGTCTGTTCGAGCGCTTCGGCAAGGAACAGGTCGAGGCCTGCTTCCAGGCGATCCTCGACAAGTGCCGCGACATCTATGCCGACGAACTGTTGGCCAAGATCGCCGATGGCGAATATTCCTGGGAAGACTACGTCGAGCATGACGGCGTCACCGATCCCAAGCTGCACAAGCTGGCGCTCAAGATGATCAAGAAGGGCGGCCGCATCACGCTCGACTTCACCGGCACCGATCCGCAATCAAGCGGGCCGATCAACTGGCCGGCCGACTATGCCGATGGCGCCTTCCTGATCAAATGGATCGCGCCCATCCTGCGCAACCTTGCCGACACGCCCGAGCGCGCCGCCGAAATCCACGTCAACGAAGGCGTATGCGAGGTCTTCGACATCGTCTTCCCACCCAAGGGCACCTTGATCACGCCGGAATGGCCGGCCGCCACCAACGCGCGCTCCTTCGTGCTGTTGCGCTGCCTCGGCCTGCTGGCCGGCGTGGTGGCGCAGGCGGTCGATGGCCGCATGCCGGCCGATCAGGAGACGATCCGCTACACCGGCTTCTACGGCGAGGACCAGAACGGCAAGCCGTTCCTGTCGCGCGAGGTGCTGGGCGGCGGCTCAGGCGGCCGCTATTACGCCGATGGCAACGATGCCATCCATATCGTGCCCGACTCGCGCAACCAGCCCGCCGAATTCACCGAAACACGCTTTCCGCTGATCGTCGAGAAGCTGGCGCTCAAGACCGATTCGGGCGGCGCCGGCCTGCGCCGCGGCGGCATGGGCTACGAGAAGCATTACCGCGCGCTGGTCGACTGCAGGACCATCGTCACTGCGGATCGCGTACGGCTCGGCTGCTACGGCGTCAACGGCGGCAAGGCCGGCCAGCCGTTCTGCGTCACCGTCGATGTCGAGGGAAGCCCGCGCGATCTCGGTGGCCTGGTCGACGGCGAGCCGGTGTTGGCCGGTCAGGTCGTGCGCGTCGTCACCACGGGCGGCGGCGGCTGGGGCGATCCGCTCGAGCGCGAACCCGAGCGCGTGCTCAAGGACGTGATCGAGGGCCGCGTGTCGATCGACAGCGCGCGCAACGATTACGGTGTTGTTGTCGTCGATGAAAAGGTCGATGAGCCGGCCACGGCGAAGCTGCGGACGGCCAAGCGGGCGGAGCGCAAAGGGCCGCTGCCGATGATCGACCGCGGCGAGGGCCATGAGAAGTTCCTGCGCGGCGAGCACAAACCCAGATGGACCCAGAGCTGACACGGCTATCGGCCTGTGAACTTGTAAGTCTCATCAGGTCGAA
This sequence comes from Reyranella sp., assembly GCA_035651335.1. Classification (GTDB taxonomy): domain Bacteria; phylum Pseudomonadota; class Alphaproteobacteria; order Reyranellales; family Reyranellaceae; genus Reyranella. Next base: position 58,229 of record DASRFX010000042.1, on the reverse strand, counting down.
GAAGACGAGCGCGCTCGAAGTGCTCGATGCGCATCTCGGGACGATCGAGCGGCTGAATCCGAAGCTCAATGCCATCGTCACGCTGGCCGCCGAACAAGCGCGGTCGGCCGCCCGCCACGCGAAGCTCGACACGCCGTTGGCGGGCCTGCCGATCGTCGTCAAGGACGTGACCGAGACGGCGGGCATCCGCACGACCTACGGTTCGCCGCTCTACAAGGACAACGTTCCGAAAGAAGACGCCGAGATCGTTCGCCGGTTGAAAGCCGAGGGTGCGATCGTGCTTGGGAAGACCAACACGCCCGAATTCGCCACTGGCGCCCATACGGTGAACGAGCTGTTCGGCGTCACGCGCAATCCGTGGAACCCAGCGCTCAGTCCGGCAGGCTCGTCCGGCGGCTCCGCCGTCGCGGTGGCGACCGGCATGGTGCCGCTGGCGCACGGCACGGATTTCGGCGGCTCGGTGCGCGTACCGGCGGCGTTCTGCGGCCTGGTCGGGATCCGGCCGACGCCCGGCCTCACGCCCAATCATCCGATGGCGCTCGCTTGGGATCCGGGACAAGTCCACGGTCCGCTGGCGCGAACCGCCGAGGATGCGGCGTTGCTGCTCGACGCCATGGTGGGCTTCAGCCGCATTTCTCCCATCTCCGTTGCTCCGCCATGGAAGAGCGCGCTGGCGGCGGTCGAGGCGACCAACGATGCCAAGGGTCTGCGCGCGGCTTATGCCCCCGACATCGCCGGAATCGGCGTCGATGGCGAGATCGCCGCCGAATGCCGGCGCGCCGCGCTCGGTTTGCGGGCCGCGGGGGCCTCGGTCGATGAGATCGAGTTCAACGTCTATGACGGACGCGAACCTTTCATGGCCTGGCGGGGCGCGTGGATGGTCGGCCAGCGCTATCCCGAACTCGCGCGGCTGGAGGAGTTCGGCGCCAACCTGCAGGGCAACGTTAAGGCGGGATTGAAGGTGACGGCGCTCGATCTCGCGGCGGCGGAACAGAAGCGCGCAGCCGTTTTCGCGCGCTTCGTCGCGTTGTTCGAGAAGTATGACGTACTGCTGACCCCGACTGCAGCCGTGCTGCCGTTCCCGGTCGAGAAGAACTTCCCCGACGAGATCAACGGCCGCCGGCTGGAGAACTACATCGATTGGCTGGCACAGTCGTTCCTGGTCACCCTGGTCAGCCTGCCGGCCGCCAGCGTGCCCGCCGGCAAGACCCGGGCAGGGCTGCCGGTCGGCCTGCAGATCGTGGCGCCGCGCTTCGAGGAGCCGCGCATCCTGGGCGTCGCCAAGCTGGTGCAGCGCGCCAATCCGATCGGCCGGCCGCCTCAGGCCTGAGCGGCTCGGGCGAAGGCCGCGAGGCTCGTGGGTTCGCGGCCGAGCAGCCAGCGCAGGGTGTTGGGACTGCCGGTGAGGCCGTGCCGCTCGTAGTAGCGGAACATCTTGATCAGCGTCTCCGCTTGCGGCCCGCGGAGCCCGCTTCGCGAGCGCCACGCCTCGATGGTTTCGGCTTCGACGCGCACCGGGTGGGCGAGGGCGTCGCTCAGGATCGCCGCGACCTCGATCTGGCTGAGCGGCGGGGTGCCGACCAATTCATAGGTTGCTCCTGCGTGACCGTCCTCAGTCAGCACCTTGGCGGCAACTTCCCCGACATCGCCGAGATCGACCAGGCTGATGCGCGTGGCGGCGGGATAGGGCGTGCGATGCACTCCGGACCCGATGGCTGGCCAGTTGGCCAACAAGTTCTGCATGTAGGCGGTGGGCTGCAGGATCGTGACGTCGAGTCCGGAGGCGAACAACAGCTCCTCGACGCGCATCTTGTTCCAGTGATGCGGCATGTCCTCGATCTGCGGGTGCAGGACGGAGTGATAGACGAAGCGCTTGATGCCGGCGGTGCGCGCCGCGGCGATTGCATTCTTGCCGAACAACACTTCGTCGGGACTGACGTTCGGACAGATGTGATAGATCGCACGCGCACCTTCGGCTGCGCGGGCGAAGGCTTCTCGATCGGCCATCGACGCCATGGACCGCGTCATGGCGCGCACTTTCTGCCCGTGCGCCGCCAATGCTTGGCTGACGGCCCGGCCGGTCTTGCCGCCCGCGCCGGTGACCAGGATCATTTGCCGTTCGCGATTGCCCAGACCTTGCTGGGATTGAGCGGAATCTCGAGGATCTCGATCTTCCTGCTCGGCAGGTCGAGCGCGTCCTCGATCGCCTGCGCGAACAGCGGCCCGACCGGAATGGCGCCGGCCTCGCCCGCGCCCTTGGTGCCGAGCGGGTTGAGCGGCGACTTGGTGACGACGTGCTCCTGCTCGATGCGCGGCACTTCGAGCGCGGTCGGCAGCAGGTAGTCGGCAAGCGAGGCGCTGAGCAGCTGGCCGTTCTCGTCGAACGCCAGCTTCTCGTAGAAGGCGTTGCCGATGCCCTGCGCCACACCGCCCTGGATCTGGCCGGCCAGGATCAGCGGATTGATGACTGTGCCGCAATCGTGCACGACCACGTATTTCTTGATCGCGGTCATCAGGGTTTCGGGGTCGACCTCGACGATCATGGCGTGCACGCCGCTCGCGGTGGCGCCGCGCGCCGGCGCGAAATACTGCGTGGCCTCGAGACCGGGTTCGGTGCCGGGCCGCACCGCGCCGCGCAACGGGTTCGCCATGCCCGCAAGCTCGGCCAGTGTGATCGAGCGCGACGGCGCTCCGGCGATCGAGACCTTGCCGTCCTCGATCACCAGATCGTCTTCGGAGCACTCGAAATGCTCGCCGGCGAATTTCAGGATCTTGTGCCGCACCGACTTGGCGGCCTCGTTGACGGCATTGCCGGCCACCACCGCGCCCCGGCTGGCAAAAGTGCCGGCACCCCAGTGGAACCGGTCGGTGTCGCCGGTCACGATATCGACCTCGGCGGGCGAGACGCCGACCTGGTCGGCGACGATCTGGGCGAAGCTGGTGAAATGGCCCTGGCCTTGCGTGCCGACGCCGGTTGCCACGCTCACCTTGCCATTGTTCTGCACCTGTACGCGCGCGCCCTCATACGGGCCGATGCCGGTGCCCTCGACGTAGCAGACCACACCAATGCCGACATGGCGGCCCTCGGCGCGCAGCCGCGGCTGCTCCTTGTCGATGAACTCGCGATAGCCGATCGCCGCCAAGGCCTTGTCGAGCGCCGGTTGATAGTTGCCGCTGTCGTACTCAAGCGGCGCGTAATCCTGGTAGAGGATCTCGTTGTTGAAGGGGAAGGCGTCGGGCGGAATGAAATTGCGCCGGCGGATCTCGGCGCGGTCGATCCCCAGATCGCGCGCGGCGATGTCGAGCAGGCGTTCGACCACGAACACGCCGTGCTGACGGCCCGCGCCGCGATAGGGCGTGACGATGGTGAGGTTGGTGAACACCGAGGTGAAAGTGCTGTCGTAGGCCGGCACGACATACGGCCCCAGCATCGTGCACTGGCTGTTGATCGGCACGGTGAGGCCGTAGGGATTGTAGGCGCCGGTGTCGAACAGGAACTCGTCCTTGAGTCCCAGGATGCGGCCATCCTTGTCGAGCGCGATCTCCGCGTCGTGGATCTGGCTGCGCTCCTGGGTCGTGGCGAAGAAATGCTCGAGCCGATCCTCGATCCACTTGACCGGCCGTTCGAGCTTCATCGCCGCCCACGGCACGATCACTTCCTCAGGATAGAACATCATGATCTTTGGGCCGAAGCCGCCGCCGACGAACGGCGCGATCACGCGCACCTGTCTCTCGCTGAGGCCGAACACGCCGGCCAGGCCGTTGCGCACGAACACCGGCGCCTGCGTGGTGTCCCAGATGGTGAGTTGGCCGGCACGCGCATCCCATTGCGAGACCACGCCGCGGGTTTCGATCGGCGAGGAGCAGCCATGGTCGTAGTGGAAGCGTCGGCGGACGATGTGGGCCGCCTTGGCTGCCGCGGCGGCATAGTCGCCCTTGGCCTGGCGCGCGCGCGAGGCGATGTTGGACGGCGCATCGGCGTGGACCAGGGACGCACCGGGCGCGATCGCCCTCTCGAGATCGACTACGGCGGGGAGTGGTTCGAGCTCCAACTCGATATCGGCCAGCGCGTCTTCGGCGATGTAGCGGCTCTCGGCAATCACCACGGCGACTGCTTCGCCGACATGGCGAACCTTGTCCCTGGCGAGCGGTGTCTGGGTGCGGGCGTTGAACACCAGCTCCTTGATCGGCGGCGGCGACACGACCAGCGGACCCGGCTTGTTGAACGATCCGAGATCATCGGCTGTGAACACCGCGACCACGCCCGGGTGGTTACGCGCGGCCGCCACATCGAGCCGTTTGATGCGGGCATGCGCCATCTGGCTGCGCAGGAAGGCGGCGTGCAGCAGGCCGGGCAGCTCGACATCGTCGATGAACAGGGCCTTGCCGGTCAGCAGGCGGCGGTCCTCGTTGCGCTTCACCGGGGCGCCGAAATAGCGCGTGGTCATGGCCGCGCCATCCGTTTGGCCGCCAGCAGCATCGCATCGACGATATGCTGGTAGCCGGTGCAGCGACAGAGATTGCCGGACAGCGCCTCGCGGATCTCGGCCTCGCTCGGCGACGGATGCTCGGCAAGGAAGGCCTTCATGGTCATCAGGATGCCGGGCGTGCAGTAGCCGCACTGCAGGCCGTGGCACTCGTGCATCGCCTGCTGCAACGGATGCAACTTCTCGCCGTCGGCGAGGCTCTCGACCGTCGTTATCTCGTGACCGTCGGCCTGGACGGCGAACATGAGGCAAGAGCGGATAGGCTCGCCATCGAACAGAATCGTACAGGCGCCGCAAACACCGTGCTCGCAGCCCACGTGCGTGCCGGCGAGCAACAGCTCGTGACGGATGAAATCGCTGAGCAACAGCCGCGCCCCGACGCGACGCTCATAGCGGCGGCCGTTTACCGTGACCACGATGTCGTGCACGTCCGTGCTCATCGGGCGCGCCCACGCGCCATCTTGAGCGCGCGCCTCGTCAGGACGCCGGCAAGATGGCGCTGGTAATCGGCGCTGGCATGGACGCTGCCGTGCGGCTCGACCTCCTGCATCGCCGACCGGGCCGCCGTCTCGATGTCCGTGTGTTCGATCTTGCCGCCGATCAAGCCGGCCGCAGCCTTGGCGGCCAGTACCGGCCGGTCACCCGCGCCGCAGAAGGCAAGACGCGCATCGCGGCAGGTTCCATCCTCGCCCAGTCTCACGACGGCAGCGACACCCATCATGGCGAAGTCGCCGCGCCGGCGTGCCACTTCCATGAACGACGTACCAGTGCGCGGCGGCGCCAGCGGCACGATCAGTTCTGCCAGCATCTCGTCATCGTGCAGCGCCGTCGACAGCGCGCCGGTGAAGAAATCCCGGGCGTCGAGCAGGCGTTCGCCGCCGGCCGACCTCAGTCGCAGGCGCGCGCCCAGCGCCAGCATGATCGCCGGCAGCTCGGATGCGGGATCGGCGTGACAGAGGTTGCCGCCGATCGTGCCGCGATTGCGGATCTGGGGATGGGCGATGTGGGGCAGCGCCTCGGCGATCAGCGGACAGTGACGCACGATCAGTGCCTCGCGTTGCAGGGTGCGATAGCGGGTGAGCGCACCGATGCGCAGCTCATTGTCGGCAAGCGTCACGCCGCTCGCCCCGGCAACGTCGTTGATGTCGATCAGGACCGCGGGTTGAGTCAGTCGAAAATTGAGCACCGGCACCAGGCTCTGGCCGCCGGCCAGGAAGCGCGCGTCGGCGCCATGCTGGGCCTTGAAGGCGAGCGCATCGTCGAAGCTGCGAGCGGCGAGATATTTGAAAGGGGCCGGTTTCACGATCTGCTTATCATTATTTCTTTTCCTGCCTACACTGGCAACGCGTGACTCCCAAAGCCACAACCGCCAACACCGTCGTCGATATCCGCGATGCCTCGCTCGTCTTCAAGACGGCCGATGGTGAGGTCAATGCTCTCGCCAAGGTCGATCTGCAGGTACGGCGGGGTGAGTTCGTCTCCCTGATCGGACCCTCTGGCTGCGGCAAGACCACCCTGCTGCGCATGATCGCCGACCTCGAGCGCCCGACCGCCGGAGAGATCACGGTGAACGGCGTATCGGCCGAGCGTGCGCGGCTCGAACGTGCTTACGGTTACGTCTTCCAGGCCCCGGCGCTCTATCCCTGGCGCACGGTCGAGCGCAACGTGATGTTGCCACTCGAGATCATGGGCGTCCCGGCGGAGGAGCGGAAGGCGCGCGCCAAGCGCTATCTGGAACTGGTCAATCTGGGCGGCTTCGAGCGGCGCTTTCCCTGGCAGCTGTCCGGCGGCATGCAGCAGCGTGCGTCCATCGCCCGCGCCCTGTCGTTCGATCCGGCGCTCCTTCTGATGGACGAGCCGTTCGGCGCGCTGGACGAGATCGTGCGCGACCGGCTGAACGAACAGCTCCTGGAGCTGTGGGCCAAGACCGGAAAGACCGTGATCTTCGTCACCCACTCGATTCCCGAGGCGGTGTTCCTGTCGACGCGTATCGTCGTGATGTCGCCCCGGCCTGGCCGCATTGTCGATGTGATCGATTGCGACTTTCCGCGCGAGCGCGGCCTCGATATCCGCGATACGCCGGAGTTCCTGGCGATCGCCCATCGCGTGCGCATAGGTCTACGCACTGGCTCGCAGTCCGGTCAATTCGACCATGCGTAAATGGCTGAAAGAGCGCGCTTTGCCGGTGGCGACCATCGTCGGCGCGCTTATCGTCGTCTGGTACGTCGCGGCCTATTTCATGAATGCGGCGCAGGTGCGCGGCGCCTTCGCGCGTGAGGAGGTCAAGTACACGTTCTCCGATGTCCTCGCCGGTACGATGAGCGCGGAGCGTCCGGTGCTGCCGGCGCCGCACCAGGTCGTCGAAGGCTTCGTCGATTCCGTCTTTGGCTACCCGCCCGATTCGCCGCGCAGCCTGGTGTTCCACGCCGGCGTCACGCTGTCCGCCACTGTCGTCGGCTTCCTGCTGGGTAGCCTGCTCGGCATCGTGCTCGCAGTGCTGATCGTGCATCTGCGCTCGCTGGAAAAGAGCCTGATGCCGTGGGTGATCTGCTCGCAGATGGTGCCGATCCTCGCTGTGGCGCCGATTGTGATCGTCGTTCTGGGCTCGATCGGCATTCGCGGCCTGCTGCCGAAATCCCTGATCTCGGCCTATCTCTGCTTCTTTCCGGTGACGATCGGCATGGTGAAGGGCCTCAGCTCGCCCGATCCGATCCAGCGCGACCTGATGCACACCTGGTCGGCTAATACCGCCGACGTCTTCTTCAAGCTGCGCTGGCCATCCTCGGTGCCGTTCCTGTTCGCGAGCCTCAAGGTCGCGATCACCATCTCGCTGGTCGGCGCCATCGTCGGCGAACTACCGACCGGCGTACAGGCGGGCATCGGCGCGCGCCTGCTGGCCGGTTCGTACTACGGCCAGACCATCCAGATCTGGGCGGCACTGCTGGTGGCCTCGCTGATGGCGTCGGTGCTGGTCGGCCTGACCGGGCTCCTCGAGCGCCTCGTGGCGCGTTCCATGGGCGTGCAGCCGTGAAGACGGCAGGCGTGATGGCGGCGCTGCTGGTTCTCGCGGCCTTCGTCTTTCCGCTGTCGAACGAGGCAGCGATTTACCTGTGGTCCGACTGGCACGACATTGCCGGCACGGTCCTTGCGGCCATGCTGTTCGTCCTCGCCGGTTGGGCAACGCCATTTGTTGCCGTGCCGTTCGGGCTTGTGGGTGTGGTGATAGGTTGCGGCGAGACGCTGGGCCTGCTCGGCGCGCGCGACATCCACAGCCATGCGGCACTCGGTTACTGGTTGATCGTTCTTGGCACCTGGCTCGCCGCCGCTCTTTGCGTCACTCGGCTGTCGCACTTGCAGGGCCGCTTCGTCGATTGGCTGTTGCCGGCGATCTTCGGCCTGTTCGTCTTCTATCTTTGGGAAGTGGCGGTTCGCGGCTTTGGTGTGCCTTCCGTGCTGATGCCGGCGCCGAGCGCCATCCTGGTACGACTCGCGGCATCGCTGCCGGTGCTCGGCGAGGATTTCGTCCAGACCATCCTGCGCGGCGTGCTGGTGGGCTACGCCATCGGTTGCGGCGCCGGTATCGCCGTCGCCGTGCTCGCCCATCGCTTCTCGTTCCTCGAGCGCGGTCTGCTGCCGCTCGGCAACCTCGTGTCGGCGCTGCCGATTGTCGGCATCGCACCGATCATGGTGATGTGGTTCGGCTTCGACTGGCCGTCGAAGGCCGCCGTCGTGGCTGTCATCACGTTCTTTCCCATGCTGGTGAACGTGCTGGCGGGCCTCGCCGCGGCAGGGGCCATCGAGCGCGACCTGATGCGCTCCTATGGCTCGAGCTATATGCAAGCTCTGGGCCGTTTGCATCTGCCGGCGGCGCTGCCGTTCATCTTCAATGCGCTCAAGATCAATTCGACTCTGGCGCTGATCGGTGCAATCGTCGCGGAGTTCTTCGGCACGCCCACGCGTGGCATCGGCTTCCGCATTTCCATCGAGATCGCGCGCATGTCGCTCGACATGGTGTGGGCCGAGATCACCCTGGCCGCCGTGGCGGGCATGGCGTTCTATGGGCTCATTGCGTTGGCCGAGCGGGCGGCGACGTTCTGGCATCCGTCCTACCGGGATTGAGGTTCACTGGCGAGGGAGAGAGGCATGAAAGCTAAACTGGGAATCGTGCTGGGTGCGGCGCTCGGCCTCGCGGCCGCGGGCGCGGCGCAGGCCGCCGACAAGGTCACCCTGCAGCTGAAGTGGGTGACGCAAGCGCAATTTGCCGGCTATTACGTCGCCAAGGCCAAGGGCTTCTACAGCGAGGCCGGCCTCGACGTCACGATCAACCCGGGCGGCCCGGACGTGGCGCCGCCGCAGGTCATCGCCGGCGGCGGCGCCGACGTGGTCATCGACTGGATGCCGTCGGCGCTGGCATCGCGCGAGAAGGGCGTGCCTCTGGTCAACATCGCCCAGCCGTTCAAGCGCTCCGGCCTCGAGCTCACTTGCCGCGCCGAGACCGGCATCAAGACTCCGGCCGACCTCAAGAGCCACACGATCGGCGTCTGGTTCGGCGGCAACGAATATCCGTTCCTGTCATGGATGTCGAAGCTCGGGCTCAAGACCGACGGCTCGCCGGGCGGCGTGAAGGTCCTGAAGCAGGGCTTCAACGTCGATCCGCTGGTGCAGAAACAGGCCGACTGCGTCTCGACCATGACCTACAACGAGTACTGGCAGGTCATCGACGCTGGCTTCAAGCCCTCCCAGCTCGTGGTCTTCAACTACACCGATCAGGGCGTGGCCACCCTCGAGGATGGCCTCTACGTCATGGAGCCCAAGCTCAAGGATCCGGCGTTCGTCGCGCGCATGGCGAAGTTCGTGAAGGCCTCGATGAAGGGCTGGGAATATGCCGGCAAGCATGTCGACGAGGCGACCAAGATCGTCCTCGCAGCCGACACGACCGGTGCGCAGACCGAGAAGCATCAGAAGCGCATGATGGGCGAGATCGCCAAGCTGCTCGATTCAGGAAACGGCGGGCTCGATCCGAAGGACTATGAGCACACCGTCGCGACCCTGCTGGCGGGCGGCTCCGAACCCGTCATCACAAAGAAGCCGGAAGGCGCCTGGACGCACGCCGTCTACGACGCGATGAAGTAGGGACGGAGAGGAGGTCGCCGAACTCGCGCAGCCGCGCGCCGATGTGATCGACCATTAGGCGCGCGGGCGGCGACAGGCGGCGGAAGCGCGGCACTAGGATGCCGATGCGGCTCTGCGCCAGGCCGGGCTCGACCAGCGGCACGTGAACGAGCTCGCCGCGGCGGATCTCGTCGAAAAAGCCGACGGGCGTGAAGAAGCCGATGCCGAGGCCCGACTTGATGGTCTGGCGCATGAACTCGATCGAATTGGACACGATGCGCGGGCTCAGCCGCGCGCCTGAATCGGCAAACTCGGTCGCCATGATGGCATCGAGCAGCCAGCGGTCCTGCAGCATCATCACCGGATAGCCGACGCATTCGGTCAAGGTCAGGCCCTTGCGCTTGGCGAGCGGATGGTCGGGCCGCATCAGCGCGCCGACCGCCGTCGGGAACTCGGCCAGCACGTCGACGCCGCGGTGGCGGTTGTCGACGAACAGCACGCCAAAATCGTTGTCGCCCGAGCGCATGGCCTCGCCGATCTCGCTCGGATGAACCGACAGCACGGTGAAGGTGACCCGAGGATGCTTGGCCGACATCTCCTCGACGACCTGCGGCAGGAAGCGCACCAGAAGCGATTCGAGCGAGATGATGCGGACATCGCCCGACACGGTGCCGCCCAAGCTCGCGATCTCGGCGCGGGTGCGCTGATATTCGTTCTGCGTCTCGCGCACGTGGCGCAGCAGCAACTCACCGGCCGGTGTCGGCCGGACGCCCGCCCGGCCGCGCTCGAACAAAGTGACGCCCATCTCCTCCTCCAGGCGCAGGATCTGCCGGTTCACGGCCGAGGAGGCGACCGCCAGGGCATCGGCGGCCTTGCGGATCGAACCGTGGCGGGCGACGTGGTCGAAATAGCGTAAAACTGCGGCGTGCATGGTGTTTTGGCCTTTCGCCGAACTCGGCGCGAGCGATGCCGAAATGGCATCATGCCGCGCGAATTAATGTTCTTTTCTAGAGCACCCCCAGTCAATAGCGTTCGCAACAGGGGAAAGGGAGACGAAATAATGCGCCATATCAGCGTCAACCGTCGGAAATTGCTTACCGGTGCGGCCGCCACCGGCTTCGCGGCCGCGGGCCTGCTGCCCTCGGGTGGCTTCGCGCAGGCCAAGACCCAGACCGTGAACCTCCAGCTCGGCTGGCTGGCCGGCAACAACCAGATCGGCGAGATCGCCGCCAAGTACATGGGGTTCTTCGAGCAGGAGAAGATCAACCTGGTGATCCAGCCGGGCGGTCCGTCGATCGACGGTGTGGCGATCGTTGCCTCCGGCCGCTGCGAGATCGGCCAAGTATCGTCGAGCCCGTCGTTGATGCTGGCGGCCTCGCAGAAAATTCCGGTGATGTGCTTCGCCACTGGCCTGCAGCAGCATCCATACGCCTACTTCTCGTTGCCCAAGAAGCCGGTGCACAAACCCAAGGATCTTGTCGGCAAGAAGGTCGGCATCCAGGCGACGGCCAAGGTGTTGCTGAACGCGCTGATGAAGAAGAATGGCATCAGTGATAAGGATCTCGAGATCGTCATCATCGGCTCGGAAATGACGCCGATCCTCACCGGCCAATGCGACGTGGTGAGCGGCTGGATCACCAACACCACGACCCTCAAGCCGCTCGGCAAGGACCGCATCGACATGCGCCTGTGGGACACCGGCGTGCGCCTCTATGCGCTGCCGTACTACGCCACCAAGGACACGATCGAGAAGAAGGCCGACATGCTGGCGGGCTTCACCCGCGCGGTGTCGAAAGGCTGGGAGTACGCGCTCAAGAACACCGAGAAGACCGTCGACTTCCTGGTCAAGGACTATACCAACCTCAAGCGCGACGACGAAGTCGAAGGCAGCACCGAGCTCCTGAAGTTCGCCTTCAACGCCAACACCAAGGCCAATGGCTGGGGCGCTTTCGATCCCGCCATCTGGTCCGAGCAGATCAAGATGTACGACGACCTCAAGCAGTTCTCGGCGGGCGCCCCCAAGCTCGAGGACGTGATCACGACCAAGATCCTCGACGCCACCAAGGCCGGGCGTCCCAAGGTCTGACGTCATGGATGTGGCGCACGTCTCCGATGCCGTGAACTGCGAGCGGGTGAGCGTGCGCTTCACAACGGAGCGCGGTACGGTGACGGCGCTCGAGAACATCGACCTCACCATTCCGCGCGGCAGCTTTCTGACGTTGCTCGGCCCCTCGGGCTGCGGCAAGTCGACTTTGCTGCGCGTGATGGCGGACCTGATCGAACCCAGCAGCGGCAAGATCTCGGTGCTGGGTGACGTGCCCTCGGTGGCGCGGCGCAATCGCGAGATCGGATTCGTCTTCCAGGACTCGGCGTTGCTGCCGTGGCGCAACGTGATGGACAACGTCACCTTGCCATTCCAGGTCGGTGGCGGGAAGTCGCTGCCAGGCGCGCGCTCGCCGCAGGATCTGTTGAACCTGGTCGGCCTTGCCGGCTGGGAGAACGCACTGCCGCACGAGCTGTCGGGCGGCATGCGCCAGAGGGTGGCGATCGCCCGTGCCCTGGTCTCCGGCCCCAAGCTGCTGCTGATGGATGAGCCGTTCGGTGCGCTCGACGAGATCACGCGCGATCGGCTGAACGAGGAGCTGCTGCAGGTCTGGGAGTCGACCGGCACGACCATCGTGTTCGTGACGCACTCGATCTACGAAGCGGCGTTCCTCGGCCAGCAGGTGCTGCTGCTGGCGGCGCGTCCCGGCCGCGTGCGCGAGCTGGTGCCGGTCACGTTGCCGACGCCCCGGCGGCTTGCCATGCGCGAGACCACCGAATTCGTCACCCTGGCCGGCACGCTCCGCCGCATCCTGGAGGGCTGCTGATGGCTGCCGACCAGGCCCAGGCCGCGACCATGGGAGGCGCCTTCGCCGAGGATCTAGAGGCGCAGGCGCGCTTCATGGCCAACAAGCGCTACCTGGCGCGCCGCCGCCGCGTCCTGCCCATCGTGGTGCTGTTCGCCTTCCTTTTCCTGTGGTGGGGCGCGGTCGAGTTGTTCGACATCAAGCCCTTCATTGCGCCGTCGCCGGTCGCCGTGGCCGACGTGCTGTATCATCGATTCGGCATCCTGATGGAAAACCTCGTGCCGACCGTGATCGAGGCAGTGTGCGGCTTCCTGCTGGGCAATTTCGCCGCCATCAGCTTTGCGACGCTCTTCGTCTGGCGCAAGACGGTGGAGGAGGCGCTGTTCCCGATCGCGGTGATGGTCAACACCATCCCGGTCGTGGCCAAGGCGCCGATCTTGGTGCTGCTGCTGGGCAACGGCGTCGAGCCCAAGATCGCGATCGCCGCCATCATCTGCTTCTTCCCGACCCTGGTGAACATGACGCGGGGCCTGCGCGACGTACGGCCCGAGCAGATCGAGTTGATGCGCATCCTCTCGGCCACCACCAGCGAAGTCTTCTTCCGCATCCGCGTTCCCAACGCGCTGCCGGCGCTGTTTTCCTCATTGAAGATCGCCTCCTCGACGGCCGTGATCGGCGCCATCGTGGGCGAGTGGATCGGCACGACCAAGGGCATCGGCGCCCTGATCGTGCAGTCGACCTACAACTACGATTCGCCACTGCTCTACGCCACCATCGTCGTCGGCTCGACCTTCTCCGCGTGCTTCTTCGGCGTCGTCTCGCTCGCCGAGCGCGCCATGCTTCGCTGGAACGTCGCCCAGAACAACTAGGAGCGAATTCATGTCCGACTACGTCACCGAACCGGCCGGCCGCGTTCCCGTCGCCGCCACTTCTGATCTCGTCGTCGTGGGCGGTGGACCTGCCGGCATCGCTGCCGCGCTCGCCGGCGCGCGCAACGGCCTCTCGGTCACCTTGCTCGAGCGCTATCCTTACCTGGGCGGCCTTGCTTCGGGGGGCATGGTCCTGGTGCTGGACGACATGTGCAACGGCCAGGAGATCGCCGTGCGCGGCATCTGCTCGGACCTGATCGCCCGCATGGAGAAGATGGGGCTGGCGGTGACACCGCCGGAAGCCGATCGCCGTTCGGACGCTGCGATGTGGCGCAAGTGGTCGCGCTGGGGCGTGTTCGACTTCACTTCGCATCTCAAACCGCAACCGATCGTCTATGCCGCGGCGTTCGATCCCGACGGATTCAAGCGTGCCTCGAACGACATGGTTGAGCAGGCCAAGATCAATCTGCGCCTGCATAGCTGGTTTAGCCGGACCATCGTCGAGGACGGCAAGGCCAAAGGCGTCGTCGTCGAGAGCAAGGAGGGCCGACAGGCCATCCTCGGCAAAATCGTGGTCGACGCCACCGGCGATCTCGACGTCGCCGCCTCCGCCGGCGCGCCGCACATCGAGGGCGCCTATATCGTGACGACCGTGTTCCGTCTCGGCGGCGTCGACATCGAGGAAGCCGAGCGCTTTGAGTACGAGGAGCCCGAGAAGTTCAAGGAAATAGACCGCCAGGCCAAGAAGCTGATCGGCGGGTCGTGGGACAAGTGGTGGCTGAAGACGCCGCTGCCCGACGTGGTGTGGTGCAACTGCCCGCATATGGCGAATTACGACGGCCTCAAGGTGAGCGATCTCACCCGCGCCGACTTCGAGGGCCGCAAGCGCATCGCAGCGCTGGTCGATTACCTGCACGCCAACATGCCGGGTTTCGAGGGCTGCTACGTGATCGACGTGGCACCGCAGCTCGGCATCCGGCAGACACGCCTGCTCGAGGGCCGCTACGTCGTCACCAAGGAAGATGTCGCCGAACGCCGGCATTTCGCCGACTCGGTAGCGCGCGGTCGTGACTACTACACGCCCTATCGCGCACTCCTGCCGCAGAAGGTGCAGGGGCTGATCGTCGCCGGCCGGCACTATTCGGCGACGTCGTCGGCGCAGCGCATGTCGCGCGAGATCCCGCCGTGCATGGCGATGGGCGAGGCGGCGGGCGAGGCCGCGGCGCTGGCGCTCGAAAGCAACAAAACCCTCGATCAGATCGACGTCGCCAAGCTGCAGCAACGGCTGCGCGCCCGCGGTGCGGATCCGGGCGACAAGCCCGCCAGCAATGCCACCTTCCTCAAGGCAGCGGAATAGAAATGCAAGGAACGCAACCTCTTTCGGGCATCAAGGTCCTCGATTTCACGCAGGTCATGATGGGGCCGTGCTGCACGCAGCTTTTGGCGGACTATGGCGCCGACGTGATCAAGATCGAGCGGCCGGGCGTGGGCGATCTCTCGCGTACGTCACTGGCCGACGATCCGGACGGACTGAACAATCCGGTGTTCCGCAGCCTTAACCGCAACAAGCGCTCGATCACGCTCGATACGCGGAGCGACGCGGGCAAGGAAGTGGTCTACGACCTGGTGAAGACCGCCGACGTGGTGGTCAACAATTTTCGCGCCGGCGTCATGGACCGCATGGGCTTCGGCTACGACAAGCTCAAGACCATCAATCCGCGCATCATCTGCGCCTTCGGCTCGGGCTTCGGCCAGACCGGGCCGCTGTCGCACAAGGGCGGCCAGGACATCCTGGCGCAGGCAACTTCGGGCGTGATGGCGCGCAAACCCGACCCGCAACTGCCGACCACGCTCTACTCGACGGCGCTCGCCGACTATTCGGCCGGCATGCACATGGTGCAAGGCATCCTGCTGGCGCTGATGCAGCGCGAGAAGACCGGCGTCGGCCAATCGCTCTCGGTGTCACTCTACGATTCGATGCTGCACATGCAGATGCAGGAAGCCGCGATGTGGCTCGCCCGCAGGAAGGAGCTCAACTGGGGCGCCTTTCCGCTGACCGGGGTGTTCGAGACCACTGACGGCGCTCTGGTGATCGTGGGCGCGTTCAAGGCCAATCCGCTTCAGGATATTTGCAAGGCGCTCGGCTTGCCCGATCTGTCGGCCGAGCCCGACTACGCGACGTTCGCCAAGCAGGCCGAGAACAAGGCCGAGCTGCACAAGCTCTTCCGCAGCAAGCTCTCGACCAACACCACGGCGCACTGGCTGGCAAAGCTCGAGGAACAGGACCTGCTGTGCGCGCCGGTGCAGACGTTGGGCGAGGCGCTCGAGTCCGGGCAGACCGCGGCCAACAAAATGGTGATCGAGCTCAACTCGATGAAGCTGGTGAACTCGCCGATCACGATGGGCGCCGGCGCTTTCAAGCTGCGCCACGCCCCGCCCGGTCTGAACGAGCACGGCGGCGAGGTGCTGAAGGAACTCGGTTACTCGGCCGACAAGATCGCCGAGCTGCGCAAGGCGAAGGTGGTCGCGTGAGCATCAAGTACATTCTCAAGGACCATGTCGCGCGCGTCACGATCGACCGGCCCGACCGTCTGAACGCGATCGACGAGCCTTCCGAGGCCGAGCTGATCCGCATCTGGGAAGAGATCGAGAAGGATCCTGAAGTTCGCTGCGTCGTCGTGACGGGTGCCGGCGAACGTGCCTTCTGTACCGGCGCGGACATGAAGCAGGGCAGCGAGGCCAAGACCGGCCTCGAATATTGGGCGGCGACGCGACCGGGCGGCTTCGGTGGCCTATCGTTGCGCGACACGCTCGATGTGCCGGTCATCGGCCGCATCAATGGTCACGCGCTGGGCGGCGGCATGGAGATGGTGCTGGGCTGCGACATCGTCGTCGCGGCGGAGAATGCGACCTTCGGCTGTCCCGAACCGAGGGTCGGCCGGCTCGCACTGGAGGGCGGCATCGCCCAGATCCCGCGCCGCATCCCGCATGTCTGGGCGATGGGCATGCTGCTCACCGGCCGGCGCATATCGGCGGCCGAGGCGCTGCGCTTCGGCTTGGTGAACGAGGTCGTGCCGCAGGCCGGCCTCGACGAGGCGGTCGAGCGGTGGGTGAAGGACGTGCTGGCCTGCGCGCCTTTGTCGGTGAAAGCCGTCAAGCAGATGGTGCGCCGGGGTGCGCAGCTCTCGCCGCAGGAAGCGCAGATGCTCAAGGTGCCGGCGCTGATCGCGGCGCTCAACTCGACCGACCAGGACGAGGGCGTGAAGGCGTTCCTCGAGAAACGCGCGCCGGTCTGGCAGGGACGTTGATGACCTACGTCATCACCTCGACCTGCATCGATGTGAAGGACGGCGTCTGCCAGAAAGTCTGCCCAGTCGAATGCATCTATGAAGGCGGACGGATGATGTACATCCAGCCGGACGAATGCATCAATTGTGGTGTCTGCGTCTCGGTCTGTCCGGTGCAGGCGATCTACGAGGATGTCGACGTGCCCGGCGAGGAGGAGCACTTCATCGCCGCCAACGTCGAGTTCTTCGGTCCGGAAGTCACGGGCTGGGGCATGCCGGGCGGCGTGTCGCCCAAATACAAGACGACCCTGGACGTCCCCCTGGTGCGCGATTGGGTCAGCGAGAAAGCCTAGCGCGGACCAGCGCCTCGATTTGCTGTTCATAGGCGAGCGCCCCGAAGGCGCTCAAATGATTGTCGTCGAAATAGAGGGAATGGCCGGCGCGCTCGATGGCGCAGGTGTCCCGGCATAGCGCCGCGGCGGGATCGAAGATATCGACGTCGTGCAGCCCGGCAAAGATCTCATCGGTGAACCTGCTGTAATCGGCATGCTCTGCCGCCGAGACCTGCAGCTCGGCGATTGACTTGCGCACGTTGGTGATCTCCCAATGCAGCACCGGCGGATTCTTGAACACGATGACCTTGCTGCCGTGCTGCTGAAGCTGTGCGATCGATTCAGGAACTTTTTGCGCCAATGCAGCGCGCGAGCTTTCGAGTGTGGCCGGGCCGTCGGGCGCCGTCGTCAAATATGAGTTCGATTTCAGAAGCTCGCCGTTACGGTACCAGCCGTGGCTGTAGAGGCTCCAGCGCGCGGTCAGGACGACGACGTCCGGCTTGAGCTGCAGGATGCCGGCCTGCATGCCGTTCATGACGTCGAGCGTGCCGCAGATCGCGAGGCTATCCTTGACGTCGGAGCGGCGCACGCCCTCGATCGGCGGGCAGCCATCGGCACGAAAGACGTAGAGCTCGAAGCCCCGGCGGCGCGCGATCCGCTCGAGCACCGGTCCCCACACGCCGATGTGGGAATCGCCCCACAGCACCAGACGGCCCCGGGCGCCCGGGTTGATGTGCGAGACGCAGGTCTCGGCCAGCCGCTTGGGCAGGCCCTCGGAGTTGCCACATCCGGTCAGTGCGTCCTCGAAGGTCTCGCGCACGATGGCAGGGCGCTTCTGCCCGAACACATGGCGATGGGCAAAGCCGTTGGCGACATAGACGCCGGCGCCCAGCGCGCCCATCAGCAGCATCGAGCCGAACAGCATCAGGGCTTTCGTCCCGCCGCGCGGCCCGAAGCGGATCGGCCGCTCGATCAGCGCATAGGTTGCCCAGGCGAGCGGAAAGGCGGCCAGGCAGAGCGCGGCACGCGTCGGCAGTGACGGCTCGGCAGTGTGGAGGATGCGCGCGAAGGACAGCAGCGGCCAGTGCCAGAGATAGAGCGGATAGCTGATCAGGCCGATCCCGACCAACACGCGCCGCGACAGGACCAGCCGGTTCGGCCAGGCGCCGGGCCCGGCCGAGATCAGCAGGAACGTGCCGAGACAGGGCAGCAGGGCGGTCCAGTCAGGAAAGGGCCGCGCGTTGTCGATCAGGACGAAGCCTGCGGCGAGCAATGCGAGCCCTGCGGTCGCCCGCAGGTTCGCCTGACCGCGTACAGGACCCGCAGGCCGCCGCTCGGACCAGGCAAGCAGAGCACCCAGCAGCAGTTCCCAGAAACGCGTGGCCGGCGAGAAGAAGGCCGCGACGGCATTGTGATCGACGAGCAGGAGATCGGCGCCCAGCGACAAGGCGGCGATGGCGCCGATCACGGCGAACAGGTTCCATCGCCGCTTCCAGGCGAAGGCCAGCAGCAGCGGCCAGACGAGATAGAACTGTTCTTCGATGCCGAGACTCCAGAGATGGAGCAGCGGCTTGAACGCCGAACCGAGGTCGAAATAGCCCGCCTCGCTCCACAACAGGAAGTTGGAGACGTACACCGCCGCGGCCGCGACCTGCTTGCCGAACAGCTTGTATTCGAACGGAAGCAGCAATAGCCAGCCCGTCACCAGGCTCGCCGCCAGCACGAGCAGCAGGGCGGGGAACAGGCGGTTGATGCGCCTGATGTAGAAGCGCAGGTAGCTGAATTGACCGCGCTCGAGGTTGAGCAGCAGCAGGGTGGTAATCAGGTAACCCGAGATCACGAAGAAGATGTCGACGCCGGTGAAGCCGCCCTTCACCAGGCCGGGAAAGGCGTGGAAGCCCAGCACGGCCAGCACCGCCAGTGCGCGCAGCCCGTCGATGTCGGGCCGATAGTCCGCGTGCGCCAACTGGGGCGCTTTGAAGGCCGAAGCGCTCACCGCCGTTCGAAGTCGATCCGCTCGTCCACCGGCAGGCCTCCGAGATGGCGGCGCAGGCAATCCAGCGCCATCTCGACCGAACCGGCGCGCACCCAGTCGCGATTGCCGATCAGGCGCGCCTGCCGCGTGACCGTGCCGTTGGCGTCTGCGACATTGATCGTGATCGTGGCACCCCAGTCCGGCCGCTCCGGTCCATCGTCGAGTTGCACGGCAAGCCGCAGCGCATGGCTGGTGCCGCGCTCGGCGCGCAGCTTTTCGGCCGATACGAGCTTCCGAAGATCGAGGTCGACCACGCCGCCCTTGAAGACCTTGTCGGCGCCGGCATGCGGCGACAGGCGCGCCGCCAAGGTTCCGCCGGTGACGCCCTCGGCCACAGCGAGCGTCGAACCGCCGGCCGCGAGCTTGGCCAGAACGACGCTCTCCAGGGTCTGGTCGTCCTCGGCTACGACGAAATTGCCCAGGCGCTTCCTCACTTCGGCCTCGACTGGCGCCAGCTTGGCGGCGAGGCTCGCCTCATCGGGGGCGCTGAGTGCCAGCTTGGTCTCGAGCTCGGGGAAGTGCGCCTGGAAGCCGAGCTTGATCTCGCCGTCGATGGCGAGACCGGGAATGCCGGCCAGCATCTCGTCGGCGCGGCTCTCGCCGATGCCGAAGGAATGGAAGCGCTTCAGCCGGGTGACGCCGGTGATGCCGCCGAGCTTCAGGAGCCGCGGGATGACCTGCTCGTCCAGCATGCGGCGCATCTCGCGCGGCACGCCGGGCGTGAAGAAGAAGCGCGCCTTGCCGATGGTGACGGCGAAACCGCATGCCGTGCCGATCGGATTGTCGATGAACTCGCAATTCTCCGGCAGCATGGCCTGCTTCTTGTTGTTGGCCGGCATCACCCGGCCGCGCCGCGCGTAGGATTCGGTCATGCGCTGCAGCCAATGCTCGCTCAGCACCAGCTTCACGCCGGCCGCCTCGGCCGCGACTTCCTGCGAGAGGTCGTCGACGGTCGGGCCCAGCCCGCCATTCACGATCACGGCATCGGAACGTTCGCCCGCCTGTCGAAAGGCGTGCAGCAAGGTCTGGCGATCGTCGCCAACGGTCGTGCCCCAATGCACGGTCAGGCCGACCTCACTGAGCCTGCGCGCGATGTGACTGTAATTTGTGTTGACCGTCTTACCGGTCAGGATCTCGTCGCCGGTGCACAGAATCTCGACACGCATTGCTGGTCTTGGGGCTTCCCTTGGTTCGCCGGCAGTCTAGACTGTGCGCACAACCTGCACAAAGCAGGAGGCGCAAACGCCGATCTCCCGGGAGGAATTGAACCATGGACGCTGCCATCGAAGCATCGGCCATGCGCAAGGTCTACTTGCGCCTGCTGCCGTTTGCCATGCTCTGCTACATCCTTGCCTACATCGATCGCATCAACAGCACCTTCGCCGCGCTCACCATGCGCGGCGACCTGCACTTGTCCGCCGGCGACTATGGGTTCGCCGTCGGCACTTTCTACTGGGCCTACTTCATCTTCGAAGTGCCCTCCAACGTCATCATGGAGAAAGTGGGTGCCCGCATCTGGATCGCCCGCATCATGATCACCTGGGGCATCTTTGCCGCCGCCACGGCCTTCGTTACCGGCGCGACGAGCCTGTCCATCGTCCGCTTCCTGCTGGGCATGGGCGAGGCCGGCTTCTTTCCGGGCCTGGTGCTCTACTTCACCTACTGGTTTCCGGCGCGACACCATGCACGCATCGTCTCCGGCTTTCTGATCGGGCTGCCGATCGCCGTTGCGGCAGGCGCGCCGGTTTCGGGCGCTCTCCTCAGCCTTGACGGCCTGTTCGGCTACAAGGGCTGGCAGATCATGTACTTCGCTGAGGGTGCGCCGACGATCATCCTGGGCATCTTGTGCCTCTTCCTGATGACCGACCGCCCGGAGCAGGCGAAATTCCTGACCGCCGAGGAGAAGACCTGGCTGACGCAGAAGATCGCCAGCGAGCGCAAGGCCAAGGAAGCGGTGCGCGTCTATTCGATGTTCGAATCGATGTGGAACCCGCGCGTGCTGCTGCTGGCGCTGAACTATCTCGGGATCGTGACGGCGAGCCTCGGAATGCTGTTCTTCATTCCGCAGATCATCAAATCGATCGGCGGCGCGAAGATGAGCAACCTCGAAGCCATCTTGCTGACCATGATCCCCTATATCTGCGCCGGCATCTCGCTCTATGTCTGGGGGCGCGTGTCGGACAAGATGAACGAGCGGCGATGGAACCTGCTCATCGCCTGCGTGGTGTCGACGGTGGGTCTGGTGATGGCGGGCCTCACCATGGGCACCTGGTGGGCACTGGTCGGAATGTCGATCGCGGCCATTGGCTTCTACGGTTCGAAAGGCCCGTTCTTCGCCATGCCCCCGATGTTCCTCTCGGGCAGCGCGCTGGCGGCGGGCATCGCCTGGATCAACTCGCTCGGTAACCTGGGCGGCTTCTTCGGGCCGTGGTGGATCGGCGTGATGAAGGACGTCACCGGCACCTTCTCTGGGGGGCTCTACGGTCTTGCCTTGTTGAGCTTCGTGTCCGCGGTGGTGTGTGCGCTGTTCTTGCACATTCCCGATCCGACGACGTCGGCGCAAGGTGCGACCCAACCTGCGGAGTAGGTCGCAGGTTCATCAGCTAGTGCCGGGGGGCCATGCAGCTGACGGCGGTTGCGGTACTGTCCCTGTGTCTTGAGTTCGTTCTCGCAACCGTCGCGGCAGGCGGGCCGGCCGCGACGGGCGGCGTGTCCGCTGTCCTTTGGCAGTATCGACGCGAGCCGGCGAAATTTTCCTACCGATTGAGCGCGGTCAATGCGCGCCCTCTCGACGTGCGCGATTGTGCGCCCAGCGGACGATTGTGCCCAGATTGCGGCGACAATTTCTTGGAAAAGCCTGAAACCTTGGGGATGGACCCTGCACGCAACGCGTAACACTGACGTATCCGGAGAAACAAGAACTGTGCCCATCGGCCGTGTGATTGCCTCTCTCTTGGCCGGTGGTCTCGCTCTCATGGCAGCCGGCGTCATGCTGTATGGAACGGCTGCCCACGCCGCCTCGCCGCGCGAGCGCGAAGTGCCTCCCTTCCAGTACACGAGCAACCCCGCCCGCGTCGCCGCCTCGGCGCGGGTCATTCCACTTTATGTCGATGCCGACTTCAGCGACTACGATCGCGAGCGCATCGTCGCCGCCTTCCGCCAGTGGAACTATGTGCTGAACGGCTTCATTCGCTTCGACGGCCGCCTGCTGCCGGAGAATGCCTCGCGCAGTCAGATCGAGCAGATCCGCTACCACGGCGGCTGGGTGGTGGCGCGCGTCGACAGCACCCATCCTATCGCCCAGAAGGGCGAGGGCGCCCATGCGCTCGCCGTCACGGTGACCGGCGGCCGCAACGGCGGCTTCGTCTATGTGATCGCCGATCGACTGGCCGGGCGCGACCTGACCGGCGTGGTCATGCACGAGTTCGGCCATGTCCTCGGCGCGGGCCACGACCAGTCCGGCCTGATGGCGCCGGTCTACAATGCGGTGGCTTCGCGCTGCATCGACTACCAGGCCGTGGCCATGGTGGCGCAGGCGCAGCGTCTGTCGATGCGCGACCTCAACTGGTGTGAGACGCCGCGCTACCAGCCGGGCTATCCGCAGCCCCACCAGCCGCGTTCGGCACTGCGCGGCCAATAGGCTAGAGCATGATGGGTTGGGCTGGGATCAGCCGAACCCATGATGCCCCTGTGAAACCGCGATCACCCATTCGCTCTACTTCACCGCCCCGCCGGTGATGCCGCTGATGAAGCGGTCGAGGAAGAGATTGTAGGCGATCGCCACCGGAACGCTGGCGATCAGGGCCGCACCCATCAATTCGCCCCAGTAGTAGACGTCGCCGCGCACCAGGTCGGTCGCCACGCCGAGCGTGATCGGCTTCTGGTCCGACGACGAGATGAAGGTGAGGGCGTAGACGAACTCCTGCATGGTGAGCGTGAAGGCGAAGATCACCACGGTCAGGATGGCCGGCACCGACAAGGGCAGGATCGTCTTCACGAAGGCGCCGACCATGGTGCAGCCGTCGACGATCGCCGCCTCGTCGATCTCGCGAGGCACCGACTTGAAAAAGCCCATCAGAAGCCAGGTGCAGAATGGGATGGTGAAGGTCGGATATACGAGCACCAGCGACCACAGCGAGTCCTGCAATCCGAGCAGCGAGATCACCCGCGACAGCGGCAGGAACAGCAGCGTCGGTGGCACTAGATAGGTGAGGAAGATGCCGATTCCGAGGTTCTCCGCGGTGCGGCCGGGCATGCGCGCCAAGCTGTAGCCTGCCGGCAGCGACACGACGAGCGTGATCACCACCACGCACACGCCGATCAACGCGGTGTTGCCGAGCCAGCGCAGGAACAGCGTGTTGGTGAACAGATACTTCACGTGCTCGAGCGTCGGCGATTCGTTGAACCAGTAGGGGATGGACTCGAGGTTGTAGAGGTCGCCGTCCTGCTTGAAGGTCGTGATCAGCATCCAATAGAACGGGAATGCCGCGAACAGCACGAGGAACGCGACGGCGGAATAGAAGGAGCCGGTGCCGGCGACCCGGCGCGCCAGGCTTGCCATGTCAGATCTCCCTCTTGCGCAGTACCTTGAGCAACACGATGGTCGCCAGCAGCAGGAAGGGGAAGAGGAACAGGCAGATCACCGCGCCATGGCTGACGTCGCCGGACAGGACACCGACCTGGAACCCGAGCGAGCCCAGCACCTGGGTGCTGTTGACCGGTCCGCCGTTGGTCAGCAGGTAGACCACGCTGAGATCGGTGAAGGTGAACACCGTGCCGAAGATCAGCGCGATCGTGATGATCGGCAGGATGATCGGCATGATGATGACGTAGTTGCGCCGCCAGAAGCCGGCGCCGTCGACCGTCGCCGCATCGAGCACCTCCTTCGGCACCGACGTGAGGCCGGCCAGGAAGATGACCACGCCGAACGGGAACAGCCGCCAGGCATGCACGGTGATGACCGCCGCCATGGCGAGGTCGGTCGTGCCGAGCCATTGCGCCGGGTTCATGGGGTCCATCAGGCCGACCGCCATCAGCGTCCAATTGATGACGCTGTAGAGCGAATCGAACATCCACTTCCAGGCCAGCACCGCCAGCGACACCGGCACCGCCCAGGGCAGCACGACCAGCGCGCGGGCGATGCCGCGGCCGGGGAAGTCCTGGATCAGCAGCATGGCGCCCACCTTGCCGAGCAACAGGCCGAAGATCTGGGAGACGATGGTGAAGAAAAACGTATTGCCCAGCGTGTGACGGAAGATGTCGCTTTTAAGCACCTCATCCAGGTTCTTCAGGCCGACGAAGTGATAGCTCGGATTGAAGATCGTGTAGGCGCTGACGCTGTAGTAGATCGCGAGGAAGAACGGCAGCGCCACCAGCACCACGACGTAGAGGATGGCCGGGGCGATGAAGAGCGGCCCCATGAACTCGGTGCGGTCGAGCATGAAACGCGGACGGCGTACGGCGGGACGGGCACCTTCGGCGATCGCGGTCATTGGACGACTCCTTCCCGGGTGCGGCGGCCTTGCTTGTCGAAAAAATGCAGCTCGCTGCGGCGCACGGCGAAGGCGTGCTTGTCGCCGGCGCGCAGGCTGTCGCTGGCGGCATGGGCCGGCAGCTTTGCCGTGACCAGGCGCTTGGCGCGGCGGCCCTCGATCTCGCCGTAGAGGATGCGCTCGGAACCGAGATACTCCATGCGGTCGATGCGGAACGGCATCTCGGCGAGCGGGCTGCCGTTCAACATCTCGCGCGGCAGGAAGTGCTCGGGCCGGAAGCCGAGGGAGCCGCCGTCGCGCTCGACCAGGTTCATCGGCGGCGTGCCGAGGAAGGTCGCAACGAACTCGTCGGCGGGCTGGTCGTAGATCTCGGTCGGCGTGCCGACCTGGCGCAGCTGGCCATGGTCGATCACCGCGATGCGGTCGCCCATGCCCATCGCCTCGACCTGATCGTGCGTCACGTACACGGTGCTGGTGCGCACGGTCTGCTGGAATTGCTTCAGCTCGCTGCGCGCGCTGGTGCGCAGCTTGGCGTCGAGGTTGCTGAGCGGCTCGTCGAGCAGGAACACCGTGGGTTCGCGCACGAGCGCGCGAGCGAGCGCCACCCTCTGGCGCTCGCCGCCGGAAAGCTGGCGTGGCCGGCGATCGACCAAGTGGTCGATCGACAGCAGCTCGGTCGCCCACTTGACCTTGCGCTTGATCTCGTCGCGCGGCGTATTCTGGGTCTTCAGCGGGAAGGCGATGTTGCTCGCGACCGTCAAATGCGGATAGAGGCCGTAGCCCTGGAACACCATGGCGATGCCGCGCGCCCTCGGCGGCACTTCGTTGACGTTCTCGCCGCCGATCAGGATGTCGCCCGAGCTCTGGTGCTCGAGGCCCGCGAGGATCCGCAGGAACGTCGTCTTGCCGCAGCCGGACGGCCCCAGCAGGACGAGAAACTCGCCATCGTTCACCGACAGGCTGATGTCGTTGACGGCCAACACCTCGCCGAACTGCTTCTTGATGTGACGGGCCGCAACGGCTGCCATCTGGATTCTCCGGAAATGAGTGACAGTGAGGGAGGGTCCGGGCGCACTCCGCCTAGAGGGGGAAAGCGGAGGCTCCCGGGGAGGACTCGCTGGGCTAGCTGTGGTTCGCCCACTTCTTGTAGATGAGGTCGATTTCCTTCTTCGCCCATTTCACTGACTCTTCCGGAGTCATCTTGCCGGTGGCGGCGTTCGCCATCATGTCGACGATGACGAAATTGTCCGCCACTTCATCCGGCGCCGGACCGGAAGGTCCGGGATAGCCGAACACGACGCACCATTCGTCCGCCGTCTCGAGCACCTTGAGCTTGTCGGGCGGATGAGATGTCGGGTCGTTTGAGAAGATCGGCTGCGGCTTGGGCACGAGGTTCTCGAACAGCGGGTGGTTGTACCCGGTCGCCGCCATGAAGGCGTCCTTGTAGTTGGCACAGTAGTGCCGCAGGAACTCGACCGCCGTGTCCTTGTTCTTCGAGAAGTTCCAGACGACGTAGGAGTTCGGCGCGCCGGCGGCGAGCCGGCGCACTGGGCCAGCCGGCGTCTTCCACACGCCGATATTGTCGGCGAGTTTCGGATTGCTCTTCTGGATCGTGCGGTAGGCCGAGATCGGATTGTGAATCCAGCAGCCGCGGCCGGAGGCGAGGAACCGGTTGTTGCCGGAATCGTCCCACGACAGCACTTCCGGAGTCTCGCATTCGGTGTAGAGCGCCTTGACGAACTTCACGACCTCCAGGGTTTCCTTGGAGTCGATCGTCACCTTGGTGCCGGTCTCGTCGCACATCGAGGCGCCCCAGCTCCACAACATGCTGTTGTAGGAGTTGTTGGGGTCGACCGAGTGGCCGAGCCCGATGCCGAGCGGATGGCCTTTGGCCTTGAGCTTGGCGCCGCCCTTGCGGACGTCTTCCCAAGTGTCCGGCGTCATGCCGATCTCGCCCCACAGGTCCTTTCGATAGAGGCCCGGGAAGTCGATGAAGTAGTCGGGGAAGGCGCACCACGTCTTGGTCGGTATGTTGAAGGCGATCTGCTCGCCGATCTTGCCGACCTTGCCGTACTTCTTCTGCATCTCCTCGATGAACGCCGTCATGTCCATCGTGTGCTTGGCGAAGAGATGCGGGCCGCCCGAGCCGTTGAAGCCGAAGATGTCGTGGCCGGCGCCGGCCGCGACTTCGGCTGCCGCGCGGGCCGGCAGTTCGAGGTGCGGGATGTGGTCGATGGTGGCGTTGATGCCGTTCTTCTTGCCCCAGTCGTGGACGAATGCGTCGAGCCACTTGTCGTACTCGGGTACGAAATGGCTCCACTGGATGATCTTGAGCGTCTTGGTGTCGGCGAGCGCGCGCGAGACGAACGGTGCGTTCGGTCCGACGACCCCGGCGATGCCGGCACCCGTCTTCAGCAGACGGCGCCTCGACACACTCCTGTACTGTGCGTTTCCTCCGTTGCGCATTTATTGCCTCCTGTTGTTTGGTTCTTCGCCCCGCTCCGATATTCCTCCTTCCCATGGTCGGGCCCGTCCGCTCTGTTGGCGGTTGACGAGATCGACGGAACTGCGTGGCCAGCGAACGCGCTCCCAGGACGCGCCGCTTTCGGCACGCTGCCGCAGGGCAGAACCCCCCGCCTTATCCTTTGCTATTGATCTAGGTTAATCCGGCTCAAAGGCCGGGAATTCTCTGGCCGGCGAGATTGGCGCCGTCGAAATCGGCTAGCCGGGACAGCGCCGGCACGTCGAGGCAGGTGATCCGGCTGCCCTGCAGGTCGATCAGCCCGTCCTCGCGCAGTTTGCGCAAGGTGCGGTTGACGTGCGGGACGCTGAGACCGAGCGCGTCGGCCATCAATTCCTGGGTCATCGGCAGCGAGTACGAACGCTCGTCGGCCAGGCCTGCGTTCTGCAGTCGCACCAGCAGCTCCATCAGGAGCCGCGCCACCCGCTCGTAGGCGGACTGGCGGCCGACGCCCACCAGATGTTCGGCGATCAGCGCAGTCTCGTGACCGCTCAGCCAGAAGAAGGCGGCGCCGAGCTTGGGATGGCGGCGGAACAGATCGAACAGCACGTTGAACGAGATCGTGCAGGTCACGGCCTCGGTGAGGCTCGCGATCGAATAGAGCGAGCGCTCGAACAGGCAGCCGGGGAAGCCGATGAAATCGCCCGGCATGACCAGGCTCAGGATCTGCCGGCGCCCGTCGTGCAGCACCTTGTAGCGCATCGCCAGGCCCTGATTGAGGATGAAGAAGCAGCGATAGGCATGACCCGCGGTGATGATGTCGGTGCCGGCATGGACACGCGCGAACTCGACCTGCACTTGTCCGAGATAGGCGCGCTCGCGGGCGGTGAGGTCGACGAGGCGGGCAAGCCTGTCGATCAGCGGGGCTTTCAGGGTACTCGTTTCAGGTTGACTCGACGCGGTCATGGCTCACCTGCCGGTGCTGCAACCTGCCGACAGGCTAATCCAGATCAATGATCCCTGCAAAAGAACAGCATCGTTGATTGGCAATTCCTCGTCGTTGCGGCCAAAATGACGCAGCCACGTGAGGAAAGGAAAGCGCCCGAAATGCCGGAGTTGAGTGACGACGTATTCGCCGAACTGCGCAAGATCGATACCCCCACCATCACCAACGTGGTGGCGACTTACCCGAAGAATCCGCTTTGCCTCGGGCTCTACAATCCATGGACGGAGAACTGGTACACCGACACGTCGATCCGCTGCATCTACCCCGAGCTCGGTCCAACGGTCGGTTACGCCGTGACTTGCGTGTACGGCCTGCCCGATCCCAGCTTCAGTGGGCGTCTGTCCTTCATGGACGTGGTCGATGCGCTCGACGCCATGAAGAAGCCGACCGTGCTGGTGATCCAGCAGAAATGGCCGCCGCACATCCATAACAAGGCGGGCCTCGCGGGCGAGATGATGGTGAGCCAGATGATGGCGGTGGGCTGCGTCGGCATGCTGTCGAACGGACCGAGCCGGGACGTCGACGCCATTCGCAAACTCCGCTTCCAGTACATGCTGGGCGGCGTGACCGCCGGTCACGGCGAGATGGCGGTGCACGCCGTCAACGTGCCGGTCTCGGTCGGCGGCATGGACGTGGCGCCCGGCGACCTGATCCACATGGATGAGAACGGCGCCGTGAAGTTCCCACCGCATCATGCGCCGGCGGTGATCAAGAACGCCAAGCAGATGCTCGAGGACGAGGCGCGCCGCCTGGTCATGATCCGCAAGGCCAAGACCGCGTCCGAGGTCCGCGTCGCCAATCTGGGCGGCGCCTATTCCGACAAGAAGGCTTAGACCATGGCCGAACTCTCCAAGGATCTGCGCGACGTGCTGGCCCGGGTCGGCACCTCCACTCTCACCGGCGTGCTCAACCGCCGCGGGCTGAAGAGCATGACGCTGTTCGACGTCTGGCCATTGCGGCCCGAGCAGCCGCCCCTGGTCGGCATCGCCTTCACCATGCGCTTCATTCCCTCGCGCG
Source organism: Reyranella sp. (assembly GCA_035651335.1). Classification (GTDB taxonomy): domain Bacteria; phylum Pseudomonadota; class Alphaproteobacteria; order Reyranellales; family Reyranellaceae; genus Reyranella. The sequence continues at coordinate 29,282 of DASRFX010000042.1, read as the reverse complement.
AGGACAAGGACGGCCCGACCTCGACCAATCGCTCGACGGTGCAGCCGCAGGCGATGGAGGAGTGCCCGCCCGGCCACGTGCTGATGATCGACAGCCGCGGCGACGCGCGCGCCGCATCGGCCGGCGACCTCTATGTTGGCCGGCTGAAGGCCCGCGGCGCGGCGGGCATCGTCACGGACGGCGGCTTTCGCGACACCAACGGCGTGTTCAAGACCGGCTTGCCGGCCTATCACCGCCGGCCGTCGTCACCGCCGTCGCCGATCGCCCACCGGCCGGTCGACCTGCAGCTGCCGATCGGCTGCGGCGGCGTTGCCGTCTATCCGGGCGATATCGTGGTCGGCGACCGCGACGCCATCCTGGTGATCCCGCCCGACATCGTCGAGGCCGTCGCCGACGAGGCGCTCAAGGCCTACGAATATGAGGAGTGGGCCGAGCTCGAGGTGCGCAAGGGAAGGCCGCTCAAGGGCCTGTTCCCGGCGGCAAGCGACGAGGCGAGGCACGAATACGAGGCGTGGAAGAGGGCCGGGGGCAAGCGCTAGACCTTGCCGCGCACCTCGTCGTTGAAACGCTTCATCGAGATCAGGATCTCGGGCACCGTGGCGCCGTCGAAGCCCGAATCGATGGCGCCGACGCCGAGCGCGGCGAGGTCCCTGATGTCGCGCGCGATATCCTTCGACGATCCGGAGAACAGCCGGCGCTCGCCATCGCCCGCCTTGTCGGGCACGCCCGCGCCGTAGCGCGGGAAGCGGATGGTGATGCCGACCGCCTTGGGATCGCGGCCGGCCTCGGCGCTGAGCTGGCGCAGGCGCGCGATCGCGGCGTTCACGCGCTTGAGGCTGTCCATCGGAAACGCCGGATTGTTGGGGATCGGATACCAAGCATCGCCGTACTTGGCGGTGCGGCGCAGCGCCGGCCCGGATTCGCCGCCGACCCAGATCGGGATGCCGCCCTTCTGCGCCGGCTTGGGCGCGAAGGTGATCTTGTCGAACTTCACGTACTTGCCCGAGAAGCGCGGCCGCTCCTTGGTCCACAGCTCCTTGAACGCGGCAATATATTCGTCGGTGACCTTGCCGCGCTCCTCGAAGGCCGGCACGCCCAGCGCCTCGAACTCCTCCTTCATCCAGCCCGCGCCGATGCCGAGCGTGACGCGACCGCCCGACAGCGTGTCGATGGTGGCAAGCTGCTTGGCCGCCAGCACCGCCGGCCGGTGCGGCACCACCATGACCGAGGTCACCAGCCGAAGCTTGCTGGTGCGCGCTGCGACGAACGCCAGCTCGATCAGCTGCTCGTTGCGCTCGCCGGTGCCCTGGTTGGTAAATTCGCCCGAGGCGCTGTACGGGTAGGGCGAGGCGATGTCGGTCGGAATGACGACGTGGTCGCTGAACGTGCCGTAGGCAAAGCCCAGCTCCTCGGCGCCCGTGCAGAGGCGGGTCAGGTTGTCGAGGCTCGAGAGCGGGCCCGCGGTGGGGGCGGAGAAGCCGAACTGCATCACTATGCCTTCACGGTGTTGCCGATGAACGCCACCATGCGATCGAACAGGTCGCCCGCCTTGGCGAGATCGGGCGATTGGCCGGGCTGACGCTCCATGTCGATATATTCCAGCGCGATCGAACCGCCCGCCCGCTTGTAGGCGGCGCAGAAGCGCTGCGGCTCGTTGCCGTCGAAGCTCGACTCGGTGTCCTTGTAGTCGTGTTGCGGATCGCCGTGCGGCTGGTACCAGATGGCGGGCGGAAGCTGCAGCTTCTCGCCGCGCTCCAGCGCCAAGGTCGGGCTGCCCTCCGACATGTTTTCTTCCGAGCGCCAGTAGGAATCGTGCCGGCCGATGATGTTCTTCGGCCAGGCCGGCGCGTCGGGCGCGGCGGCGAGACGCTTGGCGTGGCGGTAGCGGCTCAGCGGATTGATCACCGGCCAGGACATGACCACGCAGCGCACGCTCGCGTCATGCGCCGGCGAGCCGGCGGGAAGCTTGATGGCGGTGTAGCGCGGATCGGTGGGCCGCATGGCGACCAGCATGGCGAGATGGCCGCCGCTCGACTGGCCGCTCAGGCCCACCAGGTCGGGCCGCGTCTTGAGCCGCCTGGCGTTGAGCTTGGTCCAGCGGACGGCGTAGTTGATGTCCTGCACCGAGGCGGGATAGGGGTCCTCGTTGCCCGAGCGGAAATCGAGCGCGATCGACACGATGCCGTTGGCGGCCATCGCCTGATGGCGCAGCTGCTCGGTGAGGCGATCGCTCTGGCACCATGCACCGCCATGGCACTCGACCATGGCCGGGAAGGGACCCGCGCCGCGCGGGAGGTAGATGCGCGCCAGCAACGGCTTGTCGCCGTGACGCAGATATTCGACGTCTTCGACGTCGTATTCCGCCGAAGTCTTCGCCAGCGCTGCTGTGCTCATGCGTTTCCCCACTGGTTGGAAGTCCAGAGGGGAGGCTAGAGCGGATTTCCGACGAAGGGAACTGCGGGTTCCCTTGCTTTAGCGGCGCTTGGCCTTGCGCACCGTCTTTCGGGTCGACCGTGCGGCTGCCCGTTTCGCTCTTGCAAGCCGCCGCTGGCTCGCCGCGGTCGCCCGGCGCGCGAGCTTGCGCGCCTTGCGAACCGCCGCCGTGACGCGATTGACGATGCGCTTGGTGGTGGTTTGACGTGCCATGCCGCAGCCAACGCGATCGCTGCCGCAAGGTTGCTTCAGGACAGCACGATCGCCGTGTGCGGGTCGATTTGCGGGATGACGGTGCCGATCACCACGCCGTCCACCTCCGCGTCGGACGGCACGCCGAGCAACAGCCCACCCGCGGTCTGCGGGTCGAACAGCAGCGGCAGCTTGGGATGGCTGGAGAAGCGGTCCATGCCGTCGATCAGGTGCCGGGCACGCAGGTTCTCCGGTGCCAGCGAGCTTGCATAGCCTCTGCCAAGCAGCTCGACGGCGCCGTCGAGCGCCGGCAGCGCGTCGAGCTTGACGTCGACCGAGACCGGCCCGCTCGCCCGCACCATCTCGGCGAGGTGACCGGCGAGTCCGAAGCCCGTCACGTCGGTGCCGGCATGCGCCGCTGCGGGCGCGGCGAGCGGCCGGCACATCGAGGCCAGCGCCGTTTCGATCCACCGGCCCTTGGCCGCCCCGCGCATGGCCGCGGCGAAGATCACACCGGTGCCGAGCGGCTTGGTAATCACGAGCTTGTCGCCGGCCCTGAGCCCGCCCTTGCGCAGCGCGCGCGCGGGATCGACCAGCCCGTTGACCGAGAAGCCGAGCGCTGCTTCGGGGCCTTCGCCGGAATGGCCGCCGATCAGCGCGCAGCCGGCCTGGTCGAGCACGCGGCGCGCGCCCGACAGCATCTGGAAGAGGTCCTCTTCCATCAAACGCTCGGCGGCGGCCGGCACGATGGCGAGCGCGAGCGCGCTGTGCGGCTTGGCGCCCATCGCCCAGACGTCGCCCAGCGCGTGGACGGCGGCGATCTGGCCGAACACGAACGGATCGTCGACGAAAGTGCGGAAGAAGTCGACCGACTGCACCAACGCCTGCCCGGCCGGCACCTCGAACATCGCGGCATCGTCGGGCGCGTCGAGGCCGATGCGGACGCCCGTGCCCGTCGTCAGGCCGAGGCGCTCGAGCACGCGCGCCAGCACCGAGGCGCCGACCTTGGCGCCGCAACCGCCGCAGCGCATGCCGATGTCGGCCAGCAGGCGTCGTGCTTCGGCATCGGCCAGCGCCGGATCGGGCTTGGCCTGTGCCGACACCTGCATCGGCTTGGCCGGCGGCTCGCGATACATGCGCATCCACTTGCGGTCGATGTGGTCCTTCCAGCGCCACACCCAGGCGCCCTCGACCGACCAGCCGGCGCGCGTGGCGACCGCGCGGCCGTCGCCGGTGCCGATGATGGAGAGGAAGCGGCTCTGCGGCGTGAACGGACGCACCGGCCGGGCCAGCAGCGCGCGCCGCAGATTGGCGGCGAGCGGCGGGCCCTGGCGCACGGCGAACACGCCCGCCTTGGGCCGCGGGTGGACGGTGACGCTGGCGCAGTCGCCGACGGCGAAGACCGTCGGTTCGCTGGTCTGCAACGTCGCCTCGACGGCGAGGAAGCCCCGCTTGTCGAGCGCGAGACCGGTCGTCGCCAGCCATTTCGGCGCGCCCGCCTCGGTGACCACGAACGCCGCGTCGAAGCCGATGCTCGTGCCGCCTTCGAGATGCAGGCTGCCGTCGGTCATGCGTGCAACCGCGGCACCCTCTCTGAGCGCGATGCCGCGCCTGGCGAACACCTTGCGCAGCGTGGCGCGCGCCGACTTGGCCTGGTTGGCCAGGATCTCGCCGCGCGTCACCAGGGTCACGGCGACTTGCGCTGCCTTGGCGACCGCGCGCACGCGATGGTCGATGCCCATGGCCAGCTCGACGCCGCCCGCGCCGCCGCCGATCACGGCGACCCGCAACGGTCCGCGCCAGTCCTTGACCTGCTCGAGGAAGGCAAGCCAGCGTCGTCCGAGCTCGGCGATCGGCTTCACGGGCGTCGCGTGCTCGGCCGCACCCTCGATCATGTCGAGTGTCGGCGCCGCGCCGACATCGATGGACAGGAGATCGTAGGAGACCGGCGGCCGGTCCTTCAGCATCACCTGGCGGTTCTCGCGGTCGAGGCCGATCGCCTCGGCATGGATCAGCCGCGCGCCCGTCCAGGCGCAAAGCCGCGCCAGGTCGATGTGGCATTCGTCGAACGAATAGGCGCCGGCGACGAAGCCCGGGATCATGCCGGAGTAGGGGGTCTCGACGTCGCGCCCGATCAGGGTGAGGCGCACGCCGGGCATCGGCTTCATGCCGAAGCTTTTCACGACATGGACGTGGGCATGGCCGCCGCCCACCAGCACGAGGTCTTTTAATTGTGGGCCGGCCGCTTGCATGGTCCACCTATAGCCGATCGGACCGGGGTCTGGTACAGAACCAAAAAATATTGTATATCAATGGACTAATATATTTTCTTTCAGTGATATTGGAGCTTCGGCATGGCCGTCGTTTCCGGCCTCTCGGTTTCCACTGATCGCAGCGCCGCCCGTTCGCCGCTGGCCCTGTCGCTGCCGCTCGTGCTGGGCGTGGTGATGTTCGTCTGCCTCGCCAATGCCGGCGGCCTGCCGCTGCTCGGCGATCCGGACAGCCAGTGGCATATCGGCGTCGGCAACTGGATGCTGGCGCATCGCACCGTGCCGGACGTCGACACCTTTTCTTTCACTTTCGCCGGCCAGCCCTGGATCGCCAAGGAATGGCTGTCGCAGCTTTTGCTGACGCTTGCCTACAACGCGGCCGGCTGGGCAGGAGTCGAGGCGCTGGCGGCGGCGGCGCTGGCGGCAGGCTTCGCGCTGTTGCTGCGCCTGCTGCTGCGTGACCTCTGGCCGCTGCCGGCGCTGCTCTTCGTCGGCGCCGCCGTGGTGATGATGGCGCCGCATTTCCTGGCGCGTCCGCATGCGCTTGCCTTCCCGTTCATGCTGCTCTGGGTGGCGGGCCTCGTCCGCGCGGTCGAGGCGCGGCGCGCGCCCGAACCGCTGCTGCTGGGCGCGATGCTGCTGTGGGCCAACATGCACGGCGGCTTCACGCTCGGCCTGCTGCTCGCGGCGGCGTTCGCGCTCGATGCGCTGGTCGGCGCACGCGACGGGGGCAAGCGCAAGGCGCTCTTCATCGGCTGGACGAAGTTCGGTATTGGCGCGCTTCTGGTCGCCTGCATCACGCCGTACGGGTACGAGTCGATCCTCGTTACCTCGCGGATCTTCAGCCTGGGCGACGCGCTGAACGCCATCGCCGAATGGCGCTCGCCCGATTTCAAGGCGCAGCCGATGCAGGAGATCGTGCTGCTGGTCGCACTCTATCTCGGCTTCTCGCGCGGGCTCCGGCTGCCGCTGATGCGGCTGTTGATCGTGCTCGGCCTCGTCCATCTCTATCTCGGCTATGCGCGCAACGCCGAGCTGCTCGCCACCCTGGCGCCGCTCGCGATAGCGCCGTTGCTTGCTCGCCAGTTCCCGGCGCTCGCCCGCGACCGAGAATCAGTCGCCCGGCTCGAGCAATGGGCGCGCCCGGCCGGGGCCGGTGCGATGGCCTTGGGAGTCCTGGTCGCGGCGGTTTTCGCCGGCGCCGTCATGCGCTTCGGCGATGTGAAGCCGCCGGGCGCCACCATGCCATCCGACGCGCTCGCCTTCGCGCGCAAGGAAGGGCTCGCGTCCAGGCACGTCTTCAATCACTACAATTTTGGCGGCTACCTGATCGGCCAGGGCGTGCCGACCTTCATCGACGGCCGCGGCGAGCTTTACGGCGGTGAGTTCATCAAGAAAGTGGCGGGCGCGGTCAATCTGCGCGGCGATTCGGACCTTCAGGGTATGCTCGACCAGTACGGCATCGAGTGGACGTTCCTCACCAAGGATGCTGCGGCCAACAAGCTCCTGGCTGTGCTGCCGAACTGGCGGCTTGCCTACAGCGACGACCAGGCGACGATCTTCGTCAGGCGCCGCTAAAGCGCAATCACTTGAGGATGATCCACGTGCAGGTGGCGATGGCGCACAGCCGGCCCGCCTCGGTGTAGAGCGCCGTGCCCGAATAGAGCTTGCGGCCTTCCTCGCCCGTCTTCCAGCCGACCACCGCGCAGCGCTCGCCCACCTTGGGCGCCTCGATGATCTTGGCCGTCATGCGTCCGGTCAGCGCCGGTCGCATGTCGTCGAGGTCCTGCGCCGCGTAGGCGCCCGGACAATCGAGCGTGCCCCACACGAACTCGGGGCGGATGCGGCCGCTTTCGTCGGCGTGATTGGCATGCGGCAGGTAGCAGGAGAGGGAGTAGCCCTTCTGCGGCCCCGAGGTGCCGAGCACGCGCAAGCCGTCGCCGACGGCGCGGGCGCGGCCGCAGACGATGCAGGTGCCGAACTCGCTGTCGTCGGGACTGCCGCCCACCTCACCGCGATGAAGGACGTCGGACCAGTCGCTGGGCGGCGGCGGCGGCTTCAGATGCGCGATCGAGCCTGCGCGCGCCTCGCACACCAGCCTCTCGCCGTGGAGCAGGCGCAGCGTGTCGCCGTCCCTCAGCACCGACATCCTGGTGTCGATCGGCGTCGGTGCGCGGAAGGTGATCTCGACCGCATCGGTCGGCCCGAACAAGGCGGCGTATTTCGCCGCCAGCCTGCCGCCGACATAACCGCCATTTCCGGAAAGACGCGGGCCGTTGCAGCCCGCCGGTATTATCAAATCATCGTCGTTCACTGTACGGAACCTGCCGGTTCGCCGCGGCTGACGCAAGCGCGGTGCTATGCCAGAGGTGAACGCGATGAGCCGGTTCATTCCCTGGTTGCTGGTCGGGCTGTGTTTCGCGCTGACCGTCGCCAGCCGCTCGATCAGCGACACCTTCGCCGTCTTCGTGCCGGCGCTGCAGAGCACGTTCGAGTCGAGCCGCAGCGCGGTCACCGTCGTCTACAGCTTCGCCCTGTTCGCCGGCGGCACCGGCGCGCCGCTCGCCGGCTGGATCGTCGATCGCTTCGGCCTGCGCGCGCTCACCGTGATCGGCATGATCGCCGCGGCGCTGGGCACGCTCAGCGCCTGGCGGGCGACCGAGCTGTGGCAGCTCTATCTCGGCCTCGGCATCGTGCTGGGCTTCGGCGGCACCTGCGTGTCGGGCGTGTTGAGCTCGACCCTGCTGGCGCGCTGGTTCCCGGTGCGCCGCCTGGGTGTCGGCCTCGCCGTCGCCTGGTCGGCCTCCGGTGTCGGCGCCATCGTCATGATCCCGCTCGCCGAGCAGCTGATCTCGGCCGACGGCTGGCGCCGCGCCTATCTCGTGTTCGCCATCGTCAGCGCCTGCTTCGTGCCACTCCTGGTCGTGCTGCCGTGGCGCGCCATCGCCGCCGGCGCGCCGGGCTTGAGCAAGCTCCATCCCTCGACCCTGGCCGGCCCGACGGTGGGCGACGCCCTGCGCGACTGGCCGTTCTGGGCGCTGTCGGCATCGTTCGGCCTCACCTCGCTCGGCATCTTCGCGATCGCGCCGCAAGCCGTCGTCTACCTGCTCGAGCGCGGCTGGGACGGCGCCTATGCCGCGCGCGCGATCGCCGTCGCGGGCTTCCTGACGCCCCTCGGCATGATCGGCTTCTCCTGGCTCGCCGACCGCGGCGGCCGCAAGATCGCGGCCATCCTGGCCTACGCCTGCTCGATCGTTGGCGTCGGCTCGCTCGCCTTGGTGCACGGCCCGCGCGACGATCTCTTCCTGTGGGGCTACGTGCTGCTGTTCGGCGGCAGCCAGGGCTCGCGCGGGCCGATGATCTCGACGCTCGCGACGCTCCGCTACCGCGGCGCCAATTTCGGCAAGATCTACGGGCTGATCAGCATCGGCACCGGCATCGGTGGGTTCCTCGGCGCTTGGATCGGCGGGCTGCTGCACGATCTCACCGGCGGCTACAACGCGGTGATGCTGTTCTCGGCATTGTCGCTTGCGTCGGCGGCATTGACGCTCGGCGCCGAGGCAGGTGCGCGCGAACGTCTGGGCCGCTGAGCGATTGCTGGCACTCGCGTTCATAGAGTGATGCCGGCCACTGCGCTTGCTGGAGCATGAACGATCAATCACACTAGGTGTGCATGGCGGATTTAGAGCTGGCCGAGGACCGCAAGGAAAAGACCGAATCGACCTTGGGCGACGTGCTGTATGCGAAGTCGCCGCCGCCGGTTTCGGAGCACATCTGGAGGGCACTCGTGGGGGCGATCGCCGCCGGCGAGCCGGCCGCCCTGCACACGCTCTACGAAATGTCCCATCGGCTGGTGTTCACGCTGGCCATCAGGCTGACGGCCAATCGCGAAACCGCCGAGGAAATCACGCTCGACGTCTTCCACGACGTTTGGCGGCGGGCCTCCGCCTACGATCCGGCGAACGGCACTGTGCTAGGCTGGATCATGAATCAGGCGCGCTCGCGCGCCATCGATCGCCTGCGGTTCGAGAGCCGCAAGAAGCGCAACGCGAACGGCGATGTTGCGGCGCTTGAGCCGGAGCCGGCACCCGATCCGCGCGACGTGTTGGAGATGCGCGAGCAGGGCAAGGCCCTGCGCGGTGCGCTGGAAAAGCTGACGCCCGACGAGCGTCGGGCGATCGAAACCACCTTCTTCGGCGGCCTGACACATGCTGAGGCGGCCGCGCGGCTCGGCCAGCCGCTTGGCACGATCAAGACGCGCATCCGGTCGGGAATGCAAAAGTTGCGACTGGCGATGGCCAGCGAAGCGGTGAAGCCATGAGCTCCTCCGGCGCGGACCGCTGCCCGCAAAGCGAACTGACCTGTCTGCACGCGCTGCAGGCGCTGCCGGAGAGCGAGGCGGCCTCGGCTTCGGCGCACATAGCCGGCTGCCCGGATTGCCAGCGCTTGCAGCGGAGCCTGAGGCCGGTCGTCGAGCGCTTCGTGGCCTGGCCGACCGATGTGCTGCGCCCGCCGGCGTCGCTCGAGGAGCGCCTCGCCCAGCGGATCGCGCCAAAGAGCGCAACGCCGCTCCGAAGCGCGTCGGCCGGGCGGTGGTCGGAACCGGAATGGGAGGCCGTCGCGCCTGGCATCGAATGCAAGCTGCTGGCGGCCGACAGCGAGCGGGACCGGATCAGCATGCTGGTGCGGCTGGCGCCGGGGGCAAGCTATCCGGCGCACACCCATGCCGGCGTCGAGGAGCTGCATCTGCTCGACGGCGAGCTCTGGATCGACGAACGCAAGCTCTTTCCCGGCGATTACAATTACGGCGCGCCCGGCGCCGGCGACAAGCGTGTGTGGAGCGAAACCGGCTGCACCTGCGTCCTGATCACCAGCACCAAGGACGTCCTCGGCTGACCAATCCAAACGCCGGCGGTTGACGTTTTGCCGGTATGGTCTGGGATAAAGACCCCGCCTATCCGTGCGATGGCACCGAGCTGACCTGCGTCTATGCCCTTCAGGCCCTGGCGCCGGACGAGATTCCTGCAGCCGAGGCGCACATTGCCTCATGTCCGGACTGCCGGCGCCTGCTGGAACGCCTGCGGCCGGTGGTCGAGCGCTTCGTTGCCTGGCCGACCGATATGCTGCGACCGCCGTCGCCGCTGAAAACGCGGATCGCCCAGCGGATAGCGGCAGAACCAGCGGCATCGGTGACGCCGACGCGGCCGCGCTGGACCGAGCCGGCATGGCAAGAAGTGGCGCCCGGCATCGAATGCAAGCTGCTGGCAGCCGATGGCGAGCGGGACAGGATCAGCATGCTGGTGCGCCTGGCGCCGGACGCGAGCTATCCCGCGCATACCCATGCGGCGGCCGAGGAGCTGCATCTGCTCGACGGCGAGCTCTGGATTGATGAACGCAAGCTCGTTCCCGGCGATTGCAACCGTGGCGCGCCGGGGGCCGGCGACGACCGGGTGTGGAGCAAAACCGGCTGCACCTGCGTCCTGATCACCAGCACCAGGGACATCCTGCGATGAGTACAGCGAAAGGAACTTCATGACGCAGCCGTTTTCCGGCAGATCCATCCTGATCATCGAGGACGAAGTCCTGATCGGCGTCATGCTCGCCTCCGAGATCGTAAAGGCAGGCGGTACGGCAATTGGGCCGGTGAGGTCGGTGGCCGACGCCCTGGCCGCGATTTCCGCGCAATCCATCCATGTCGCGGTGCTCGACGCCAAGCTTGCCGACGGTTCGGCCGCGGAACTGCCCCGCCACCTCGCCTCGCACGGCATACCGTTCGTGGTGGTCAGCGGCTACGAACAGACGGCGCTGCCGGCCGAGCTGCGAAGCGCGCCGTTCATCGCCAAGCCGATATCCCTGCCACCTCTGATGGAAGCGATAGAACGCCTGCTTGTCGCGGCTGTGGGCGGCCGTCCGCCGGCGTCGTCATCCAGGAAACCGCCGTCTTGACCGACTGACGGACTTTTGTCCGAAAATCAGTGCTCGGTCGACAGCGGCAGGATTTCGTTTTTGAAATACAGGCTTTGGGCCCGGCAGTGCGGGCACCACACAACAAATCGGTCGGGATGGCCGGCAATCGCTCCCTCGGTCCGGCTGACGACTTGGATTGTGACTTCGCAGAGCCTGCAGGCAACGGCGGGAACTGGCTTCGGTGTTCCGGTCGATGACTGAGTGTTCATTCGCCCCCGCTGTCTTTGTCGTCCGGTTGTCCCGGCGTTAATAATGCAACGCAACGCGAATGGATGCCGCTCAGCGGGCGGCATCATTCTGATTTTGCGCCGCGCCGTCAATGAATTTGACGCTGCTCTGCTTGCATCCCGTCTGCAGCGTCACCCGGCGTTGCGCACGGCGCGCGCCACGTCGCCCCAGCGTCCGAGAGTCCTGGCGTCGATCTCGCGCCAATGCGAGGCGAGGTAGATCACGAGCCGCGCGGCGATACCCTTGTAGCGGGCGATCATCTTGTCGGCGACGTCGTCCCACTTCGCCACCACCGCGAACTGGTCGAGGATCTCGTCGCTGATCAGCGCCTGGCTGCCCGTGCTGTCGCCGGCCTTCAGCCGCTCGGCCAGCTTGTCGCGCAGGCCGGTGTAGCCGAGATCGTCGAACTGGAAAGCGTAGTTGGGCGTGGCGCCGTAGAAGCCGATCGTGGTCTTGGCTTCCTTGACCGCGCCCGCGCGCTCCTCCGGCGTGTCGCCCGCGGCAACGATCACCGGCACGATCAGGTCGACCTGCCTGGGATCGCGCCCGGCTTTCTTCGCGCCCTCGGCGACGCCGGGCAGCAGGTGCGTCTTGATGTAATGCATGGAGTGCATGGGATGCACGTGCACGCCGTCGGCGACCTCGCCCGCGACGCGCAGCATGTAGGGGCCGACGGCGGAGATGTCGATCTTGACGTCCTCGAAGCCGTGGCGGGGCGGCGTCCACTGCTCGGGCAGGAGACTCATCTTGTAGTAGGGGCCGTCATGCTGCAGCCGGCCCTCGCGGCGGAACGCCCTGAGGCAGGCTTTCACCGCCAGCACGTAGTCCTTCATCTGCGGCGCGGGCTTGTCCCACTGGCTGGCATAGCGCCGCTCGATGTGCGCCTTGACCTGGCTGCCGAGCCCGAGCCGGAATTTGCCCCTGGTGTTCTGCGCCAGCTCCCAGGCTATCTCGGCCGAGACCATCGGGCTCCGCGCAAAGGCGATCGCGATGCCGGTCGAGAAGTGCAGCGACGGCGCGGCCAGCGAGGCGGCGGCGATGTTCATCCACGGCACCTGGTGGCCCTCGGTGAACAGCATGCCGGAGAAGCCCGCTTTCTCCACCCGGCGGGCGAGGTCGGCCACGTTGTCCCACGTGGTGGCGCGCGTCATGACGTCGAATTCCATCGCTTATCCCGCGGCTTTTCCGGCGGGATATTCGCCGACTACCGAGATCGGTGCAAAGCTCGACTTTTCCGGACGACCCGGGTTCCGAGAGCTAGGCGACAGCTGTGACGGTCATTCTTCCGACTATCGGAGATATGCAACGTTTTGGATTGATGAAATGCTACCTATACGAGCATGGTGAGTTTGCTTAGGGCAGGGGGGAGATCATGAACAGGTCATATGTGGTTGCCGCAGCGATTGCGGCTGTAGCCTTAGTTAGCAGTGCGTGCGAAGCGCCAAAGTTGACAACCAACCCCATTGCCAGCGCGACTATTGCTGCGCTCGATGGTGCAGCATTCCCCAAGTCGCGGAGCACGGTTAGTGGGGCCGAGTACTGGATCGGCACAGCCGAGGATAGACCGTCTGATACTGCTCAATGCGCCGAACTGTTCAAGCCCTACATGCGTCCCGAGATGATGGCGATCGGTGACAGCCTCTATAATGGTGTCTCATCGTTCCGTATTAACTGGTGGCTATCGGAATGGAGTGTCCCGGCGCAAGTGGCAATCCCATTGGGCCTGATACATCAGACGGACTGGGAACCACGGCAAAACCGATCATGTGGCTGGACAACCGAGCGCTGAAATTTGATCAGCCAGTGCTTGCCGATCACCGCCGATTCTCCAATCTCGCATCAGGCGGGTTCTTCAGCTACGACAACATGCATCTTACGACAGCAGGCTATGGCCTCCTCGCTGTAACGTTGCTTGGTGCAATCAGACAGAACGAACCCGATGCAGTGAAGAACGAGGAGTACTATTGGCAGGCCATGGGCCTTATCCACCCAGCGACCCACGTGGCACAGGACCTCTGGCAGAGCGAGACGATCTTGCGCATGGGAACGAGACGCGACGACCTAGATCGCGAATCGATCTTCATTCTGCTGCCGACTGTCGCGCAGCATTGACTGAGCCGGCAACTTGTCTACTGGCTGCTTCAACGGCGCGCGAGGTACATCAGGAAGGCGAAGCCGGCCAGCATGCCGAGCAGGGCGTAGAACAGGGTGAGAAGAACGCGCCGGATCTTGCGCCGGCGCACCGTCGCGATCACGACCCGGCGGCGCAGCATCGGCGGGTCGAGCGGATTGTATTCGCGCTCGTAGAGCGTGCGCGTGCCCATGACCCAGCCGATGCCGGCGCCCGCCGCGGCGAACGCCAGCAAGATCGCAATCAGCAGCTTCAACTTTCCAGTGCCCCAAACAACCCGCCTGCGCGCGCCGCGGCCGGCGCCCCCGATGGCAGGCGGCGCGTAGTACGCCTCCGAACCCGCGTTGGGTCAACGAATAAGCCGCTAAACGATGCTAAGGGCGGCGGGCATCTCGCTCAGGGCGCCCCTGTCGCCCTCAGGGCGCCCCTGTCGCCCAGCGCAACAGCAGGATGAGAAGCGAGATCAGGACGGCGAGGCCCATTGCGGGCGGCACGATCAGCTTGATCCTGGGCTTGAACACGATCTTCACGCGACGCTCCTTCAGCTCCGTCCACTGTGATTAACTTAATACATTGACTAAGGATTAATAATCCATTATGGTTGCCATACCGGAGGAAAAATCATGCCGTTCGACGAGTCACCGCAGGTTAACCAAGAGAACGCCACATGGCCCGAGATCGACCGTCGTCTGATCGACCGGGAGGGCCGCGAGGCGCTTCCGTCGTTCCCGCTACATCTGCTGCCCGAGCGGTTCCGCGCCTGGGTCGAGGCGCAGGCGGTGTCGTTCACGCCGGTCGACTATCTGGCGCAGGGCCTGCTTGCCGCGGTGTCGTCGGTCTGCAGCGGCGCCATCAGCGCGCGCGTGTCGGCTGGCTGGAGCGAGCCACTGGTGCTGTGGCAGGCGCTGGTCGGTTCACCTTCCACCGGCAAGACGCCGGCGCTGGCTGCGGCCCGCCGCCTGCTGGACGGTCTGGAGTCGATGCTGGAGCTCAAGAACGAGAATTTCCTGCACGTCATGGTTTCCGGCACGATGAACGGCGAGGGCCGGGGGGCGGTGTTGTGGCGCGACGATCTGGCCTCGTGGCTCGAGCCGGCGTCGCTCGGCACCAACCGCGCCGACTGGCTGGCCGGCTGGAATGCGCGCGAGGCCGATTCGCGCCCTTCGGCGCATCTCAGGGTCTCCAGCCAGCGCTTCGCGTTGACGGTGGTTGGCGCGCTGCGGCCCGATCGCCTCGCCGACAGCCTCGCGGACGAGGAGCTGGCGGCGCGGCTGCTCTATGCCTGGCCCGAGGCGACGCATTGCGCGCCCCTCGGCGGGCCGATACCGGACGGCGAGGGTGTGCGCGGCTTGCTCACGAGCATTGCTTCCCTGGCGGGGAGCGTCGCGGATCCGTACTGGCTTCCGCTCGGCGAAGAGGCGGTGCGCACGTTCGAACACCTGTTGCCGGCGCTACGGCAGGAGATGCGGGAAAGCGACGGAGCCGAGGCGGCATGGCTCGGCAAGGGTGCCGGCACGATCGTGCGTCTGGCCGGCCTGCTGACGTTGCTGCGCTGGGCCGAGAGCGCCGCCGACTGGCCCGGCGACATCGATGCCGCGGCGCTCCTGGACGCCCACGCTCTATGGTCGGGCTATTTCCTGCCGCACGCCCGCGCCATTTTCGGACAGGCCGGCTCGGTCGGGCGCGACCGGCTGGCCCGCCGCGCCACGCGCTGGCTGCGCCGCGCGCGGCTCAGCCAGGTGTCGCGCGAGGACATACGCCGCGACGCGTTGGCGCGATCGCTCGACGCCGAAGGAACGGACGAGATCATCGAGCGGCTGGAGCAGGGCGGCGTGCTGCGAACAACGCCGACTCAAGCCACCGGCGGGCGCCGTCCGCGGCGCTGGGAGGTCAATCCGGCTCTGTTGTAAGAAACTTTCCGCCCTTTCCGCCGGTCCGCCGCCCTCTCTACAGGATCGCCGAGTGCACCAGATTGGCGACGACGTCGAGGCGCCGGGAGTGCCACGGGTCGGGGATGCGGTTGTTGGTGATGTAGGCGAACGACACGCCCGATGCCGGATCTCCCCAGCAGTACGACGTTCCGACGCCGCCATGGCCGAACACGCCGGGATTGGCGAGTGCGCCGAGCCCGCGGATGTTCTCCGTGGCGCCGCGCAGGTGAGGGCCCAGTCCGCGATGCATCGGCATGCCCATGAACTCGTCGGTGCGGTCGCCGGTATGGTTGCGCAAGGCGTATTGCAGGGTGCGCGGAGAGACGATGCGCGTGCCGGCGAGCTCGCCGCCGGCCAGCATCATCTGGTAGAGCGTCACCATGGCCCGCGCCGTGCCGTAGCCGCCGCCGCCCGGCGCGCCCGCCTTCCGCCATTCGGCGGAGTTGGCATCCTTGTCGGGCGTGAAGCCATCGCCCTTCTCGGTCGGCTGGTGCATGTCGGCGGCGCGGCCGAACTCGCTCTCGGGCAGGCCGACATAGAGATCGTTGGCGAGGCCCAGCGGCTCGGCCACGGTCTCGCGCATCACCTCGCGGAAGTCCTTGCCGGTCAGCGCCTCAATCAGCACGCCGAGCGTCCAGTGCGCGCTGAGCCCGTGGTAGTGCACCTTCGAGCCCGGCGTGAACTCGAGCGGGAAGTTGCAGACGACCTCGCGCAGGCGCTTGTGGTCGGCCCACGCGTCCTTGGCGACGACCGCATTAGGGAAGCCCGCCTGGTGGGTGATGGTCTGCAGCACGGTGATGCTGCCCTTGGCGTTCTTCCTGAACTCGGGCACGTGGTCGGCGATGCGGTCGGACCACGAGAACAGGCCGCGTTCGGCGAGCGCCCACAGCGCCACCGCGGTCACGACCTTGGTGTTGGAGTAGAGCAGCCACAGCGTGTCGTCGCCCGCCGCGCGCGGCGCGGGCTCGGTGCCGGCGTTGCCGAAACTCTTGTAGAGCGCGAGCTTGCCGTGACGGGCGAGCGCGATCTGGCAGCCGGGATATTTGCCTTCGGCGATGTGGCGGCCGATCAGCGCGATCAGCCGGTCGATCTGGCCGCGGCGGAAGCCGAGCGATTCGAGATCGGCCGACGGCAGCGGAAATTTTGTGGCGATTTGGGGGCTGACGGTCGTGTCCACGGCGAGTTCCTCCTGTGGACATCATATTATGGTTCGGTGATGTGTCGATGACGCAGACCTCGACATATTGTGTTTCTGGAAAACCTTGCCACAATGCGCGCCGTCATGTTGGACCGCCGAGACTTTCCAAGTAGTCCCATCCAGGGCCGGAGAGGCTAGCCGTGACGCCGGGCATTGAGTCCTGCCACGCGCTGGTTCTCAACGCCGACTTTCGGCCGCTGTCGTACTTTCCCCTGTCGATCTGGTCATGGCAGGACGCCGTCAAGGCGGTATTTCTCGACCGAGTCAGCGTCATCTCCGAGTATGAGCGCAAGATCCACAGCCCGTCGTTCGAGATGCGGCTGCCGAGCGTCATCGCGCTCAAGGAATACGTGCCGGCGGCGCGGCGCCCGGCGTTCACGCGGTTCAACGTGTTCCTGCGCGACCATTTCAATTGCCAGTATTGCGGCAACGACTTCCCGACCAACGAGCTGACGTTCGATCACGTGGTGCCGAAGTCGCGCGGCGGTCGCACGGCGTGGACCAACGTCGTCACCGCCTGCAGCCCGTGCAATCTGCTGAAGGGCAACCGGCTGCTGCGCGAGAGCGGCATGCATCTCACGCGCATGCCGTTCGAGCCGACCACGACCGAGCTGCAGGAGAACGGCCGCGCCTTCCCGCCCGGCTACCTGCACGAGAGCTGGCGCGATTTCCTCTACTGGGATTCTGAGCTCGAGCAGACCTAGCGCACTCAGAGGCGCGTCGACAGCCAGATCGCGAGCCGCGAGCCGGCCTTGATGGCGGCGGTCAGCGCCGGATAGGCCGGCGCCTGCTCGGCGCCCGCCGCCAGCGCCTCGTCGCGATGCTTGAGCTCGTCGGCTCGGAACGTCTCGACGGTGGTCCTGAGCTCCGCCTCGTCGTCGCCGAGCGTCGCGGCTTGGCCCGCATAGTGCTCGTCGATCGTTTCCTCGACCGCGACCGTGCAGGCCATCGCCGCCTCGTTCCCCATCAGCGCCGTCGCGGCACCGAGCGCAAAGCCTGCCATGCTCCACAGCGGGGACAGCAGCGTCGGCCGCACCCGGCGCTTGGCGATCAGGCGGTTGAACTCGCTGTGGTGCCGGCGCTCGGCGCGCGCCATCGCCTCGATCTTGCGGCCGGCCTCGGTCTTGCTCCGCCCGGTCCAGCGCAGCACCGCGAGCTGGCCCTCGTAGATGCGCACGGCGCCGAACTCGCCCGCCTGGTCGACGCGGATGATGCGCTCGACCAGCTGGCGCGGCTCGGGATCGCCGGGATTGCGGATCTCGCCGGTCTTCACGATTCCGTCCGGAGATGGCTGTTGACGCGGAACACCATGAACACCGCCAACGCCGCCGACAGGATGGCGTTCCAGCCGGCCATCGAGATGTCCCAGAACTTCCAGGCGATCTCGTCGCAGCGCACCATCCTCGCGGTGAACAGGTACTTCTTGAGCTCGGCGGCCGACAGGCCGGCCGGGATGCGGCCCGAGCATTCCTGCGGGCCCTGCCACCAATGCTGCTCGACACCGACATGGTAGACGCCGATGCCGGCGGTCAGGAACAGCGCGACGATGGCGGTGAGGGCGAAGACGTAGGCGAGCCGCGGCCAGGCGAACGAGGCGAGGGCGCACAAGCCGACGGCGATCGCCGCCATGTGCGGATAGCGCTGCAGCAGGCAAAGGTCGCAGGGCGCGAGGCCCTCGACGTATTGGAAATAGTAGGCGCCGCCCAGCAGCGCGCCGCTGCCGATCAACGCGAGCAGGCCGAGCTTGCTGGGAAGGGGGAGTCTATCGAGCATCAGAACAGGTACTTCACCACGACGAAGCCGCCGATCAGGACAATCAGGAAGAGCCAGGTGACCAGGGTCAGGCGCTTCTCGATGAAGGTACGAATCGGCTCGCCGTACCTCCACAGCAACGCTGACACGATGAAGAAGCGCGCGCCACGCGTCACGATCGACGCCCACACGAAAGTGAAGAGATCAAAGTGCGCAGCGCCTGAAGCGATCGTCACCAGCTTGTAAGGGATCGGCGTCAGGCCCTTGATCAGGATGATCCAGACGCCCCATTGCGCATACTGCTCGCGGAAGCGCTCAAGCCCGGCCTGCAGGCCGTATGTGTTCACCACCCAGGCGCCGAGCGTCTCGAAGAAATAGAAGCCGATGGCGTAGCCCACGAGCCCGCCCAGCACCGAGCAGATCGTGCAGACGAGCGCGATGCGGAACGCCTTGGTGCGATTGGCGACCACCATGGGGATCAGCATCACGTCGGGCGGGATGGGGAAGAACGAGCTTTCGGCGAAGGCCACCACGCCCATGGCGGCGACGGCCTGCGGCGAACCGGCGAGCCGGATCAGCCAATCGTAGAGACGACGCAGCATGGCGCCTCTCTAGCAGATTACTCGGCGGCCTGTTTCAGACGGGTGGGGACGGTTTCGCCGGACGTGAGCGCGGCGCGCGCCGCCTCGTACTCGGCCTTGAGCCGGGCCACGATGTCGGCGGCCGGCGGGGCGTCGTGGATCTGGCCGACGCCCTGGCCCGCGCCCCAGATGTCGCGCCACGCCTTGGCCTTCTGGTTGCCGCCGGAGCCGAAATTCATCTTGCTCTTGTCGGCCACCGGCAGGTCGTCGGGATCGAGGCCGGCCGCGGCGATCGAGCGCTTGAGGTAGTTGCCGTGCACGCCGGTGAAGAGGTTGGTGTAGACGATCTCCTCTCCGGAGCTGTCGATGATGCACTGCTTGTTGGCGTCGCTGGCGTTGGCTTCCCGGGCGGCGATGAAGCGTGTGCCGATATAGGCGAGGTCGGCGCCGACGGCCTGCGCCGCCAGGATGCTGGCGCCGTTGGCGATCGAGCCCGAGAGCAGCAGGCAGCCGTCGTAGAACTGGCGCACTTCGGGCACCAGCGCGAAGGGCGACAGCCGGCCGGCATGGCCACCGGCGCCGGCGCACACCAGGATCAGCCCGTCGACGCCGGCCTGCAGCGCGCGCTTGGCGTGCTGGACGTTGGTGACGTCGTGGAACACCAGGCAGCCGTAGCGCCTGGCCGAGACGACCACGTCGTCGGGCGCGCGCAGCGAGGTGATCTGGATCGGCACCTTGTACTTCTCGCAGAGCTCGACGTCGTGGCCGAGCCGGTCGTTGGAGCTGTGCACGATCTGGTTGACGGCAAACGGCGCCACTTTCTTTTCCGGATGCTTGGCCTTGTACTCGCCGAGGTCGCCGGTGATGCGCTTCAGCCATTCCTCCAGCATCTCCTTGGGGCGCGCGTTGAGCGCCGGAAAGGAGCCGACGATTCCGGCCTTGCACTGCTCGATCACCAGGTCGGGGTTGGAGACGATGAACAGCGGCGCACCGACCGCGGGAATCGAAAGGTTGTCGCGCAGCAACGCAGGCAGAGCCATCTGACGAAGTCCTCGAAGAGTGTTGCGGCCTGTATGCCTCAGAGCGGACCTGGCCGCCAGTTGCCGTGGAAGCCGGCCGGCACCCGGCTGGACAGATGCGCCGTCGCGACCGGCCCCCTGGCGATGTCGGTCGCCTCGAAGACGCAGAGATCGCTGCGGCCTTCGTCGGCCACGAACTGCACCGCGAGCAACCAGCCGTCGCCTTCGGCTGAATCGTCGCGGCGCGGCACGAAGATCGGCTCGCCGAAGCGGTCGCGCGCCCCGGCGGTCCAGCTCGCGCTCTTGCCGGTCTTGAGGTCGTAATGGGTGAGGCCGTCGCGCCGCTCTTCCGAGCGCGGATCGACGACGTTGCCCGACACGATCCAGCCATGGCGGTAGTCGCGCATGCAGAAGCGCTCGTCGAAGCGCGGGAACTCGCCGGCGCGGTCGTCGAGCTGCTCCTCCTTGAAGGTGTTGGCCTGGCCGGAAAGATCGAACGTCCAGCGATGGAGGCTGGCCTGCGGTGCGCGCTCCGACGACGGCGTGCCGTCGGCCGCCGGAAAGAGCGGTGCCACGTCATACTTCATGACGTCGACCACGACCTTGCCGTCCGCCGTCTCAAAATGGTTCATCGGATGGAAGACGTAGCAGGCGGGCGCCGTCACCCATCTCGTATCGGCCACGCTGCCGTGGCGCGGGATAAAGGCGATGTGCGTGCCCTTGTCCGGCTCCCAGGCGAAGAAGGGCTTGCCTGACATCGCACGCTCCATCGACGCGGTGAGGGGGAAGATCGGCACGATGATCCAGTTCTTCGTCACCGCGAAGTCGTGGATCATCGAGGCATACGGACCTTCGAGGATCTCCGCGCGCGTGATCCTGCCGTGCCTGTCGACGGTCTGGATCGAGACCTCTTTCGTCGCGCGACCCCTTGCCGAATAGCCGAAGAACACCATCTCTCCCGTCCCCGGATCGAGCTTGGGATGGGCGGTGAACGGCCCGCAGAGCCTGTTGCCGTAGGTTTCGTAGCCCTGGTCGGGTCCGACCGGCATCAGCGAAGCGGGATCGAGCGAGAAAGGAGCGTGCGCTTCCTCGAGCGCCAGCAGGCGGCCGGCGTGCCAGACGATGTTGGTGTTGGCGATCGTCGAGTTGAGCTGCAGCACGCGCGGGTCGGTGTACGTCGGATGGCCGAACGTGCCCGAGAGGCCTTCGCCTTCGTCGTTTTCGAGCTGCCATTTGGGCGTGCGCACCCAGCGGTTCTTGTAGGCGACGTTGCCGTTCTCGATGTGGAAGGCGTGGATCATGCCGTCGCCGCCGAACCAGTGATACGGCCCGCGCGGCGCGAACTGCGGATTGGGTCCGTTGCGATAGAGCGTGCCGCACAGTTCCTTCGGCATCTCGCCCGAGATGTGCAGGTGCGCGGCATCGGCCTCGGTGTTGACCGGGCCGTAGTAGCCCCTGAGGAACGGGTTGTCGGTCGGGAAGGCCTTGGCCATGGCCGCCTCCAGCTTGAAGGAAACGCTGTGTATCTAACCGACGCTATCAATACACAGCGTGTACGGCAAGCCCTATTCGCCGGCGGCGGGGAGGGGATCGGCGGCGCCGGCGCGCTGGCGGCCTTCGTGGCGGCGGCAGATGACATGGCCGCCGACGCCGACGGCCAGGATCAGCAGGCCGCAGCCGAGCTGCGTCGCCACCGCGCCCATCAGCTCGAAGCACCAGGTGGCGACTAGGCTCGCGACCAGCATGGCGGCGGCCATGACGACCAGGCGCAGGCGGAAGACGCGGGCGATGTCGTGGCCGTGGAACACGCTCTGCATGCGGGTGATCATCGGCACGAAGAAGAACGGCCCGCCGCAGCCCGCCATCAGGCCGCCCAGCATCATCGCCGGCAGCAGCCGGTCGGACGGCAGCAGCCACACCGAGAGCGCGAGCCAGGAGAAGCCCGAGCCCATCACCACGTAGCCCAGGAACATGGTCGACAGCGGCCGGCGAAAGCGGATCGAGCCCGCGGCGATGTTGCCCGAGACGTCGCCCACGCCGTAGGCGCCCATTACCAGCGCGTAGGCGGCGAGATCGCCGAAGCCCAGGAAGGTCGGTCGATACTCGGTGACGATCAGCGCGATGGCGAGGCTCAAAGCCACCATCCACGGTCCGTTGAGGATCGCGTTGACGATCAGGATGGTTCCCATGGCGGGCTCGGAGATCATCAGCCGGAAGCCGGCGGTGAGCGCTTCCCAGGTGCCGGCCCAGCCGGGCCTGAGCCGCACGGGATCGGAGACGTGGCCTTCGATCAGCCGCTGGCGGGCCGCGCGCAATGAGGCGCCGGAGACGATGAAGCCCAGCGCCGTGGCCGACAGGAAATGGATGACCGGCAGGAAGAGGTGCAACAGCGCCGCCACCATCGGTCCGACGAGGCGCGCGATGCGGTAGGTCGCATCGAACAGCCCGTTGATCGCCTGCTGCGCGTCGCGGTCGGGCACCAGGGTCGGGATGGTCGATTGCAGGGCCGGCGAGAACACCATGCGCAGCGAGGCGAGACCGACCGAGGCGATGATGAGGAGCGTGATCGAGATGCCGACGCCCGGGACGTAGTAGCCCGCCACCGGCAAGAGGCAGAAGAGGGCGCTCAGGGTGCGCGTGCCGATCATCGCCTTGTCGGGCCGCCAGCGGTCGAACAGCACGCCGCCGAACAGGCCGGCCACCAGCATGGCGACGTACTGCACGCCGGTGACCAGGCCCGCCATGTTACCCGCCACCTCGACGGCGAGCCAGACGCTCGCCACCCGGAACAGATCCTCGCCCACGGTCGAGGTGCAGAGGCCCGACCACACCGTCAGCACGGCGCGGTCCTTGAGCGGTCGAAAGACGGGCAACATCAGAGGGGCAGCATCACGACGGCGTCACCTCACCCACACCCCGCCATCCTTGTTCTTGTAGCCGAGGGAGAGATAGGCCGCGTCGACCAGCGCCTGGCCGCGATCGTTCATCAGCAGGCCGGGACCCATCTGGTTCATGGTGTAGCCGAACGAGAAGCCCGCGGCAGGATCGGCGAAGCCCAGCGAGCCGCCGGCGCCGACATGGCCGAACGCGGCGCTGCTCATGATCACGCTGTCGCAGTCCGGTCCGAAGATCACGGCGCCCGGCGAGCGCTTGCGGTTGTCCATCGACTTCATGAAGCCGAGCGCAAAGCGCGTCGGCACGCGCAAGGTGGCGTCGTCGTGCGTCGCCATCGACACCTCGCCCATGCGGGCAAGCGTCTTGCCGTCCACGAGCTTGCCGCCGCCCTGGGCGAGCGGAGCGTACATGCCGGCCAGGCCACGCGCGTTGGTGATGCCGTTGGCCGCCGGCACCTCGGCGGCGCGGCCCGCCCGCGTGTTGGCGCCGCCCGTCCGCCAGGCGCCGCAGTTGAAGAAGAACAGCGCCGGGATCGACTGCTTGTCGGCGAGGTCGCGCATGAAGGGCGTGCGCGCCTGCTCGGGCCTGTAGGTGTAGGCCATGATCGGCGCCACCCGGGGCTCGATCGCCTCGGGCAGCCCGATCCAGAAATCGAGGCCGAGCGGTTTGGCCACCTCGTCGCGGAAAAACGTGCCGAGCGACTTCCCGGCGGCGCGGCGCACCATCTCGCCCACCGTCCAGCCGAAGGTGAAGCCGTGATAGCCGTTGCGCGTGCCGGGCACCCAGAACGGCTCCTCTTCGGCCAGACGCTCAGTCATGTAGTCCCATTCGTAGGGGCCGCTGTCCTTCACCGGCGCGCGCAGCGCCGGCACGCCCGCCGAATGGTCGAGCATCATGCGCGTGGTCACGCGGTCCTTGCCCTTCTGGGCGAACTCGGGCCACAGCTCGGCGACCGGGGCATCGAGATCGAGCTTGCCGCGCGAGGCGAGGATGTGGGCGCACAGCGCCGTCGCGCCCTTGGTGCAGGAGAATACGATCGACACCGTGTCCTTGGTCCACGGCGTCTTGGTCTTGGGATCGGCGATGCCGCCCCACAGGTCGACGACCCTCTCGCTGCCCTGATAGAGGCAGACCGAGGCGCCGACCTCGCCGTGCTCGCCAAAATTCTTGGTGAAGGCTTCGGCCACGCGCTCGAAGCCCTTCTTGCAATTCCCGTCGATTTTCATCGGGTCACTTATCGCTGTTGGGGCACTGGCAGCTTGAGGACATTGAGGAGAAAGCGCGCGGCGTTGCTGAGGCCGGTCTGGTCGATGCCGTGGCCGACGCCCTGCGAGATATGCACCGCGACCTCGACGCCGTTCTTCTGTAATTCGACCGCCGCCTGCTCGGTGAGCTGATAGGGCAGCATCTCGTCGGCGTCGCCGTGCGCCAGCAGCACCGGCGGCCGCGACCTGATCTCGGCCTTCAGCACCTCGGCCCCGGCGAGTGCGCCGGAGAAGCCGACGATGCCGGCGAGCTGCTTCTCCCGCCGCAGCCCGACATGCAGCGCCATCATCGTGCCCTGGCTGAAGCCGATCAGGACCGTGCTGCTCTCGTCGAGACCGTAGGCCGCCATCTTCGCCGCGAGGAATTCCTCGATGTACGGCGCCGCAGCGCGCGCGCCGGTGAGGCGCGAGGCGGGGTCGAAGCGGGCAATACCGAACCACTGGAAGCCGCTCGGGTTGCCGTCGCAGGGATGCGGCGCGTTCGGCGCATGGAACACCGCGTCGGGCATCAGCGGCGCCAGCACCGGGGCAAGGCCGATCAGGTCGTTGCCGTCGGCGCCATAGCCGTGCAGCAGCACGATCAGCTGCCGGGGCTTGCCGCCGGAATGCGGGCCGTGCGCGGGGCCGTCGATCATCAGCCTTCCTTCTTGCTCCAGTCGGGCATGTTGCGGCGATAGTGCCAAAGGAGCAACGCTGCGGCACTGCGCCAGGGCCGCCATGCCTCGGCGATTTTGAGCAGCCGCTTTGCGTCGGGCCGCTTGCGCAGGCGCTTCAGATGTTGTGCGGCGATCACCAGACCGAGATCGAGGCCCGGCATGATGTCGGCGCGGCCGTGCGCGAACATCAGGTAGATCTCCGCCGTCCACGGACCGATGCCCTTGGCCTGCGTCAGCATCGCGATCGCCGCCGCGTCGTCGAGCTCCTCGAGCTTGGCGAAGTCGATGCGGCCTTCGACGATGTCGGTCGCCAGTGAGCGGCCGTACTTGATCTTGGAATTGGACAGGCCGACGGCGCGCAGCTGCTCGTCGGTCAGCTTCAGGAAGTCGGCCGGCTCCATCGACGGCACGGCCGCCTCGAGCCGGAGCCAGATCGCGCGCGCGGCATGCACCGAGACCTGCTGGCCGCAGATCGAGCGCATCAGCCCGCCGAAACCCTGCGGCACGATGCGCAGCTCGGGATGGCCGACTTCTTTGAGGACGCGCGCGAAGTCGGCATCGATCCTGGCGAGGTGCCGCATCGCCTTCTTGAGGTTCTGGGCGTTGAGAACGACGTGAGCCATACGGTTCGCTATAACGTCCCGGCATGAGCTCCGTCACGCCGATCGTCACGCGATTTGCCCCCAGCCCGACCGGCGAGCTGCATCTCGGCCACGCCTATTCGGCCTGCATCGCCTGGCGGCGGGCCCGCGAGGCGGGCGGCAAATTCCTGCTGCGCATCGAGGACATCGACATCCGCCGCTGCAGGCGCGAGTTCGAAACCGCGATCATGGCCGATCTCCAATGGCTGGGCTTCACCTGGAACGGCGAGGTACGCCGCCAGTCGGATCACTTTCGCGACTATGGCGAGGTGCTCGACCAGCTCGATGCGCGCGACCTCATCTATCCCTGCTTCTGCTCGCGCGCCGATATCGCCGCCGCCGGCTCGGCGCCGCACGGCCCGGATGGACCTCTTTATCCGGGTACTTGCCGTGCTCTCTCCAGGCAGGAGCGGCGCGACCGCATCGAGGCGGGCCGCGAATTCTGCCTCAGGCTCGATTGCGCGCGCGCGGCAAAGCAAGCGGGACCATACGCGTTCTTCGATGAGGGGCAGGGCAGGATCGACGGCAATCCACTGCTGTTCGGCGACGTCGTGCTGGCGCGCAAGGACACGCCGACCTCGTATCACCTTGCCGTCACGGTCGACGACCATTTCCAGGGCGTGACCCTGGTGACGCGCGGCGAGGACTTGCTTCCCTCGACGCACGTGCACGGCCTGCTGCAGAAGCTGCTGGGCTACGAGACGCCGCGCTACGCCCACCACAAGCTGCTGACCGACGAAACCGGCCGCCGCTTCGCCAAGCGTGACAAGGCAGTGACGCTGCGATCGCTGCGCGAGAGGGGTCGAACGCCCGCAGAAATCAGGGCTCTCCTGGACCGCGCGCATCCTGCGCGCTCATGAGCTTGAGCCAGCCCGAGGCTCGCGGTCCGCAAGAGGATGAGCTAGCATTCGGCCATGGAAAGACAGGAAGAACTGGCGGTCGGGAGGCGGCTGCTCGGCCACATCGATGCCCGTACGACCGACCTGGCGGAGGCGATGTTCCGCAACCGCACCATCAACTATTCCTGCCGCGAGCGCGCCCAGCTCGAGCGCACCAAGCTGTTCCGCGACGGACCGGTGTTCATGGGCCTGTCGACCCGTTTGGCCAAGCCGGGCGATTTCCTGACCGAAGACGTGGCCGGCATGCCGGTGCTGATGACGCGCGGCGCCGACGGCAAGGTGCAGGCTTTCGCCAACATCTGCCGCCATCGCGGCGCGCCGGTGGCGCAGGGCTGCGGCAGCGCGCGGGCCTTCACCTGCCCCTATCACGGCTGGACCTACGATCTTGCCGGCAAGCTTCTGGGCACGACCGACAAGGTGGGCTTCGCCGGCCTCGATCTGGCGAGCCATGGTCTCGCGCGCCTGCCTGTCGCCGACCGGCACGGCATGTTGTTCGTACGCGCCAATCCCCTGAAACCAGGCGAGAGCGCCGAATTGGACGTCGATACGCATCTCGGTCGGCTGGCGGCTGATTTCGACGCCCTCAAATTGGACACCTATCCGCTTTATTCGAGCGACTGGGTGCATCCGCGCATCAACTGGAAGTTCGCGGTCGATACCTTCCTCGAGGGCTATCACATCCCGCACCTGCACCGGAAAACCATCGCGCCTTACTTCATCGGCAATTGCGGCACGTTCGATGCCGGCGGACTGAACGGCCGCATGTGCGTGGCGCGCACCTCGATCGATGCGGTGCGCGCAGCGCCCGAAGCCGAGCGCCACTACCGCCCGCATGTGATCTCGGTCTACCAGCTCTTCCCCAACACCATCGTCATCTGGCAGGTCGACCATATCGAGATTTGGCGCGCCTTTCCGGGCCGGGACGATCCCAGCCACTGCGACGTGGAGATGACGATCTACAAGCCGCAGGCAACGGACAAGCCCGACGCCTACTGGGAGAAGAACCGCGACATCGCCATCCGCACGGTCATGGAAGAAGACTTCCCGCTCGGCGAGCGCATGCAGATCGGCTTCGAATCGGGCGGCACCGAAGAAGTGATCTACGGCCGCAACGAGCCGTCGCTCGTGCATTTCCATTCGTCGATCCGCAACGCCCTGGGAGTTCCCGCGTGAGCCAGCGCACCAAGCCACCGTTCCGTGCCGATCAGGTCGGCTCGCTCTTGCGCTCGGCGCCGGTCAAGGAGGCGCGCACCAAGCGGCTGGCGGGCGACATTTCCCCGGCGCAGCTCAAGGCCATCGAGGACGAAGAGATCAGGAAGCTCGTCGCCAAGCAGGAATCGATCGGCCTGCAGGCGGTGACCGACGGCGAGTTCCGCCGCTCGTGGTGGCACTACGATTTTCTTGCCAAGCTCAAGGGCGTCGAGCTGGTGAGCGTGGCGCAGGGCCTGCAATTCAAGGGCACGCAGACCAAGGCCGAGGGCCTGCACGTGCACGGCAAGATCGACTGGGACCCCGGCCATCCCATGATCGATCACTTCAAGTTCCTGAAGTCGGTGGCGAAAGCGACACCGAAGATGACGATCCCGTCGCCGACGGCGCTGCATTTCCGCGGCGGCCGCAAGGCGATCGAGATGTTGGTCTATCCGACCATGGAGCCGTTCTACGCGGATCTCGGCAAGGCCTATGAAAAGGCGGTCCGCGCCTTCGGCGAGGCGGGCTGCACCTATCTCCAGCTGGACGAAGTGTTCGTGGCCTATCTCTGCGACGACGCGCAGCGCCAGATGCTGCGCGATCGCGGCGACGACCCCGACAAGCTTCTCTTTATATACCGCGACCTGGTGAACGCGGCTTGCGCCGGCCGCACGCCCGGCATGACGATCTCCATGCATCTCTGCCGCGGCAATTTCCGCTCGACCTGGATGGCGCAGGGCGGCTACGAGCGCGTGGCCGACGTGCTGCTCAACCAGATGAACGTCGACGCCTATTTCATGGAGTACGACAGCGAGCGCGCCGGCGGCTTCGAGCCGCTGCGCTTCCTGCCGAAGGGCAAGCAGGTCGTGCTGGGCGTCATGACCTCGAAGACCGGCCAACTCGAGAGCAAGGACCAGCTCAAGCGCCGCATCGAGGAAGCCTCCAAGTTCGCGCCGCTCGACCAGCTGTGCCTCAGCCCGCAATGCGGCTTCGCCTCGACTGAGGAGGGCAATCTGCTGGCTGAAGACGAGCAATGGGCCAAGCTCGCCCGCTGCGTCGAGGTGGCGAAGGAAGTCTGGGGCTAACGCCCCTCCAGGATCTTGTTCACCCAGACCTGCACGGTGTTGGACTCGATGAATTCGTGCGCTGCCTTGCGCACGGCGGGATCGTCGATCTTGCTGCCGGTTACGACCGCGACGACCAGATCGCAATTGAAGTTGACGGCGATGCCCTCGGCCAGCATCGGCTTGCCGTCGGGTCCCTTCAGCCGATAGAGCCGCGCCCGGCCGGTCATGTCGGTGATGTGGATGCGGCTGCCGTCGGCCGCCGGCACGAAGTTCTCGTCGATCAGGTCGATGTCGGTGACCCGGTCGACCTCGTAGTCGTCGACCACGCCGGTGTCGCAGTTGCTGCAGAAGCCGAGCTTGGGCCGCACATAGACGCGCATGTCGTCGTTGCGCCACGCCTTGCCGGCTGGGAAGGCGTCGCGCCCGAACGGCCACGCCATTTCGTGCCAGCCCGGGCCCCATTCCTTGAGCCACGCCTCGTACCATTCCGCCGCCGTGGAATAGCCGGCGAGGAAGATCACCAGCACGACCGACAGCACCCCCTCGACCACCGTGAGGCGCGTCAGCATCGCGGTCCCGCTAAAGGCCGGCGGCCTGCCGCGCCGGCCCGGTCAGCTCCAGGATGTGCATGCCGGTGTTGGCGCGGTCGACGATGTAGATGTAGCCGCGATCGTCGGTCTCGACGTTGTTGGTCTGGATGGCGACCTTGCAGCGGTCCTTGCCGTCGACCTTGACGCAGCGCTTGTCGGTCTTGTCGGTGATCGACGGTATGAAGAAGCCGACCTCCTTGGGATGGTAGGGATCGCGCACGTCGAGCGCGCGCACGCCGGCGTTGAACCAGGCGATGAAGGCCATCTTCTTGTAGTAGACCGGCGCCATGCTCTCGTTCGAGGAGTGCGAGCCGAAGCGGCCGCCGCGCTGGCAGAAATTGCCGCTCGCCTCGGGCACGGTGTAGGTCGAGATCAC
>DASRFX010000041.1:0-2473 GCA_035651335.1 Reyranella sp. | reverse complement strand
CTGCGCGTGAAGGCGCCCATCAGGAGGTTGTCCTTGACCGACATATAGGGGAAGACCCGCCGCCCCTCGGGCACCATGACGATGCCGAGCCGGACGATCTCGTCCGGGCTCATGCCGTCGATGCGCTGGCCCCCGAAATGGATCTCGCCCTTCTTGATGCGGCGCAGCCGGGTGATGGCGCGCAGGATCGACGATTTGCCGGCGCCGTTGGCGCCGATCAGCGCCACCGTCTCGCCCTCGTTGACGTCGAGCGACACGCCCTTCAGCGCATAGACGTGATCGTAGTAGAGCTCGACACCGCTGAAGCGGAGAAGAGGTTCCATGCGCTCAGAGCCCGATCGAGTCGTCTTCGATGCCGAGATAGGCCTCGATCACGCGCTGGTTCCTTTGAATCTCCGCCGGCGTGCCCTCGGCGATCTTCTCGCCGAAATTAAGCACGACGATACGGTCGGAAATGCTCATCACCGCCGGCATGTCGTGCTCGACGAGGAGGATGGTGACGCCGCGCTCGCGCACGCGCCGGACCATCTCGACGGCGCGGCCGGTCTCGTCGTGATTCATGCCGGCGAAGGGCTCGTCGAGGAGGAGCACGGTCGGGTTGGTGGCCAGGCCAATGGCGACGCCCAGCGCCCGCAGATGTCCGTGCGGCAGATTGCTGGCGATCTCCTGCCTGATCGCGGCGAGCCCGAGGAAGTCGAGGATCTCGTCGGCCGAGCGGGCGAACTCCTCTTCGTCGCGCCTCGCCAGCGCCGAGCCGAAGAAGAAGCCGGCAAGCGTCGCCTTGGCGCGCAGCTGATGGGCGATGATGACGTTGTCGCGGACGGTCATGCCCTTGAAGATGGTCGTCTCCTGGAAGGTCCGCACCACGCCCTTGCGCGCCACGATGTGCGGCGCGAGGCCCGAGATGCGATTCCCGCGGAAGCGCACCTCGCCCCCCGACGGCTTGAGGAACGAGGCGATCAGCTTGAACAGCGTCGACTTGCCGGCGCCGTTCGGCCCGATGATCGACAGGATCTCGCGCTCCCGCACGGCGAAGGAGACGTCGTTGACGGCGACGAGCCCGCCGAAGCGCCGTGTCAGGCCGGAGACCTCGATCAGCTCGGCCATCGCCTACCGCCGCCGCGTCTGGAACGGGCGGAGGCTGAGGAGCCCGTTCGGCAGGAGAAGCATGAGAACGATGAGGATGGTCGAGAAGATGAGGAGCTGGTAGGTGCCGGTCGCGAAAAGGAAGTCCCAGCCGAAATAGAGGACGAAGGTGCCGATGATCGGGCCGAAGACGAAGCCGAGACCGCCGAGGAAGCAGTTCAGCATGAAGTTGACCGAGTCGACGACGGTGAAACTCGACGGGTAGATCGACTGTGAGATCGCCGCGAAGATCGCGCCGCCGACGCCGCCGAGGAAGGACGAGATCGCATAGGCGAGGACGCGCAGGAAGGCGACGTTGACGCCAATCGAGGATGCCAGTTCCTCGTTTTGCTGGAGCGACAGGCAGAGCCGGCCGAAGCGCGAATGGACCAGGCGATAGAGGCCGGCGAAGCAGACGAGCATTAGCACGACCGAGAGGAAGTAGAAGGCCTGGCGCGAGTTCGCCAGCGTGGCGAAGTCGGGGATGAGCGTCAGGCCGAACACTGTCAGCGCGCCGGGGAGCGGGATGCTCACCATGCCCTTGGCGCCGTTGGTGATCGGCAGCGCTAGCGCCAGCAGCCGCGCCACCTCGGTGAGCACCAGCGTCACCATGGCGAAATAGACGCCGCGCAGCCTGAGGATCGGCAGGCCGATGAGGACGCTCGCGGCGGCGCAGAAGAGCCCGGCGAGCGGCAGCGTCCACCAGAACGAGACGCCGTGGGTGACGACGAGGATCGCCGAGACGTAGCCGCCCATCAGCGCGTAGGCGCCCTGGCCGATATTGATGCGGCCGATATAGAAGGTGATCCACACGCCGGCGCTGGCGATCGACAGGAGCGCGACCGAGGTCAGGGTGTAATAGAGATCCCAGCGCTCGGTGACGCTGATCAGCCACGGCACGACGACCAGCACGGCGACGATGAAGGCGATTGCCAAGACGATCCTGCCGGTCAGCGACATCGCCATCAGCCCCAGGGCTTGCCCATCAGGCCGTTCGGCCGGATCGACAGGAACACCATCAGCGCGGCGAAGATCACCAGGTAGGTGATGTCGCCATAGGCGTGCAGCACCGACAGGCCGACCGATTCCATCATGCCGAGGATGAAGCCGCCGGCGATGGCCCCGCCGACGACGCCGGCGCCGCCGATCATGACCATGGTGAAGGCTTTGATCGAGATCGGACCGCCGATGCCGGAATTGACGCCGGTGATGGCGACGAGCAGGCCGCCGACGACGCCGGCGAGCATGGCGCCGACGGCGAAGCCGATCATCGAGTAGCGGTCGACCTTGACCCCCATCAGCTCGGCCGCCATGCGGTCTTGGGCAAGCGCCCGCATGGCGCGGCCGG
>DASRFX010000040.1:0-37536 GCA_035651335.1 Reyranella sp. | reverse complement strand
TCGTAGTCGTCACCGGTGGCGGCGGTTTCATCGGCGGTCATCTGGTGAAGGTGCTGCAGCAGCGCGGTCACACGAAGATCCGGGCGGTCGACATCAAGCCGCTCGAGGAGTGGTACCAGAAGCATCCCGGGGTCGAGAACCAGGTCGGCGATCTTTCCCTGCTCGAGGCCTGCCGCAAGGCCGCCCGCGGCGCCCGCATGATCTACAACCTCGCCGCCGACATGGGCGGCATGGGTTTCATCGAGACCCACAAGGCCGAGTGCATGCTGTCGGTGCTGATCAGCACCCACATGCTGGTCGCCGCCAAGGAGGCCGGCACCGAGCGCTTCTTCTATTCGTCGTCGGCCTGCGTCTACAACGGCGACAAGCAGACCGACGCCAATGTGACGGCGCTCAAAGAGGCCGACGCCTACCCCGCCCTGCCCGAGGACGGCTATGGCTGGGAGAAGCTGTTCAGCGAGCGCATGGCCCGCCACTACCGCGAGGATTACGGCCTCAAGACCCGGGTGGCGCGCTACCACAACGTCTACGGCCCCGACGGCACCTACGACGGCGGCCGCGAGAAGGCGCCGGCCGCGATCTGCCGCAAGGTCATCCAGGCCAAGCTGTCGGGCAAGCACGAGATCGAGATCTGGGGCGACGGCGAGCAGACCCGATCGTTCATGTACATCGACGACTGCACCGAGGGCACCATCAAGCTGGCCGAGAGCGACATCGTCGAGCCCCTGAACATCGGCTCCGACGAGCTGGTCTCGATCAACCGGCTGGTCGACATCGTCGAGAAGATCGCCGGCGTCAAGCTCAAGCGCCGCTACAAGCTCGATGCGCCCAAGGGCGTGCGCGGCCGCAACAGCGACAACACCCTGATCAAGCAGCTGCTCAACTGGGCGCCCTCCATCCGCCTCGAGGACGGCATGGAGCGCACCTACAGGTGGATCCACGACGAGATGACCTCGGGCCGCAACTCCGTCGTCAACGCACTCCCAAAACAGCTCGCCGCACAGTAGGCGGCGACCGCCGCGATCCACGAGTTCGCGGCACCCCGAGAAGATTTACATCATTCCGACTTGGCAGGGGCCTGCCCATGAACAAGCCTTCCTCCGGCTGGCGAATCGCCATCCATGACTATTGCGGCCATCCCTTTCAGTTCGAGCTGTCGCAGGAACTGGCGCGGCGCGGCCACACGGTAAAGCACTTCTTCTTCGCCGAGGACCCGGGCCCGAAAGGAAATCCCGGGCTGTCGACCGCCGATTCCGCAGACTTCGCGCTGGAGCCGATCTCGATCGGCAGGGCGTATTCGAAGAAGGACCTCGTCCGCCGGCGGCAGGCCGACCTTGTCTATGGCCGCCTCGCCGCCGACAAGATCGCGGCATTCGCGCCGGACGTGACGATCTCGGGGAACACGCCGCTCGAGGCGCAGGCGCTCATCCTCAGAAGCGCCCACCGCGTCGGCTCGGCTTTCGTGTTCTGGATGCAGGATTTCTACAGCCTGGCGGCCGCCAGGATTCTCAGCCGCAAAATTCCCGTCCTCGGGAGGCTGATCGGCGCCTATTTCAGCCGCTTGGAGGCGAGGATGCTGCGCGAGAGCGACGGCATCGTCCTGATCAGCGACGACTTCAGAAAGGCACTGAGGAGCCTCGATGTGCCCGACAGCCTGGCGGAAGTCATTCCAAACTGGGGCGCCCTGCGCGAGCTGCCGGTGCGGCCCAAGGACACCGAATGGAGCCGGCGCCACGGGCTCGCCGACAAGTTCGCCCTGTTGTACTCGGGCACGCTCGCCCTCAAGCACAATCCGGATCTTCTGTGGTCTCTGGCCAAGCATTTCGAAGAGGACGGCGACGTCGCAGTTGCCGTCGCCGCGTCGGGCGTCAGCTACGACACATTGAAGGAGCGGCGCGCGGCCGAGCAGAGCAGAAACCTCGCATTGCTGCCGCTGCAGCCGATGGAAGTGTTCCCGGACGTCCTTGGCTCGGCGGACGTCGTCGTCGCCCTCCTCGAGAACGACGCCGGACCCTATTCGGTACCGTCGAAGGTGCTCAACTACATGTGCGCCGGCCGGCCCATCCTGCTCTCGGCGCCAGCCGACAATCTGTCGGCCAGGCTTGTCGCATCGACCGGAGCCGGAGTCTGCGTTCCGGCCGGCGATCCCCACGCCTTTGTCGAGGCGGCGCAATGGTTGCGCAACAGGCCGCAGGAACGCGCCGAGCTGGGCGCGGCCGGCCGGCGCTATGCCGAAAACGCCTTCAATATCGGCATCATCGCCGATCGCTTCGAAAAGGTCTTTGCCACAGCGATTGCACAGAGGGAGGAGAGCAACCAATGGCGCTCGGCAGCATAATCGTGCGCTGCATGTAGCGGAGGTGCGAATGCGCGACCGGCGGGCCTTTCTCGATACGGCATTGACGTTGGGCCTGCTAACCGCGGCGACGCCGGCATTGGCAAAGGACAATCCGCTCGCCGGAGGGCTGGCGCGGCCCAGCTCGCGCGACGAGCTCGCGAACCTGCTTCAATCGGCGGCCGAGACGCAGACCGTCGTGATGCTCGATCCGGCCACCAACGTGACCGTCGACCGCACGATCGAGGTGGTCCAGCGGCAATCCTCGAGCCGCTCATGGGGCGTAATCGGCAACGGCGCCAAGATCCGCTCGGCGATCACCAACGGCACACCCGTCATTCGCTACTCGGTCACGGTGACGGATCAATCGAACGGCACGCAGAGCCGCGGGTTGACGATTCAGGGGCTGGACATCGCCGGTACGCTGAAGGACGGGCCCGGCCTGATGCTGCATGCGCCGTCCGGGATGGGACCGATCTACCGCGCCGTCCTGCGCGACAACACGACCACCATGTCGGGCGGGCTGGGCGCGTTGCACATCAAGGGCGCCGTGTTCGAACTCCTGATCGCCGGCCACATGTCGGAGAACAACAAGCACAACGGCGTCGCCGTCGAAAGCGAACATGGCGCGATCGTCTCGAACTGCATGTTCCACGGGCTGAACAGCAGCCGCAACGGGGAGGCCGGCCTGCTCACCCGGGCGAATTCGGTCGACGTCATCCAGGGCTCGTTCATCAACAACGGCGCCTGCGGCATCGACGCGCCGGCCGGGCTGCGTTCGGCCGCCTTCATCAACGGCGAGAACACCGGCCAATTCGTCTTCCGCATCGGCGGCTACGCCAACCTCTATTGCTGCGAGGCCTCGACCGACGGCAAGACCATCCAGCACGACATGGAGACCGGCAAGCCGCTCGGCCGGCCGACCGAGGCGCTGGTGTTCTACACCGGGTTCAGCCAGCTCGCCGAAGACCTGATCCTGGGCGGCGGCTGCCGCATCACCGGCTACAACGGCGGTAAGGGCTATCTCGCTCTGGTTCGCCAGTCGTCGGGCCGCTCGACGGTCTGGCTGGAGCCCTGGATGGACAAGCAGTCGGTCCGGCACGCCACCGCCGATGCCACGCTCCCCATGGTCCGCCAGATCAGTTCGACCTAGTTTTTGAGCTCGATCTCGACGAAGACGAATTCGAAACTGTTGGGGTTGATGACGTCGTGCTCGACCCCGGTCTGGCGCGCGTAGGAGACGCCGGCGCGCAGCGGGGCGGGCACGGTGGTCTTGCCGTCGAAAATGTGCAGCTCGCCCGTGGTCACCGGCACCACGACGTAATCGTGCATGTGCCGATGCCAGCCGGTATGGCCGCCGGGTGGAAACCGCCATTCGGTGACGATGACGCGGTCGTTCTCGACCTGCACGGTGGGCCTGGCCAATGGGCGCTGATCGGCCCTTTCCTTGTCGCTCATGACGAAAACCTAATGCGATGCGGAGACCAAGTCAGGTGACAGAAGCTGGAGCCCGCCATAATGTGCATATGCACGGAAATCGGAGCCCGCGTCCTGTCCCATCCCCTCCTCACCGCACCGATCGGCCGTAGCCTGCTGAGGCTCGCCGGCCCCACCACTGCGGTCATGATCGTGCAGACCCTGGTCGCGATCGCCGAGACCTACTTCTTCGGCCGGCTTGGCACCGAGGCGCTGGCGGGCTTCGCGCTGGTCTTTCCCTTCATGATGCTGATGCAGATGATGGCGGCGGGCGGCATGGGCGGCGGCGTGGCGGCCGCCATGGCGCGCATCACCGGCAGCGGCCGGCAGGACGACGCCCGCGCGCTGGTGCTGCACGCCCTGCTGCTCGGCCTCGGCCTCGCCCTCCTGTTCACGCTGCTCGCCTGGACCGTCGGGCCGGCGCTGTTCCGGCTGCTGGGCGGCAGCGGCGCGGCGTTGCGCAATGCCGAGACCTACAGCCACGTGCTGTTCAGCGGCGCCATCGTCACCTGGGCCAATTTCTTCTTGGCCGCGCTGCTGCGCGGCGGCGGCGATGCCGCCACGCCGGGCCGCTACATGCTGATCTTCTCCGTGCTGCAGGTGCCGCTCTCCGGCACGCTCGCGCTCGGCATCGGCAGCTGGCCCGGCCTCGGCATGGCGGGCCCGGCGGTCTCCTCGCTCGCCACCATGACCTGCTCCGCGCTGCTGCAGGCGCGCGCACTGTGGAAAGGCAAGCTGGGCTTCGTGCCGGCGCTCGCGGGCGTGCGCCTGCAAGGCCGGCTGTTCTGGGAGATCCTGCGGGTCGGGCTGCTCGCCTCGTTCTCCGCCATCACCGCCAACCTCACCGCCATGCTGGTGACCGGCCTGGTCGGCCGCTTCGGCGTGACAGCGCTCGCGGGCTACGGCATCGGCGTGCGGCTCGAGTTCATGCTGGTGCCGCTCGCCTTCGGCATCGGCTCGGGCCTCACGACGCTGGTCGGCGTGGCGGCCGGCGCGCACGATTGGCAACGCGCTATCCGTGCCGCCTGGATCGGCAGCCTCACGGCATTCGTCCTGATCGGTACCTTCGGCTGGGTCGTGGCGCTGGTGCCGCGCGGCTGGTCGCATCTCTTCTCCAGCGATCCTCTCGTGATCGCCGCCACGGTCGGTTACATCACGCACGTCGCGCCGTTCTACTGCCTGTTCGGCCTCGGCATGACGCTCTCGTTTGCAAGCCAAGGCGCGGGCCGCATGAAGGCGCCCTTCTTCGCCGGCATCACCCGGTTGGTGATCGCCACGGCCGGCGGCTGGTTCGCCGTTGAACGCCTCGGGCTCGGCCTCGACGGTATCTTCACCGCCATTGCGCTCGGCATGATCGCCTTTGGCGCGCTGATCGCGGGGCCGCTGCTGGTGAAACCATGGGGACCAAAAGGTGTTAAGCTTCCTCATCCCGGAGGAAGCGATGAACCGTCCCTCGTCGATCGCGACCTGGAACCGCAACCCCGCTGACGAAGAGGCGATGGGCGCGGTTCACGCGCCGATCTGGCGGCGCATGATCGACGTCGCCGTGCCGCCTGATCTCAGCGCCTCGACGGTGCTCGACTACGGCTGCAATCAGGGCGGCTTCCTGCGCCTGCTCTACGACCGCCATCCCTACAAGCAAGCGGTCGGCATCGACATCGCCCGCGAGTCGGTCGCGCGCGCCGAGCTGCTGAAGGGCCACCGGCCGGTCGAATACAAGGTGACCGACCGGGCGGCGGGCATAGGCCGCGTCTTCGACTATGCCTTCAGCCACGAGGTGATCTACCTGCTGCCCGATCTCGCCGCGCACGCCAACGACATCAGGGCGGTACTGCGGCCGGGCGGCGCCTATATCGCCGCCATGGGCTGCCACACCGATTCGGCTCTCTGGCCGCGCTGGCGGGCGGTGATCGCCGAGACCTCGTCGATCCCGATCTACGACCATTCGCTCGAGGACGTGGCGCGCGCCTTCACGGGAGCGGGCTTCAGCGTCGCGGTGCGGCCGCTCGCCCTGGACGCCTTCATGCCGGTGACCCTGGGCAGCGCCTACTTCCCCAAGATCACCGATCAGCTGCGCTACTACAGCGAGGACAAGGTGCTGTTCCGCTTCGTGCGGCAGTCTTGAAGGGTTTTGAGACAGTTTTGCCCCGAATCTCAGCCGCCTGAGACAGCTCCGATGCCGATGGCATAAGGCTTTCTGCCTCGAGTCTCACGAAACACCCCCACCCCCCTGGTGAGACAGCGTGAGACACGTGAGACGGCTGAGACGCCCAAACTGCAAATAGTTTGGAACCGCAATCACCTGTCCCGCTTCAGGCGGATTTCTTCAGCTCCGAATCGGTGAACACCGGATAGCCGTGCTCGTCGCTCTCGCGCCCGATATAGGTCGTGGCCCGCTCGGCATTGGCATGGATGCCGAGCAGGCGCATCGGCTTGTCGCCGACGACGCAGAAAGTGTGCGGAGTTTCGGGCGGAATCGCCACGCAGTCGCCCGCCTTCAGGCGATGCTTGCTGTCCTCGCCGCCCTGCAGCCAGACATCGGCTTCGCCCTCGATGATGAACAGAAGCTCGGTGTAGGGATGGAAATGCATCGTCGCCTGGTAGCCGGGCGCGGCGGTCTGGATGCCGGTGCGCACCGGCGTGTCGCCGTCGGCAACCAGCGGGTGGTAGAAGGAAAGCGGCCCGAACTCGACTCGCGAGGCGTCCGCCAGCCTGGCAACCTTGAGCGGATGGGTCATGGACGCGAGCCTACGCCCGCGCGCCCAGCTTCCGCAACGAGCGATCGATCCAAAGCGCCGCAATCTTCTCCTGTGTCCCGTTCTGGCGCAGCCGCTGGCGTAGGCAGACGAAATCGACCCGGTCGAGCTCCTGGTCCTGGTTGAAGCAGGAGAACACCACGCTCTCCTTGCCGGTCAGCGGATCCTTGTGGAGCTGCAGGCACTGGGCGCAGATCTCCTTCATCATGCATTGCATGGGCGAGTTGATGGAGCCCAGTGCCTTGTGCCCGGCCTTCAGGAACGGCTTCAGCACACCGTGCCGTGCCAGGCGGACCGCGTTCATCATGCCGTCCGAGCCGATGGCCATGATCCTGTCGGCTTCGTTGAACGGGATCGGCTGCTCGCCGAGTTCTCCCGCGGCGTACTTACGCATCGCCTCGACGATGTTGTCGACCGTGGCCTTGTCCTGCGGACGGTCGGGCGCGAAGCCCGGCGCCTCGTCGCAGCACCACACGACTGCATCGGCGGCCGCCTCGATCTCCTCGACTTTGTATCGGTCGGCGACCTTCTTGTAGCCGGCGAAGTAGAGCACCTTGCTGCCGGCCTTGCGGAATGCCTGGCCGATCGAGAACAGCACGGCGTTGCCCAGGCCGCCGCCCGCCAGCACCACCGTCTCGTCCGGCTCGATCTCGGTCGGCGTACCGGTCGGCCCCATGACGATCACCGGTTCACCCGGCTCGAGCAAGGTGCAGAGATCGGATGAG
This sequence comes from Reyranella sp., assembly GCA_035651335.1. Lineage (GTDB taxonomy): Bacteria > Pseudomonadota > Alphaproteobacteria > Reyranellales > Reyranellaceae > Reyranella. The sequence goes on along the minus strand of DASRFX010000040.1, from coordinate 30,244 downwards.
CCGCCCATCTCGAGCGTGATCAGCGACAACAGGCCCTTCTGCTTGTCGACCCAGGCGCCGGTCAGCGCCAGGCCTTCCATGGTGAGCAAGGTGCCGTCCGTCTGCTTGGAGCGGGCTTCGTAGTTCTGCAGTCGATAGAACTGGCCGGGCTCGAAGTTCTTCGCCGCGGCCGGCGCCTCGACCACGACCTCGACGATGGTCGGCGTCAGCCGGTCGACGCGCACCACCTTGGCGCGCCACTGCCGGTTGGCCTCGGCCAGGATGTCGGCCGGTGTGACCCGCGGCGGGGCCAGCTTGGCCATGCAGCGTGTCAGCACGGGATAGCCCAGCTTGGCGCCGCCCATCGCCTTCACGACGTTGCCGGCGAACGAGGGATGCAGGTCGCCGAAAAACGACATCGTCCGGCCGTCGGCCTGGCGATGCATCAGCACGCGCACGTCGTTGGGCTTGGCGACGCGCTCCGGCATCACCGGATTGCCGTCCTCGTCGAGGGCGCGGAAATACTTGCCGTCGATGAAGGCGTGCGCCGCATCCTCGCGCGCCAGCACGGTGTTGGGCTGCGTGCCCGCCGCCACCAGGATCGTGCGCGCCGGCAAAGTTGCCTCGACCTGCCGGCCGCCCTGCTCGCCTTTCACCTTGAGCCCGATAGCCGCACCGCTGGCATCGATCTCGACCGCGACCGGCGACAGGCCCTCGGCAAAGCGGATGTCCTCCTCGAGCGCCTTCAGCACTTCCTCATGATTCAAGGTGTAGGAGGGTGAATCGATCAGCCGCCGGCGATAAGCGATGGTGACGCCGCCCCAGCCATTCACCAGCCTCGCGATCTCGGGCGCCCGGCGCTCGCGCGCCGCCGCCGCACGCTCGGCGCGGATCGCCGTGGCATGGGCGATGAATTCTTCGGCGACCTCGCGTTCCTCGTCGTTCCAGGCCGGCTTGGTCTCCAGGGCCTCGTAGCGTGCCAGGAACTTCTCGACCTGCAGCGGATAATAGGCGAGCGACTCGGTCGCGGTATCGATCGCGGTCAGGCCGCCGCCGACCACGACCACCGGCAGGCGGACCTGCAGGTTGGCGATCGAGTTCTTCTTGGCGGCGCCCGTGAGCTGCAGCGCCATCAGGAAATCCGATGCCGCGCGCACGCCGCGCGCCAGCCCGTTCGGCATGTCGAGCACGGTGGGTTTGCCGGCGCCGGCGCACAGCGCGACATGGTCGAAGCCCATGGCGAAGGCGCTCTCGACGGTGACCGTACCGCCGAAGCGCACGCCGCCGAACATCGAGAACTGATGGCGGCGCTCGAGCAGCAGCCGCACCATCTTCAGGAAGTTCTTGTCCCAGCGCACGGTGATGCCGTACTCGGCGACGCCGCCGAAGCCCGCCATTGCCCGCTCGCCGAGATCCTCGCGCAAGCTTGCGATGTCCTTCACCGCCGCGAAGGGCACGCGCGTGCCGTCGGCCTTCACGCCCGACTGATCGGCCGGCAGCGGCTCGATCTTGAGGCCGTCGATGGCGACCACCGTGTGGCCGTCATTCATCAGGTGATGCGCGAGGTTGAAGCCCGCAGGACCCAGTCCCACCACCAGCACCGACCGGCCGGTCTGCGGCCGCGGAATCGGCCGGCGCAGGTTGAGCGGGTTCCAGCGCGTCAGCAGCGAATAGATCTCGAAGCCCCACGGCAAAGCGAGCACGTCCTTCAAGGTGCGGGTCTCGATCTGCGGGATGTCGACCGGCTCCTGCTTCTGATAGATGCAGGCCTTCATGCAGTCGTTGCAGATGCGGTGGCCGGTCGCCGCCAGCAATGGATTGTCGACCGCCGCCATCGCCAGCGCGCCAATCGAGAAGCCTTCCGCCTTGAGAAGGTTCATCTCCGAGATCTTCTCTTCCAGCGGACAGCCGGCGAGCGTGACGCCGAACGGCGACTTCTGGAAGGTCCCGGTCCTGCGGTCCTTGAGCCCGCGTGAACAGGAATCCTTGCCCTGATTGTGGCACCAGATGCAGTAATTGGCCTGGTCGAGCGACCGCTCGAGATCGAAGCCCTGATCGGTGAGTGCGAAGCCCTCGCGATGGCGCAGCATCGACCTCGGCAGGCGCATCCTGGTGACGCCGTCGACTACTTCGGTTTCGATCGGCACAAGATGCTCGAAATCGAGCTTGTGCGGCACCTTGAACAGCGGGCCTTCGCGATGCCGCTTCTTGCCGGCGGGGCTGTGCAACGCCCAAGCGGCGTATCTGGCCAGCGACTCGACCTCGGGCGTGGGCTTGTCGACCTTGAATTCGGCGCCGATCAGCTCGCGCACCTTGAGCGCGAAGGCGAGCTCCCACGCCTCGACTCCGTCGGAGAGCTTTGCGCCGACGTCGATCGACGGTTCCTCTGTGGCGGTCTCGGGTTTGATGCCGCGCGCCACGTAGCGCTGCACGAACAGCCGCTTGCAGTCATAGAGCGGCGCCAGCCTGGTGTGCCTCGCCCGCAATGCGGCCGCTTCATCCGAAACGCCGAACAGGGCGGCGATGAAATCCTCGAGCGGCCGCGCCGCCTCGATCAGCAGATTCGATTCGTCCTTGGCCGCCAACCCGTCGGGCGCGGTGCGCGCCGCCATCAGCCGCGCGTGCACGTCGACGTTCGCCTCCTTCAGCCAGGCGACGAACGCGGCATCGAGGCGGGCAAGACCCTCGCGGTCGTAGAGATCGTTGAAGCTCGTCCCGAAGGAGAGCGCGAGCGCGGTCATTGCAGGAATATCCGGGTGCTGCCCAAGGGGATTGGGGAGGGTGATTGTTCGTATGCGAACCGATTAACGTTGAGCGCCGGCCGGCGCAAGCTGCGGGCGCTGCTTCGCGACATTAATGCTGATGACGGGCCGGGTGGCTTCACGCATGGTCCGCCGTTCATGCAATCCCAGGCTTCCGTCCGCAACTGGCTCGTCGTCGTGGCCGCCATGATTTTTTTCATGATCGTGCTCGGCGCGCTCACGCGACTGACCGAGTCGGGCTTGTCGATGACGGACTGGGAACCGGTGACACGCTGGCTGCCGCCGCTCACCGACCAGGCATGGCAAGCGGAGCTGCAGAAGTATCTTTCCTCGCCGCAGGGACGATTGGTCAATCGTTCCTTCACGGTGCCGGAGTTCCAGCAAATCTATTTTCTGGAGTTCATCCATCGCCTGTGGGGCCGGCTGATCGGCCTCGTCTTCGCCATTCCCCTGGCCTGGTTCTGGTTGAGTGGCCGGTTGTCGCGCGAACTGAAGCCCCGACTGGTCATCATGCTGATCCTGGGCGGCCTGCAGGGCGCGCTCGGATGGGCGATGGTCGCCTCCGGGCTGGTCGACCGGCCCTCGGTCAGCCACTACCGGCTGGCGGCGCACCTGCTGCTCGCGGTTGCCCTTTATTGTTACACGGTCTGGCTGATCCTCGAACTCGCGCCCAAGCCCGTCCATCACGACGATCCGAAGACGCGACGTCAGGCCTCGGCGCTGATCGGCTTCGTGCTGGTGGTGATGACGTTCGGCGCCTTCATGGCGGGCCTGCGCGCCGGTCTCTCGCACAACACCTTTCCCACGATGTCGGGCTACTGGATTCCGCCCGGCATGTTCGATCTGAAGCCGTGGTGGATAAACATCTTCGAGAACGGCACCACCATCCAGTTCATCCATCGCTGGCTTGCCAAGCTCGCCGTGCTGGGTGTGCTCGCCCTGCTGCTTCACGCGCGCCGTCCGGAGACCTACGCGGCGGCGGGCATGGTGCTGGTGCAGCTCAGCCTTGGAATCGCCACGATCCTGAGCGGAGTCAATATCGCCATGGCATCGATGCACCAGGCAGGAGCGGTACTGCTGTTGACGACATTGATCGTGGTTCGCCATCGCGCGACCGCTTCTCGCTAGAGCGGAATGGGATGAGATAGAACCGGACATGGGTTCCATCTCATCCCATTCGCGCGCCCGGGTGATTGCGTTTCCACGGGGCATGATGGGCTCGGCTGATTCCAGCCGAACCCATCATGCTTTAGCGCCTGCGGTCGGGTAGAGTCCGGATATGTTCGGCGCGGGGGTTGGGCGTGCATTGGCGGGAGCGACGATCGCCGTCATCGTGGCGGCCGCGGCGCTCGCATTCATCACCATCGATGCGCCGCCATTGAAGGCCCGAGCCAAATCGCCGCGCCACGCACCGCCTGCCGCATCAACTCCCGAAGTCGTCCTGCAGGAAGCGGCGGCGCCGCCACCGCCCCCCACATCGTCGGAGTTCACGCCGGCCAAGCTCCCGTCTTCGGCGCCGGCGCCGCAAGCCGAGCGCCCCGCCGCTCCGCCCGACCTGAGCGCCCTGCCGATCGACGAGCTGCGCGACCGCGCCAACCACGACGATGCGACGGCCATGGAGGAACTGGGTCGCCGCCTGATCCAGGGCACGAACATTACGAAAGACCCGCAGGCCGGCGCCGGCTGGCTGCTGCGCGCGGCCCAGCGGGGCTCGGCGCAGTCGGCCTTCAATGTCGGCGTGATGTACGAGCGCGGCTTCGTGGTCGAGCGCGATTCGATCAAGGCTGCCGAATGGTACCGCAAGGCCGCCGATGCCGGTCTTCCGGTAGCGAAGCACAATCTCGCGCTGCTGCTGCGCGATGGCAAAGGCGTGGCGCGCGACGGCAAGGCCGCGGTCGCGCTGCTGAAGTCGGCGGCGCGTCAGGGAATGGCCGCCAGCATGTTCACCTTGGGCGACATCTACGATCGCGGCGATGCGGCGCCGCGCGATGCCGTCGAGGCGCTGGCCTGGTTCGCCGTCGCCGCCGAGTTCGATCGCCAGCTGAACAACGGCGGCGAGACGACGCTCTCGAAGACCGCCGACCAGCGCGCGCAGGCGCTGCAGCGCACGCTGACGCCTGAAGAGCTGGCGCGCGCGCAGGACCGTGCGCAGGGCGAATTCCGGCTGATCGTCGAGACGCTCACACCGCCCCAGTCGACGACGCAGCCGCCGCCAGCGGCAAGCGAACCGGCGCCATCGGCGCAAGCTGAGGCACCGCCCGCTGCCCCCGCCGCGCCCGAGGCGACAGCGTCCCCGCCTTCGGAAAGCAGCCCACTCGCATGGCCAGCCGGCAAGGCTGAGCAGGTGAAGGCCATCCAGCAGATGCTGTTCGACCTCAAGCTGTTGCACGACAAGCCTGACGGCACGCTCGGGCCGCTCACCCGCACGGCGATTCGCGACTTCCAGAAGACCACCACCCTTCCGCAAACCGGCGAGCCCAGCAAGGAACTGTACGATGCGCTGCGGCTCGCCAGCTCGGGCCGCGATGTTGTCGCCAATTCGCCGCTGCCGTCGCCCGCGAAGGTGGAGACACCGACGGCCGGGCGGCAAGCGGCGATCGAACTGCCGCCTGTCGAGGCGCCGCCCGCGCCGCCGAGCTCGGCCGATATCGCGCGTGCGTTACCAGCGACCGCATTGCCCAAGGCAATGATCGATCCGCCCAAGCCGCCGATGCCCAGGATCGAACCGGAAAAGCCCGCGCCGGTGAAAGTCGATCTGACTCCTCCTCCGCCGCCGCCCGCACCTGCCGACCCCGACGCCTGGCCGGCCAATCGCATCGACCAGGTCAAGGCGATCCAGGCGATGCTGCACGACCTCAAGATCTACAATTCGGCGATCGACGGCGTCGCCAGCGGCGGAACGCGCACGGCGATCCGCGACTACCAGCGGCTGGCCGGCCTCAAGGAGACCGGCGAGCCCAGCAAGGCGCTGTTCGACTCGCTGAAAGAGATGCGCGCCCTGATGAGCAGCAAGCCCCTGTTGGACGACAAGCACTAGGTTGACGAGCGCCGGCGACGACCTCCTCAGACCAGATACTTCCTGAACCAGGCGATCGAGCGCGCCGCGGAGTCCTTGGCGGCGGCCGAATCGTACTTCATCAGCGTGCCCTCGGCCGTGCGGTCGCTGGCCGTCGGCGAGCCGCGGTCGAAGCAGTGATAGGCGCCGGGATAGATCACCGATTCGCAGGGCAGGCCGTGCGCGTGCATGGCCTGCTTCATGCGCTCGATCTGCTCGAGCGGCACCTCGGTGTCGCGCTCGCCGTGCAGCAGCAGCGCCGCGCAGTGCAGCTCGTCGACCAGGCCGATCGGGCTGGCGCGCGGATTGTCGGCGTGCATGGACGGGATCGGCGTCGTGCGCAGGTCGTAGGTGCCGTAGTAGGAGACGACGGCCCTCACCCTGGGATCGACGCCGAAATAGAAGGCGCAGCGCCCGCCCATCGAGAACCCGACGGCACCCAACGGCTGGCCCTCCACTTCGGGGCGCCTGACCATCCAGCCGAGATACTCCGGCACCCAGGTCGGCTTGCCCTTGCCCGGATAGTTGATGGCGAAGGCCACGAACCCCGCCCCCGCCAGCGCCTTGGCGTAGGCGATGTCGGCCGAATGGACGCGGCCCCAGGCGGTGTGCAGCACGAAGATTGCAGGCGCCGGCACCCGCGCGGGTGCCACGAACACGCCCGACACCCGGCCGGCGGAGATGTCCTGCGACTTCACGCCCTGTGCGTGGCCATCGGCCGCGGCAGCCAGCGGCAATGTGGCGGCACCCTGAAGCAGCAAGCGTCGTCTCATCGCCGCGAGCTTAGCGCAGTTCGGATAGTTTCCGCAGGCCGGCGTTTGGCGTAGAACGACCGCGCCATGACATCCGACCTGAAGATCGTGTTCCAGCAGGAGGGCGGCGCCGAGGCCCGCCTCGTCGTCGATCGCCTCGACATCTACAATGTCGGCGTCACCGGCGAATCGGCCTACTACCCCGTGAACCTGTTCGTGAAGAACGCGCGCGGCGAGACGATGGGCGGGCTGCTCGGCGCGATCTGGGGCGGCTGGATGCACGTCAGATATCTCTGGGTCGACCCGGCGGTGCGCGGCCAGGACTGGGGCACCCGGCTGATGGACGAGGCCGAAGCCTATGCCCGCGAGCGCGGCGCCCATTCGGTCGAGCTCGACACCCATTCGTTCCAGGCGCGGCCGTTCTACGAGGCGCGCGGCTACGAGGTCTACGGCACGCTCGACAACTATCCCAACGAGCACAAGAAATTCTTCCTGCGCAAGAAGCTCTAGCGGCGGTCTAGTCCAGCAGCACGTCGAGGTCGCTCAGCGTGCCGATGGCGGCCGCGATCGTGATCAGCACGGCGAGCACGATGAAGAAGCGCAGTGCCGACGGATGGGGATAGGCCGGGTCGGGCGCGCGCCAGACGCGCAGCGCCGAGCGCAGGATGCCGACGGTGGCCCAGATCTGCCAGGCGATGATGATCACGAAGCTGGCGTAGAAAAGATAGATCGTCGTGAAGACCTGCTGCAGGGCGAGCAGGCCGAACACCAGCACGACGTAGGCGAGCAGGCCGTTCAGCAGGAACGATCGCCGCAGCGAAAGCGCGCCCCGCCAATGGGCAATGAGGTAGGCGCCGACAGCGCGGACCGTCACGCCAGTTCCCGGAGCTTCTTGTCGATCGCCAGCAGGTCCCACCAGCTCTGCCGCTTGCTGGCCGGCGTGCGCAACAGATAGGCGGGATGGAAGGTCGGCAGCGTCGGCACGCTGGTGCCGTCGTCGAGCGTCAACGTCGTCCACTTGCCGCGCAGCCGCGTGATGCCCTCGGTGGTGTCGAGGATCGCCTTGGCCGAGGTGCCGCCGGCCAGCACCAGCACCTTGGGCCTCGCCAGTTCGATGTGGCGGCGCGTGAAGGCGAGGCAGATCGCCTGCTCGGCGAGCGTCGGCGTGCGGTTACCGGGCGGCCGCCAGAACAGGATGTTGGTGATGTAGGTGTCGCGTTCGCGGCTGCGGCCCACCGCCTCGAGCATGCGGTCCATCAGCTGGCCCGAGACGCCGACGAACGGCTTGCCGAGGCGATCCTCGTCGGCGCCCGGCGCCTCGCCCACGATCATCAGCGGTGCGCCGGCGACGCCGTCGGCGAACACCGTGTTCTTGGCGGTGCGCTTCAGCGCACAACCTTCGAAGGCGCGGATCGCCGCCTCGAGCTCGGCGATCGTGGTGCAGCGGGCGGCGAGCGCGCGCGCATCCTCGACGAGCTGCGGCGATTCGATCGGCACCGGCGCTCGTGGCGCGGGAGCCTGCAAGGGCGGCGGCACCGGTGCCCGCGGCCGCGGCAACGGGGTCGGCGTCGCGAGCGGAGCGGCGGCAGACGCCGCCGTCGCCGGCGACAGCACGGCAAAGCGATCGACCGGCTGCTCGCCGATCGTCTCGTCGAGACCCTGGTCGACATACCATTGCAGGATCGCGGCGGCGTTCGGCATCACAGCCTTTCGATGAACGCCTTGAGGATCGGCGCCCACATGTGGGCATCCTGGTGGCTCGCCATGTGGCCCTTGTCAGAGGGCAGCTCGACGTAGGTGACGTCGACGCCGGCCTTGCGCATGTCGCTCACATAGGCGGGGCAGAGCGCTATATCGAACAGCTTGTCGGTCTTGGAGTTCACGTAGAGCACCTTGGCCTGCTTCAGCCGATCGTACTGCCCGGTGATATCGAAGCCGTCGATGGCGCGGCGCAGGGTGACCAGCGAGTGGCCGTCGTAGATCTTGGCCCACGCCTTGGCCGCGACCTTGGCATCTTCCGGCTTGGCGCCGTAATTCAGCAGCGTCTCGTAGCGGATCTGCTCGAGCGTGCCCGCGATGCCGCCATTGTCGTAGTACCAGCCGTCGTTCCAGTTGGGATCGCTCGCCAGCCGTTTCTGCAGCCCCTCCAGGCCGCCGAGGCGGTTGGGCGCCTTGGGCGCGGTCACCGAAGCGGCGATGCCGCGCATGAAGCCGGGATAGGAGGCCGCCCACTGGAACGACTGGAAGCCGCCCATCGATGGGCCGACCACGGCCACGAGCTGCTTGATGCCGAACGAATCGACCAAGAGCTTCTGGCTCGCCACCATGTCGCGCAACGTGATGTGCGGAAATGTCGGGCCGTACGGTTTGTTCGTCCGGGGATCGGTCGCGTTGGGACCGCTGCTGCCGTGTGCCGAGCCCAGCGCATTCACCGAGATCACGAAGAATTTGTCGGTGTCGATCGCCTTGCCCGGGCCGATCAGGCCGTCGAACCAGCCGGCGCTGCCGGGCATGACGCCGCGGCCTTCCTTGCCCGCGGCATTCTTGCCGGCGGCGTGGTGGCTCGAGGTGTAGCCGTGCACCACCAGCACGGCATTGTCCCTGGCCGGGTTCAATTTGCCGTAGGTTTCGTGGGCGAGTTCGAGGACCGGAAGGATGGTGCCATTTTCCAGCCGGAATTCGCGCGCAGTGAAGAGCCTGCTTTCGACGTCGGTGAGCGCTTGCATGGGTAGCGATTTGACCCCCGGCAGGCTATCTAATCCATCGGGAAAACGTGTTGCAGAGCGAGAGAAGAATGGCACGCGAGTCGATGGAATACGACGTTGTGATCGTCGGTGGCGGCCCGGCCGGGCTGGCGGCGGCGATCCGTCTCAAGCAGCTCGCGGCCCAGCGCAACCATGAAGTGTCGGTGTGCCTGATCGAGAAGGGTTCGGAGATCGGCGCCCACATCCTCTCGGGCGCGGTGATCGATCCGGTCGGCATCAACGAGCTGATTCCCGACTGGAAGGAAAAGGGCGCGCCGATCGAGACGGCGGTGAGCGACGACCAGTTCCTGTTCCTCGGCAAGACCGGCTCCTGGCGCTTCCCCAATTTCCTGATGCCGCGGCTGATGAACAACCACGGCAACTACATCGTCAGCCTGGGCGAGTTCTGCCGCTGGCTCGGCCAGCAGGCCGAGGCGCTGGGCGTCGAGATCTATCCCGGCTTCGCCGCCGCCGAGGTGCTCTACAACGAAGATGGCTCGGTGAAGGGCGTCGCCACCGGCGACATGGGCATCGCCAAGGACGGCCATCACAAGGATGGCTACGCGCCCGGCATGGAGCTGCACGCCAAGTACACGCTGATCGCCGAGGGCGCGCGCGGCTCGCTTGCCAAGATGCTGATGTCGAAGTTCGACCTGCGCGCCGGCATCGATCCGCAGAAGTTCGGCATCGGCATCAAGGAGCTGTGGCAGGTGCCGCCGGAGAATTTCAGGAAGGGCCTGGTGGTGCACACGCAGGGCTGGCCGCTCAGCGAGACCGGCACGGGTGGTGGCACCTTCATGTACCATTTCGGCGACAACCTGGTGGCGTTCGGCCTGGTCGTCCACCTCAACTACGAGAACCCCTACCTCTCGCCGTTCGACGAGTTCCAGCGCGTGAAGACCCATCCCGATGTCGCGAGGTACTTGAAGGGCGGCAAGCGGCTGGTCTATGGCGCGCGCGCCATCAACGAGGGCGGCCTGCAGTCGATTCCCAAGCTCACGTTTCCCGGCGGCGCGCTGATCGGCTGCTCGGCGGGCTTCGTCAACGTGCCGCGCATCAAGGGCAGCCACAACGCGATCAAGAGCGGCATGCTGGCCGCCGAAGCGGCGTTCGAGGCGCTGGCCGGCGGCAAGACAGGCGGCGACGAGCTGATCGCCTATCCGGTGAAGCTGAAGTCGTCGTGGATCTGGAAGGACCTCGACAAGGTGCGCAACGTCAAGCCCGCGCTGAGCTGGGGCATGCTGGTCGGCACGCTCTATGGCGGCTTCGACATGTGGTGCCACGACCTCGGCCTCCGCCTGCCGTGGACGCTGCACCACAAGAAGGCCGACCACGAGACCCTGCGGCCGGCCTCGGAATTCCAGCCCATCCAGTATCCCAAGGCGGACGGCGTGCTCACCTTCGACAAGCCCTCGTCGGTGTTCCTGTCGAACACCAACCACGAGGAGGACCAGCCGGTGCATCTGCGGCTGCGCGACCCCTCGATCCCGATCGCCGTCAACCTGCCGTTATATGCCGAGCCCGCGCAACGCTACTGCCCGGTCGGCGTATATGAAGTGGTGACCGCCGACAACGGCCAGCCGCGCTTCCAGATCAACGCCCAGAACTGCGTCCACTGCAAGACTTGTGATATCAAGGACCCGGCGCAAAACATCGATTGGGCCGTTCCCGAAGGCGGCGGCGGACCCAACTACCCCAACATGTGAACAGGCATGCGACCGAACCCCCTCACGCTGCTGCCCATCATTGCCCTGTCGATCGCCGCCGGCCTCGCCGCGGCGGCGCCGTTGCCGGCACACGCCCAGGCGCCCAAGCCGCGCACGCAGGTGGCGGCCGCCTCGCCGCTCACGCTGGACGGGCTCTACCTCGCCGCGCGCGTGGCCGAGGAGGACCACGACTACGATGCGAGCGCCGACCAGCTCGACAAGGCGCTGCAGCACGCGCCGGGCGATCCCGACCTGATCTATGCCGCGTTCCGCGTGCGGCTCTATGCCGGCCGCTTCGACGGCGCCGCCCAGCTCGCGCCGCAGGTGCTGGCGGCGAAGCCAGGCGACGGTCTCGCCAACCTGGTGCTCGCCATCCAGCAGATCCGCCGCGGCGACTACCGCACGGCGGAGATGCAGATCGGCCGCATCGGCAACGAGAACCAGCTCGGGCCGCTGCGCGACTACGTGATGGCGTGGCTGAAGGCGGGCGAGAAGGAGTTCGTGCCGGCGCGCGAGTATCTCGCCAAGCTCGCGCCGCCCTCGGGCGAGCGCGCCGAGGCGCCGTCGCTGGTGATCCAGGCGCAGATCGACGAGATGGCGGGCGACAAGCAGTCGGCCGAGGCCAAGTACCGGCGCGCCGCGACCCTCGATCCGGGCGGCCTGCGCGTCGAGCTCGCCGTCGTCGACGGCCTGCGCCGGGTCGGCAAGGCCGACGAGGCGACCAAGCTGCTCAAGGACTTCGCCGCCAAGTACAGCGATTCGCTGGTGCTCGACCACCTGCTGTCGCCCTCGGCGCCGATGCCGAAGCCGCCGACCACGGCGTCGGGCATCGCCGACATCCTGTTCGACGTCGGCGGCATCCTGGGCTCCAACCAGCGCGTGCCGCAGACCGATCTAGCGCTCATCTTCCTGCAGCTCTCCGTCGAGCTGAAGCCGGACAACGACTTCGCTTGGCTCACCATCTCCAGCATCTACGAACAGTTCGACAAGATCCCCAAGGCGACCGCCGCGCTCGCCAAGATCGGGCCGAATTCCGCGCTTTACTGGCAGGCCCGGCTGCGCAGCGCCACGCTCGAGGCGCAGGACGGCAAGGTCGACCAGGCGGTCGCCAAGCTGAAGGCGCTGACGGCGGAGAAGCCGGACCGCATCGACGCGGCACTCACCCTGGCCGACCTGCTGCGCACCAAGGAGCGGTTCGCCGAGGCGGTGCAGGCCTACACGACCGCGATCGGCCGCATCAAGACGCCGGAGGAACGGTACTGGCCGATGTATTTCGGCCGCGGCATCTGCCTCGAGCGGGTCAAGCAATGGCCGCGCGCCGAGGCCGACATGAAGAAGGCGCTCGAGCTGTCGCCCGAGCAGCCCTACGTGCTGAACTATCTCGGCTACAGCTGGATCGACCAGGGCCAGCATCTCGACGAGGGCATGAAGATGCTGAAGCGGGCGACCGAGCTGAAGCCCGACGACGGCGCCATCACCGACTCGGTCGGCTGGGCGCATTATCGGCTCGGCCAGTACGACCAGGCCGTCGAATGGCTGGAGCGCGCCAGCGAGCAGAAGAGCGACGATCCCACCATCGTCGAGCATCTCGGCGACGCCTACTGGCATGTCGGCCGCAAGCGCGAGGCCCGCTTCGAATGGCAGCGCGCGCTGAACCAGAATCCGGAGAAGGATCGCGTGCCGGTGATCCAGGACAAGCTCGCCAACGGGCTGAGCGCCGCCAACGACAAGCCGACGGTCTATGAGAAGGCGGCCGACCGCAACAAGCAGCAGGGCGGCTGAGCGCGGCGCCGGCCGGGCCGTGCGGCTGGCGGCGCACGCCAAGGTCAATCTCTGGCTGAACGTCGTCGGCCGGCGGGCCGACGGTTATCACCTGCTCGATTCGCTGGTCGCCTTCGCCGATCTGGCGGACACGCTGGAGGCCGTCCCGGCCGAGCGGCTGACGCTCGAAATCGACGGGCCGCAGGCCGCAGGCCTCGTACAGGAAGCCGACAATCTCGTGCTGAAGGCCGCGCGCGAGCTGGCGGCCCTCGCGCGGGTGCCGCAGCAGGCGGCTTTGCGCCTGACCAAGAACATCCCGATGGCGGCGGGCCTGGGCGGCGGCTCGGCCGATGCGGCGGCGGCGCTGCGGGCGCTGCTGCGCCTGTGGCGGCTCGACCTGCCCGAGGACAGGCTGTTCGAGATCGCCGGCAGGATCGGCGCCGACGTGCCGATGTGCCTTGCCGGGCGAACGGCTCTCGCGGGCGGCATCGGCGAGAAGCTGCGGCCCGCGCCCGCGCTGCCGGCATGCGGCCTGCTGCTGGTCAATCCCGGCATCGGCCTGCCGACGGCCGAGGTATTCAAGGCGCGCCGCGGTCCCTTCTCGGCGCCGCGCGATCCCGAGCGGCCGTGGCCCGATCTGCCCGCGCTGGTCGCCGACCTCGCCGCGCGCGGCAACGATCTCGCCGAGGCGGCGATCGGCCTGCGGCCTGTGATCGGCGAGGTGCTGGCTTTCCTGCGCAAGAGCCAGGGCGTGCGCCATGCCGCCATGACCGGCAGCGGCGCCACCTGCCTTGCGCTCTACGACACGCCCGCAGCGGCGCGGCGCGTCGAACCTTCCGTGCCGGCCGCCTGGTGGCGGCACGCCGGCCGCTTGGTTGCGCGGACCGCAAGCGCATGACGGCCAACTGCATGCCGGGGAACTGAAGAGCCTCTTACGCCAGCGAGCTCGCCAGCAGCTTGGCCTCGGCGACCAGCGCCGCGACGAGCGGCGGCATCGGCTCGTGGTCGGGCACGACCAGGCCGACGGCGTGCGTCGCCTCGGGCTCGACGATCGGGATCGAGCGCAGGCGCTCGGTGAGGCCGAGCGTGTCGGCGAGCTTCTCCGGCATCACGCTCGCCCAGCGCCCGGTGCGGACGTGGCTGAACAGCACGATCATCGAGTTCGATTCGAGCGTCGGCTCGGGCGTGCCGCCGGCGGCGCGCAAGAGCTGGTCGATGATGCGCCGGTTCTGCATGTCCGGCGTCAGCAGGCAGAGCGGGATCTTCGCCACCTCCGCCCAGGTGACCTTGTCGCGGTTGCCGAGCGGGCTCTCCTGCGAGGTGAGCAGCCGGTAGTGCTCGAGATAGAGCGGCACGGCGCGCACGCGGCCGAGCGGCTCGTTGTCGATATAGGTGAGCCCGGCATCGACCTCGAGGTTCTCGAGCGTCGACAGGATGTCGATCGAGGTGCGCGACAGGATGGTGAAGGTGACGTTGGGATGCCGGGCGCGATAGGGCGTGGTCAGCGACGACACCATCGGCAGCGCGGTCGGGATGGCGGCGACGCGCAGCCGGCCGGCCAGGCCGTGCTTCAGCGCGCGGAGCTCCTGCCGCATGGCGCGGCTGTCGGCGACGATGCCGCGGGCCCAGTCGAGCACCCGCTCGCCCTCGCCGGTGAAGCCGATGAAGCGCGATTTGCGCTGCACAAGAAGCACGCCGAGCGTCGCCTCGAGCTGCTTGATCCCGGCGGAAAAGGTCGGCTGGGTGACGCCGCACTGCGCCGCCGCGCGGCCGAAATTGCGCTCGCGGGCCAGCGCGATCAGGTATTCGAGCTTGTCGATCATTGTGCGTTTTTGTGCGCCTGATGTGCGCGGTGATCAATCCATGTCAACTTGACCGCCTATCCGCAGGCGCCCAAGATTGCCGCAAAACCGGGGAAGAATAAGAGCTCAATCGCTCAACTTGCTGGGAAGACAGGTTTGGGAGGATGAACATGCCGGTAGTCTACAATCTGTGGTGGCGCGCCTGCGTCACCGCCGCAATGGCTTTCGCCGCGAGCGTGCTTGGCGTCGGATCGGCCGCGGCGTGGGAGCCGACGCGCACGGTCGAGTTCATCGTGCCGGCCGGCACCGGCGGCGGCGCCGACCAGATGGCGCGCGTCATCCAGGGCATCATCGCCAAGCACAAGCTGATGAAGCAGAACATGGTGGTGATCAACAAGGCCGGCGGCGCGGGCGGCGAAGGCTTCCTCGACGTCAAGGGCTCGAAGGGCAATCCCAACAAGCTGGTGATCACGCTCTCCAACCTGTTCACCACGCCGCTCGCCACCGGAATCCCGTTCTCGTGGAAGGACCTCACGCCGGTGGCGATGATGGCGCTCGACGAGTTCGTGCTGTGGGTCAACGCCGACACGCCGTACAAGACCTCGCAGGACTACATCGCCGCGATCAAGGCGGCGCCCGCCGGCAAGTTCAAGATGGGCGGCACCGGCTCCAAGCAGGAAGACCAGATCATCACCGTCGCGCTCGAGAAGGCGGCCGGCGTGAAGCTGACCTACGTGCCCTACAAGGGCGGCGGCGAGGTCGCGGTCCAGCTCGTCGGCAAGCACGTCGATTCGACGGTCAACAACCCGATCGAGGCGGTGGCGCAGTGGCGCGCCGGCTCGCTCCGCCCGCTCTGCGTGTTCGACAACACGCCGCTGCCGGTCAAGGACAAGATCGCCGGCGACATGGCGTGGTCCGACATCCCGACCTGCAAGAGCCAGGGCCTCGACATCGAGTACCTGATGCTGCGCGGCATCTTCATGCCGCCCGGCGTGCCCAAGGAGGCGGTCGCCTACTATGTCGACCTGATGAAGAAGGTGCGGGCGACGCCGGAATGGGCGCAGCTCATGCATGACGGCGCCTTCAACCAGACCTTCATGGCCGGCGCCGACTACGAGAAGTGGGTCGAGAAAGAGGAGGCCCGCCATCGCGAGCTGATGAAGGAAGCGGGATTCCTCGCCAACTAGAACAAGTAGAGTAACCCAAGCAGCACCATGTCCGACCATTCCAAACCCGGCTCGGCCGGTCCGCGGCAGCGCCACATCGAGATGGGCGTTGCCGCCTTCATGCTGCTGCTCGGCCTCATCACCATCGTCGGCAGCCTGCAGGCCGGCATCGGCTGGGCGGCCGAGGGACCGCAGTCGGGCTTCTTCCCGTTCTGGGTCGGCGTCATCATCGCCGCCACCAGCGCCTTCAACGTCGCGCGCGCGTTCAGGATCGACGGCGGCCGTGTCTTCGCCGAGTGGGGCCAGATCGCCCAGGTGCGCAAGGTCGTGTGGCCGATGGTGTTCTACGTGGCGGCCGTGCCCTATCTCGGCATCTACGTTGCCTCGGGACTGCTGATCGCGGGCTTCATGCGCTGGCTCGGCAAGTATGGCTGGCCGCTCACCATCGCCGTCGCCGTCGCCCTGCCGATCCTCACCTACCTCACCTTCGAAGACTGGTTCCTCGTGCCGCTCCCCAAGGGGCCGCTCGAGGACTGGCTGGGGCTGTAGGCCATGGAAGGCATGACCGACCTGCTGCACGGCTTCACCGTCGTGCTGACCTGGCAGAACTTCCTCTACATGCTGATCGGCATCTCGCTCGGCGTGATCATCGGCGTGCTGCCGGGCCTGGGCGGCGCCAACGGCGTCGCCATCCTGCTGCCGCTCACCTTCAGCATGACGCCGACCTCGGCGATCATCCTGTTGTCCTGCATCTACTGGGGCGCGCTGTTCGGCGGCGCCATCACCTCGATCCTGTTCAACATCCCGGGCGAGCCGTGGTCGGTGGCGACCACGTTCGACGGCCATCCCATGGCGCAGAAGGGCAAGGCGGGTGAGGCGCTGACGGCGGCCTTCACCTCGTCGTTCGTCGGCGCGCTGTTCGCCGTGATCGTGATCACGCTGGCCGCCCCGCTGGTCGCCAAGTTCGCGCTGGAGTTCGGCCCGGCCGAGAAATTCTCGGTGTTCTTCCTCGCCTTCTGCAGCTTCGTCGGCATGGGCAAGGAGCCGCCGACCAAGACCATCGCGGCAATGATGATCGGCTTCGCGCTCGCCGCCGTCGGCACCGACACCGTGACCGGTGGGCTCCGCCTCACCTTCGGCTCGACCGAGCTCCTGAGCGGCTTCGACTTCCTGGTGGCGGTGATCGGCCTGTTCGGCATCGGCGAGATCCTGCTCACCATGGAGGAAGGCCTCTCGTTCAAGGGCAAGGCGGCCGGCATCAACCCCGTGGTGGTGCTGCAGACCTGGAAGACGCTGCCGCGCTACTGGGTGACGCAGCTCCGCGCCTGCATCATCGGCTGCTGGATGGGCATCACGCCGGCCGGCGCCACGCCCGCCTCGTTCATGAGCTACGGCATCGCCAAGCGCGCCTCGCGCAACGGCGACAAGTTCGGCACCGGCGAGATCGAGGGCGTGATCGCGCCCGAGACCGCGGCCCACGCCGCCGGCACCTCGGCGCTGCTGCCCATGCTGTCGCTCGGCGTGCCCGGCTCGCCCACGGCGGCGGTGCTGCTGGGCGGCCTGATGATCTGGGGCCTGCAGCCCGGCCCGCTGCTGTTCGTCGAGCAGAAGGATTTCGTCTGGGGCCTGATCGCGTCGATGTATCTCAGCAACGTGGTCGGCCTCGCCATTGTGCTCACCATGGTGCCGGTGTTCGCCGCCATCCTGCGCGTGCCGTTCGGCATCATCGCGCCGATCATCCTGGTGATCTGTGCGATCGGCGCCTACACCGTGCACAACAACACCTTCGACGTGATCATGATGCTGGTGTTCGGCGTCGCCGGTTACTTCCTGAAGAAGTGCAACTATCCGCTCGCCCCGCTGGTGCTGGCGATCGTGCTGGGCGACAAGGCCGAGGAAGCCTTCCGCCAGTCGCTGCTGATCTCGCAGGGCAGCCTCAGCGTCTTTTGGTCGGGCGGCCTCGTGGCCACCATCATGACGCTCGGCCTCGTGGCCCTGTTCTGGGGCGGTATTTCCAAGCTTTTCGGCCGTTTACGCGCCGCTCTTCGTCCAGCCTGAGGTCGCTTCCGGCGCTGTGATCCGAAGGTCACTGGACGCGTCCGCATCCGTGGAATAATGAATAATGTATCTCAGCAACCGCAATCCTTGAGGGGAGGAAAGCGGCTCTCATGAGCGAAGCGCGCCTGGTGGTCGCCCCGATCGACAGTCGGGAGACGTTCAAGGACAAGGCCTACACAGCCTTGCGCAACGTCATCGTGTCGTCCGGCGTCTACCGCTCGCGCACCGACATCCGGCTCGACGAGCGGCAACTGGCGCAGGATTTCGGCATCTCGCGCACGCCGGTGCGCGAGGCGATGGCGCAGCTCGAGCGCGAGGGCTTCGTGCGCTCGGTCCCGCGCCGCGGCGTCTATGTCGTGCGCAAGACCAAGCGCGAGGTGATCGAGATGATCACCGCTTGGGCGGCGCTCGAGGGCATGGCGGCGCGACTGGTCACCGAGAACGCGAGCGACGAGCAGATCGCGGGCCTCAGGCGCATGTTCGCCACCTTCGAAGGCGACAAGCTGCACGCCAAGCTCGACGAATATTCCGAAGTGAACATCGCCTTTCACCAGACCATCATCGAGCTCTCGGGCAACCAGGTGCTGATCAAGCTGGCCGAGAACCTGTTCACCCACATGCGCATGATCCGCGGCCAGACGATCGGCGAGGACGATCGCGCCGACCGCTCGATCCACGATCACATGAACATCATCCAGGCGCTCGAGGCGCGCGCCACGGCCCGCGCCGAGGAGCTGGTGCGCCAGCACGCCCTCGGCCTCGCCGCGCACGTCGCCAAGCACGCCGACTATCTCGACTGAGGATTACCGGGAGGAACCAATGGCAGAAGCAGCCCTGAAACCAGCGGCGGAAGAGACGCAGGAGCTGACCGACGGCTTCAATCTGCTGATCGACGCCCTGAAGTTGAACGGTCTCACGACCATCTATGGCGTGCCGGGCATTCCCATCACCGATTTCGGCCGCATGGCGCAGGCGGCGGGCATCCGCGTGCTGTCGTTCCGCCACGAGCAGAACGCGGGCTATGCCGCGGCGATCGCGGGCTTCCTCACCAAGAAGCCCGGCATCTGCCTCACCGTCTCCGCGCCGGGCTTCCTGAACGGCTTGACGGCGCTCGCCCATGCCACCACCAACTGCTTCCCGATGATCCTGATGTCGGGCTCGTCGGAGCGCGAGATCGTCGACCTGCAGCAGGGCGACTACGAGGAGATGGACCAGCTCGCGGTCGCCAAGACGATGTGCAAGGCGGCCTATCGCGTGCTGCATGCCGAGGATATCGGCATCGGCCTCGCCCGCGCCATTCGCGCCGCGGTGTCGGGCCGCCCGGGCGGCGTCTATCTCGACCTGCCGGCCAAGCTGTTCGGCCAGGTGGTCGAGGCGGGCAAGGGCCGGAGGTCGCTGGTCAAGGTGGTCGATGCCGCGCCGGCGCAGATCCCCTCGCCCGCCTCCGTGAAGCGCGCGCTCGACGTCCTGAAGAGCGCCAGGAAGCCGTTGATCATCCTCGGCAAGGGCGCGGCCTACGCGCAGGCCGACGAGGCGATCAAGAGCTTCGTCGAGAAGGCGGGCGTGCCGTTCCTGCCGATGAGCATGGCCAAGGGCCTGCTGCCCGACACGCATCCGCAGTGCGCGGGCGCCGCGCGCTCGACCGTGCTCAAGGATTCGGACGTGGTGATGATGATCGGCGCCCGCCTCAATTGGCTCTTGAGCCACGGCAAGGGCAAGACCTGGGGCGATGCGCCGAAGAAGTTCATCCAGATCGACATCGAGCCCAAGGAGATGGACAGCAACGTCGAGATCGTGGCGCCGGTCGTGGGCGATATCGGCTCGTGCGTGAGCGCTCTGCTGGCCGAGATGGGCGGCAGCTGGACCAAGGGCCCGGCCGAGTGGATGGCCGCCGTCACCGCCAAGCGCGAGGAGAACGTCGCCAAGATGGCGCCGCGCCTGATGAACAACAACAACCCGATGGACTATCACGGCGCGCTCGGCGTGCTGCGCACCATCATCAAGGAGCGGCCCGAGACGATCCTGGTCAACGAAGGCGCCAACACGCTCGACCTGACGCGCGGCGTGATCGACATCTACAAGCCCCGCAAGCGGCTCGACGTCGGCACCTGGGGCGTCATGGGCATCGGCATGGGCCAGGCGATCGCGGCGACCGTCGAAACCGGCCACAAGGTGCTGGCGATCGAAGGCGACTCGGCATTCGGTTTCTCCGGCATGGAGGTCGAGACGATCTGCCGGTACAGCCTCCCGGTCTGCATCGTCATCTTCAACAATGACGGCATCTATCGCGGCACCGACGTCAACAAGAACGGAAGCGATCCCGCCACCACGGTGTTCGTGAAGGGCTCGCGCTACGACAAGATGATGGAGGCGTTCGGCGGCGTCGGCGTCAACGCGACCACGCCGGACGAGCTGAAGCGCGCCGTCAACGCGGCGCTCGATTCGGGCAAGCCCACGCTCATCAACGCCGTGATCGATCCCGCCGCTGGCAGCGAAAGCGGCCGCATCGGCAACCTCAACCCGCAAAGCAAGCTGAAGAAGAAGTAGGAGAAGGACGATGGCCAAGAAGAAGGTCGCCAAGGCGAAGGCGAAAGCCAGCAAGGGCAAGAAGGCGAAGGCCAGGGCCGCCAAGCCGGCGTTGAAGGTCGTCGCCCGGAAGGCCAACGGCAACGGCCTGCCCAAGGTCTCGACCAAGCCTTGGGGCAAGGACGGCAAGGCGCTCGACGGCGTGAAGATCCTTGACTTCACGCACGTCCAGTCCGGCCCCACCTGCACCCAGTTGCTGGCGTGGTTCGGTGCCGACGTGATCAAGGTCGAACGGCCCGGCACCGGCGACATCACGCGCGGCCAGCTGGTCGACGTGCCGGGCGCCGACAGCCTCTATTTCACCATGCTGAACCACAACAAGCGCTCGATCACGCTCGACTCCAAGAGCAAGGAAGGCATGCGCGTTCTCGAGCGCCTGGTGAAGACCTGCGACGTGCTGGTCGAGAATTTCGCCCCCGGCGCGCTGGATCGCATGGGCCTGACCTGGGAGCGCATCCACTCCTGGAACCCGCGCATGATCGTGGCTTCGGTGAAGGGCTTCGGCCCCGGCGCCTATGAGGACTGCAAGGTCTACGAGAACATCGCCCAGTGTGCCGGCGGCTCGGCCTCGACGACGGGCTTCCGCGACGGCATCCCGCTGGTCACCGGCGCGCAGATCGGCGACTCGGGAACGGGTCTTCACCTGGCATTGGGCATCGTCTGCGCGCTCTACCAGCGCAAGCGCACCGGCCGCGGCCAGAAGGTGCTGGCGGCGATGCAGGACGGCGTGCTGAACCTGTGCCGCGTCAAGCTGCGCGACCAGCAGCGGCTCAAGGCCGGCCCGCTCAAGGAATACACGCAATACGGCGAGGGCATCCCGTTCGGCGAGGCGACGCCGCGCGCCGGCAACGACTCGGGCGGCGGCCAGCCGGGCGTCATCCTGAAGTGCAAGGGCTGGGAGACCGATCCCAACGCCTACATCTACTTCATCACCCAGGCGCCGGTGTGGGAGAAGATCTGCGACGTGATCGGCGAGCCCGGATGGAAGACCCATCCGGACTACGCCAAGCCGCCGGCGCGCCTGCCGCGGCTGAAGCAGATCTTCGAGCGCATCGAACAGTGGACCATGACCAAGACCAAGTTCGAGGTCATGGAAATCTGCAATCCGCTCGACATTCCGGTCGGCCCGATCCTGTCGATGAAGGAGATCTCGGAGGATCCCTCGCTGCGCAAGACCGGCACCGTGGTGGAGGTCGATCATCCGACGCGCGGCAAGTACCTGTCGGTCGGCAACCCGATCAAGCTCTCCGATTCGATCTCGGAGGTGAAGCGCTCGCCGCTCCTCGGCGAGCACACCGACGAGATCCTGTCGAAGGTGCTGAAGTTCACGCCGCGCGAGATCGCCGAGATCAAGGCATCGGGCGCAACGGGCGAGCAGCCCAAGGCTCAAGCTGCGGAGTAGACAATGCGCATCGTCGTCCATGGCCAGCAGGCCTTCGGCAAGGCCGTGCTGGAAGCGCTGCTGAAACGCGGCGACGACGTCGTCGCGGTGTACGTCGCGCCGGAGAAGCCCGGCGCCAAGCCCGATCCCTTGAAGGAGGCGGCACAGGCGGCCGGCCTTCCGGTCTATCAGCCCGCGTCGTACCGCAAGCCGGAGGTGTGGGAGGAATTCAAGGCGCTCAAGCCGGACCTGCAGGTCATGGCTTTCGTGACCCTGTTCGTGCCCGAGGAGTTTTTGAATATCCCGACGCACGGCTCGATCCAGTATCACCCCTCGCTGCTGCCGGCCTATCGCGGCGCGTCGGCGATCAACTGGCCGATCATCCTCGGCGAGAAGGAGACCGGTCTCTCGATCTTCTGGCCCGACAATGGCCTCGATACCGGCGACGTTCTGTTGCAGAAGAAGACGCCGCTCAGTGCCACCGACACGATGGGCGACGTCTACTTCAAGCGCCTGTTTCCGATGGGTGTCGAAGCGATGCTGGAATCGGTCGACCTGGTGAAGGCCGGCAAGGCACCGCGCATCAAGCAAGACGAAGCCAAGGCGACCTACGAAGGCCGCGCCACCGCCGACATTGCCCGCATCGACTGGGGCAAGTCGTGGCGCCAGATCGATCCCCTAGTGCGCGGCTGCAACCCCGTGCCGGGCGCCTGGACGACGCTCGACGGCAAGACCGTGAAGATCTTCGACGTGACGCCGCTGCCGGCCAAGGATCCCAAGGGGATCGGCGGCAAGTACGGCGAGGTGGTCGAGGTTTCAGCCGACGGCTTCACAATCGTCTGCCCCGACGGCCGCATCAAGGTCACACGCGTTCAGCCCAGCGACGGCCCGAAGGTCGGTGCCGGCGAATGGGCGAAGGCGGCGAACCTCGCCGTCGGCGCTCGCTTCGTCTGAGAAAACCTCATCCTGAGGAGCGCCGCATCGCGGAGCGTCTCGAAGGATGGGCAACAACAAGACTGATCCCGACCCTTCGAGACGCCGCGCTTCGCGCGGCTCCTCAGGGTGAGGTGTTCTTTTAGAAGGAAACGTTCGATGCCCGCGTCGCAGCACACCAGTCCGAAGACCGACATCCAGATCGCGCAGGAGGCCAAGAAGCGGCCGATCCTGGAGCTCGCCAGGGAGAAGCTCGGCATCGCGCCGGAGAATCTCGAGCCTTATGGCCATTACAAGGCCAAGGTCTCGATGGACTACATCAAGAGCCTGCAGGGCAAGCCCAACGGCAAGCTGATCCTGGTGTCGGCGATCTCGCCCACGCCGGCGGGCGAAGGCAAGACCACGACCACGGTCGGCCTGACCGATGCGCTCTGCCATATCGGCAAGAAGGCCATGCTCTGCCTGCGTGAACCCTCGCTCGGCCCCTCCTTCGGCATGAAGGGCGGCGCGGCGGGCGGCGGCTACGCCCAGGTCGTGCCGATGGAGGACATCAACCTCCATTTCACCGGCGACTTCCACGCCATCGGCGCGGCGCACAATCTGCTCTGCGCCCTGCTCGACAACCACATCTACTGGGGCAACGCGCTCGGCATCGATGGCCGGCGGGTCAGCATCCGCCGCGCCATCGACATGAACGACCGCTCGCTGCGCCAGATCGTGTCGTCGTTGGGCGGGGTGGCCAACGGCTTCCCGCGCGAGGACGGCTTCGACATCACCGTCGCTTCCGAAGTGATGGCGATCTTCTGCCTGGCCAAGGATCTCAACGACCTCAAGGAGCGGCTGGGCAACATGATCGTGGCCTACACCCGCGATCGCAAGCCGGTGCGCGCCCGCGACCTCAAGGCCCACGGCCCGATGGCGGTGCTCCTGAAGGACGCGCTGGCGCCCAACCTGGTGCAGACGCTGGAAGGCACGCCCGCCTTCATCCATGGCGGCCCGTTCGCCAACATCGCGCACGGCTGCAACTCGGTGCTCGCCACCACGACGGCGCTGAAGCTCGCCGACTACGTCGTCACCGAGGCGGGGTTCGGCGCCGACCTGGGCGGCGAGAAGTTCCTCGACATCAAGTGCCGCAAGACCGGCCTGATGCCGGACGCCGTGGTGCTGGTCGCAACCATCCGCGCCCTCAAGATGCATGGCGGCGTCAAGAAGGAAGACCTCAAGACCGAGAACCTGAAGGCGCTCGAGGCCGGCATGTCGAACCTGCAGCGCCATGTCGAGAACGTCAGGAAGTTCGGCCTGGTGCCGGTGATCTCGATCAATCGCTTCAGCGCCGACACCGACGCCGAGATCGCGCTCGTGAAGGCGGCCTGCGCCAAGCTGGGCGTCGAGGCGGTGATGGCCGATCACTGGGCCGAAGGCGGCAAGGGCGCGGCCGACGTGGCGCGCGCCGTCGTCAAGGTGATCGACCAGGGCAAGAGCAAGCTGAAGCTGCTCTACCCCGACGACATGCCGCTGGTGGAGAAGATCCGCACCATCGCCAAGGAGATCTATCGCGCGAGCGATGCCTCGATCCCCAAGCCGGTGCGCGACCAGCTCGCCTCGTTCGAGACGATGGGCTACGGCAAGGTGCCGATCTGCGTCGCCAAGACGCAATACAGCTTCACCACCAACCCCGACCTCAAGGGCGCACCGGAGGGCCACACCATCGCCGTGCGCGAAGTGCGGCTGTCGGCCGGTGCGGAGTTCGTCGTGGTGATCTGCGGCGAGATCATGACCATGCCGGGACTGCCGAAGGTGCCGGCGGCCGATTCGATCGACATCAACGCCGAGGGCAGGATCGTCGGGCTCTTCTAGCCCTTCGGGATCAGCGGTTGGCGGCGCGGAGCTTGAGTGCCAAATCGGGCCGATCCGTCGTCAGTTCGCGGATCGGCCGTGCCAGCCAGCGAGCGATCTCTTCCGGTTCGTTCGGCGTCCACACGCCGATCCTCTCGGCGCCAATCCTTGCCTGGAAGAGGTCGAATTGTTCCGACAGAAGGTTCATCTCCACGGCGACGATGCATGAGCCCAGCGCTGCGATGCGCTCGAGCGCCGGATCGAGACCGCCCGCCATATCCGCTGAGCGCCGGCTGATCGACGCCAGCAACTGCTGGCGCGGCGATGCTTCGCGAACGATGGCGAGCGACTTGGCGACGAAGGACGTGATCACGGTCCGGTCCTGCACCCCGTGCCGCTCGATGGTCTCGAGCAGGCGCCGCTCCAGATCCTTGTAGCGGCGGCCGTCGGCGTTGGTCTTGATCTCGATCTGCAATTCCATCGTAGTGCCGGCAAAAACCGCGAGCACAGCGTCGAGCGTCGGCACGCCCTCCCCGTCGCCGTCGCGCAGGCGCACGGCCGCGAGCTCGGCGGACGTGTATTGCGCAACCGGTCCGGTTCCGTGGGTCGTTCGGTCGAGAGTCGGGTCGTGGATGACCACCAGTTCGCCGTCGCGCGCCATGTGAACATCGAATTCGACACCGTCGATACCGAGTTCGCGCGTCCGGCGGAATCCCTGCAGGCTGTTTTCGGGCCACAGGTTACGCGCCCCCCGATGGCCGATGATCATGACATTCGGCTTGTCCGTCGCCGCGGCGCCAGACATCAGGCAGCCGTTCGTTCGCGACGCATCTGAAGGGCGAGGTCCGGCCGGTCGGTCGTGAAGGAGTCGACCTCGAGGTCGAGCATCTCCCTGATGGCGTCGCCGTCGTTGACTGCCCAGCCACCGACGCCAAGCCCGGCGCTGCGCACCTTGTCGACGCGATGTCTGTCGATCGCCGTGCGCCTCAGGCCAAGCGTCGGTATGCCCCGGCGCCTGGCGTCGGCGATGATGGCGTCAAGCCCGAGTTTTTCCTCGAGCGCCGGGCGCACGAGGAAAACCTGGTTGGCAAGGCCGGGAGCTGCTGCGGCCGCTTCGCAAACGCTGTCGATGTGAAAAGACGTGACGATGCTGCGGCCGAGGACGCCGCGCCGCCGCAACGTCTCCGCAACGGCCGCGGCCATCCCGGGATATGGCCGGCCGTCAGTGTCGACCTTCAGCTCGATGCGCAGCTTGATCGTCGTCGGCAGGAAGATGTCGATCACCTCATCGAGCAGAAGGATCCTGTCCGACGTCGTCCCCTTGAGGGTCAGCCGCGCCAGCTCGTCGAACGAGTGGCCGCGCACGGACCCGGAACCGCTGGTCGTGCGATCGAGCGTCGGGTCGTGGATGACCACGAGCTTTCCGTCGGCCGACAGATGGACGTCGAACTCGACCTGGTCGACCGGCAATCGGGCGGTGTTCCCGAAAGCGGTACGGCTGTTTTCCGGCCAGAGCAGCGCTCCGCCGCGATGTGAGGCGATCTCGATCACGTCAGACAAAGGGCAGATGGGGCCTTTGACAGAGTTCCCGCGCCCCATATGCTCCCAAAATAAAAAAAGCCCATCGGCGACTATAATAAGTCCCGCCTGTGACGCCAAAGCGATGTTGGGGTCCTGGGCGGCGATAACGAAGCAAGGGAGGACGGACATGGTCAGATTGGCACGCCGGACGTTCCTGACGTCGGCGAGCGGCGCAGTCGTGCTGCCGCGCTTTGCGGTGGCGCAGGCCGACGCACGGCCCGAAATCGTCGTCGCGGTTCAGAAGCTGGTGACCAGTAACACGCTCGATCCGGTGGCCG
Organism: Reyranella sp.; assembly: GCA_035651335.1. Lineage (GTDB taxonomy): Bacteria > Pseudomonadota > Alphaproteobacteria > Reyranellales > Reyranellaceae > Reyranella. Next base: position 3,864 of record DASRFX010000040.1, on the reverse strand, counting down.
AGCAATCGAACGTCGGCGAGCGCATCCTGAACTCCTACGTCGAGCTCCTGATCGGCCGCAACCTGCAGGGCAAGCTCGAGAGCATGCCGCAGCTGGCGACGAGTTGGAAGCGCATCAGCGACAGCGTCGTCGAGGTCTCCCTGCGCAAGGGCGTGAAGTTCCACAACGGCGACGAGATGACCGCCGAGGACGTCGCCTTCACCTACAGCGCCGCCCGCATGTTCGGCGACACGACGCCGAGCGGCTGGGACAAGACCATCACCATGGACACCTCGCGGCCCACGCAGAAGAGCAAGGAGCTGCCGACGCAGGTGCCCGCGGTCGCGCGTCGGCTGTGGCCATCGCTGATCAAGGTCGAGGTGGTCGACAAGTACACATGCCGCTTCGTCAACGCGACGCCCGACGTCACGATCGAAGGCCGCCTGACCGGGATGGGCAGCCAGATCGTCAATCGCCGGGCGTTCGAGGAAGCCGCGAGCTGGCTCGACTATGCGCGCAAGCCGGTCGGAACCGGCCCCTACAAGATCCGCAAGTTCACGCCCGACGTCGAACTGATCTTCGACGCGCACGACGATTATTGGGGCGGCAGACCGCCGATCAAGACGCTGCGTTTCGTGCAGGTGCCTGAGGCCGCGCAGCGGGTCAACGGCATCCGCGCCGGTCAATACCATTTCGCCTGCGACCTGACGCCGGACCAGATCACTACGGTCGAGAGCGATCCCAAGCTCGAGGTCGTGGGCGGCATCATCCCGAACATCCGCATCAGCGTCTTCGACAAGTACGACACTGCGCTCAAGGATCCGCGTATTCGCCAGGCGATGACGCTGGCCATCGACCGCAAGATGATCGTCGACAAGCTGTGGCTCGGCCGCACGTCAGTTCCGCCCGGCCTGCAGTTCCCGTTCTACGAGGACATGTTCGTCAGCGACTGGAAGGCGCCCGACTTCGATCTCGCCAAGGCCAAGGCCCTGGTCAAGGAGGCGGGCTACAAGGGCGATCCGATCCCCTACCGCCTGCTCAATGACTACTACACTCTGCAGACCGCCAACGCCCAGGTGATGACCGAGATGTGGCAGCAGGCCGGGCTCAACGTGCAGATCGAGATGAAGGAGAACTGGGCGCAGATCTGGGATCCCAAGGGCAAGCGCGGCCTGCACGACTGGTCGAACTCCGCCCAGTTCAACGACCCGGTCTCGTCGTTGCCGACGCAGCACGGGCCACAGGGCCAGCAGCAACAGGTCCACGAGTGGGCCAACGACGAGATGAACAAGCTCTGCGGCGTGCTGCAGACATCGACCGACAAGGAGCAGCGCAAGAAGGCTTTCGCGCGCATGCTGGTCATCTGCGAGCGCGAAGACCCGGCCTATACGGTCATCAACCAGAACGCGACGTTCACCGCCAAGCGCAAGTCGATCCAGTGGAAGTCCGCGCCCGACTTCGCCATGGACTTCCGCGCGACAAACTGGGGGCCGGCCAAGACGTGACAGCCGACGCACCGCTGCTCGAGATCCGCGGGCTCACGGTTTCGTTCGACCATCATCCGGTGGTGGGCGGCTTCGATCTCGACATCAGGCGCGGCGAAGCGGTCGGCATCGTGGGCGAATCGGGCTCGGGCAAATCGGTCACCTGGCTCGCCGTGCTCGGCCTTCTCTCGGGCAAGCCTGCCGTCGAGGGCAAGGCGTTGCTCGAACGCCGCGACATCATCGGCGCGTCGCAAGAGCGCCTGTCGAAAGTGCGCGGCGGCCGCATCGGTCTGATCTTCCAGGACCCGATCAGCGCGCTGAACCCGATCCATCGCGTCGGCGCGCAGGTCGTCGAGGCGCTCCGCCTGCATCGTGGCCTGGCCGCGCCCGAGGCGTGGCGGGAAGCGCGCCGTCTGTTCGACCTGGTCGGCATTCCGGACGCCGAACAGCGCCTCAACAGCTACCCGCACGAACTGTCGGGCGGCCAGAACCAGCGCGTCATGATCGCGATGGCCTTGGCCGGCGAGCCGGACCTGCTGGTGGCGGACGAACCGACGACAGCGCTCGACGTCACCATCCAGGCGCAGATCCTGACCCTGATCGCACGACTGCGCCGCGACATGAACATGAGCCTGGTGCTGATCAGCCACGATCTGAGCGTGGTCGCCGAGTTCTGCGACCGGATCGTCGTCATGTATGCCGGCAGGATCATGGAGACCGGGCCGGCCGAGGTGCTCCTCGACCGGCCGGCCCATCCCTACACCCAGGGCCTGGTCCGCGCCGCGCCCATCCTGAGCGGAGAGCCGCAGCGTCTCGAGCCGATTGCGGGCCACGTGCCCGAACCATGGAACATGCCGACCGGCTGCGCTTTCGCGCCGCGCTGCCCGCACGCCATCGCGGCGTGCTCCGCCGAGCCGCCGCCGTTGCGCGCTATCGCCCCCGGCCGCCAGTCGGCCTGCATCCGCAGCGAGCTTGCCCAGTGACGCTGCTGAAGTTGACCAGGGTGAAGCGCAGCTATGGCGGCGCCCGACGCAGCCTGTTCGGCGAGCGGCAGCGGGTCATCGCGGTCAACGGCGTGTCGCTCGCGCTCGAGCGCGGCCGCACCCTCGGACTGGTGGGCGAATCGGGCTGCGGCAAATCGACGACCGGCCGGCTCGCGCTCGGCATCGAGACGCCCGACGAGGGCGAGGTCACCTTCGACGGCACGCCGCTGCCGGCGCCCGACACGACGGCGTGGCGGGCGCTGCGGCGGCGCATGCAGCTCGTCTTCCAGGATCCGCTGGGCGCGCTCGACCGCCGCCTCACCATCGGCGCGCAGATCGAGGAGCCGCTGGCGATCCACGCCATCGGCCGGCCAGCCGAGCGCAAGGCGCGCGTCGATCGCCTGCTCCGGTCGGTCGGCATGCGGCCCGATCAGGCAGCCGCCTATCCGCACCAGCTGTCGGGCGGACAAAGGCAGCGCGCCGTCATGGCGCGGGCACTGGCGAGCGAACCGGAGGTCCTGGTGTGCGACGAGCCGGTATCCGCGCTCGACGTCTCGATCCAGGCGCAGGTCGTCAATCTCCTCTCCGACCTGCAGAAGACGCTCGGGCTCGCCCTGCTCTTCATCAGCCACGACCTCAAGCTGGTCGGCTCGCTCGCGCACGAAGTGGCGGTCATGTATCTCGGCGTCATCGTCGAGCAGGGCAAGCCCGCGATCCTCTACAAGAATCCCAGGCATCCCTACACGCAAGCGCTGCTGGCGGCGGTTCCCGATCCCAGGCGTCGCGGCGCGCGCACCCTGCTCGCGGGCGAACCGCCCAATCCGGCGGCGCGACCGGCCGGCTGCGCCTTCCATCCGCGCTGTCCGGTGGCGGTGGCAAGGTGCCGGATCGCCGAGCCTGACCTGCTGCCCAGCGCCGACGGGACGCTGGTCGCTTGCCATCTCGTCCATCCCGACGCCGGCTGATGCTGCCCTTCATCATCCAGCGCGTCATACGGGCCATCGCCACCGTCCTGCTGGTCGTGGCCGGCGCCTTCGTGGCGCTGAGACTGTCGGCCGATCCCGCCATCGTGGTCCTGGGACCGGATGCGCCGCCGCAGGCCATCGCGGCGTTTCGTGCCGCCTGGGGCCTCGACCAGCCGCTGTGGCAACAGTTCTTCTACTATGTCGCCGGGCTTCTGCGCGGCGAGTTCGGCCGTTCGCTGCTCAACGGCGCCGATGTCCTGCCGCTGGTCGGCGAGCGCATCCTGGTCACTCTTGAGATCATGGTGCCGGCGCTGCTGATCGGCATCGTGGTCGGCGTCTCGGCCGGCGTATATGCCGCTCTCAAGCGCGGAACCCCGGCGGACCGCGCCGTCATGATGGGAGCGGTGGCGGGCTTCACCGTCCCCAACTTCGTGCTCGGGCTGGTGCTGGTGC
>DASRFX010000039.1:0-73475 GCA_035651335.1 Reyranella sp. | reverse complement strand
AGCATGGTCTACGGCTTCATCAAGCAGTCGAACGGCCATGTGAGGATCTACAGCGAGCTCGACCGCGGCACGACGATCAGGCTCTATTTGCCCAAGAGCGACAGGAAGTCGGAAGGGGCGGTCGAAGCCGCCCGTGAACCCATGCCACGTGGCAGCGAATCCATCCTCGTGGTCGAGGACGACGAGCAGGTGCGCGCCAGTGTCGTTATGCAGCTGACCGGGCTTGGCTACAGCATTGGCGAAGCCGCAGACGGCGCGTCCGCCTTGGGCATGCTCGCGTCGGCAAAACGTCCTTTCGACCTGGTATTGACCGACGTCATCATGCCCGGCGCCATGAACGGGCGCATGCTGGCCGATGAAGTCGGTCGCCGATGGCCCGCGACGAAGGTCATCTTCATGTCGGGCTACACGGAAAACCGCGCTCGCCGCGGCCGCAATGGGCCGCAGCGAGGGGACCACGCAAGTTCGTGGTTTTGTACGCAAGTGGCGCGCCCGAAGAGATTCGAACTCCTAACCTTCTGATCCGTAGTCAGATGCTCTATCCAGTTGAGCTACGGGCGCGCGGGAGGGGCCTTCTCTAAGGGAGATGGCCCGGGCTTGCAAGCCGACCGCAACGAGGGTGCCGAATTTCCTCCATAACGGCTGCCAAGTCGCTCTTTTCCCTTGGAAATCTGCCCTTTCGGTTTGATCCCGTTTCAAGTAGCATGCGGCGAAGAGATTTGGGGATCGGCGCCCCCGCTTTGGGGTGCCCAATGACATGAAGCCAGGGCAGTTTCGAGGCCAATGATGGCGCAAAGAGTCCGACGATCCGCCGCCCTTCTGCTGGCGGCGGTCGTTTTGAGCGGGTGCGAGCAGGGGGGACCGTTCGGGCAGACGAGCGCTCCAGCCGGCAACCCGGCGACCAGCAGCCAGACCGGCACGCAGACTGTCAAACAGCGCATCCAGCAGTTGCGCGCCGACCAGCAGGCGTTGGCCAACGGCATCACCCGGCAGCAGGAAGCGCTCGCCGCCACGCGCAACCAGATCTCCGCCGATTCGAGCGCCTACTCGAGCCTGATCAGTGCCATCACGGCGCGCCTGCAGGCTGGCACGACGCCCGGCAATCCCGAGCTCGTGGCGCAGTGGAACGACGCGCAGGCCAAGCTCGATTCGATCACCGTGCAGCTCGGCATGCTGAATTCGCTGGCGACACAAGTCACCACCCAGGCGTCGGTCGCGGGCTACCTTGTCGACAACGTGCGCGCGACCTATTCGGTCGGCGGCGCGGTCGAGGAAGACCACCGTCAGTTGCGCGCGATCGAGAGCGACGCCAGCCGTTCGATCCAGGACGTCGATCGCCTGATCGGCGACCTCAACGCCGAGATCCAGCGCGAGAACGGCTTCCTCGCCCGCGAACGCGCCAATCTCGCCGGCCTGTCCTACGGCATCAATGTCGGCCGCCTCGGCAATCCGGTCGGCCCGCGCGGCTACGCGACGCCTTCCCAGCCGCGCCGCGTCGTGCAGGCGCCAGCCTCGGCCGCCCCCGTCCAGATCGGCCAGCGCTGAACATCCGCGCGCGATAGCGTAAGCTTCGCGCTCATGGCCGGTCGTTCTCTCGCCCTGCTCCTGCTCCTGTTGTCGTTCGCGGCCGTGCCGGCGCGCGCGCAGGACGTCGACATCCCGGCCGCCGACCGCCAGGCCATCCGCGACGTCATCCAGCGGCAAGTCGATGCCTTCAGGCGCGATGACGGCGAGGCCGCCTTCGCCCTCGCCTCGCCCGAGATCCAGCGCCTGTTCGGCACGTCGGAGATTTTCATGGACATGGTCCGCCAGGGCTATCGGCCGGTCTATCGCCCGCGTGTGTTCGACTTTGCGGGCATCGTCAGCCTGAACGGCCAGCCGACCCAGACCGTGCACGTGATCGGCCCCGACGGTCGGCCGGTCACGGCGTACCACCCGATGCGGCAGCTGCCGGACGGCACGTGGCGCGTCGACGGCTGCTTCCTGAAGGCGCCGGACGACCACCAAGCCTGAGCGGCATTCCGGCAATGAACCGCGTCTCGCCCAAGGTGCTGGCGCTGCTGGCCGCGCTCACCCTGCTGTGGGGCACCAACTGGCCGCTGTTCAGGATAGCGCTCGGCGAGTTGCCCGTGCTGACCTTCCGCACGATCGTGCTGACGGCCGCGATCGTCGTGCTGGCGGCGATCCTGTCGTTGCGCGGCGACAGCTTCGCCGTGCCGCGCGGCAGGTGGACCGCACTGCTCGCCGGCTCGCTCATGAACATCACCGTGTGGAACGTCGCGACGGCGCTCGCCGTGCTCTACATCCCGTCGGGTCACGCCTCGGTGCTGGCCTACAGCATGCCGCTGTGGGTCGTGCTGATCGGCCGCGTCGTGTACGGCCAGAAGCTCACCGGACGGCTGATGGCGGCCGTCATGATCGGCGTGGTCGCCATCGTGGCGCTGATGCTGCCCAACTTCGGAAGCTACGCCGGCGCGCCGTGGGGGCTGTTCTGGGGCCTCAGTGCCGGCTTCTGCTGGGCCGTCGGCACCTTCATCGTCAAGCGCACGAGCTGGCCTGGCATGGGCCTCTCGCTCACCTTCTGGCAGATCGTACTGTCGCTGCCGCCGTTCCTGCTCGGTGCGCTTCTGATCGACGGGATGCCGACGCATTGGCCGTCGGCGCGGGCCATCCTGACGACGATCTATATCGGCGCGGTGCCGACCGCACTGGGCACCGCAACATGGTTCGCGCTGGTCAAGCTCCTGCCTGCGCAGATCGCTGCGCTGTCCTCGATCGCCATTCCCATCGTCGCCATCGTGAGCGGCATCGTCGTGCTGCACGAGCCGCTGTCCTGGCTGCAGGCGGCGGCCATCGCCTCGACGGTGATTTCCCTCTGGCTGGCACTGGTTCCCAAACGGACCGTTTGATACGGTTCGAATAACGGTCGGGAGGACCCCATGCTCAAAAGAAGAACGATGATCGCCGGCGCCGGCGCGCTGGTCTCCAGCCAGGCATTCGCCCAGAACGTCACCCTGCCGATCGGCAACGGCGAGCGGCCGATCGTGAAGTATCCGCAGAAGCGGCCGATGATCCGGCTGACCAGCCGGCCGCCGCAACTCGAGACGCCGTTCTCTGTGTTCAACGAGGGCGTGATCACGCCCAATGACGCGTTCTTCGTGCGCTACCATCTCGCCGGCATCCCGACCGAGATCGATCCCGACACCTTCACCATCGCCATCAAGGGCAAGGTCGACAAGCCGGTCAGCCTGAAGCTCGCAGACCTGAAGCGCATGCGCTCGATCGAGATCGTCGCCGTCAACCAGTGCTCGGGCAACAGCCGCGGCTTCTCCGAGCCGCGCGTTGCCGGCGGCCAGTCGGGCAACGGCGCCATGGGCAACGCGCGCTGGCGCGGCGTGCCGCTCAAGGCGGTGCTCGACCTGGCGGGCGTCCAGGCCGGCGCCAAGCAGGTCCAGTTCGACGGCCTCGACGGGCCGGTGGTCGACAAGACGCCCGACTTCGCCAAGGCGCTCGACATCGACCACGCGCGCGACGGCGAGGTCATGGTCGCCTACCAGATGAACAACGGCGACCTGCCGATGCTGAACGGCTTCCCGGTGCGGCTGGTCGTGCCGGGCTACTACGGCACCTATTGGGTCAAGCACCTGAACGAGATCACCGTACTCGATCATGTGCTCGAGAATTTCTGGATGAAGACGGCCTATCGCATTCCCGACAACGACTGCGCCTGCGTCGAGCCCGGCACCGCGCCCAAGGCGACGCGGCCGATCGGCCGCTTCACCGTGCGCTCGTTCATCACCAGCATGGCGGACGGCGCCAAGGTCAAGGCCGGCGAGCAGACCCTGCGCGGCATCGCCTTCGACGGCGGCAGCGGCATCAAGCAGGTCGACGTCTCGATCGACGGCGGCAAGACCTGGGTCGCGGCCAAGCTCGGCGACAATCTCGGCAAGTACTCGTTCCGCGAGTTCACCCTGCCGGTCACCCTCGCGGCCGGCGCGCATGCGCTCCAGTCGCGCGCCACCAGCAACGAGGGCAAGGTGCAGCCCGACAAGGCGACGTGGAACCCGGCGGGCTACATGCGCAACGTCATCGAGACCGTCAACGTGACGGCGGCCTAGGGGAGACGACCACCATGAAACGCTTCGCTTTCCCCGGCCTCGCCGCCGCGATCGTCTCCGGCACCCTGGCCTTCGCCATCGCAGCCGTCGCCAAGCCACTGGTGATCGAGCTGCCGGCCGATTCGGTGAGCTTCAAGCCCGGCCCCAACCTCGACGTCGTGGTCGGCAATTGCGCGGCCTGCCACTCGGCCGACTACATCCAGACCCAGCCGCGCGGCCCCAAGTTCAAGAGGGCGTTCTGGGAGGCCGAGGTCAACAAGATGATCAACGTCTATGGCGCCCCGATCGCCAAGGAAGACGTGCCCAAGATCGTCGAATATCTGACGGCGACGTACTAGCGTCCGCCCCAACGCCCGGGAGTCTCACCGGCGTGAGACGCCTCGGATGTCGATGGCATAAGGCTTTTACGCCCGAGTCTCACGCAACACCCCCACCGGGGGGTTGAGACAGCGTGAGACGCCTGAGACACGTGAGACGCCTGAGACGCTCCGACTGCAAATTGTCGTCAGGTACGGCCTAGCCTAGTTCAAAGCTCGTCACGCCGAACAGCCCCGCCCGATCGAACGCCGGATCGGGTCCGGTATACATGCGCGCGGTCTCGAACGAGGGTTTCAGGCCCATGCCCTCGACCAGCTTCACCGACGGCTTGTTGAAGTCCGGCACGTCGATGGCGATCGAAGCAGCCTTCATGCGGTCGGCGAGGTCGCCCGCCAAAGCCAGGGCGATGTCCGGCGAGGCGGCATAGAGCGGTCCAATCCGCGAGGTCGAGCGGCAGGCGCGCATCACCGCGAAACCCGCGATCGCGCCATCCCGGAGCGCCACCAGAGCGGCGCGCTCGGGCAGGGTGATCCAGGCCGCCAGGAACGAATCGCGCGGTTCGGGAAAGAAGCGCCGGTCGTAGGCAGCAAGCTTGTCGAACGGAACGCTGCGCGCATCGAGCAGTGTGACGCCGGCCGACGGTCTGGCCTGGGGCGCCGGCCCCTCGTAGCGGATGTTGTTCCAGGACAGACGAAATCCCGACTTCTTGTAGTTGGCTTGCTGCGCCGGCACGCCGTCGAGACCGACATTGCGGCCGGCCAGGCGCTTCATGCCGGCGTCCCAGATTTGAATGCCATAGCCCTGCCCGCGCACCGCCGGCCGGGCGATGTAGAAGCCCAAGAATCCGAAGCTCGCGCCGTACGTCACCACCGAGATGCAGAGCTGTGGCTCGCCCTTGACGCGCCCGATCAGGAAGCCGCCGGGATCGGTGGCGAGAAAGGCCAGCGCGTCGGTGTTGCCCGGGTTCCAGCCCTCGTCGCCTGCCCAGTCGGCCATGCGCAGGACGTCGAGCGCGCTGGCGACGGAAACCTCGAAATCGGCCGCCATTCAGCGCAACTCCTTCAACCAGTCGACCACGACCTGCCGCGATACCATCGGCGCGCTGAAATGATCGGCCTCGACGACACGATAGGCGCTGAGCGGGTTCTTCGGCGCGCGGTCGAAGGCATAGCCCGGCCCCGCGTCACTCATCCTGTCGTGCCGACCGACCACCCAGAGAAGCGCCGTGTGCGGTGAAAGCCGCGCGGCGTTTCGCGGCATGACGGCACCGCCGTCGGGATCGAAGTAGCTGATGAAGACCGCGGGCTTGGCCGACACCTGGCGCGTTCGGCCCTGGTTTATATCCTCGAAGTTGAGATAACTGCCGCCGCGGCCGGACGACAGCATCGCGCGCGCCCTCTGCAGGTCTTCGGCAATCTCGGAATTGCGGCGCATGCGCTCCGGCGCGTGGCCAGGCGATATCGCGACAACGCCGTCGAGCTCCGGGTGGCGCGCGGCATAGGCCAACGCCATGTTGGCGCCGAGGCTCTGGCCCGCCACGACGAGATGCATGACGCCGGCCGCGCGCAGCTCGGCCATCTGCGCGTCGATCTCGGCCATGGCGCCATCGAGATCCTTGTCGTAGGCGCGCGTGTCGGACCACGGCATGTCGCGCGCGATCACACGGAAGCCCGCGCCGCGCAGCGCCACCTCGAGCGGCCGGGTCGGCCCCTCGGGCGTGCCCCATTTGCCGTGCAGCAGCACGACGCCCGTCTGGGCGTGAGCAGTTACCGCGATCATCGATGCCGCGATCATCGCGAGCAGGCGCAGGACGCTCATGCCGGCATTGTCCGCCAGCCCCGCAGGGCCCGACAAGCGCCGCCAGCACGAAAACGCACCTCGCTGCAATTAGCCGACAGCACTGCAATTATCGGCGGCATTTCATGTTTATTTTTCACCCGCCGTGGACGTTGGCGCCGGCCGATACGTATTGTCGTTCAGTCGCGTCAACGTACCGAGTCGCCGACCCCATTTCCGGAGATCGTAATGCCCTTGATCAGACTCCTCGCCGTTGCCGCCGCGCTCGGGCTGATGAGCTCGGCGGCGCTTGCCGCCGATCCTGAAAAGAAACCCGCTCCGAAGCCCGCTCCGAGCAAGGTCGTTACCCCGCCGCCTCAAAAAGCGAATCCTCCGCCGCCCACGCGGTACGTGCCCGACGTCCCGGACACACCGACAAATTACAGAAATCCGAGAACCAGCGGCTGATCGGACTATTCCGCCGCCTTCGCCTTTTGAACGAAGAACCGGTTGTCGGGTCGCGGCAGGCCGAGGTTTTCGCGCAAGGTCTTGCCTTCGTATTCGGTGCGGAAGACGCCGCGGCGCTGCAGCTCGGGCACGACCAGGTTGACGAAATCGTCGAGCCCGCCCGGCAGGTAGGGGAACATGACGTTGAAACCGTCGGAGGCTTCCGTCTCGAGCCACTCCTGCATCTGGTCGGCGATCATGGCCGGCGTGCCCACCATGCCGAGCCCGCCATAGCCGCCGAGGCGGCCGGCGATCTGCCGCACCGTCAGGCCCTCGCGCCTCGCCAGAGCCATCACCCGCTCGCGGCCGCTCTTGCTCTGGTTGGTCTCGGGCAAATCGGGCAGTGGCCCATCGGGATCGAACTTACGCGCATCGACACCGGCGGCGATCGACAGGGCAGCGATGCCGCTTTCATAGGAGACGAGGCTGTCGAGCTTCCGGCGCTTCTCCTGCGCCTCGTCGAGCGAGGCGCCGATCACCACGAAGGCGCCGGGCAGGATCTTGATATGGTCGGGATTGCGGCCGGCCCTGGCGGCGCGGCCCTTCACGTCCTTGTAGAACTCGCGGGCGCCCGCGATCGGGCCGCCGGCGGCGAACACCATCTCGGCAGTCTCGGCGGCGAGCTGGCGGCCGGCATCGGAGGCGCCGGCCTGCACGATCACCGGCCAGCCCTGGATCGGGCGCGCGATGTTGAGCGGGCCCTTCACTTTCAAATATTTGCCCTTGTGGTTCAGCACGTGGAGCTTGGCGGAATCGAAATAGATGCCGCTCTCGACGTCGCGGATGAAGGCATCGTCGGCCCATGAATCCCACAGCCCGGTGACGACGTCGTAGAACTCGCGGGCGCGGGCATAGCGCTCGTCGTGTGGCATCTGGTCGTCCATGCCGAAATTCTGCGCCGCGTCGGGGTTCGAGGTCGTGACGATGTTCCAGCCGGCGCGGCCCCCTGAGATGTGGTCGAGCGAGGCGAAGCGGCGGGCGATGGTGTAGGCAGGCTCGAACGTGGTCGAGGCCGTGGCGATCAGGCCGAGGTGGCTGGTGTGCTGCGCCAGCGCCGGCAGGAGCGTCAGCGGATCGAACGACGTCACCGTGGCCGAGCGCTTCAGCGCCTCCATCGGCATGTTCAGCACCGCCAGGTGATCGGCCATGAAGAAGGCGTCGAACTTGCCGCGCTCGAGTGTCTGCGCGTAGGAGATCAGCGCCTTGAGGTTGAAGTTGGCGTCGGGCGTGCCGCCAGGATAGCGCCAGGCGGCGGTATGGATGCTGACCGGCCGCATGAAGGCGCCGAGGCGGAGACGTTTCTGGGTCATGCGGGAAATCTCGCGCTCGGCCCGCCCGGCTTCAAGGCCTCCCGGACGAGAAGAGCTAATCCTTCCAATTAGACCGTCATGCCCGGCTCAATGCATCGAGCATTGCACCGCTGAGACGGAGAAATCCGGCCTTGCGAGCCCGCTCGTGCAGCTCGCTCAACTCGGCGCGCCGCTTGGGTGCGAGAATGCCATCGACGGCATCGGCGAGCAGCACGCCTCGGCGAACGACCAGATCCGTGAAGGGCATCGGCTCATGTGCGCAATATTCCGCAAGCGCATTTGCATGACGCCGGGCTTCGTCTATGCGGCCGGCGCTCATCGACGCCTCGATCGCATTCCGGCGAAAAAACAGGTGATTGTGCCCTAGAGTTGGCCGCTGCAGGAGGGCATCGCCCTCAGCGAGCCAGGCGTCCCGTTCCGCGGGGTCGTCGCTCAGCGCGGCGCCGATGCCCAGCGCTGCCGGCCCGATATAGGACAGTGCGTGCTCTCGGCAGAGCGCGACCGCTTCGCGGGCCATCTCGGCAGCGAGCTTGGCTCGACCGCAAGCCGCCTCGAGCTGGGCGCCGAAGATGACGTTCTCTCCCTCGAAGCGCCAAGCTCCTAGCTCGGCTACGATCTGGCGGGCGCGCTCAACGTGCGGCAGCCCTTCCAGCGGCCGGTCCGATTCGACCGCCGCCACCATCAGGACATGCAGAGCGATCAACTCGGCGCGTCGATTCTGTGCCTGTCGAGCCATCGTGCGTGCCATCTCGCCCGCCTCAGCCATCGCGTCGAGGCGCAACATGAAGCATTGAGCGATGCCAACCATCGGCAAATTGGCGATTTCTATGGCCCCAGCACCTGCTTGGCGGGCCGCATCGATGCAGCGCTCCAGTGCGTCAAGCGCCGAGCGCATGCGTCCTTGGGCGTAAAAGGCATCGGCCAAGCCGCCCAGCGCCCGCGCGGTCAGCTCAGGAGATTGGGCTCGTTCGGCAAGCGCCAGAGCCGCGCTGTGCTCCTTCATGCACTCCTCGACGCGGCCCGCCGGGAACAGGAGATTGCCGCGGAGGTGGTGGCAGCGGGATTGCAGTTCGGTCAGGCTTTGCGCCTCTGCCGCCGCCAGCGCGCGATCCAGGGCGCCGGTGGCACCGGCCATGTCGTCGACGATGCGCAGTGCCGCCGCGATGCCGAACTCGGCTTCCGCGCGGGCATTGCCGCTGGCTCCGTGCGCCGATACCGAGCGGAAGTGAGCTTCCGCTTCACGTGCTGAGCCCAGCTCCAGCTTGAGATGACCGACGAGGAGCAGCAGCGCCACCATTTCGGCGTCGTCGCGGGCGAGTTGCAAACCGCGTTCGGCTCGTTCGAGCGCAAGGGAGAGATTGCCGCTCCACCGGAAGTATTCGGCGGCTATTCGATAGGCCCACGCCGCAGCCGGATCGCCGGCCCGATCAAGGTGGCTCGCCCGCAGGTCCGGCTCCGAATCGCCGAGCCATTCGGCGGCACGGCGGTGCAGGCCGCGCGCCGTCTCGCCGAGCAGCGAAGCGTAGGTGGCCTCCTGGATCAGCGCATGGACGAACATCACCATGTCGCCATCGAACGCCAGCAAGCCCGCCTCCACCAGCGGCTTGACGTCGAAGTGGGGCTGCCTCAGCAGCGCGCGCAAAGCGGGGAGGGAAAACCGCTGTCCGAGCACGCCTGCGGCTTGCAGCGCGCCGCGATCGGCCTGCGACAGGCGGTCCAGCCGTGCCTGCACGAGGGCGCGAATTGTTCCGGGAAGCGGCTTGGCCTCCGCATCGCCAGCGTTCAGCACAAGCTGTTCGAGGAACAGCGGATTGCCGCCCGAACGTGCAACCAAGCGAGTCGCTTTGGCTTCGTCGAGGGCGCTCGCGGCGGCGCGGGCAAGGCGCTGCATCGCATCGGTGCGCAAGGGACCGAGTTCGACGACAGCCAGAGATGCTCCACCAAGGTCCCGGCGGAACGCCGCGTCCACCGGATCGCCCTCGATCCGCGAGGTCGTGACCAGCAGGATCGGACATTCCAAGGTATGGCGCGCCAGCACGCGCACGAGTTTGCGGATCGCATCGTCGGACCAATGCAGGTCCTCGATCGCAATGGCGAGCGGCCTGCTCCGGGCGACGGCGGCCGCGAGGCCTGCGAGTGCCTGTATGCGCAAAGCGGCTCGCCGCGAATCTTCCATGGCGAAGTAGGGACCCGCGAGACCAGGCGGCACTTCCTGGTCCAGGATGTCGTGGAGGGCCGCACGTTCCGAAGGATCGGCCATCCTGCCATCACGCCAGTGCGGGGCGCGTCGATCGAGTTGCTCGGCCAGCGCGCGCAAGGGCGATTGGCGACGGTCGGCTCCGAAATCCACGATGCGAACGAGGATGGGTGCGAAGCCGCGCCGCTCGGCTTCGGCAAGGGTCTCGGACAAGAGCCGGGACTTGCCGATGCCAGCCTCGCCACGGATATGGAGGACGGCGCCCGGTCCGGCAGCGGAGATGACGGCAACCGCCTGCGCCAGCTCCAGTTCCCGGCCGATGAAGGGAAGCCTGCCGGCCGAGACCGTTTCGCGAGGTCCGTCCAGGCGCCATAGACGTTGCGGCCGCGCGATGCCCTTAAGCGGCCGCTCGCCGAGATCTGTGGCGGCCATTCGGTTTGCGACGGCCTGCCAGACCGAATCGCCCAGAACCGTCTCCCCGGCCCCGGCTTCGCCAACCAGGCGAGACGCGAGATTCACCGTGTCACCCAGCACTGTGTAATCACGCCGAACGGCGCTGCCGATGTCACCGGCGACGACATCGCCCATGGCGACGCCGACATGCGCGGCAACTGGCCGGCCGATCTCCGCGCAAAGGGACGGCATCGCGCGCTGCAAGGCAACCGCGGCCGAAACGGCACGCAGCGCATCGTCGCCATGCGCAAGTGGAGCGCCGAAGAGCGCCATGGTGGCGTCTCCGACGTGCTTATCGACGGTACCGCCGTGCTCCGCGATGATGGCGTCCGCGCAGCTCAGAAACCCTTCGACAATGCGACGCGCCTCCTCGGCGCCGACGGCAGCCGAAAGCTCGGTGAAACCACAAATGTCGGCAAACAGGACAACGACCTGCCGCCGCTCATTCCGGTCGACCGGCCCATGAGCGTCGGGTAAGGGTTGCGCAGGTTCGACGATATGGGCGATGGCATCGAGTAGTCGCTTGCGATGGCCCAGCGAGGCAACACCCAATTCCCGGAGGTCCTCGGTGGTGAGGCCGCGCAGGATGCCGTCGTCGTCGATATGGTTTGCAGCAAAGGCATCGGCATATCGGCCGAGTCCCAGTTGCTCCAGCCAGGCTCGAATGTCCACCACGGGCCTCGACAGTCAGTAGCGGTGCTCGGGAGTGTAGCCCTGCAGGCCGGGCATGAAAACCGAGGCGATTGTCCTCGCCGCGCCGCGCTCACGGCTCCAGGAGGGTCGTCAGTTGGGCGCCTTCGTCGGCGACGAAAACCGCGATCAATTCGGCCGGCTCGGTGTTGCTCGCATTGGCGGAGACGTAGTGGATGGTGCCGGGCGGCTCGAAGAACGACTGGCCGACATCGAAAATCTCCACTGGGCCGTCATTGAGCTTCGATTTGATCCGGCCCTTGGTGATGTAGGCCGTCACCGTGCCGCCATGACGGTGCGGCGGCGTGAAGCCGCCGGGTCCGTAGGTCACCCGGACGATCGTCACGCGCTTGCCCGGCATGTCCGGCAGCGCGTGCGAGGCGACGATCTCCACCTTGCTCAGCGACTCGTCGGACGAGGCGTCGGAGGCACAGATCGGAATTGGGAATTCCGAGATCGCGCCCATATTCCTGTGCACAGCGGTAGCGCCCGTGACGGCCCAAACGATCACCCCGGCACCGACGAGCGACAGCAGGAGCGGCGCTCGATCAACGCGCCGGGTCATCGTCATTTGCAGGGCGAAGCTCATCGATTTCTCCTTGGCCGAAACCCTACCGCCCCCCGGCATTGGTCGTCGAGCCGGCACTTGATCCGGCGAGCCGCATCGCATGCGCCCCCTTGTAAGGCGGCGATTGCGGCGGCTTCCATTCTTTGAGAACGGCCGGATCGAGCGACCACACCTCAACGGCCAGCGGCCGGCAGACGGTGATCGGGTCCTGCGCGTCGGGACCCCACAGCGGCACCGAGAGATCGCCGCCGGGACAGGTCGACAAAGCACACAGCAGATCGATCTCGGCGAAGAATTCCAGATGGTCGCCCTTCTTCGCCGGGCTGGCGCGCATGAAATATTTGTCGGCGCGGTTGAGGCCGGTGCACTGGAAGACGTTCAGCACGTCGTGCACGTCGAACTCGGTGAGACCGTAGGGCGCCACCGCGCGCACCAGGTTGGAATGGCAGTGGAAGTCGAAATCCTCGCCGGTCAGCATGCGGTTGACGTAGGGATCGCAGCGCGTGCCCAGCAGGTCGTGGATGCGGCCGCCGAACTCGTCGATACCGTAGTCCTTGAGGCTGTCGGACGTGATGGTGGCGATCGGCCGGAGATACGGCAGGGTCGACCACAGCCGGTCGAACACCGACACGTGCGCCGCCTGAAGCTGGCGCGTGCGCGAAGCCCACAGCCGCTCGCGCGGATTGTGCCGATTCCACAGGTTGAGGTCGCCGACCTGCGGGCCGTCGGGCGTCAGGATGCGGAAGACGTGGCCGGCCGGCACCGTCCAGGCCCGGCCGCTCCTGATCGGGATGGTGAACCGCTCGACCAGCTTGCGGCCGGGCGCTTCGGCGATGCGCCGGTAGAAGGCCCGGTCGACCGACAGTGCCGGCGTCGTCGCCTGGTAGGCGGGCGGATGGTCTTTCATTGTCCACTCCCTGGTAGGTCGGAGGCCGGCTAGACTAGCGCATGTTCCTGCTGGAACTGCTCGAAGGGCTGTACGAGATCTACCTGATCTTCGTCGAAGGCCCTGTCACGGTCTGGCGTTGGATCCGGCGGCTGCGGCAACCGACTGCGACGGAGCTCGCCGTCGCCCAAACGCCGCAGATGAAGGGCTTTCGCTTCGGCGCCTGGCTGGCCTGCCTGGGCTGGCTGGCGCTCAGCCTCTTCACGGGCTTCGGCATGCAGTCGTTCTGGGGCGGCACGATCGTGTTCGCGCTCGGCTTCATGTTCCTGCCGGCCCTGATCGAGAGCCGCTACGACAGACTGGTGGCGCGGTTGAGCTCAGTTCACGATTCGTCGTCCTGAGCGAAACGAGTCACCCGATCGGCGGGTGCTTCTTGTCCATGCCGGCCGACTGCTCCCAGGCGCGCGCCACCTGATAGACCGTCGCCTCGTCGAAATAGCGGCCGACGAACTGCACGCTGAGCGGCAGGCCTGATTTGGAGAGGCCCGCCATCATGGCCAGTGCCGGATGACCGGTGACGTTGAACGGCGTGCGCGCCTGCCGGGGATAGGTGCGCTCGACCTCGATCGGATCGTCGATGCGGCAGGCCGGGTCCATCGAGCTTGCGCACAGGAGCACGTCGTAGTCGCGCAACACGGCCTCCACGGCAGCGATCATCTCCTTGCGCCGGCGCTGGGCGTTGACGTAGTCGCCCGCGCCGTAGAACGCGCCGGCCATCAGTCGGCGGCGCGCCAGCTTGCCGTAGTTCTCAGGTTGCCGGGAAAGCCAGCGCGCATGGACCGACCATGCCTCGCTCTGCAGGATCGCCCGATTGACGGCGCCGAACTCGCCTAGGCTGGGCAACGTGATGTCGTGCACCTCGGCGCCCAACATCTGCAGCGAGCGCGCGACCCTCTGCAGGCCGGCCGACACTTCGGGATCGGCCGGCGTGTCGATCTCGTGGAAGTGGCGTACGAAGCCGACGCGGAGGTCGCGCACGCCGCGATCGATCTTGCTCGTGTAGCGGCCGGCCCGGGCGGCGGCGCTGCCCGGATCGAGCGGATCGTGGCCGGCGATCGCCTCCAGCATCAGCGCGTTGTCCGCGACCGTACGCGTCATCGGCCCGACATGATCGAGCGTGAAGGAAAGCGGGAAGACGCCGCGGCGCGACACCAGCCCGTAGGAGGGCTTCATGCCGACGATGCCGCAGCAGCTCGCCGGATTGCGCACGCTGCCGCCGGTGTCCGAGCCCAACGCCATCGGGAACAGGCCGGCTGCGACGCCCGAGCCCGAGCCGGACGATGAGCCGCCCGGATGATGGTCGCGGTTCCACGGATTGCGCGCCGGCGGCCACGGCAGGTCGAAGCTCGGGCCGCCGATCGCGAACTCGTGGGTCGAGAGCTTGCCCAGCACGATGGCGCCCGCGGCACGCAGCCTGGTGACGACCACCGCATCCGACGTGGCAATGTTGTTCTCCAGCACCTTCGAGTGGCAGGTCGTCGGCAACCCGGCGACGTCGATGATGTCCTTGATGCCGACCGGCACGCCGTGCAGCGGCCCGCGCGGCCGGCCCGCCATGATCTCGGTCTCGGCTGCCTGTGCCGCGGCCAGCGCCGCATCGGCGTGGAGCTGGATGAAGGCGTTCAGCTTGGGGTCGAGCCTGTCGATGCGCTGAAGCAGCGCCTGCATCAGTTCGATCGGCGAGAGCTGCCGATGCGCGATCGCGTGCGCGGCATCGGTGACGCTGAGCCAGTGCAGGTCGGCCGCGACTTCGGCGTTCACAGCCCTTCTCCCGCTTTCATCGGCGGCCACGGCTCGGCGCGCGGATCGGCCGGCGCGTTCAGTTTCTCCGAGATGGTCTCGGCTTGGGCGGCGGCGGCTGCGACGTCGTCGGGAAATTCGGCCAGCGCCTTCTGCAGACCGGCGCGGCGCACCAGCGCCTCCAACAAGGTCTTGTCCATTGCGCACCTCCCAGACTGGCGCAAAAATCAGCACGAATCCGGACCCGAAGTCCATGCGCAGGTTCCGCTTGATGGGAACCCCGCCCCCACCCAAGTGTTAAGCTGGCTCAACCGGGGACGAACTTGGCCGCCGACCACTCGCTGGCGATTTTCGCCGCCGAACTGATCCTGTTGCTGCTGGTCGGACGCCTGCTCGGCGAGGCGATGAACCGGCTGGGGCAACCCGCGTTGTTCGGCCAACTGCTCGCCGGCGTCGTGCTGGGTCCCTCGGTGTTCGGCGCGCTGTCGCCCGAGCTCCGGCACTTCGTCTTTCCCGAGACGCCGACGCTCAAGCACATGCTGAGTGCGGTGTCGGAGATCGGCATCCTGCTGCTGTTGCTGCTCACGGGCATGGAGACCAACCTCGAGCTGATGAGCCGGCGGCGGCGCGTCATGATCTCGAGCTCGCTGAGCGGCATCGCCGTGCCGTTCGTGTGCGGCGTGGCGCTGACCTTCGCCCTGCCGGGCAGCATCATTCCGCCGGGCGAGGCGCGGCTCGTCACCGCGCTCTTCATGGGCACGGCGCTCGCCATCTCCTCGGTGAAGATCGTGGCGATGACCCTGATGGAGATCGGCGTGCTGCGCCGCGACATCGGCCAGCTGATCCTGGCCACCGCGATCATGGATGACACGCTGGCCTGGATCATCATCGCCATCATCTCGGGCATCGCCGCGCATGGCGCGGTGAGCCCGAGCGCCGTCGGCGGCAGCCTGGCCGGCGTGGCGGCGTTCCTGATCTTCAGCCTGACCGTTGGCCGGCGGCTGGTCGGCAAGCTCATCGTGTGGGCCAACGATCACCTCACCATCGAGGTGCCGGTGATCACCACCATCCTGGTCGTGATGTTCGGCATGGCGCTGATCACCGACGTGATCGGCGTGCACACGGCGCTCGGCGCGTTCATCGCCGGCCTCATCATCGGCCAGTCGCCGATCCTGACCGAGCATATCGAGAACCAGCTGCGCGGCTTCATCTTCGCCTTCTTCAGCCCGGTGTTCTTCGCCGTGGCCGGCCTCGGCATGGATTTGCGTACGCTGATGGATCCGACCCTGCTGCTGTTCACCGGCGCGGTGATCCTGGTGGCGAGCGTCGGCAAGTTCTCGGGCGCGCTGCTCGGCGGCCGCCTGGGCGGGCTGACGACGCGCGAATCGCTGGCGCTGGCGACGGGCCTCAACGCGCGCGGCTCGACCGAGGTGATCATTGCCAGCATCGGCCTGGCGATGGGCGCACTCAGTCATGAGCTCTACACCATGGTCGTGGCCATGGCCGTGGTGACCACGATGGTGATGCCGCCGACCCTGCGCTGGATCATGGCCCGCGTGCCGGTGGGCGAAGAGGAGCTCAAACGGCTCGAGAAGGAGGAAGCGGAGGCCCAGCAGCTCGTGCCGAAAATGGAGCGTGTGCTGGTCTATGTCGACGACAGCCCGAACGGCCGGTTCGCCGCCCGGTTGGCCGGGCTGTTCACCGCCGACCGCCAGATGCTGACCACGGTGCTGGAGCATTCGAGCACCACCGAACGCAGCTCCGAGGAGGCGGCCTCGAGCGACCATGTCTCCGAGGCCGCGCAGGCCGCGCTCGACAAGGACGAGGACAATCCGCGCGCCGGCCAGCTCGTGCACACCAAGGCCGTCGCCAACGCCGACGGGCTCGAGCGCGAACTCGCCAAGGGCTACAACATCGTGTTCGTCGGCATCGACAAGCCGATCGCGCATGACGATTTGCGCTTCGAGGACCGCCTGCAGAAGCTGGTGGCGAATTTCGACGGGCCGGTGGCGATCGCCGTCAACGGCGCGGGCGCGGCCGGGCCCGCCGACGTGCCGCTCGACGTGCTGGTGCCGACCAGCGGCCGGCCCGACGCGCGGCTCGCCACCGAGATCGGCCTGGTGCTGGCCAAGGCGAGCGAGGGAAAGGTGACGGCGCTGCACGTGTTCGACCCGCAGGACGAGACCGAATTGCTGCGCGGCCGCGGCAAGCGCTTCGGCATGTCGGTGCTGGTCGACGCCCATCGGCTGGGCAAACGGAGCGGCGTCACCGTCAAGGGCCTGACCGCCACCAACGTGAAGCCCGAGGCCGAGATCCGGCGCGTCCTGCGCGGCGGACGCTTCGATCTCGTGGTGCTGGGGACGTCGCTGCGGGCGGGCGAGGCCAAGTTCCTCGGCCCGCGCAGCGCCGCGCTCCTGCGCATGGTCCGGGCACCAGTGCTGCTGATCGCGCGCTAGCTGATCCGCGCGAGCTTGGTGATTTCCTGTGGCGGCAGCTCGCTGAGATAGAGATTGCCCTCGGCGTCGCCAGCCAGGCCGTGCGCGCCGTTGATGGCGCCGCGGCAGCGCCCGATCAAGGTACCGTCGGGTGACAACAGGCTGATGCGCGGAATCTGGTCGGTGACGAAGACGAGGCCGCGCGCATCGATCCAGACCTGCATGGGATGGTAAAAATCGCCCCACGCCGCAATGAACTTTCCGTCGGCGTCGAATACCTGCACGCGATTGTTCTCGCGATCGGCCACCAGCACGCGACCCAGGCTGTCGATCGCCACGGCATGCGGCGTCGTGAAGGCGCCAGGCTGCGCGCCCGGCCCGCCCCAGGTCGAGATCAGCCGGCCATCGGCCGCAAAGCGATGGACGTTGGAATTGCCGTAGCCGTCGGACACGTAGATGTCGCCGCTGGCTGCCTGGGCGGCCGCCGTCGGATGATTGAACGGCGCATTGAGCTGCGGCCAATGGCGCCGGCCGAGCGCTTGCACGAGCTTGCCGTTGGCATCGAAGCGCAGGACCTGGTGGGCGTCGCGGTCGGCCACCAGCATCGTCTCGTCGGGCGCCGGATTGATGTAGTGCGGCTCGGCCAGCGCGCCTTCGCCCCACGTGCCGGCAAACTTTCCGTCGCGCTCGAACACCAGCACTGGGCGGTCGGTGCCGCGCTGCGCCACGTGCACGCGCCCCGTGCGGTCGACGGCGAGATCGGACAGGAAGCCGAAGCTCTCGCCGGCCGGCAGGCGGGCCCATTTGCGGTGAATGGCGTAACGCCGGTCGCCCAGAATGACGGTGTACCGTTCGTCCGACATGGCGTCAGGCCTTGGCCGGCGAGTAGAGGTAGCTCCTGATCTTCCATACACCGGCCTCGCGCCGGAACACGACGAGCTGATGATAGGACTCGCTGGTCTCAGCGCCGCTCTTCAGCACCTTGATCTTGCTGGTCGATTCCGAGCGCACCCAGGCCATGTCGCCGTGGATCTCGGCCTCCTTGATGTCGAAACGCAGGCTGACCCGGAGCGTGGCGAACACTTCCTTGTAGGCGGTGCGCAGGGCGGCATGGCCGACGGCGGCCGGGAAGTCGGGCCGCACGTAGACGCCGTTGTCGGTATAGAGCGAGACCAGCGCCTCGACATCGTTGGCCTGCAGGGCAACCGCGTACTTCTGCATGATCTCGACCGGTCCTTCGCCGGCAGCGGAGGTTCGTCCGGCGAGAGCGGCGACGGCTGGTGCAGCAAGCAGCAAGCGGCGATGCAGGACGGTCATGGGTTCCTCGGTCAACGGGACTTGGGCAAGATAGCACGACAAGGAGAACGATCATGACCGATCCGCAGCGCCTGGTGCTCTATGGCAGCTTCACCTCGAGCTCGAGCTACAAGCCGATGCTGTTCCTGGTGCTCGCCGGCCTGCCATTCTCCTTCCGCACGGTCAACCTCAAGAACGGCGTGCAGAAGCAGCCGGAACACCTTGCCCGCAATCGCTACGGCCAAGTACCGGTGCTGCAGCATCGCGGCCTGACCCTGGTGATGTCTAACGTGATCCTCGACTATCTCGCGCGCATCACGGGCAAGTTCGAGCCGGCGAGCGAGCAGGAGCGCTGGCGCGCCCGCGAGTGGCTTTCCTGGGAGAACGACGCCATCCAGAACGTGGCGCGCGTGCGCCACTTCGCACGCTTCCGGCCCGACATCGAGCCGGCCATCGTCAACTACTTCAAACCCGGCGCGGAAGCCGCGCTCGACTTCATCGACAAGAGCCTGGCCGGCCGGCAATGGCTGGTGGGCGATGCCTGCTCGATCGCCGATATCGGCTGCTGGGGGCGCATGGTGTTCATGGCCGAGGGCGGCATGTCACTCGACAGCCGCCCCAACGCGCGCGCCTGGCGCGACCGGCTGATGGCGATGAAGGGCTTCGCGCTCCCCTACGATCTCATTCCCAAAAAGGACGCCGAAATCAACGGATGAAGCCCGCGATGCAGGAACGGCGTCAATAATCCCACTCCATCTTGGCGCCGACCTTGTCGTTCGAATCGGCGCCCACCGCGCCCTCGATCTTGGTGTGTTTCAGCACCTCGATCTCGACCACCCCGCGCGTGGACGTGGTGGTCGTGCCCTGCTCGGCGCCCACATAGACGCCCGGCGCGACGTAGCGGCCGCCCTGCAACGCGGTGCCCCCGAGGTCGGACGAGGAACCCGACGAGGACGACGAGGAGGCGCTGCTGGAGGAACCGACGCCCAGCTGATCGAGGCCGAGGCTCCGGCGCAGGCGCCCAAAGAAGCCGGAGGCGACCGGCGTACCGCCGGTCAGCTCGGACACGGCCTGCGCCGCCATCAGAATCTCGCTCGGAGTGAGGCTGGCCGACGGCTTGCCAAACAGCAGCATCGCCATCGCCTCGTCCTGCGGCAGCTCGGGCGAAGAGGTGAGCGCGATCTTGGGGGCGCGCGAGGTGCCGGTGATGTCGATCTCGATGGTGGTGGACTCGACGGTCGTCGTGGCGGCGAAGTCGAGCAGTGGATCGATGGTCGTGGCGCTTACCAGCGAGACATTGCCGCGCGTGAAATCGAGGGTGTGCCCCGCGAGACTGAAAGTGCCGCGCCGGAGCGTCAGGCTGCCCAACACGGAGGGATGCGAGGGATCGCCGGCCACGGTGAACTGGCCGCCCACCTCGGCATTGAGACCGCGGCCGCGCACGAAGATCGCCTGCGGCGCGCGCACCTGCAGGGCGAGCCGGATCCCGTCACGTGCCGGTCCGGGCTTGGACGATGCGGCCGCCGAGGGCAGGGTCAGTCCGTTGTTGGGCGACGTGCCGTTGATCTCGCGCACCGCCAGCACCGGATAGTTCGCCGCCTGCGATACGCCGATGCCGATCTCGGCCCGGTCGATAGTCACCGGGCCGCTCACGTCCAGGCCATTGGCAACCGAGCCGGTTACCCTGATGTCGCTCGACACTGTCGCCGCCAGATCGGGCCGGTTGGCGACCAGCGCCTTGCGTGCGCTGACGGCAAGTTGCACTGGCATGTCCTTGTCGAGGCGCACCGTGCCGGTCGCGGTGATCTCCCCGTTGCGTGCGGTCTGGAAGGAAAGCCGCTGCAACTGCATCGTCTCGCCCTGGAGCGCGATGGTGCCCTGGCCATTGCTGAGGCGAAGGCCGGTATCGGGCAAGGTGAGAGCCACGTTGGCGATCGAGATCGTGCCTGTGCCGCTCATCGTCTCGCCGTTCACCGTCAGCACGAGATCGGGCCGCACTGTTCCAGACACGTTGCGCAGACTGTTGCCCAGCGCCGCCGCGAAGGGCGCCATGTCGAGATTGCCGCGGACGGCGACCTTGGCCCGCAACGCAGCGCGCCCCTGGGGTAAGGTCGCCTCGCCCTTGAGCGACAGCCTGCTGGCGGAGCCGGCAGCGACGCTGGCATCGAACGTCGCCTGCTGACCCGTCAGGCTCGCGCTGCCCTGCAGCGCAAGCGCGGGGATGAGCGCGGTCTGCTCTTTTCTCAGCCGCAGGCCGTTCGCGGCGTACGTTGCCTGGATCCTGGGCGCCGCAAGTGCGCCGGTGACATGGAGCTTGGCCTGCACGATACCGTCGACCTTGGTGCCCGGCGCGAAGGCTTCGAGCAGAGCAAACGGCAATTGCGCGATCTGGATTGTGAGATCGCTATTGGCCGAGTCGAGCGCGCCAGCGATCGTCACTCGGCCGCTGCCGATCGCGAGCGATGCCGGCGCGATGGAAGTGCGCGGGCCCGCCGCCGTGATCTTCGCTGGCGCCGCCAAAGCGATCGGTATGCCGCGGTACTTCCCGGCAAGGCGCTCGATCGTCAACCGCGCTTCATCGCTCGCCGTCTCGAGCTTGGCCGAGAGCGCTGCGCTCGCCCCCTGACCCGTCGCATTCAAATCCACGCCCATGTTCTCGCGATTGCCCTTCACTGTGGCATTGACCTGACCAAGGCCTTCGACGCCGCTCATGCCGGCGATCTTCATCGTCGCATCGGTCTCGGCTTTGCCCAGCGGATCGACCACCGTTGCGTCGAGTTGCAGATTGGCTGCGCCAACTCCCTCTCCGCGCAGGCGCGTGCCGTGCACGGCGATGCGCAGCTTGCCGGCGGGGTCGGGTTCGGTCGCGATATCGACGTCGAGTGCGCCCGCGAGGTCGGCCCCCAGCACGGGCTTCAGGTCCTCGAGCTTCGTCATGGCGAGGTGGCCGGAGCCAGTCGTGCCCTGCGGCGTGACGGTCAGATCGTGCACATCGATAGTGGCACTCGCCCAATGACCTTGGATTGACGGCGCCAACAGGCTGCCGTCGGCACGGCGCGTAAAGTCGGCGGAAAGCCCCAGGCTTTGATCGGCGACCGTGCCCTCGGCATTCACCTTACCGTGCGCTTCGTCGGCGCTGTAGGCGAGCGAGGCCTTGACCGTGCCCGATCCGGTGAGACCGGGCTGCAGTTGCGCGAGATCCGGCAGGGCGACCGACAATGCCAGTTCACCGGCGCGGGCCGCACCATGACCGCTTGCATCGAAAGTCGCGCGGTCGCTGTCGACCTTCGCACCGTCGAGCTGCCAGTCGCCGTCGCTCTTGTAGCGGCCCTTGCCGCTCAGTCGCAGGTTTTGCTGTGCAAGCGGCGGTGGAAGCCCCGGCACGCTGAGATCGTCGACAGTACCCCGCCAGCTCACTCCCACACCGTCGCGGCTGGTGTTCAGCGTGAGATCGACATGGGTGCGGCCCTCGAGCGGCATGCCTGCCAGCGCCGAGAACGCCGCCAAGTTTGAGCCATCGATCGACAGCGTGGCATCACCTGCCTGCGTCGTAGGCCGATAACTGCCCGTGCCTTTGATGTGCGCAAGCGGCGAGGCCAAATCGAGGCTATCGACAGAAATCCGCCCGTCACGCAACAGACCGAGCTTGGCGGCAAGGTCGACGTGCACCGGTCCCAACAATTGGGCGTAAGCCACGTCATCGGCCGAGCCGGCGATCGTTGCCGAGCCCGACGGCTGCGCCTTGAGACCGCGCAGCGCAGTCTTCAGATCAAGGTGCAGATTGTGCCAGTCGGCGCCGCCCAAACGATCCCTGACCGGCTCCGCCGACGCCATGTCGAAGGCGGCCGTGGCATCGAGCTTGTCGGCGGTCACATCGTAAATGCCGGAAGTGCTCACGCGGGCCCCACCGAGCGCATGCGATTGAGCCCCGAGGTCGAACGTCACCGATCGATTGCCGTTGCTGGTCCGCCAATGCGCCAGCCCGCTCGCTGAGAGTACATCCTGCGCCGACGCCATGAGCTCCGCGCTGCCATTGTCGCGATCGCCCCTGGCGACCAGCTTAGCCGACACCTGGTCGAGATCGGGTCGCCCAGCGAGCGCCGCGACGATGCCGCCCTTGCCGGGTTCCTCGAGCGCAACGTGGCCATTTGCCGAGAGCGTGCCGAGATCGAAGGCGAGATCGGACGTGACGTGCCCAGCCGGTCCATCGGTGCGATCGAGGGCGATCTTCAGGTGGCTTGGCGTGCCGGCGGCTGCCAAAAGGACCGAGCCCGCAAGCTTCCAGTGCGAATCCACGCCGGCGGCAAGCTCGGGACCGATATGGATATCCGGAATCTCGACCGATTGCAGGTCGAGGCCGAGCGGCAAACCCATTCCGCCGGAAGATGAGGGTGCGTTGGACGTGTTCGCCGGTGCGGCCGGTGGGCGCAGGATTTCGAGGCGTGCCGCCGAGAGATCGCCAATCCGGACCCGCCCGGTGAACAGCGACGCGAACGACCAGCGCAGTTTGGCCTTGTCGGCGCGCAGCCAGATACCTTGCCCGTCGGCGATGGTGACGCGATCGACGCGCAAGTCGGTCGGGAAGAAGCCCTCAAGACCAGAGATCTCGACGCGGCTGTCGGGCGAGGAAGCAAGCGACGTCGCGAGATTGGCGACCGTGCGTTGGCCAACCGACGTCTGGAAGCTCGCGAACAGCAGGACAAGGACGGCTGCAATCCCGCCTGCCGACCAGGCCAGGACGCGGCGCCACCGCATCAGAAGGCCTGCCCCAGGCTCACATAGACGCCGAACGGCGCATCGCCGGGACGCGGGTTGAGCGGCACGCCGACATCGAGCCGCGCCGGCCCGAAGCTCGTGTAGTAGCGCACGCCCGCGCCGGCGCCGAGGCGCGGCGAGAGATCGCCGAAATTGGGGAAAGTCTCGCTGTAGGCGCTGCCGCTGTCGATGAACGCGACCGCGCCAAACGACTTGCCGATGCGCTGGCGGAACTCGAGATTGGCCTCAACAAGACTGGCGCCGCCCAACGGATTGTTGAAGGCATCGCGCGGGCCCGCGCTCTGGTAGGCGAAGCCGCGCACCGAGCCGCCGCCGCCGGCATAGAACAGCTTGTCGAACGGAATGGCGGCATTGGTGCCGCCGGGAATCGTGCCGAGCGATGCCCGGGCTGCGATCACCGAACGCCCATCGCCGCTCACGTTGATGTAGCTCGTACCGGTCAATCGCGCGATGGCGAAGATGTCGTTGTTGTTGATCGCGTCGACATAGGGCGTGAGATCAAAGGTGATGCGATAGCCGTGCGTGGCGTCGACCAGGCTGTCGGCTTCGTTCAGCAGCACCTGCATCGGCAGGCCATAGAGATTGTAGTAGTTGAGGATGCCGAAGCGGGTGATCTGGGACCACTCGGTGCTTATGCCGACCTTCACCTCCCAGTGCCGCGACAGGACGCGATCGAGACCGACGCCCACAGTCACCGCCTTGCGCCGATAGGCGGGAAAGATCTGGTCGACCGCCGCGGCGTCTGCCGTCGCGTCCTGGCCGCTGAGCCACCAATCGGGTTTGCGGAAATCGGCCTTGAAGGCGTAGCCAAAATCGCCGAATGCGCTCGAGCCATTGAAGATGTTGTTCACCGCCGCCGACAGCTTCAGGCTTTCGGCTTCGCCGAACAGGTTGCGGTGCATCCAGTAGGCATTAACGCCGGCGCCAAGCTGCGTCTCATAGGTGACGCCGAAGCCGATCGTTCGTGGCAGGCGATCGTGCAGCTCGACATCGATCGGCAGCTCGCCGTTCGGGCTGAGCTGGTCGGCGGGGGTGATGCGAACCGCACTGAAGACCCCGAGACCCATCAGCCGGTCGCGCAGGGCATCCACCTTTTCGGGCCTGTAGGGCTCTCCTGGCTGGAACGGCACGCGCTTCTGCAGGTAGTCGGTATCGATCTTCTGCGTGCCGGAGAAATGAACCGGGCCCATCGTCGCCACCGGACCAGGACGAACGACGAAGGTGACATGCGCCTCGCGCGTGGCATGGTCGACCACGATGTCGCGGTGGCTGATCGCGGCCAGCGCATAGCCCTCGCCCCGTACGATCTCCAGAATCTGCTTCTCGGCCGCGAGGATGTCAGAAGCGTCCGCCGGGGCGCCCTGCCGCAGAGCGAGCTTGCTGAGATCGAGCGGCGGATAGCCGACCACGTTGGATGGGCCCTCGATGTCGACGTCGGCGACGCGGTAGACCGGGCCGGTCGCAACATCCATGTCAAAATTGATCTTCTCCGACTCGGGCCGGGAGTCGATGGCATCGAGCGCCGCCGGATCGCCGACTGGCTGGTTGGCAACCACCGCCCGCACCCGCGCATCGTAGAAGCCGCGCGACCGCAATGCCGACGCCACGCGCGCCCGCCGCGCCTGAACGGCCTGCAACAGCGAGACGCTGTCGCCCGACAACGGCTCGTCCTTGTCCAAATCCTCGCTCAGCTTCTTGAGCTCGTCGGCCATGCGCTGGTCCCCGATGACCTTCAGGGTGATTCCGGCCGTGCGCGCGTCGGCAGCATCGGATAGCAGCAGGGTCGCTGCCGTCACGATCAACAGGCGTCCAAGCCAGAAGGGGCCGGTTCGCCGTTGCATGCTGTGTGTTTTGCCGGCGAACATGGCAACAGTATGAAGGCCTAACGCCCGAAACGCGTTTCGGATGCGCTAGCCGAGACGCAAAGTCCGCAATCTCGGATCGAGCAGATCGCGCAGCCCATCGCCCAGCATGTTGAGGCCTAGCACCGCGAGTGCAATCGCGAGCCCGGGCCATACGGCAAGCTCGGGCGCCTGGAAAATATAGGTCTGGGCATCGCGCAGCATGCCGCCCCATGACGGCGTCGGCGGCTGCGCGCCCAGCCCGAGATAGGAAAGCCCCGCTTCGGCGAGGATCGCCACGGCAAACTGGATCGTGGCCTGCACGATCAGCACGCTCATGATGTTGGGCAGCACGTGTCGCAGAGTGATACCGAGCGGTCCCCGCCCCATGGCGATCGCCGAACGCACGAAATCGCGGCCCCACATGGCGAGCCCGGCGCCCCGCGTCACCCGCGCGAACACCGGAACGTTGAAGATGGCAATGGCCAGAATCGCATTCTGAGCGCTCGCGCCCAGCACCGAGGTGATCAGGATGGCGATCAGGACCGCCGGGAAGGCGAAGATGAGATCCGACGTGCGCGACAGCGCCTCGTCGACCCAACCGCCGCGCGCCGCGGCCCAGGCGCCGAGCGTCACGCCCGCCGACATGCCGAGCACAACGGCGATCAGCCCGACCGTGATCGAGGTCTGAGCACCGACCATGATGCGCGAGAGAACGTCACGACCCAAATGATCGGTGCCCAGCCAGTGCGCCGCCGTCGATGGCTGCAGCTTGAGGCGCATCTGCAGGTCGTCGACCGGATAGGGCGTCCATACGAGCGATACCAAGGCCGTACCGACGAACAGGATCAGCAGCACGCTGCCGATCTGGAAGCCGACGTGGTGACGGGCACGGGCAAGGAGTGCGCTCATGCGCGAATCCGCGGCCGTGGATCGAGCAGTGCGTAGGCGGCATCGACCAGCAGGTTGACCGCCAGCACTAGGATGGTGAACAGGATCACCACGTTCTTGATGACGATGAGATCGCGGTTGTTGATCGAGTCATAGACGAGCTGGCCGACGCCGGGCAGGCGAAACACGCTCTCGATGATCACCGCGCCCGCGACCAGGAAGCCCGCAATCAGGCCAGCAATTGTCGTCACCGGGATCAGCGCGTTGCGTAGCGCGTGCCGAAACAGCACCGTTCGCTCGGATGCACCCTTGGCCCGCGCGGTGCGGACGTAATCCTCGCGCAAGGTGTCGAGCAT
Organism: Reyranella sp.; assembly: GCA_035651335.1. Classification (GTDB taxonomy): domain Bacteria; phylum Pseudomonadota; class Alphaproteobacteria; order Reyranellales; family Reyranellaceae; genus Reyranella. Next base: position 47,257 of record DASRFX010000039.1, on the reverse strand, counting down.
GGACGAGCGTGTCACGCGGGCCAGAATCGCGATCTCGCTCAAGGACAACGCGAAAGCCGGCAGGATCAACGACAGCAGCGATCTGCCCGGATCGTGCGACCAACCGGGAAAGCCGCCGGCCGGAAAGATCTGCCACGTCACGGCGAACAGCAGAACCAGCACGATGCCGAACCAGAAGTTTGGCACCGAGATGCCGATCTGGGTGAAGCCCATGACGCCCCAATCGCCGGCCTTGCCGTGCTTCCAGGCGGCGAAGACACCGAGCGGCACGGCAATCACCAGCGCCAGAGTCAGCGCCAGCGCACTGAGCGGCAACGTCACCAGCAGACGGTCGCCCAGCAGCCGCGCCACCGAGGTGCCGTAGGCATGGCTGATGCCGAGATGGAAGGTGAGAAGCCCGCCGATCCACTGGAAATAACGCACCGGCAGCGGCTGGTCGAAGCCGTACTCGTGGCGCAGCGCGGCCAGCGTATCGGGGCGCGCCTCGGTGCCCAGCATGACCAGCGCCGGGTCGCCGGGCAGCACTTCGACGATCGCGAACACCACGATCGTCGCCAACACGAGGGTGATCAGAGCGGCGAACAGCCGCCGGGAGAGAAATTCGATCACGCCTTCCAGTGCACGACGGCCAGATAGTCCGACGGCGTCGGCGCGTTCTCCCACATGCCGACCAGGTCCTTCTTCCACACGCCGATCTTGGCGAGCTGGTAGAGGTAACCGTTCACCGCATCCTTGGCGATGATGCGCTGGCAGTCCTTCAGGAGCTCGTCGCGCATGGCGAAGTCGGTGGCCTCAATGACCTGCTTCCATTTCGCCTTGAACGCATCGGAGTGATAGTTCCAGTAGTAGTCGTCACGGGCGTAGCGATCGAGGTCGTTGGCCTCGGTGTGAGCGACGATCGTGAGATCGTAGTTCTTGCCCTTGAACACTTCGGCCAGCCACTGCGGCCACTGCAGTTGCGTGATCGCGATCTTGATGCCGATCTTGGCCATCTGCGCCGCGATCACCTCGCCCGCACGCTGCGCGTAACCGACCGGCGGCAGCTTGAGGCTCGCCTCGAAGCCGTTGGGATGGCCCGCTTCCTTGAGCAGCGCCTTGGCCTTGGCAATGTCGAGCGGATAGGTGCCGGTAAGATCGATGTAGGCCTTGTTGTGCGGCGGGAAGAAGCTGCCGATCGGGGTGCCGTAGCCCGACTCGGCGTCGATCAGCTCCTTGCGGTTGATGGCGTGCGCCATCGCCTGGCGTACCCGGAGATCGTCGAATGGCTTCTTGCCGTTGTTGGTCGCCAGGATCACCTCGCCCTCGGTCGTGCCGACGACGACGACGAAGCGCTGGTCCTTCTTGATGCGCTCGACCAGCTCGGGCGCCTGGAAGCCGGGGAAGGCGTCGATGTCGCCCGCCAGGAGCGCGCTCACCTGCGCCGAGGGATCCTTCACCACCTTGTAGATCACGGTGTTCAGCTTGATCGCGGCCGGATCACGATAGGTCGAGGCCTTGGCGAGGGTGATCGAATCGCCTTCCTTGCGTTCCTTGAAGGCGAACGGGCCGGTGCCGATCGGATGCTTGTCGTTGGTCGCCGCCGACTTGGGATGCATGACGCCGGCGTCGCCCAGGGACAGATTGTAGAGCATGTAGGAGTTGGGTGACTTCAAGGTCACCTTGACCGTCGATGGATCGACCGCCTCGACCTTGTCGATGTCGGTATAGAGCGCCTTGCCAGGCGCCGTCGAATCGGCGGCGAACAGGCGATCGAGCGAGAACTTCACGACCGAGGCGTCGAGCATCTCGCCGTCATGGAACTTCACGCCCTTCAAGAGCTTGAAGACGTATTCCTTGCCGTCGGACGAGATGGTCCAGCTTTCGGCCAGGCCCTTCACGATGTCGCCGTTGCGATTGATGCGGCCCAGGCTCTCGAACACGTTGGGGCAGGTGAGCGAGCGAATGGCCGCTGCGGCGTTCTTGGTCGGGTCGAGCACAGGCGGCTCGAGCGAGATGCCGATCACCAGCCTGTCCTTGGCCTCGGCCCAGACTTCGGGCCCGAAACTGAAAGCAGCGGCCGCAGCGCCGGCAGCGCCGAACAGTTGGCGGCGGGAGAGAGCGTTCACCTTGTAGATCCTCCGTCGAAGCTCAGCCAGTCTATCAGCGACCAAACACGTCCCGCCAGCTTCGCGCCGCGCCCAGGGTCTCGGCGTGATAGACGCCGCGGGCCACGGCACGGGCAAGACAATCCGCAGCCAGCGTACCCAATTCGCCCAGCGCCAGCGGATCGACGCCGAGATCGTGGCGTCCCGTGGCGACGGCAAAGACCGTGTCGCCATCGGCGGGCGTATGCGCCGGCCTGATGGCGCGCGCGATTCCATCCTGCGCCATCACGGCAAGCCGCTCGGCCTGCGCCTTGCTGAGGCGCGCGTTGGTCGCCACGACGGCGATGGTGGTGTTGGCGCGCGGATCGGCGCGCACCGGATCGCTCCGGTCATGCGCCACCTGAAGCCCGAGCTTGCGTTGCGGCGGCGGCAGACCACCGAACTCATCGTGCTGTTCCAGCGCCCACGCCCAGAAATGGGGCCCCTCGCCCATCGTCGCGTATCCCACCGAGTTCACCGCCACGAGCGCGCCTACCTGCAGCCCGCCCGCGGGATCGACTGCCGACGCGCTGCCCAGTCCGCCCTTGAGGTGCCCTGCGCGGGCGCCCATGCCCGCACCTGCATTGCCTAAGGCGAAGTCCTTCGCCGCCTTGTCCGTCGCCCGGTAGGCAAGCTCGCGATAAGGCGGCCAGTCCCACTCCTTGTCGCCACCGTTCAGCAGATCGAAGAGAATCGCTGTGGGCACGATGGGCACGATGGCAGAGCCGACAGTGAGGCCTTGGCCGCGCTCGCGCATCCAGCGCATGACGCCGTCGGTCGAGGACAGTCCAAAGGCCGACCCGCCGGAGAGGCAAATCGCATCGACACGATCGACCCGGTGAACCGGTTTGAGCAGTTCGGTATCGCGCATGCCCGGCGCGCCGCCGCGCACATCGACGGAAGCGACGGACGGTGTCTCGCAGCGCACCACGGTCGTGCCGGAACGCAAGCGCCGATCCTCGGCATTGCCGACCAGGATGCCATCGACGTCAGTGATGAGATTGCGCGGGCCCGGTTTGAGCATGGTCAGTCGAGCTGCAGGGTGAGCGCCTTGAGGTACGCCGTCTCGGGCAGACCGGGATGCACCGGATGGTCGAGCGCCGCGCCCGAGCTCTTGAGGATGCGCCCGGTGCGCTCGGCGTCGCGCAAGCCGCGCCGCATCTGCTCGGCAAACAACGGAGGATCCACGAGATGCGAGCAAGACGCGACGAAAAGAAAACCGCCTTGCGCGACCAGCGGCGCGGCCAGCCGCACCAGCTTGCGGTAGCCCTGTGCGCCGGTCTTGAGATCCTTGCGGCTCTTCACGAACGCCGGCGGATCGCAGATGACGACCCCGAACTTTCGCGCCTGCGTGCCGCCGAGCTTCTCCAGCGCCTCGAAGGCCTCCGCCTTGTCGAAGCTCATCGTCCTGTCGACGCTGTTCAGCGCTGCCGCCTGTTTGGCCGCGCCGAGCGCTGTCGCCGAGCGATCGATGCAAGTGACATGACGGGCGCCCTCCTTGGCGGCCAGCACGCCGAAGCCGCCGGAGTAGCTGTAGACATCGAGAACGTTGGCGTCCTTCGCCAGCGCCGCCATGAACCGGCGATTGTCACGCTGGTCGTAGAACCAGCCGGTCTTCTGGCCTTCCGACAGGTCGGCCACGAACCTGGCGCCGTTCTCGACGAGCTCGATCGGACCACCATTGCCCTTGGCGACCACCACCTCGCGCTTCAGGCCTTCCAGCTCACGCACCGGCGAATCGTTCTTGAGGACGATCGTCGCGGGCGACAGCTCGGCCTCCAGTGCCTCGAGCAGCACCGGCGTCAGTCGGTCCATGCCGGCGGTATTGACCTGCACGACGAGCGCATCGCCGAAGCGATCGACGATGACGCCCGGCAGGCCGTCGGCTTCGGCATGGATCAGCCGATAATACGGCACGCCGATCAGCCGGTCGCGCAACGCCGTGGCGCGGGCGAGCCGACGGCCAAGGAACAGTGCATCGACGGTGGCCTCGGGATTGGAAGTGAGGAGGCGCACGGCAATCAGCGAGTGCGGGTTGAAGGTCGCCAGGCCGAGCGCCTCACCGCCCGGCGCGCGCAGGATCACCAGCGACCCCGCGGGAATCGCCTTGGCGTCGGCGTCCATCAGGATCTCGTTGGAGAAGGCCCAGGGATGGCCCGCGCGCACGCGGCGATCCTCGCCCGCCCGCAAGATGACACTCGGCAGTTTTGCCGCCACCTGATCAGCCCCCTTTGGCGACGCCATCGCGCCGCGGATCGGCGGCCCCGTCCCAGCCATCGCCCGCGCGGCGAATGGCCGTCAGGCCGCCATCATGCCGGCGGACTTGTACTTCATGGCCCAGCGCGCGCAAGGCGTCCGCTTTGGCCGGGAGGTCGCCCCGGTCCTCGAGCTCAGTCGGCCCATTCATGTTGATCACGCGCGGCAGGTCGAGGGCGGCCTGGGCCGACAGGTTCCAATCGAGCATGCCGATCAGCGCCTGTAAGGTGTCACCGATGATGCGCGCTCCGCCCGCCGAACCGACCGCCAGCACCAGTCGGCCGTCCTGGTTCAACACGAAGGTCGGCGACATCGACGAGCGCGGCCGCTTGCCAGGCTGCACGCGGTTGGCGACCGGCTGGCCGTTGCGCTCGGCGACCGGAGAAAAATCGGTGAGCTCGTTATTGAGCACGAACCCGCCGACCATCATCTCAGCTCCGAATGGCGCCTCGATCGTGGTGGTAAAGGCGACGGCGTTGCCCCAGCGATCGACGATCGTCATATGGCTTGTGCCGTGCTCGACGTAGCCCGCCTCGACGGGCTTGTCGCGGCTCATCGCTCGGTCGGGCGAGATCAGCTTGCGGCGCTGCTCGATATAGGCCGGCTCGAGCAGCTTGGCGACCGGCACCGGCACGAACGCCGGATCGTCGACATAGTGCGCGCGGTCGGCAAATATCAGGCGGCTTGCTTCGGCGATGAGATGCAGAGCGCGGACGGAATTGGGCTGCTCATGCGAGAGTCCGAAGGGCTCAAGCAGCGCCAGCGCCTGCAGGATGGCGAGACCACCCGACGACGGCGGCGGCATGCCGCAGACGATCCAGATGCGATAGGGACCGCACAGGGCGTCGCGCTTGAGCGGCTTGTAAGACGCAAGGTCGTCGAGCGACAGCGTGCCGGGCCGTACATGGCCGCGCACGCGCTTCACGATCTCTTCGGCGATCGGCCCCTTCTGCAGCGTGGTTGCGCCGTGCTCGGCGACCAGCTGCATCGTTTCGGCAAGCGGGAGATTGACCACTCGGTCACCCTGTTTCTTGGGCGTACCGTCGGAATTGTAAAAGGTCGCACGCGCCTCGGGATCGCCGGCGAAGGATTTGATCGTTGCCAGCCATTCGGCCAAACGCGGCGATACGGGAAAGCCGTCGCGCGCCAGTGCGATTGCCGGCTTGAATAGCTGCACCCAGGCGAGCTTGCCGTGCTCCTTGTGCGCCAGCTCGAGCAGCGCTACCGCGCCCGGCACGCCAACCGAGATCCCCGAGGCAACGGCCTGGCGGAACGGCAGCGCCTTTCCGTCCGCGCCCAGGAACATCGTCGGCCTGGCACCGGCCGGTGCCGTCTCGCGGCCGTCATAGATATCGATCTTGTGGGTCTCGCCGTCGTAGTAGAGCAGGAAGCCGCCGCCACCCAGGCCGGACGCCTGAGGTTCGACCACACCCAGCGCCATTTGTACGGCAACCGCGGCATCGAGCGCTGTGCCGCCCTTCTCGAGCACCGCCAGCCCTGCCTCGACGGCCAGCGGATGGGCGGCCGCCACCATCTCACGCGGCTCGGCCCGCGCGGCACAGGCGACGAACAGCCCGACGACGCAGAGCAGCCGCTTCGTGCGCCTCATGCGCGACGCGCGACGATGAACAACCGGCGGAAGGGAAAGAGCGTGATGCCGTCGGGCCGCGTTGGATAGGCCTTGGCCAGCAGCTTTGCGTAAGTGTCGTAGAACGCCTGGCCCTGCTCCTTGTCGAGCAGTTGCAGGTAGGGTCTGAGCCCGGTGCCGGCGGTGTATTGCGCCACCGGATCCTTCCCGGTGAGCGGCTGCTGGTAGATCGTCTCCCAGACGTCGAGCTGCGAGGAGAGTGGCTTCAGCACATCGTAATACTTCGCGGGCTCGGCCACCGGCGGCAGGCCCTGCACGCTCTTGAGCTTGTCCCACCACGGCCCCCCTTGCGCCGCTTCCTTCATCAGCGCGTGACTCGGCGCCTCATGGTTGCGCGGCATCTGGATCGCCATCTGGCCGCCCGACGGCAGCGTCTGAAGGAGTCCGGGAAAAAGATCGATGTGCCCGCTGACCCACTGATAGGCGGCATTGCTGTAGAGGATCGAGGGCGGCAGCCCGGGCTTGAAGTGCCGCAAGTCTCCCTTGGCGAAGCTCAGCCGGGCGTCTTTGGTCTCCGAGCGCGCCTTGGCGAGCATCTCCTCCGATGAATCGATGCCGATCACTGGGCTTTCGGGAAAGCGCTGCGCCAGGATGCGCGCGATGTTGCCAGCGCCGCAGCCCAGATCGTAGATCGCGTGACCGGCGCGTGCGCCATTGGCGGGATCGAGCCGGCTCATCAGATCGAGCGCCGGCTGCATGCGGGCGTCGGAGAATTTGAGATAAAGGTTGGCGTCCCAGACCGGCGATCTTCTTTCAGCCATGGCGGACATTCATTTCTCCTCGAAGGCCGCGTCGACCGGCACGCGATAGGCATTGACGATCTTGTTGCCCTTCTGCGCCGCCAGCACCACGGCCATGAACTCAGCATGCATCTCTTCGCTCATCCCCTTCTGGCGCGCCATGGCGCCGTGCGAGGCGATGCAATAGTCGCACTGATTGGTGATGCTCACCGCGAGATAAATTAACTCCTTGGTGAGAGGATCGAGCTTGCCCGGCGCGAACGCCGCCCGCATCTCCTCGGCGAAGCGCTCCATCACCTCGGGGTCGCGGGCGAGCGCCTTCCAGACATTGTTGATGCTGGCGGGATCGATGCCGCGGGCCTGGGCAATGCCCTCGACGACGGCCTTGGCACGCGGCGCCATGTCCTTGTACTCGATAAGCTTGGCCATGGCATTCTCCCGTGCGTGAAACCTCAATACATGTGCTGGCCGCCGTTGATCGAGAGCGTCGAGCCGGTGATGAAGCCCGCATCGTCGGAGACGAGGAACACCACGCCGCGGGCGATCTCGTCGGCCTTGCCGAGGCGGCCGACCGGAATCTTGGCGACGATCTTCTCCAGCACAGGCGCCGGCACCGCCGACACCATGTCGGTGTCGGTGTAGCCCGGCGCAATGGCGTTCACCGTGATGCCCTTGGCCGCGCCTTCCTGCGCCAAGGCCTTGGTGAAGCCGTGGATGCCGGACTTGGCGGCGGCATAGTTGACCTGGCCATACTGGCCGCCCTGGCCGTTGATCGAACCGATATTGACGATGCGGCCAAAGCCGCGCGCATTCATGCCGTCCCAAACGGCTTTGCAGACGTTGAAGCAGGAGCCGAGATTGGTGTCGATCACCGCGTCCCACATCACGCGGTCGAGCTTGCGCATCGTCGAATCGCGCGTGATGCCGGCGTTGTTGACCACGATCTCGATCGGACCGAGTTCTTTCTCGATTCGCGCCACTGCTGTCTTGACCGCCTCGAAATCGCTCACATCGAACTTGTAGACGGGAATGCCGGTTTCCTCCTTGAAGGAGGCAGCGGCGACGTCGTTTCCGGCGTAATTGGCGGCGACCTGATAGCCACGCAACTTCAACATCCTCGAAATGGCAGCACCAATGCCGCGCGTTCCACCCGTCACCAACGCAACACGTCCCGCCATGCGCTCCTCCTTCTTCTGGAGGAGCACTCTAGCCCGATTTCAGTCGCACGCCATCTCGGGCTGCTGCGCCAGGTCGACGGCGCGCGACATCCAGATGACAAGCGCCTGGAGGGCGAAGCCTGCGACCGCGAGGTAGAGACAGGCCTCGGCGCCCCACACGCCGCCCACCACAGCGCCCAGGCCGGCGCCCAGCGGGCGTGCGCCATAGGCCATGATGTTGATCGCCGAGACGCGACCCAGCAGGCGCGGCGGCGTCACCGACTGGCGGAGCGTCGTGGTGCTGATCACCCACAGGATCGGACCGGCGCCGAGCAGGAAGAAGCTGAGGCCGGCCAGGATCGGCGTGGCGATCACCGTCGTCATTGCCATCACGCCGGCAGAGACGAGGCCCGCGATCGGGCCGAGGCCGATCACGACTCCGAACGAAATCGACCGCATGACGCGCGTGGCGAACAACGCTCCCACCACCATGCCGACGCCGTACATGCCGAGGACGATGCCGACGCCCGACGCCGACAGGCCGAGATGGTGCACCGCATAGGGCACGAACACGGCGAGGATCAGGAACGAGGCGGTGTTGAAGATGAACTGCGTCACGAACACCGGCCGCAGCAGGTCGTGGTTGAACACGAAGGCCGCACCTTCCTTGATCTCCCGCCAGGGATGGCGCCTGGGCAGGGGCGCGCGCTGCGGTTCGGCGAGGCCCGAGAGCAGGACGACGGCGACCGCCGACAACGACGCCGCCACGCCGAATGCAGGACCAGCGCCAATCCAGCCGACCAGCAGCCCGCCCAGCGCCGGACCGGCGGCAAATGCCACGGTGCGCGCCAATTCGATTCTCGCATTGGCGGCCGGCAACTGCTGCGGCTGTACCAGCGATGGCACCAGCGCCGGTGCGGCGACGCTGTAGACGACGGTGCCGCACACGGCCACGAAGCCCAACAACGCCAACAGCGGCATGCTGAGCAGGCCGAACCAGATCGCAGCGAGGATACCGAGCAGCGCCAGCGCGCGCAGGGCTTCGGCCCCGGCCATCAGGAAGCGACGCGACAGGCGATCGGCCAGCAGGCCGGCCGGGATCGCAAACAGCACGAACGGCAGGGTGAGCGCGGTCTGCAGCGCGCCGGTCTGCCCCTCGCCCGCGCCCAGCAACAGCACGGCAACGATCGGCGCAGCCGCCAGGGCGATCTGCTCGGCCGACTGTGCGGCGAGATTCGACCAGGCAAGGCGATTGAATGTGCGCGGCAGTGAGACAGGGGGCATCGGAAGCTCCTTCGGTTCGTTGAAGCGAACCTAGGGGTCACGATCCATTGGCTCTATCCGTGCTCCGCCGCGTATTCGGTCGAATTGCGCGCAGCTCGCGGATAGGCGCGTGCAATCGCAGCATCTAAATCCCACGCCGTGGCAAAATCTTACTTCAGTATCATCATCGATCGGCCGGCCGAAGCGGTCTGGCAGATCATCCGACCGTTCGATCACTATGCGTGGGCCGGCGTGACCGGCGAGACGACCATCGAGGGCGGTAAGCAGGGCGATCAGGTATCCGCCGTGCGCATCGTCGATACGGGTAGTGGACGCATCATCCGTCAGAAACTACTCGCCCACTCCGATGTCGAACGCTCCTACACCTACTCGTTCGACGGATGGGTACCCTTTCCTGTCCACGACTATGTAGCGACGATCCGCGTCGCGCCGATCGGCGACGGCAGTGCCCAAGCGTTCGTCGAATGGTGGGCGACATTCGATTGCGCCCTCGAATGGCGCCGCCCCTGGACCGACCATTTCACGAACGAAGGCTTCGCGAAATGGCTGGCTGCACTCAAGACCTTCGCCGAGGTCTAGTTACGCGACTTAGTCGCGCTGCACGCACATGGCGATGCCCATGCCGCCGCCGATGCAGAGCGTGGCGAGGCCCTTCTTGGCGTCGCGCTTCTGCATCTCATAGAGCAGCGTGGTGAGAACGCGCGCGCCCGAGGCGCCGATCGGATGACCGAGGGCGATGGCGCCGCCATTGACGTTGAGCTTGGCCGGATCGAGGCCGAGCTGCTTGCCGACCGCGACCGCCTGTGCAGCGAAGGCCTCATTGGCCTCGACGAGATCAAGATCCTTCACCGTCCAGCCGGCCTTCTTGAGCGCGGCCTGCGAGGCGCTTACCGGGCCGATGCCCATGATCGCCGGATCGACGCCCGTGGTCGCCCACGACACGATCTTGGCGAGCGGCTTGATGCCGCGCTTCTTGGCTTCATCCGCGCTCATCAGGACCAGCGCCGCGGCGCCATCATTGATGCCCGAGGCGTTGCCGGCGGTGACCGTGCCGCCTTCTTTCGTAAAAGCCGGACGCAGCTTGGCCAGCGCTTCGACTGTCGTGCCATGGCGTGGGAACTCGTCGCTATCGACCACGACTTCGCCTTTCCGTGTCTTCACGGTGACCGGAACGATCTCGTCCTTGAAGCGGCCGCTCTTCTGCGCCGCCTCGGCCTTGTTCTGCGACGAGGCCGCGAAAGCATCCTGCTCGGCGCGGGTGATCTGATATTTCTGCGCCACGTTCTCGGCCGTATTGCCCATGTGATAGCCGTGGAAAGCATCCCACAGGCCATCCTTCAGCATGGAGTCGACCATCTTCATCTCGCCCATCTTCACGCCGTCGCGCAGATGGGCAACGTGCGGCGCCTGGCTCATGCTCTCCTGACCGCCGACCACCATGATGTTGGCATCGCCGTTGCGGATCGCCTGCCAGCCGAAGGCCACGGCGCGCAGACCCGAGCCGCAGAGCTGGTTGATGCCGAGCGCGGTCTTCTCGACCGGAATGCCCGAGTTGACCGCGGCCTGACGCGCCGGGTTCTGGCCCTGACCGGCATTGAGGATCTGGCCCATGATGACTTCGTCCACTTCCTCGGGCTTCACCTTGGCGCGCTCGAGCGCGCCCTTGATGGCGACCTTGCCGAGATCGTGCGCCGGCACGCTGCCGAAGGCGCCGTTGAACGATCCGACCGGCGTGCGCGCTGCACTCGCGATGACGATATCCATGGCCTGTACTCCTTGTTCGAACCGCCCTGCGAGCATTCTATAAACCGCCTATCGACCCCGGCAAGGACCCGTCCTGGATCGTCGACCCATCGTCATTGCGCCTTCAGCCAATCGAGCAGCGGCGTCCAGCAAAGCCCGCGCGCGCGGCCACTGACCACCATGCCGATGTGACCGAGCGGCAAGTCGATCCGCGCGGCCTTCTTCAATCCGCGGCCGGGCTCGGCAAGTGCCGCCGCCGACAAGGGCGGCACGATGCGATCGCCTGACGGGATCATGACCAGGGCGGGCTTCGCGATCTTCGAGGGTTCGATGCGCTTGCCGTCGACGATCCATCGGCCGGTGCCGGGCAGATTGTCGCCGTACCACCCGACCAGGCACTCGCGCGCCACCGGACCCGCAAGCGGCGCGCCGCCATTGATCCAATCTTCGAGCAGCACGAACTCACGTGCAGCTTCGCTCGTTTGCTCCAGCCGCAGGAAGCGCTCGAACTTCTTCACCGCGAGCCAGGGATCGAGCGACCAGAACAGGGTCTGCAGCACATCGACCGGCAGCTCACCCACCTTGTCGGCGACCTCGGCCAACATCGGCCCGGCAGACAGCAGGAAGGCATGCCCTGCCTTGTCGGCGTGGAAGTCCCAGGGCGCGGCGAGCAGCGCGAGCGCCGCCACCTTGCGCGGCTGAAGCTTCGCCAACGCAACGCTCAGCGTACCGCCCATGCAGTAGCCCACGACTACCGGCGCCCTGCGCGCTCGCCTGGCGACGAACGCCAACGCCCGACCCAGCCGTGCGAGATACGCGGCCAGATCGAACGAACGCTCCTCGGCGCCGGGCGCACCCCAATCGACGAGATACGGCCGCAGGCCCTCGCCCGCCATCGCGCGCAGCAGGCTCTTCTCCGCGGTGAGGTCGAGTACTTCCCAGCGATTGATCAGCGAGGGCACCACCAGCACTGCGCGCGCTCCGCGCTTGCGCGCGCCGGCATGCGTGGCGCCGTAATCGAGCAGCCGCGTACTGCCCTCGCTCCACACTGGCGGCGGGTTTTCCAGGGTGCGCTCGAAGGGATGGCGGCGATAAGCGACGACGCCTTCGGCCATGCGGTCCATGCGTCGGGCGATCTCGCGATGAAGCGCCGCCTCAAACCGACCGTGCTCGCTCGCCGGGATTTCCTTCAGAAGGTCAGCGGCCGGCGAGCTTCGATTCGAGCTGGGCGATCCGCTCTTCCAGAGCCGCCACGCGCCTTCGGAGCTCGCCCACGTCATTAGCGCTGTTCCCAGATGAAGCGGCAGCGGACGCGGTCCCAGTCGGGGGATGGGCAGCATGCGAGGCACCTTGGGCGGCTTGTATTGCAGACGCAACCTGGGCATTCGCGGCCGCGAACAGCCGCACGATCTGCTCGGTCAGCGCCTGATCGGAGGCAAGGCCGGAAAGCTGGCTCTGCCACAGATCGAGGTAACGTCGCGCCAGCCGGTCGAAATCGGCGTCGGCGCCGGGCTTTGGATCGTCCGGATCGGTTGCCATCGTCCCACTATAGCGCATGGCTGTTACGCCGGCGTTCGCAAGCGCAAACCGCGCCTTGTCGCACTGCGGTATCGGCGCTAAGGTCTTCGCGTCATTGTAAACGGGCGTTCACAGTAGTCCCGGCGCCGAGGAGCGCGAAGCGTAATGGCCGATCAGGCAGCACCCGAGGGCGGTTCCAAGGCCGCACCGGTGGTCATCAAGAAATACGCGAACCGGCGTCTCTACAACACCGCCACATCGGCCTACGTCACGCTCGAACATCTGTCTCAGATGGTGAAGGACAAGACCGACTTCGTGGTCTACGACGCCAAGACCGGTGAGGACATCACCCGCTCGGTGCTGACCCAGATCATCTTCGAAGAGGAGAGCAAGGGCGGCCAGACGCTGCTGCCGATCTCCTTCCTGCGCCAGTTGATCTCGTTCTACGGCGACAGTCTGCAAAGCGTCGTGCCGCAATATCTCGAGATGTCGATGCAGCAGTTCGCGCGCAACCAGGAGCAGATGCGCCGCTATCTGCAGAACACGTTCGGCTTCAATCCCTTCCAGCAGTTCGAATCGATGGGCAAGCAGAACATGGCGATGTTCGAGAACGCCATGCGCATGTTCAATCCGTTCGCAGCAGGCCAGACCCCGAGCTCCAACAACAGCAACACGCCACCCGGCCACGCCAACGGCGCCGAACCGCCCAAGAGCGAGCCGCCCTCGCAAGCCGGCGGCGGCGATTCCGCGATCAACGATCTCAAGCGCAAGCTCGACGAGCTGCAGAGCCAACTGGCCGAGCTCAGCAAGAAGTCCTGATCGGAATGTCGGACACCAGACCTCCGGTCGCTTCCTTGCGCAGGGTGATGTCGCCCTGCATCGGCATCTGCACCATCGACCGCAAGAGCAACCTGTGTCTGGGATGCAAGCGCACCATCCCCGAGATCGGCCGCTGGCAGGCGCTCGACGATGTCGAGCGGCAGAAGATCCTTGACGACCTGCCCAATCGGAAGTTCTGAGACGCATCGGACTGCCATGAAGCGGCGCCGGTTGATCGCCCTGGCGGGCGGAGTGATCGCAGGCGGGCCCCTCGTTGCGCAGCAGGCACCGGCCCGCATCGGGTTCATGTATAGCGGAAGCGCTGCCTCTGCCGCCGCGAAGCGCGTGATGGGCTACCTCAAGCAAGGCCTCGCCGACAATGGCTTGGCGGAGGGACGCGACTACGTCTTGGACGTGCGTTATGCCGATGGCGACTATCAACGCTTCCCGGCGATGGCGCGCGAGCTGGCGCAGGCCGGCGCCAAAGTGATCCTGGCCAGCACCATTCCATCGGTGAAGGCCGTGCAGGCCCTTGTCCCACCCGTCCCCGCCGTCATCACGGTGGTGCTCGATCCCGTCGGCAACGGCCTGATCGACAGCCTGGCGCACCCGGGGCATCACACGACCGGCGTGGGCCTGCTCAATGCGGACCTGACGGCGAAGCTGCTCGAACTCCAGCGCGCTGTCCTGCCCAAGGCCAAAATCGTCGGCGCACTCTACAATCCGGCGAGCCCGGCAGGCCTCATCGCGCTCAAGAAGCTCCAGGATCAGGCCGGCCCGTTCGGCTTCACCGTCGCTCCCTTTGCCTTGCGCCTGCCGCAGGAGCTGGACGGCGTGTTCGCGGCCATCGACAAGCAACGACCCGATTCGCTGCAGGTCACCCAGGACGCCGGGATCCTCGACCTCGCACCGCGCATCTGCGAACTGGCGGCGAAGCTGAAGCTGCCGACCTTCGCCGAATCGAGCAGCATCCCGAACAGCGGCGGTTTGCTGGGCTATGGCCCGCAGTATCAACCTCTGTTTGCGAGAGCGGCCTATTACGCGGCACGCATCGTCCGCGGCGCCAATCCCGATGATCTTCCCGTCGAGCAACCGGCCTTGTTCGAGCTGGTCGTCAATCTCAAGACGGCGAATACACTCGGCATCGAGATGCCGCCGGCAGTCGTGGCGCAGGCGACCACGCTCATCGAATAGCCTAGCGGCCCTTGAACGAGGGCTTCCTCTTGTCGCGGAACGCCGACGTGCCTTCCTTGTAGTCCTCGGTCAGGCCGGTCAGCACGTTCTGGTCCGAATCCATATGCGCGGCGAGATCGTCGAGCGCATGGGCCAGCCGGTTGACCGAGCTCTTGGTCATGCGCACCGGGATCGGCGGCTGGCGGGCGATCTTCTCGGCAAATTCCATCGCGGCCGCGAGAGCCTGGCCGTCGGCCACCACGTTCTCGACCAGGCCCCATTGCAGCGCCTCGGCCGTGGAGATGCGGTCCGACGCCAGAATCACAGCCTGCTTGGTGCGCGCCGGCCCCATCAGCGCCAACATGCGCGGGAGCGAGCCCCAGCTCATGTTCATGCCGAGCTCGATCTCGGGAATTCGGAAGTGCGCGCTCTTCCCGCAGGTACGGAAATCGAGCGAGACGGCCAGCGCCGCTCCACCGCCGATGCAATGGCCTTCGATGGCGGCGATCGTCACCTGGTCCATGTCCTGCCACGCCTTGCACATCCTGGGGCCGAGCCGCTGGCGGTGGATGCGCTCGCCGATCGCCATGGCGTCGCGCATGCGGCCCTCGGGGTCCTTGAGGTCGAAGCCCGCCGAGAAGGCCTTGGCCGAACCGGTCAAAATCACAACCGAAGTATCGAGGTCGTCCTCGAAGTCGCGCGGCACGTCGCGCAGCTCGCGCATTGCCTGGTGGCTCAGCGCATTGATATTGTCGCCACGATCGAAACGAACCACTGCGACCCGACCTTGCGGGCCCAATCCCTTCTCGACCTTCACGAAGCGCCGTTCCATCGGTCGTTTCCTCCACTTTCAGCCCCAAGGTGAAGATTATGGCCAAGCCTGTCGACTCCCTGCAGCTCGAACGGCGCGTCGACGCGCTGTTCGCCAAATACACCCGGCCCGGCTCGCCCGGCGCCATCGTCGGCGTGGCGCGCGGCGGCCATGTCGAGCTCGTCAAGGGATACGGGCTGGCCAGCATCGAGCTCGGCGTGCCGATCAGCGAGAAGACGCGTTTCCGCATCGCCTCGGTGAGCAAGCAGTTCACCGTGACGGCGGCGCTGATGCTGGCGCACGAGGGCAAGCTCAAGCTCTCCGATCCGCCGCACAAATACATCAAGGAGCTGGCGCCGCTGCCAGTCACGATCGACCAGATGATGCGCAACAGCTCGGGCTTGCCCGACTTCCTCGAACTGCTGCGGCTGGGCGGCCACGGACTCCATGTCCCGGCGCGCGCCGTCGACCTGTTCGCGGCCTGCGTGCGCAACCGGCATCTCAACTTCACGCCGGGCAGCCGCTTCCTCTACAGCAATACCAACTTCCTGCTGCTCGGCGTGATTATCGAACGCCTGGCCAAGCAGAAGCTCGGCGACTTCATGGCTGAGCGCATCTTCAAGCCGCTCGGCATGAATCACACCATGCTGGCGCACGAGATCGACACCATCATCCCCGACCTCGCCACCGGCTATCTCGGCGATCACGAGACCGGCTTCCGCCGCGCCGGACACGCCTATCCGCAGGGCGGCGAAGGCGGCCTCACCTCGTCGGTCGAGGATTTGCTGATCTGGAGCCGGCATTACGACAGGCCGACGCTGGTGCCCAACGACCTGCCGCGCCAGCTCGCCGAGGAGAAACCGCTGAACGACGGCCACGTGAACCATTATCGCCGCGGCGTCGTCGCGGGCCCGCTGCGCGGCCTGCCGACGATCGGCCATGGCGGGCTGTGGCCGGGCTATCGCACGGAGTTCCTCCGGGTGCCCGGCGTCGACCTCACCGTCGTGGTGATCGCCAATGTGGCAAGCCTCAATCCGTGGCGCCTGGCGCGCGCCGTCGCGGTCGAAGCGCTGGCCGGCACCAAGGCCATGGCGGCCGCCGTGCCGGACGCCACGCAAGCCGAGATCAAGACGATCGCGGGCACCTGGTTCAACGCCGAGGAGCCCGGCCTGTTCGAGCTGGCGTGGAAGAACAACGAACCGACAGTGACGCAGAACGGCATGCCGTTCGCCCTGGCCAAGCGCGCGGACGGCTGGCTCGCGGCCGAGGCGGGCGCGCTCGAGTTCGCGCTGAAGCCGCTGCGAGCGGGGGCAGTCCGCGTCGACCTCGGCGCGGGCCGCATCGTCACCTACAAGAAACTCGGCCGCCGCAAGGCGCCGCCGGCGGCGATCGAGGGAACCTACGTTTCGGCCGACAGTGGCGCAGTGTGGCATGTGCGCCGCGGCGGCAAGGATTTCACGATCGGCGTCAGCGGGCCGCTGGTCAGCAGCGGCGCGGCGTGGACCGTCAATGGCATCGATGGCGACACGATCGAAGTCGTATCGCCGGGGGGCGGCTGGATCGTGCCGACGCAGCTTGCCAGCATCGAGCGCGACCGCTCCGGCAAGATCGTTGCCCTGATCGTCTCGACGGGACGCATCAAGAAGATGCGCTTCGACCGCGTGAACTGAGCTAGATCGTCCGTTCGACCAGCAGCTTCTTGATCTCGGCGATGGCCTTGGCCGGGTTCAGGCTCTTGGGGCACGTCTTGGTGCAATTCATGATCGTGTGGCAGCGATAGAGCCGGAACGGATCCTGCAGGTTGTCCAGCCGCTCGCCCTTGGCCTCGTCGCGCGAGTCGGCGAGCCAGCGATAGGCCTGCAGCAGGATGGCCGGGCCGAGATAACGCTCGCCGCTCCACCAGTAGGACGGGCATGAGGTCGTGCAGCAGAAGCACAGGATGCACTCCCACAGGCCGTCGAGCTTGGCCCGCTCCTCGGGAGACTGGATGCGCTCGCGTGTCGGCGGCGGGCTTGCCGACTTGAGCCATGGCTCGATCGAGGCGAGCTGCGCGTAGGGCACGTTGAGGTCCGGCACCAGGTCCTTGACCACCGGCATGTGCGGCAGCGGATAGATCTTAACCTCGCCTTTGACGTCGGCGATGTACTTGGTGCAGGCCAGCGTATTGGTGCCGTCGATGTTCATCGCGCACGAGCCGCACACGCCTTCGCGGCAGGAGCGGCGGAAAGTGAGCGAGCTGTCGACCTCGTTCTTGATCTTGATCAGCGCATCCAGAACCATCGGCCCGCAGGAATCCATGTCGACTTCGTAGGTGTCGACCCGCGGATTCCTGCCGTCGTCAGGCGACCAGCGATAGACCTTGAAGGTCTTGATGTTCTTGGCGCCCGCCGCCTTGTAGGTGTCGCCCACGCCGATCTTGGAATTGGCGGGCAGGGTGAACTCGGCCATCGCTTCCTCGTGATCCTTAGTAGACTCGAGCCTTGGGCGGGAACGACTGCACGTCGTTGCTCATCGGCTGCAGGTTGACCGGGCGATAGTCGACGCGGGTCTTGCCGGTCTGCGGGTCGACCCATATCGCGGTGTGCTTCAGCCAGTTCTTGTCGTCGCGCTCGGGGAAGTCCTCCTGGGCATGCGCGCCGCGGCTTTCCTTGCGGTTGGCGGCCGAATAGATCGTGCCCATCGCCTGCAGGATCAGGTTCTCGAACTCCAGCGTCTCCATCAGGTCGGAGTTCCAGATCATCGAGCGGTCCTTGACCCGGATGTCGCCCTTGCCGGCGAACACGCGATCCATGTTGCGGCAGCCTTCGTCGAGGCTCTTGGTCGTGCGGAACACCGCGCAATCGTTCTGCATGGTCTTCTGCATGGTGGCGCGCAGCTCCGCGGTCGGCGTGCCGCCATTGGCGTGACGCAGCTTGTCGAGGCGGGCGATCGCCTCTTCGCCGGCGTTCTTCATCTGCTTGTGCGGCTGACCGGGCGTCAGCTGCTCGGCAACGCGGTTGGCGGCCGAACGGCCGAACACCACGAGCTCGAGCAGCGAGTTGGAGCCGAGCCGGTTGGCGCCGTGCACGCCGATCGACGCCGCTTCGCCCAGGGCCATCAGGCCGGGCACCGCGGTGTTCGGATCGCCGTTCTTCACCGTCATGACTTCGCAGTGATAGTTCGCCGGGATGCCGCCCATGTTGTAGTGGCAGGTCGGCAGGATCGGGATCGGCTGCCGCGTGACGTCGACGCCGGCGAAGATGCGCGCGGTCTCGGCGATGCCCGGCAGGCGCTCATGGATCACCTTGGGATCGAGATGCTCGACATGCAGCTCGATGTAATCCTTGTTGGGACCACAGCCGCGGCCCTCGCGGATCTCGATGGTCATCGAGCGGCTGACGACGTCGCGCGACGCGAGGTCCTTGGCCGTCGGCGCATAGCGCTCCATGAAGCGCTCGCCGTTGCCGTTGGTGACGTAGCCGCCTTCGCCGCGCACGCCCTCGGTGATCAGGCAGCCCGCGCCGTAGATGCCAGTCGGGTGGAACTGCACGAACTCGAGATCCTGCAGCGGCAGGCCGGCGCGCAGCACCATGCCGCCGCCGTCGCCCGTGCAGGTGTGGGCGGAGGTGGCCGTGGCATAGACCCGGCCGTAGCCGCCGGTCGCCAGCACCGTCTTGTGGGCGCGGAAGCGATGGATCGTGCCGTCGTCGAGGTTCCACGCCATGACGCCGCGGCACACGCCCTCGTCCATGATCAGGTCGAGCGCAAAATACTCGATGAAGAACTCGGCGTGGTTCCTGAGCGACTGCTGATAGAGCGTGTGCAGGATGGCATGGCCGGTCCGGTCGGCCGCGGCGCAGGTGCGCTGGGCGATGCCCTTGCCGTAGTCGGTCGTCATGCCACCGAACGGGCGCTGGTAGATCTTGCCTTCGGGCGTGCGGGAGAACGGCACGCCGAAATGCTCGAGCTCGATGATCGCCGGGATGCCGTCGCGGCACATGTATTCGATCGAATCCTGGTCGCCCAGGTAGTCGGAGCCCTTGACGGTGTCGTACATGTGCCAGCGCCAGTCGTCGGGACCCATGTTGCCGAGCGCCGCGGAAATGCCGCCCTGCGCCGCCACGGTGTGGCTGCGGGTCGGGAACACCTTGGTGATGCAGGCCGTCTTGAAACCCTTGTTGGCCATGCCGAAGGTGGCGCGCAGGCCCGAGCCACCGGCGCCCACGACGACGACGTCGTACTCGTGATCGATCACGGTGTAGGCGTTGCCGCCGATATGCACCGTGCCGGGCGCGGCGCCGTTGGCCTTGGTGCTCGATGCGCCGTTAGTTGCCTCGGCCATGATCAGCCTCCGAAACCGATACGCAGGATGGCCACGATGGCGCCGAGGCCAAAGAGCACTGCAATGAACTTGGTGGCGACGATCAGCGCCACGCGCGTGGCACCATTGGTGTAGTCCTCATAGACGACCTGCAGGCCGAGCTGGCCGTGATGCAGGCCGACGCCGATGGTGAGAATGAGGAGCACCATCACGACCGGCGAGCCGATCCAGGCGCGCACCTGCTCGAAATCGGCGCCGCTCATCATGACCAGCGAGATCGCAAACCAGACGACCAGCGGGATGAGCGCGATCGCGGTGATGCGCTGCACCCACCAGTGGCCGAGGCCGTCCTTGGCCGAGCCGAGGCCGCGGGCGCGGGCGAGAGGCGTTCTGCTGTCTTCCATCGTGGCCTCCCTAGATCAGCCTGAGGCCGACGATCCACGACAGGACCGTGGCAGCAAGGGAGACGGCAACGACGATCCAGCCCGAGCGATAGGCGTCCTTGAGCTCGAAGCCGTAGCCCGCGTCCCAGAACAGGTGCCGGATGCCATTGCACAGGTGATAAAAGCCCGAGAACAGCCAGCCGCCGAGGATGAAACGGCCGAACGGCGAGGCATTGAAGGCCTGGAACAGGGCATAGGCCTTGGGGTTGGAGGCGGCGTAGATCACCCAGGTCGCGAGATAGAGCGCCCCCACCGTGAGCGCGATGCCGGTGGCGCGGTGCAGGATCGACAGCACCGACGTCAGCTGCCAGCGATATATCTGCAGATGGGGGGACAGCGGCCGGTTCGTCGGCCGATTGGCGACGCTCATCGCGCGAAACCTCTATTCTAGGTGGGAACGGTTTTAGCGCGCGCCATCCCCAAGTCAACGAAAGTCCCTTTCGCACCCGGGCATAAGCCTTGGATTTCACAGCGAAATTCACGCGCAGTGCCGAGATTGAGCTGCCCCGCGGCAGCGCCGCAGGATTTTTGCTCGATTGCGGCCGTTTTCCCGTTTTTAAAACGGAGAAAAAAACGGCCGCGAAGGACGGACTGGCAGAAATTGCGGGCATTCGCGACCTATGGCGGTCATGGCCGGTCACTATAGCTCCGGCGTTAGAAGGGTCGCGATTCTGTCGTATAGAACTTGGCCGTTCAGCGGCGCGGCATGAGCAGCCAATAGTCGAGATCGAGCACGACCGCAGGATGGTATTTGCCATCGGCGCCCTTGCCCGGAAATTCGCTGCCAGGCACGTCCTTGCAGGCATAGGTGCGGACGCGCAAGGCACCGATGTCCTTGCGGTCAGCCAGCTCGGCCTTCTCGAGAATCTCCGACCAGGCATAGATCGTGTCGCCGCCGAAGCTCGGCCCGACATGGCTGCCTGAATTGAACGCGGCGACCCTGAAGCCGTTGGCCAGACCGTTGAAGGAGAGCGCGCGCGCATAGGAGATGATGTGGCCGCCATAGGCCAGCGGCCGGCCAAAGCGCGTCCCCTTGGCGAGCACCGCGTCGAAATGGATGCGCGCGGTGTTCTGGTAGAGCCGGGTCGAGAACATGTGATCGGACTCAGGGAGCGTGTAGCCCGACACGTGGTCGATGCGCTCGCCCGCTTCATAATCCTCCCAGCGATGCGATGAGCCCGCCGCCTCGTCGTCGTAACCCCGCATGTTGAGGCCCGCCGGCACGAGCAGGTCGGTCGGCGCCACCGACGGCGCCGTCTTGGGCACGACCGGCACGCCGACGGCAGCATTGGCATCGCGCTTGTTCACCATCACCCAGCGGATGTAGTCGAGCACCATCTCGGCGCGCTGATTGATGCCGGTCGAGCGCACCCACACCACGCCGCTCTGCCTGTTCGAATTCTCGCGCAGGCCGATCACTTTGGAACTGACCGAGAGCGTGTCGCCGGGATAGACCGGGACGCCCCAGCGGAACTCGGCGTAGCCCAGGTTAGCCACCGCGTTGTACGAGATGTCGGGCACCGTCTTGGCGATCACGACGTGGAACACCAGGAGATCGTCGAGCGGGGCGCGCGGCAGGCCGACCGAGCGGGCAAAGACGTCCGACGAATTGATCGCAAAGCGCGAGCCGAACAGGCCGACATTGAGCGCCGCATCCGCCTCGGTGAGCGTGCGCGGCGTGGCATGGCGGAATTCCTGGCCGACCTTGAAGTCTTCGAAGAAGTTGCCGGCGTTGGTCTTGTTGCTCATGCCGCCTGCAGCTCCCTGATTGCGGCAGCCGTCGCCAGCGCGCGCTCGGCCTGCTCGACATGGAGGTTCTCGATCATGCGGCCGTCGACCGTCACCACGCCCTTGCCTGCGGCCTGCGCCGCCTTGAAGGCGGCGACGATCTTGCCCGCCGTCTCCAGCTCGGCTGCCGACGGCGCGAAGATCTCGTTGCACGGATCGACCTGGCTCGGATGAATGAGCGTCTTGCCGTCGAAGCCCATCTCCAGGCCCTGCCGGCAGACGGCCTTGAAGCCCTCGGCATCCTGGATGTCGTTATAGACGCTGTCGAGGATGGTGAGGCCGTGGGCGCGCGCCGCCAGCATGCAGAGGCCGAGCGCGGTGATGATCGGCAGGCGCATCGGCGTATGCCGTGCGCGCATGTCCTTGGCCAGGTCGTTGGCGCCCACGACGAAGAGCTCCAGGCGCCTGTGGGCGCCCGCGATCTCCTCCGCTCGCAGGATGCCCTTGGGCGTCTCCATCATCGCCCACACCGCCATGGTTTGCGGCGCGCCTGCCGCATCGAGCAGTGCGACGATGCTTGCCACATCGCCCGCGCTCTCGACCTTGGGCACGAGGATCGCATCGGCGCCGGATGTGGCGATCGCCGTGACATCCGCCTCGCCCCATTGCGTGCCGAGGCCGTTGCAGCGGATCGCGATCTCGCGCCGCCCGTAGCCCCTGCTCCTGGCGGCGGCCACCACGTTGGCGCGCGCGGCTTCCTTGGCGTCCGGCGCGACCGCATCCTCGAGATCGAAGATCAGCGCGTCAGCCGGCAGAGTGCGCGCTTTTTCCAGCGCGCGCGTGTTGGCGCCCGGCATGTAGAGCACGCTGCGGCGCGGGCGGACCTTGTTCATCGCGAGCCTCCGGGGAAAACGGGGCGGACTATAATGAGGGGTCTCCTTGTGGCAAGCTGTCGGCGGCCATGCGATTCCTCTCGCTCCAGAGCCATGTCGCCTACGGCTACGTCGGCAACCGGGCAGCCACCTTCCCTCTGCAACGATTGGGCCATGAGGTCTGGGCGGTGAACACCGTCGAATTCTCCAATCACACGGGCTACGGCGCCTGGCGCGGCCGCGTCGCCTCGGCCGAGCAGGTTGCCGACATCGTGCACGGCATCGAGGCACTTGGCCTGTTTCCAAAGTGTGACGCGCTGCTCACCGGCTATGTCGGCGATGCGGCGCTGGCCGACGTGGTGATGGACGCTGCGAAGAAGGTGCGTGCCGCCAACCACAGGGCCGTGTGGTGCTGCGATCCGGTGCTGGGCGACGTCGACACGGGCGTCTATGTGAAGGCGGGCATTGACGGCTTCTTTCGCGAGCGCGCCATCCCGGCAGCCGATCTGGTGACGCCCAACCATTTCGAGCTGGAGCTGCTGACTGGCCGCCGGATCGGCACAATGCAAGAAGCGCTGGCCGCGGCGCGGCTATTGCTGAATGGGCCGCGGCTGGTGCTGGTGACCAGTCTCAAGCGCACCGATCACCCGGCCGACCAGATCGAGATGGTGGCCGTCAATCACGAGGCGGCATGGCGCGTCTCGACGCCGCATATCGGCTTTGCCGTCGCGCCCAACGGCACCGGCGATGCGGTCGCCGCGCTGTTCACGGCATTTTGGCTGGAAAGCGGCGATGTCGCGCTGGCCCTCGGCAAGGCTGCGTCCGCCATCTATGCAGTGCTCGATGCGACCAGCGCGGCGGGTGAGCGCGAGCTGCAGCTGGTGGCCGCACAGGACAGACTGGTTGCGCCAACCCGCCAATTCAGGGCAGAGAAGCTCTAACCAGCGATGAGCGTGCCCGGCTTCGCCTTCAACCCCATGACGCTCGCGATCGAAGGATCCGTGATCGGGTTCCTCATTGCCGTGCCTGTGGGTCCCGCGGCGGCGCTCTGCATCCGCCGTTCGATCGCGGTGGGCGCGCTGGCGGGCTATCTCACCGGTGCTGGCGCCGCGGCAGGCGATGCCGTGTTCGGCGCGGTCGCCGCCTTCGGCCTGTCCTTCGTCGAGCAGTTCGTGGCGCGCAACGAGATGTGGCTGCGTGGCCTGGGCGGCATCGTGCTGCTGGTCATGGGCGTCGCGACCATGCGGACACGAACGCGCGACTCCGACGACGATCCGGTGAAGGCCGACCTCGAGCACCGCATCGCCACGCACTTCCACTATTTCACCTCGAGCTTCGCCATCACCGTGTTCAACCCGATCACGGTGATGGCCTTCGGCGCGGCCTTCGCCGGACGCAACCTGGCGGGCGTCGGCGCCAGCCTGCCGGACGCCGGGCTGCTGGTCGGCGCGGTGTTTTGTGGCGCGCTGTGCTGGTGGGCGATCCTGTGCACGGGCGCCGCCTCGCTGCGGACGCGCTTCACCGGCACCGGCTTGCGCTGGCTGAGCCGCGTCGCCGGCTTTGTGATTATCGGGTTCGGCGTGGCGGCGCTGGTGTCGCTGCTGCCGCTCCCTTGGCACAAGATCGGCAGATCGCTCGGCGTCTGATCCCTTCAGGCGAACGAGCAGACCTCGTCGAACGAGAGCCGAGGATTGCGATCGAACAGCTTCGAGTGATCGCCGTAGCCAAGGTTGCACAGGAAGTTCGACTGGTAGCGGCCGTCGGGAAAGAACGCTGCGTCGACCTTGGCGTTGTCGAAGCCGCTCATCGGCCCGACATCGAGGCCGATCGCGCGCGCGGCGATCATCAGGTAGGCACCCTGCAGGCTGCCGTTGCGGAACGCTGTCTTGAAGGCGACATCCTCCTTGCCCGGCCCCATGAACCAGCTCTGCGCCGTCTGATTGTGCGGAAAGGTCCGCGGCAGGTGCTCGTAGAAGCGCGTGTCGTAGGCCACGATCGCGGTGACCGGCGCGCTCATCGTCTTCGCCGTGTTGCCCGAACTGAGCGCCGGCCGGAGCCTCTCCTTGCCCTCCTTCGTGCGCACCCAGACGATGCGCACCGGCTGCGAGTTCGACGATGTCGGCCCCCACTTCATGATTTCGTAGAGCTCACGAAGCTGCTGGTCGCTGACCGGCTTGTCGGTGAAGCCGTTGTGAGTGCGCGCCTGGCGCAGGATGTGATCGACCGACTTTGCGTCCAGCATGATGGTTCCTCTTCTCCGGAACCGTAGCCAAGCCTCACCCAGAGGTCGAGCCGTCCGCTTCCTTGCGTTTCAGGATATCGAGCTCGCGGCGCACCGCGTCGAACACCGAGGTCCAATCGCCGGGCTTGGATTGCTGGAAGAGCCGCGCCGACGGATACCAGGGCGCGCGCGTGCCGCCCAACTGCCAGCGCCAGTCGGCGGCCGACGGCAGCAGGACCCAGGTCGGCACGCCCATCGCCGCGCCGAGATGCGCCACCGGCGCGTCGATCGAGATCAGCAGATCGAGCTGCGACAGTGCCGTCGCTGCTTCGGCGAAATCGAAGATGCCGCGACCGACGTCGTGCACCAGACCGCCGGCGCCGAAGCTCTGGATGTCCTTCTGGTGCGCGCCGCCCTGCAGGCTGAACACCAGCAGCTCAGGATCGCCGGCCAGCGCCAGGAACTGGGCGAATGGCGCCGAGCGCTGGCGGTCCTGCACCTGACCCGGCATGGCGGCCCAGTAGATGCCAAGCCTGAGCTTCGCCTTGTCGAGACGGCCGAGCTTGATGCGGCTGTCGAGCGGCGGCTTGAGATAGGGCGGATCGGTCGGCCGGTTCTCGAAATCGATGTGGCAGAGGTGCGGCAGCGAGACCAGCGAGGCATGCAGGTCGAACTCGGGCAGCCTCTCGCCCTCGGCCACTACTACGTCGATGAAGTCGACGGTCTTCAGCAGATCCTTGAGCAGCGCCTGGCATAGCACGATCACCGTCGCGCCGCGGTTCTTGAGCTCGCGCGCGAAACGCACGAACAACAGCACGTCGGTCAGGCCCTGCTCGGCATAAAGCAGGATGCGCTTGCCCTCGGGCGCTTCGCCGTTCCAGGCGGGCTGGCTGAAATCGGGAGCCGGCGTCTCCGGCAGGCGCTTGCGCGCCTCGTAGGCGGCGAAGCCCGCCTCCAGTTCGCCGCGCATCAGAAGCGCTATCGCAAGCTCGGTGCGGGCGCGGCGGTTATTGGGGCTGAGCGCCAGCGCCCGACCGAAGCAGCCGATCGATTCGTCGAGGCGGCCGAGGTCGCGCAGACAGAGCGCCAGATTGAAGAAGCCTTCGGTGTAGTCGCGATTGATCGCGATCGAGCGGTAATGATGTTTCACCGCCTCGTCGAGCCGGTTCGCCGCCCGCAGCGCGTTGCCAAGATTGGAATGCAGGGCGGGATTGTGAGGATCGGCCGAGAGGGACAGGCGATGATGCGAGATCGAAGCCTCGAGCTTGCCGGCGAGCCGCAGCGCCACCCCGAGATTGTTGTGCAGCTCGGCGTGATAAGGCCGCACCGACAGCAGGCGCATATAGGACGTGATCGCCTCGTCGAGCCGGCCGGCGCGATGGGCTTGCGCGGCGAGCCGCAGCTGCTGGATGAAGGAGTCGGCTTCATTCGGAAACAGCGGCGTCGGCGCGTTGGCGGCCGATGATTCTGGCTGCAGAGGATGGATTGGGCGGCTGTCGCTCACGCCGCAATCTTACATCAAAGACTTCGGTTAAGCGACTGTTTCAAAAGACTCTTTAGGAGGTCGATATTGCCCGGTGCCACTAGATGTAGCCTTTGATCAGCTCTTCGGCGATCTGGATGGCATTGAGCGCCGCGCCCTTTCGGAGATTGTCGCTCACCACCCACAGCGAGAGACCATTGTCGATCGTCGGATCGACCCGCACGCGGCTCACGAACACGCCGTCCTGGCCGGTGATCTCCTGCGGTGTCACATAGCCCCCGTTCTCGCGGCGATCGACCACCAAGATGCCGGGCGAGGCCGCCAGCAGGCGCCGTGCCTCGTGCTCATCGAGCGGCTGTTCGAGCTCGAGGTTCACCGCTTCGGCGTGGCCGATGAAGGTGGGCACCCTCACGCAGGTCGCATGCACCTTGATCTTCGGGTCGAGAATCTTCTTGGTCTCGACCACCATCTTCCACTCTTCTTTGGTCGAGCCGTCCTCCATGAAGACGTCGATGTGGGGAATGACGTTGAAGGCGATGTTCTTGGTGAACTTCTTGGCGTCGAGCGTCTGGTTGACGAAGAAGCTCTTGGTCTGGTTGAGCAGCTCGTCCATCGCGTCCTTGCCGGCGCCCGACGTCGATTGGTAGGTCGACACGACCACGCGCTTGATCTTCGCGGCCTCATGGATCGGCTTCAACGCCGTCACCATCTGGATGGTCGAGCAGTTGGGATTGGCGATGATGCCGCGCGCCTTGTAGCCCTTGATCGCGTCCTTGTTCACCTCGGGCACGACGAGCGGCACGTCGGGATCCATACGCCAGTAGGACGTGTTGTCGATCACGACCGCGCCGGCCTTGGCCGCGCGCGGACTGTGCTCGGCCGAGACCTTGGCTCCAGGCGAGGAAAGCGCGATGTCGATGCCCTTGAAGTCGAACTTCGCGAGATCCTGGACCTTCAGGACATTCTCCGTGCCGTACGAAACCTGGCGGCCGGCCGAATTGGCCGAGGCAAGCGCCACCACTTCGTCGGCCGGGAAATTGCGCTCGGCCAGGATCTGCAGCATTTCGCGCCCGACATTGCCGGTCGCGCCGACGACGGCGACTCTGTATCCCATGGCGCCCGAGATAGGCGGCGCCGGGCGTCTTGGCAAGGAAGCCTATTCGGCGGTCGCGCCCGACTGCTTGATGACAGGCAGCCAGAATGCCGTGTCGTCGCGCACATATTGCAGCGCCTCAGCCGGTGTGCGCGGCGGCCACGCGGATATGCCCTGTTCGAGGAACTTCTTGCGCATCTCGGGCAGGTCGGTGATGCGGTTGAACTCGGCATTGAGCCGGGTGACGATCGGTTGCGGCAGGCCGGCCGGCGCACAGAAACCCAGCCAGGTGTCGACGACGAAGTCGTTGAAGCCCGACTCCTTCATGGTCGGCAGGTCGGGGAAGATCTCCTGCCGCCGCTCGCTGGTCACCGCCAGCGCCTTGAGCTTGCCGGCTTTGATCAGGCCGACCACGGTCGGCATGTTGAACATGCCCATCTGCACCTCGCCATTGACCACGGCCTGGATGCCGGCCGGCGTCGCGCGATAGGGCACATGGGTCATCTTCACGCCCGAGCGCAGCTCGAGCAGCACGCCCGACATGTGATGGCTGGTGCCGATGCCGCCCGAGGCATAGGTGTATTCGCCGTGCTTTGCCTTGGCCTGTGCCACGATGTCGGCCACGGTCTTGGCCGGGTTCGACGGGTGAACGATCAGCACATTGGCGACTGAGAAGTTGATCGACAGCACGACCAGATCCTTGAACGGGTCGTAGCCCGGGTTCTTGTAGAGGCCCATGTTGTAGACCAGCGTGCCCTGCGCCATGACGCCTAGCGTGTGGCCATCCGGCGTCGCCCGCGCCATCTCGGCGGTGGCGATAGTGCCGCCGGCGCCCGTCTTGTTGTCGATCACCACGCTCTGGCCGAGCGCCTTGCTGAGTTCCTCGCCATACAGCCGGCCGCCGATATCGCCCGTGGCGCCCGGCGCATAGGGCACGATGAGGCGGATCGTGCGGCTTGGCCATTGATCCGCCCTCGCCGCGTTGCCGGCGATGAATGGCCATGCGAGCGAGCCCGCGACAAGTGTGCGCCTTTTCATGATGTCCCCCTTCACAGCCCGACCGACTGCGCCACCAGGGCTGCCAATTGTTTTCGTAGGCGCGCGACCAGGGGCCCACTGCTGCGCTTGCCCAGGAGATTCTTCATCTCGTAGGGATCCTTTTCGAGATCGTAGAGCTCGTCGCACGCCTGTCCGTCGAGCGACTTCTGGGTCCAGTGGATGTATTTGTGGCGCCTGGTGCGAATCGCCTTGTAGCTCATGCCGATCAGCCACGGCATGGCGTTCTCGCTGAAATACTCGCACATGAACGAGCCGCGCCAACCGCCACGCCTGCCGCTCATGGAGAGCGGTCGCATCGACAGGCCCTGGACGTGCTCCCTATCGGCCGCCCTGGCGCCGGCCAGATCGAGCACCGTCGGCGCGATGTCGATCGCCAGCACCAGATCGTCCTTCACCGTGCCCGGCTTGAACCACGCGGGGTAGCGCACGAGGAACGGCGAGCGGATGCCTTCTTCATAAGCAAAACGACGTTCGGGCCCCAGCCCGTGTTCGCCGAAGAAGTAGCCGTTGTCGCCCAGGAACAGGATGAACGTGTCGTCGAGCTCGCCCGTCTCCTCGAGCGCCTCGAAGACGTCGCCCATGCTCTCGTCGACCGACGCCATCATGGCGGCGCGCAGCCGGATCTCCTCGTCGGTGCCGGCCAGGATGCCGTCGAGCAGCTTGCGCGACGCCTCGTTCAGCCGCAGCGCATGCGCTTCCTTCCATGCCGGCTTGTCCTTCACCACCTCGGACGCCGCGATGGCATTGGGCCGGCGCGGGAACCGGGCGCCCTTGTAGAGATCGGCATGGCGCGGCGCCGGGCGGTAGCCGCCGTTGGTGAAGTCGATTGTCCCGTCGGCGGCCTGATAAGCGTCGGGATGCACCGCCTTGTGCGCATAGAAAAGTGCAAAGGGCTTGCTGCGCGGCTTGCGCAGGAATTCGAGCGCATGCGCATTCAACAGGTCGGTGATGTAGCCGGGATACTTCTTCTCCTCGCCGTCGATGTTCAGCACCGGGTCGATGATCGAGCCGTGGCCCGGAAAACTCACCCACTTGTCGTAGCCCGGCCGCGGACCGCCCGAATTGCCCATGTGCCATTTGCCGACATGGGCGGTCTCGTAGCCCAGCTTCTGCAGGATGACATGATAGTTCGGCAGACGATGGCTGTGCGCGTCGCGCGCCACGTTATCGATGATGCCATGCCGGCTCGCATATTGCCCGGTCAGGATCGAGGCGCGGTTGGGCGAGCAGAGCGGTGTGGTGTGGAAGGCGCGGGTGAACATCGCACCCTCGTGGCCGATGCGATCGATGTGCGGCGTCTTCATGAAAGGATGGCCGCAGATCCCGAGCTCGTCGAACCGAAGATCGTCGATCAACACGATCAGGAAATTCGGTCTACGCTTCGACGCCATGTCATCCCCTCCCGCTGCGCGCTAGTATCGCAAAAAAGGGACATATTGCATGGTGGAATCTGCGCTGCCGCTGTCGGGACTGCGCGTGCTCGATATCAGTTCGTTCATCGCCGCGCCGGCGGCCGCGGTCGTGCTGGGCGACTGGGGCGCCGATGTGGTCAAGGTCGAAGGACCGGACGGCGATCCCAACCGCCGGATCATGCACGATTCGTCGAACTATCCGAAGAGCGACACCAACTATCCCTGGCAGATGGATTCGCGGAACAAGCGCTCGATCGTACTCGATCTGAAAAAGGCCGATGCGCGCGCGGCCCTCGACCGGCTGATCGAGAAGTCGGACGTGCTGATCTGCAACTTCCCGCCGCCGGTGCGCGACAAGCTCCGCCTCGCCTACGACGATGTGAAGAAGGTGAACCCCAGACTGATCTACGCCTCGCTTACGGGTTACGGCGAGACCGGGCCCGACCGCGACCGGCCAGGCTTCGACGCCACCGCCTACTTTGCCCGCTCAGGCTTGCTCGACGCGCAGCGCTATGAGGGCGGGCCGCCCGGCGTTCCCGGCCCGGCACAAGGGGATCGCGCAACGGCGATGACCCTGGTCTCCGCCATTCTGCTGGCGCTGATGCATCGCACCAAGACCGGCGAAGGCTCGTGGGTTGGCACGTCGCTGCTTGGCAACGGCCTGTGGTCATGTGGCGTGATCGCCCAGGCGGCGCTGGTCGGTGCGTATCTGCCGCCCCGTCCGCCGCCGGACCGGCCGCGCTCGGCGCTCGGCAACATCTACCGCACGTCGGACGATCGATGGCTCCAGCTCACCATCGTGCGCACCGACAAACTATGGGCGCCGCTTTGCGAGGCGCTGGAGTTGCCGCAGATCGTCACCGACCCACGCTTCAGCACCGAGGCCGACCGGCGCCGCAATTCGGCGGCCCTGGCAGCACTGATGAGCGAGGCCTTTGCCAAGAAGCCCTACGCGCATTGGCTGAAGGCGCTGGCGGCAAAGGAGGTGACGTTCGGCGTCATCAGCCGACCGCAGGACGTGCCTGACGACGAGCAGGCCGAAGCGTGCGGTGCGATCGTCAAGACCGCCATCCCCGAGATGCCACGCACCCTTGCCAATCCGATGCGCGTGTCGTTCGCCGAGCAACGGGTTGCCCATCCGGCGCCCGAGTTGGGCCAGCACAGCGAGGAGATCCTACGCGAAGCCGGCATGAGCGCAGAGGAGGTCGCGGCGCTGAAGCGGAGCGGCGCGATTCGATGAGCGACAGCGAAGAGCCGTTGCCGCTCGAAGGCCTGAAAGTGCTGGACGTCAGCACCTTCATCGCCGCGCCTGCAGCAGCGGTGGCTTTGGCCGATTACGGCGCCGACGTGATCAAGATCGAGGCGCCGGGCGAAGGCGATCCGCACCGCCACAATTACAAGCGCGCCCCAACATACCCAAGGAGCGAGAACAATTTCCCATTGCAGCTCGACGGCCGCCTGAAGCGCTCGATTGCGCTCGATTTGAAGAATGAGCAGGCGCGGCCGGTGCTCGAGAAGCTGGTGAAGCGCTCTGACGTCATGATCGTGAATTTTCCGCCGCCGGCGCGCGAACGCCTGCGCCTGCGCTGGCAGGACATGGAGGCGCTCAATCCTCGGCTGGTCTACTGCTCGCTCACCGGCTACGGCGAGAGCGGGCCCGATCGCGACCGGCCGGGATTCGACGTCACGGCCTATTTCGGCCGCTCGGGCATTCTCGATTCGGCGCGCTACGAAGGAGGTCCGCCTGGATTGTCGATGCCGGCGCAGGGCGATCGCGCGACGGCAATGACCCTCGTCGCCGCGATCCTGCTGGGCCTGCGGCGGCGCGACCGGACCGGCAAGGGAGGCTGGGTCGGCAGCTCGCTCTATGCCAATGGGGCATGGGCGAACGGTACGACGCTCGCCGGTGCCGCGATCGGCGCCAAGCTGGTGACGCGCGAACCGCCCGACCGGCCGCGCAATGCGCTGACCAATCTCTACCGCACCAAGGACGATCGTTGGCTGCAGTTGCTGATGGTGCGTGACGACCGATTGTTCGAAACTTTCTGCAAGGTGATGGGCCTGCCGCAGCTCGTCACCGATCCGCGCTACACCGATCGCGAGGAACGCAAGCGCCGCGCGCGCGAGCTGCATGCCGTGATCGCGCCGGTGTTCGCCTCCAGGACCTATGCCGAGTGGGCGACAATCCTCGCCCCTACCGGAATTCCATTCGGCGTGATCGAACGTGTGGCTGACGTGGTGCAGGATGAGCAGGCCGACCATGCCGGCATCTTTGCCGAAACCGACAATCCTGCCGTGCCGCGCACGGTGAACAATCCGATACGTCTGGGTTTCGCCAGGCCGCGCAAATCGGGCGTGCCGGCCGGCGTCGGCCAGCATTCGGAGGAGATCTTGCGCGAGCTCGGCCACTCGGAGGCCGACATCGCCACCCTCAAAAAGTCGGGCGCGGTCGGCTAGTATAAAGCATGGCCGCCCGCCACCAGACCTACGCCGATTTTTGGCCGTTCTATCTCGGCGAGCACGCCAAGCCCTCGACGCGGGCGGTGCACTATTTCGGCACCCTGGCCTCGACCGCCGCACTCGTTGTGGCGATCGTCACCCGAAACTGGTGGTGGCTGATCGCCGTGCCGTTCTTTGGCTATGGCCCCGCCTGGGTCGGTCATTTCTTCATCGAGAAGAACAGGCCAGCGACCTTCCAGGCACCCTTCTGGTCGCTGATCAGCGATTACCGCATGTGTGCGCTCTTCCTGACCGGCCGGCTGGGCGCCGAGCTGACCAAGTACCAGATTCGCGGCTGAAATCCCGCCCCCTTGCGCCATCGGAAGGCGAAGGCCACATTGCGGGCAACCCGAGTTATTCCCGCTTTCGAGGCACTATGGAACCGATGATGACGGGCGCTGCAGCAAGTGCTCCGCCCCCGGCCGATCTGATCAAGGACAGCGACCAGACCAAGTTCGCCAAGGACGTGCTCGAAGCCTCGCGCACGGTGCCGGTGATCGTCGATTTCTGGGCACCGTGGTGCGGTCCGTGCAAGACGCTTCAGCCCGCCATCGAGAAGGTGGTGAAGGAAGCCAAGGGCAAGGTGAAGCTGGTCAAGATCGACATCGACAAGAACCAGATGCTGGCCCAGCAGCTGCGCATTCAGTCGATCCCGGCGGTCTATGCCTTCTTCGGCGGCCGTCCGGTCGATGGCTTCATGGGGGCGGTGCCCGAGAGCCAGGTCAAGCAGTTCGTCGATCGGCTGGTGCAGGCGGCCGGCACAGCGGGGGCGAACGGCGCCGAAGGCGACGAACTCGCGGCCGCCCTCGAGCATGCCAAGCAGGCGATCGCCGACAACGACTACGCGCTTGCCGCCCAGATCTACGCCGAGGTCCACGAGGTCGATCCCGCGAACCTCGCGGCGATCATCGGCCTCGCCAAGTGTCATGTGCATGCGGGCGAGATGGAGCAGGCCAAGGCGGTGCTCGCCAAGGTGCCGGCCAGGGACAAGACCAACGCCGAGATCGTCGCCATTCAGGCCTCAATCGATCTCGCGGCTCAAGCCAAGGCGGCAGGTCCGGTCGACGATCTCAAGGCCAAGGCCGCCGCCGATCCGAAGGACTTCCAGACGCGCCTCGACCTGGCTCTCGCCTACTGGGCCGGCAACCAGCGCCAGGAGGCGATCAACGAGCTCCTCGGCATGATAAAGCTCGATCGTAACTGGAACGAAGGAGCGGCGCGGGCGCAGCTGCTCAAGTTCTTCGAGGCTTTAGGCTTCACCGATCCGCTGGCGGTCGACGGCCGCAAGCGGCTGTCGAGCATCCTGTTCTCGTGAAGGGGCGTAACCCCTTCGACCCGACATTCGAGCAGCTCCCCGAGACGCTGCCGATCTTCCCGCTGTCCGGCGTGCTGCTGCTGCCAGGCGGCAAGCTGCCGCTCAACATCTTCGAGCCCCGCTATCTCTCCATGATCTTCGATTCGCTGGCCGGCCATCGCATGATCGGCATGGTGCAGCCGATGCAGCCGGGCGGCTTTGCCGGCGACGGCCTGCCCACGGAGGACGGAAGACCCAAGGTGCATCAGGTCGGCTGTGCCGGCCGGATCGTCAGCTTCAACGAGACCGACGATGGCCGCCTCCTGCTGGCGCTCTCCGGCATCTGCCGCTTCCGCATCGGCCACGAACTCGAGCCGGCGCAAGGCGGCTATCGCCGTGTCTCGGCGATCTTCTCGCCGTTCCGCAGCGATCTCGACCACGCCGAGGAAGTGGTGGCGCTGGACCGCGAGCGACTGATGGCGGGTCTGGCCGCGTTCTTCCGCAATCGCAACCTGTCGACCGACTGGGACGCGGTGAAGAAGGCGGGCGACGAGAACCTGGTGACGTCGCTTTCCATGGTGCTGCCGTTCGGCCCGGCCGAGAAGCAGGCCCTGCTCGAGGCGCCCGACACGGCGGCGCGCGCCAAGCTGCTGATCGCCTTCCTGGAAATGACCGCCTTTGGGCCGACAACGGACACCCCGCCGCAGCGTGCCAACTAGAGCCGGGCCGGAAGCGGCGTGATATAATTCGACCATGTCTGATGAACCCCCACGTCGCACCGGAATCGATCCGAAGCTGCTGGAAATCCTCGTCTGCCCGGCCACCCAAGGCCCGCTCGAATACGATCCGGCGGCAGGCGAGCTGATCAGCCGCAAAGCCGGCCTCGCCTACCCGATCCGCGACGGCATTCCCATCATGCTGGTGAGCGAGGCACGGCAGCTGAAGGACGTTTGATGAGCGGCGACATCCCGAAGTCGGTACCGGACCAGGGCCATTACGAATCGGCCGATGCGCCGTGGCCCGAGGAGTTGCGCGTGTTCAAGGCCGAAGGCCGGATCGAGATCGATTTCTCCGACGGCAAGAGGATGAACCTGCCTGCCGAGTACCTGCGGGTCGAGAGC
The DNA here is from genome assembly GCA_035651335.1 of Reyranella sp. Classification (GTDB taxonomy): domain Bacteria; phylum Pseudomonadota; class Alphaproteobacteria; order Reyranellales; family Reyranellaceae; genus Reyranella. Next base: position 12,460 of record DASRFX010000039.1, on the reverse strand, counting down.
CCGTCGGCCGAGGTGATGGGGCATGGCGGGCCGTCGACCAAGAAGATCGTGGCCGGCCGCCGGCACGTGAAGATCGTCGCCGTCGAGCCCGTCGGCCACTATGCCGTCCGCATCGTGTTTGACGACAAGCACGATACCGGCATCTACAGCTGGTCCTACCTGCGCGAGCTCGGCGACACCTACGACAAGCGCTGGGCCGACTATCAGGCCGCGCTCCTGTTCCGCGGTTTGAGCCGCGATCCCTGAGCCGATGAAGATCGTCGTCGCCGGTGCCGGCATCGGCGGGCTCACCGCCGCGATGTGCCTCAAACGTGCGGATTTCGATGTCGAGGTGTACGAGGCCATTGGCGAGCTCAGGCCCCTTGGCGTCGGCATCAACATCCAGGCCGGCGCCGTGCGCATCCTGTCAAACCTCGGGCTCGAACCGGCGCTCGCCGCCACCGCCATCGAGACGCGCGAGTTGCGCTACGCCAACCGGCATGGTCAGACGATCTGGGCTGATCCGCGCGGCCGCCATGCCGGCCTGCCCTGGCCGCAATTCTCGATCCATCGCGGCGAACTGCAGATGATCCTGTTCGACGCGGCGCAAAAGATGTTGGGTGCCGGCCGGATCAAGCTTGGCCGCCGGCTGACAGGTTTCGCGCAACACGGCAACAAGGTCGAGGCGCGGTTCGGCGCCGAAACTGTCGAGGCTGATCTGTTGATCGGCGCCGATGGCATCCACTCGGCAGTGCGCGCGCAGCTCTATCCCGACGAAGGCCCGCCCAAATGGCAGGGCATCCTGATGTGGCGCGGCGTCACCGTCGGCAAGCCGTTCCTGGGCGGCGCCACCATGGTGCAGGCGGGCCACCACACGCAGAAATTCGTCTGCTATCCGATCAGCCGCAGGCATGCCGAAAAGGGCGAGTCGCTGATCAACTGGATCTGCGACATGTACATGGGCGATGGTGCCACGCCGCCGCGCGAGGACTGGAACAAGCCGGGCCGGCTGGAGGACTTCCTGCCGCGCTTCAAGGACTGGAACTTCGGCTGGCTCGACGTGCCCGCGGTCATCAAGGCGGCGCACCTGATCTACGAATTCCCCATGGTCGATCGCGATCCGCTGCCGCGCTGGAGCCACGGCCGGGTGACGTTGCTCGGCGACGCGGCGCACCCGATGTATCCGATCGGCTCGAACGGCGCCTCGCAGGCCATCATCGACGGCGAGGCGATCACGCAGGAACTGGCAAAGGGCGACGATCCGGAGAAGGCGCTTCGGCGATACGAGGAGCGGCGCCTGCCGCCGATGGCGCGCATCGTCGAGAGCAACCGACGCAAGGGCATCGACGTCATGCTCGACATCGTCGAGGAGCGAGCGCCGCAGGGCTTTACGAACCTGGAAAGCGTGCTGCCGGCGTCCGAGCTCGAGAAGATCGTCGGCGACTACAAGAAGCTCGCTGCGCAGGACCGCGAGACCCTGCTGAAGCTTGCCAATGCCCAATAAAAAACCGGCCCCAATGGGACCGGCCGTGGTAGCGGTTTATACCGGCCATCACATCGCCGGCCGCCACCGGGCATTGTTATGCCCGAAATCCATGACAGAATTATGGCAGTGAGGGCGCCCGCAAGATGAGCCTGGGACGGGCCATTGCCACGGTCGGCAGTTACACGCTGCTGAGCCGCATCGTGGGTTTCGTGCGCGACATCGTGCTGTCGGCCTTCCTGGGATCGGGCGCCGTCGCCGACGCCTTCTTCGTGGCGTTCCGGCTGCCCAATTTTTTCCGCCGCCTGTTCGCCGAGGGTGCCTTCTCCGCCGCCTTCGTGCCGCTGTTCGCGGGCGAGCTACAGGGTAGCGGCCGCGATGAGGCTTTGAAGTTCGCCCGCGAGGCGCATGCCGGCCTCCTGCTGGTCATCCTGCCCTTCTCGGCGCTGCTGATCGCCGCCATGCCATGGATGCTGGCATTGCTGACGCCGGGCCTGCGCGCCGAGCCCACGACCTTCGCGCTCGCCGTCGATTTGAGCCGCATCGCCTTTCCCTACCTCGTGTTCATCTCGCTCGCCTCCCTCTATGGTGGGGTACTGAACGGTATCGAGCGCTTCGCCGAAGTGGCGGCGACGCCGGTATTGCTGAACGTGGCGCTGATTGGCGCGGTACTCGGCCTCACGCCGTTCCTGCCCAACGGCGGCTATGCCGCCGCGCTCGGCGTCGCCATCGGCGGCCTGGTACAATGGCTCTGGCTGCTCGCTGCCTGCTCACGCGACGGCGTCGGCATGAAGCTGGTGCGGCCCCGCTGGACAAAGCTGGTGGCGCGGCTGATTGCACTCGCCACGCCGGTCGCCATCGGCGGCGGCGTGCAAACGATCAGCGTCATGCTCGACGTGCTATGGGCCTCGCTGATGCCGGTGGGCACGATTTCGGCGCTGTACTACGCCGACCGTCTGGCGCAGCTGCCGCTCGGCGTGGTCGGCATCGCCATCGGCACCGCCTTGTTGCCGCTGCTGTCGCGCCAGCTGCGCGCCGGCCATAGCGAAGCCGCGATGGCCAACCAGAACCGCGCCATCGAGTTCGGCTTCCTATTCAGCCTGCCCGCAGCGCTGGCGCTGTGGCAGCTCGCCGAGCCTCTGATCCGTATCCTGTTCGAGCGCGGCAAATTCGGGCCGGATGATACGGTGCGCACGGCGGGCGCTCTCGCTGCCCTGGCGATCGGCCTGCCGGCGTTCGTGCTGGTGAAGGCACTGACGCCGGGCTTCTTCGCCCGCCAGGATACCAAGACGCCGCTCTACGTCGCGATCGTCGCCATCTCCGTCAACGTGGCGCTGAATGCGGCCTTCCTGTTCGGCACAAGCCTGCACCAGGTGGGCATCGCGCTCGCCTCCTCGGCGTCGGGCTGGCTGAACGCGCTCTTGCTGGGCGGCGTCCTCATGCGGCGCGGCCATCTGGTGCCCGACACGCGCCTGCTGTCGCGCGGCGCACGCATCGTCGCCGCGACGGCAGGCATGGGTCTCGCGTTGTGGTTTACGACGGTGGGGCTCAAGCCCGCGCTCGCCCATCAAAATCTCGCCGGCATCGCCGCGCTTGCGGCCGTCTGCGTCGCCGGCGCCGTCGTCTACCTTCTGCTCGGTGCGGCGCTCGGTGTGCTGAGGCTGTCGGAGCTGCGCGTCGTGCTGCGTCGCCGCCGCGCCCTGGCAGCGGCTGATCTCACTCCAGACGGCCCAGGCGAACGACTGTAACGCCTGGCCGCAGCGGCCGGTTCGAAGCCGGCATCACCAGTACGCAATTGTCATAGGGCGTGGTCACCGGCTCGCCGTCGTCGTGGCCCAGTAGCGTGCCCGCCTTCGCGATCACTTCCTGACCGGCGAACTTGCGCGCCGACTTGAAGTTGCCGCGTTTGGTCGCGACCGCCTGCGTCACCTTCACCACCCGCTGGCTGGGCGGATCGGGCTGCTTCCAGCCGCCGGGCAGATCGACCGGCTCGACGATCCCGGTCGCGACGAGAAAGCGCGCGGTGACGTCCTTGGCGACCGTCACCGACGACGCCCGCCAGTGCTGGCCGGTCTCGATCAGCAGCGCGTTCTTGGGACTCCTGGGATCGCCGAAGCCGCCATAGTCGCGCATGCGCATGCCGGCGGCGTGGCCCGCGTCGCTCACGATATCGGCCGGCGCGCCGACCTTCCTGGCCAGCGCGATGCCCTTGTCGAGCGGCCCCGCCAGCATCAGCGGCACGCCGTCGTCGTGCATGGAGTGCAGATCGAGCAGGAAGTCGGCGCGCTCGACGAACGGCTTCACAACCTGGGCGCGGCGCGTCTCGACCGTGTTGGCGGGCTGGTCAAGCCGGCCCCAGGTACGATTGAAATCCTCGTCGACCATGCGCGACTTGAAGGGCGTGCGCGGATCGAACGAATGGTAGGCCTCGATGTTGTTGAACGAGAAGATCAGCGTGCCGCTGCGCGGCTTCAGGCCGGCCGACAGCAGCGCATCGACGACGACGGCGCCGGACACTTCGTTGCCGTGCGTCAGCGCCGTCACCATCACGGCCGGCCCCGCCCTGCCGCTTTCGATGACGTGGATGTAGGGCGCGGCACCCTTCTCCCATTTGCGCAGGTCGGGGAAGGCGAATTCGATCGGCGGCAGGTCTGACATGCCGCTTAGTTCGCACGCCCTTTTTGGCAGGACAAGCCGTCCGTCAGGCCTCGCGGAACCAGCTCGCCAGGCTCCAGGTGTTGTTGTCCCAGCCGCTGAGCTCGGCCACCAGCTTGTGCTTGACCCCGGCGACGCCGAGCCGGGCGACCACCGGGATGACGATGTGGTTGTCGACCGGAAGGTCATTGCACTTGATCAACAACGCTGCCCGCTTGATCGGATCGAGCTCGACCTGCGCTGCATTGTGCGTGTCGTCGTATTCCTTGCTCCGCCAGCGCGTGATGTTGCGGCCTTGCCACTTGTTGGCCTTGCTCGCCACTTCGTTCGACAGGAACTGCCGCAGGTAGACCTCGGGATCGGGCTGCTGAGGGCCGTTGTTGTACATCTGCAGGTCGCAATAGAAATGCGGGTAGGTGTCCGGGTTGGCGACGTCCGACGAGAAGAACACCGACGCCACCACCGCCTTGACCTCGATCTCGATGCCGGCCTTCTGGCAGGCCTGCTTGACGATGGCCTGGTTCTTCTGTCGCGGCTGGTTGATCGAGGTCTGGTAGACGAACTTGAGCTTCTTGCCGTCCTTCTCGCGGATGCCGTCGGAACCCTTCTTCCAGCCGGCCTTGTCGAGAACGGCGTTCGCCTTGTCGATGTTGAACTCGTATTTGGTGTTCTTCGAGGTGAAGCGCGGCGGGCCGTTGACGAAGTTCGCAGTGGCGACGCCGGTGCGACCGTAGATGTACTTCTCCACCGAGTCCCTGTCGACCAGCAGCGCCAGCGCCTGGCGCACCTCCGGATACTGCAGAGTCGGATGCTTGGTCTTGAGGCTCGAGCGCTCGCCATCGACCTCGGTCCACGGATCGGTCTGGTTCAGCTGGATGTGCTCGCAGCCGCCGCCCTTGGCGAAGACGACTTGGCCTTTGCCGCCCTTCTCCAACCTCTGCAGGATTTCGTCCTCGACCTGCAGATTCCAGGCGAAATCGTATTCACCGGTCTGCAGCACCGCGCGCGCGGCCGACACGGCGTCCCCGCCACCCTTCATCTCGATCGCGTCGAAGTACGGCCGGTTTTCCTGATGGTATTTGTCGTTGATCACGCCGGTCACGAGATCGCCCGGCTTGAAGCTCTTGAATTTGTAGGGGCCGGTCCCGACTGGCACCAGGTTGGTCGGCGCTTCGCGGGACTTGGCTCCCATGTAGGCCTCGAACAGATGCTTGGGCAGGATGCAGCCTGCCGCGGCGACGAAGGTGTCGGCCCAGAACGGCGTCGGCTTGGGGAAATTCACCTTCACTGTGTACTGGTCGATCTTCTCGACCGTCACGTCCTTGTAGGAGCCCACCGTCAGCGCTGCTGTCGCCGGATCCTTGGCATACTGCCAAGTAAAAACGCAGTCGTCGGCGGTGAACGGCTTGCCGTCGTGCCAAGTCACGTTCTTCTTGAGCTTCCAGATGACCGACTTGCCGTCGGCGGCGAGCGTGCCGTCCTCGCGGCCGGGCACAGTCTCGGCCAGGATCGGGCGCAGATTGCCGTCGGCGTCCCAGCCGGCGAGCGGCTCGTAGAACAGGCGTGAGCCGTCCTGGTCCTTGGTGCCCGTGGCGAAGTGCGGATTGAGCAGGGTGGGCCCCTGCCACCAGAGCACGCGCAGCAGGCCGCCGCCGCCGCGCTTCGTCGGCTTGTAGGCCGGCGCCTTGGTTTGGGCCATCGCCACGCCGGCGTAAGCCAGCAACTGCGTCGCCATCGGCGCGGTCAGGCCAACCGCCGCCATGCGTTGCACGAAGGCGCGCCGGGAGAGCCGGCCCGCCTTCACCTTGTCGATCAGTCCGCGCAAAGCTTGTTCGTTCATCGGATGCTCCCATTAGACATCGATGCCGCCCCAGGACCGCCGCTCCCGCTTATGGTGCAAGATGCGTGCAAGTCCCGACGGAATGGGAACAGGCGAAGCCGGCGTCGTCAACGACAATGCCTTGATTTCGCCCGCCATCTGGGCGATATCCGCGGCCCCTTCGCCCTCCACCGGCGGGGTGCGCGGCCGTCCAAAGGTCCGCGCTTTCGACCTCTGACGGAGTCCACATCCATGCCTGACGCAGCAACTGCCGCGACCGCGCCCAGTCCGCATCTCGCGCCCTACGTCGCCAAGGGCCTGAAGGGCCGCATCCTCTCGGGCGTCCAGCCCACCGGCAATCTCCATCTCGGCAATTATCTCGGCGCCATCCGCAATTTCGCGCGCCTGCAGGACCACTACGAGTGCCTGTACTGCGTCGTCGACATGCACGCGATCACCGTGTGGCAGGACCCCAAGCAGCTCGCCAGCCAGACGCGCGAGATCGCCTCGGCGTTCCTCGCCGCCGGCATCGACGGCAAGAAGCAGATCATCTTCAACCAGTCGATGGTGCCCGAGCACGCCGAGCTTGCATGGATCTTCAATTGCGTGGCGCGCATGGGCTGGATGAGCCGCATGACGCAGTTCAAGGAGAAGGCGGGCAAGGACCGCGAGAACGTTTCGCTCGGCCTGTTCGCCTATCCCGCGCTGATGGCCGCCGACATCCTGGTCTACAAGGCAACGCACGTGCCGGTCGGCGAAGACCAGAAGCAGCACCTCGAGCTGACGCGCGACATCGCCATCAAGTTCAACAACGATTTTGGCGTGCCGGACTTCTTCCCGGTGACCGAGCCGCTGATCTTCGGCGCGGCGACGCGCGTGATGAGCCTGCGCGACGGCACCAAGAAGATGAGCAAGTCCGACCCGTCGGATTTCAGCCGCATCAACCTGACCGACGATGCCGACGCCATCGCCCAGAAAATCCGTCGCGCCAAGACCGATCCGCACCCCATGCCGGAGACTGCGGCGGATGCGGAGAAGCGGCCCGACGCCGACAATCTGCTCGGCATCTACGCGGCGCTCGCCGACGAGGAGAAGGATGCAGCGATCGCCAGGTTCGCCGGCAAGCAATTCTCCGAGTTCAAGGCGGCGTTGACCGAGCTCGCGGTCGCCAAGCTCGGCCCGGTCGGCGCGGAGATGCAGCGGCTGATGAAGGACCCGGGCCATGTCGACGCGATCCTGCGCAACGGCGCCGAGCGCGCCCGGGCGCTCGCCGCGCCGATCCTGGCCGAGGTCTACAAGACCGTGGGTTTCCTCAGACCCTGAAGTCTCCACAACCTTGACGCGTTGCAGAACCACTGCCATCGTCGCCGCAGTGGTTCCCGCAAGGGATCAAAAGGGAACGCGGTGCATGCCGCGGCTGCCCCCGCAACTGTGAGCGGCGAGCTCGCGACCGTGTAACCACTGGGACTTCGGTCCCGGGAAGGTGGTCGAGAGCAAGGACCCGCAAGCCAGGAGACCTGCCACTAACCGCGGTCACACGCGAATGCATTGGGCGGGGTGCCCCGATGTAGAAACCGGCCGGTTCGGCGCGCAAGCGAAGGACGGGTCGGTGGAGGTTCGCGGTGACCATCGATGTACCGCGAGTCGTCCCTTGTCCTCTTTTCACCAGTCGCTGCTCTGGCTTTGCGGCGCGGCCTTCATCGCACCGGCCTTTGCCCAACAACAAACCGGACGGACGACGACGATGCCCGAGATCGTCGTCACTGCCACCGGCCGGCCCGAGCCGGTGACGCAGTTCGCCGGCACGGTCCAGCTGATCGACCAGCAGAAGATCGAGAAATCGTCGGCCAGGTCGATCACCGACATCCTGGCGGAAAACGCCGTAGGGTTCCTGAGCGAATGGACCGCGGGTCAGACCTCGCTCAACATCCGCGGCGGCGCCACCGAGGGTCAGGGCCGAGACTACAAGAGCCAGGTGCTGGTGCTGATCAACGGCCACCGCGCCGGCACGGCCAACATCTCCAAGCTGTCGCTGGCCGACGTCGAGCGCATCGAGATCGTGCGCGGGCCGTCGTCGGTCGTGTACGGCAGCCAGAACATGGGCGGTGTCGTCAACATCATCATGAAGACCGGCCGCACCGCGCCCGGCACCATGCTGGAGGCCACGACCGGCTCGTGGGGCCTGGCCGCGGGCAAGGCGCAGAGCGGCGGCCGCGCCCAGGGCTTCGACTGGTATGTCGGCCTCGCCGGCGGCACACGCGGCAACTACCAGGTGGGCGGCGGGCGCAGCGAGGAGAACACGGCGTGGAATCGCGAAGGCGGCACCGTCTCGCTCGGCTGGCAGATCAACGACAGGCACCGGATCGACATCACCGCGCGCACCGATGGCGTCTACAACACCGGCTTCCGCGGCTCCTCCGCCAACATCTTTGCTTTCGATACGCGCTACAACCAATCGCTCGACGCCACCTACAACGGCGAGTTCGGCGACGGCTGGGGCGGCCTGATGTTCCAGGGCTATTCCGTGCACGACGTCGACGATCTCAACAATCCGGCCGTCGTGAGCGGCATCGCGCTCGACCACAATCACCGCGAGATCGACATCATCGGCACGCGCTTCCAGCCGCGCTTGCGCATGGTCACAGGCAACGAGCTGCTGCTCGGCATCGACTGGGAGCGCAGCTGGATCACCTCATGGCGTGCGCGCGCCGGCCTCAGCACGGTCGTGGCGCAGGTCTCGCCGCAGGACAACAACGAGACCGACAACGTCTGGGCGTTCTACGCCGAGGATTCGCAGAAATTCTTCGACGACAAGGTGGTGGTCCGGGGCGGCGTACGCTCGACATCGGGCACGACGACCACTCTGGTCACGCCGTTCACGACCTTGGTGCCCAACTCGGTTGTCTACCAGGCACTCACCTATTCGGCCGGCGCCACCTACAAGGCGACCGATTGGTTGAACACCAGGATCGGCATCTCGAGCGGCTTTCGCGCGCCGACGGCGACCGAGCTCGGCTCGAACTTCACGACGACACCGGCCGGCAACACCATTTTCGGCAATCCGGGACTGGTGCCCGAGACCAGCCGGCAGATCGAAGTGGGCGCCACCTTGACCGATAGGAATGCGCATCTCGACGTGGCGCTGTTCCAGAACATGATCAGCAACCGCATCCGGTCGGTCGTGACGTCGGTCGCGGGCGCCGTCACCATCAGCCAGTTCCAGAACAATCCCGGCGACCTGGTCATGCAAGGCATCGAGCTTGAAGGCGAGGTCGATGCAGGGCGCACCCTGGGCTTCGACTTGCGGGCCGGCGACCAATGGAGCCTGTTCGGCAGCGGCTATTACAATTTCACCATGACCGACTACGGCGCCTACGGCACGCAGGCCAAGTCGCTGCAAGCCACGCGCGTCTACGAATACGAGGCCTCGCTCGGCACACGCTACGCCCGCATCGACGGCGAGATGCCGTGGAACACGCAGCTGATCGCCTTGCTGCGCGGGCCGATGTACTACAACACCGAGGAGACGCTCAACCCGTTGTACTTCCCCGGCCAGATCGTGAGCACGACGGTCTATCGCAAGGATCCGTTCTGGGTGCTGAACTGGCGCGGCGAGATCGACGTGCGCAAGGGCATCACCGCGTTCGGCGGCATCAACAACATCACCGACGAGAACCAGAGCCCGATCTTCATCGTCACCGACTCGGTGCCCTGCCTGGCCAAGTTCTCCGTACAGAACGGCTCGTGCGGCAACTCCATGCCGGGCCGCGAATTCTTCGTCGGCGGCCGGGTGCGCTTCTGATGCGGTTGGTCTCTTTTGCCGTCATGGCGCTGGCGGGGCTGCCGCTGCCCGCCTTAGCCCAGCCGCTTACGGTGAGGGACGCCTTCAACCGCGAGGTCCGGATCGAGACGCCGCCGCGGCGGATCATTCCGATCTTCGCCTCCAACACAGAGATCGTGACCTCCCTCGGACTCACGGACCGCATCGTCGGCATCGAGGCCTACACGCGCTATCCGGCGGAGGTGCTCGACCGACCGCTGGTCGGCGGCCGGCTGGGCTTTTCCGTCGACGCGGTGGTCGCGCTCCAGCCTGACCTGCTGGTGGTGACGCCGTCGCGCCAGGCCGCCAACCAGCTCGTCGATCCGATGGAGCGGCTCGGCATTCCCGTTCTCGTGCTGCTGCAGCGCGACGTGCCGGAGATCCTGGCCAACATCCGCCTGGTCGGCAAAGTCGCGGGCGTCGCCGAGCGCGGCGACCAGGTCGCGGGCGCTCTGCAGGCACGGCTCGACAAAGTCGGCGCCCGCCTCGCCGGCCGTAAGACGCCGAGCGTCGTCATGATCACGGGACAGGTCGGCAACGGGCTGATGCTGGTGGCGCGCCAAGGCACCTACACCGGCGACGCCATCGTGCGCTCGGGCGGCCGTTTTGCGCTTGCGGGCACGGCCCGACTTGGCCAGGTCTCGCCCGAGGCGATCCTCGAGTCGGACCCCGATGTGCTGCTGTGGGCGGGCAGCGAACGCGACCTCGAGAAGCTGACGGAGCGGCCCGGCTGGTCCGACTTGCGCGCGGTCAGGACCGGCCATGCCTTCACCGTGCAGCGCGCCGAATTCCTGATCCCCGGCCCGCGCACGATCGACGGCATCGAGCGGCTGGCGGCGCGGCTTCATCCGCCGGCGACGCCATGAAGATCTGGCTCGGCCTCGGCGTCCTCCTGCTGGCGGCAATCGTGCTTGCCGCCGCCGCCGGCAATATGTGGGCGAGCCCGGCTGACTTATGGCTCGCCCTCACCGGCGATGACAGCCTGCGCAGCCGGCTGCTGTTCGAGTGGCGCCTGCCGCGCGTGCTGGCGGCCGCCTTGGTCGGCGCACTGCTGGGCCTGGGCGGCACCATCTTCCAGGGCGTGTTCCGCAATCCGCTCGCCGAGCCCTATCTGCTGGGCTCTGCCGGCGGCGCCGCCCTTGGCGCCACGGTTGCGCTGCTGGTGCCGCTCCTGATGCCGCAAGCGGTGCTGCTGCCGGTGCTGGCCTTCGCCGGCGCCTGGGCGGCCACCTTGCTGGTTCTCGGCATCTCGCGGGTTGCGGGAGCGGTCGACGCGGCGGGCCTGCTGCTGGCCGGCGTCGCCGTCGCGGCGATCCTGGGCGCGTTGCGCTCGTTCCTGATGCTGGCACTATCCGACGAGACCGTGAGCCTGCAGGTGGTGATGTCGTGGGTGCTGGGCGGCATCCAGACTCCGACCTGGCGCACGCTCGATCTGTTGGCGGCGATCACGCTCCTCTGTGTCGGCCTCACTTCGCTGCTCGCCCGCCGGCTCGACTTGCTGGGACTGGGCGAGACCATGGCGAAATCGTTCGGCCTGCATGTTACGAGGTTCGTTGCCCTTGCCGTGCTCGCAGGCTCGATCGTCGTGGCGGCAGCGGTGGCGTTCGGCGGGCTGGTGGCGTTCGTCGGACTTGCCGCGCCGCATATCGCGCGCTGGCTGGTCGGCCCGCTCCACCGGCCGCTGCTGCCGGCGTCGGCGCTGGTCGGCGCCATCATCGTGACCTTGGCCGACGCCATCGCGCGCGCAGCCCTGCCGCCCGCCGAGATCCCGCTCGGTCTCGTCACGGCGGTTGCCGGCGGTCCGTTCTTCATCGTCCTCCTGGCGCGCAGGCTGCGCGCATGAGGCTGACTGCCGAGAAGCTGACGATCCGCCGCGGCACGACCATGGTGCTCGCGGACGTGTCGCTCGCGTTCGACAAAGCCCAATCGGTCGCCCTGATCGGGCCCAACGGCGCGGGCAAGAGCACCCTGTTGAAGACGCTCGCCGCGCTCGAGACGCCGGACAGCGGCCATGTGCGGCTGGGCGACCGCGATGTTGCCGCCATCGCGCCGGCCGAGCGGACCCGCGAGATCGGCTTCCTGCCGCAGCATTTCGAGCCGCATTGGGACTTCACCGTCGGCGATCTGGTGCGGATCGGCGCGGCGCGCCACAGCAACCTGGCCCCCACTGCCATCGGGAAGGCGATGGCGACCTATGAACTCGCGAACCTCCAGGAGCGACGCTGGTCGACCCTGTCGGGCGGCGAGCGCGCCCGCGTCCTGCTGGCCATGGTGCTGGTCGCCGACCCGCCGGTGCTGCTGGCCGACGAGCCGGCGGCAGCGCTCGACATCCGTCACCGGCTCGACGTCACGGAGGCACTGGCCGCGCGCGGCCGCGAGCGGCTGTCGATCGTGGTGGTGCACGATCTAGATCTGGCGTTCCGCTCGTTCGACCGGGTGATCCTGCTCGACCGCGGCGCGGTCGTTGCCGACGCGCCGCCACAGAAGCTGATCGACGATCCCAGGCTAGATGCCGTGTTCGGCGTGCGCTTCGAGCGCCTGGGGACCGGCGATGGCACCGCCCTCAGGGCCAAGCGCTAGAGCACTTCCCACGAGCTTGAGACAGATTCGCCTCGAATCTCACCGGCCTGAGACAGCTCGGATGCCGATGGCATAAGGCTTTCTCGCTCGAGTCTCACGGAACACCCCCACCCCCCTGGTGAGA